>NZ_JAWQUM010000008.1:0-343621 GCF_033447125.1 Rhizobium sp. PL01 | reverse complement strand
ATAACGGACTGGTGTCCAGACGAAGTTGGTCATGCGCCCTTCATCCGACGGCCGTGGGAAGTGAATCTGATCTTTTGTCATCGACAGCAGCACCTGACGCGCGCTTCCAAGCTCGTGGAAGCGGGCGAATATGGATCGGATCACGTCTTGGAGACGCAGATCGGGGTCCAGTCCAAGCCCCGCATCCCGATGCCAAATGTAGCCGAACGGAACGGAAAGTCGCAATTCGCCGCGTCGCGCTTTCGATCTGGCGGCATCGAGCATGCGGGCTCTCAGCACGCCCAGTTCGAACTCGCTGATACTGCCCTTCATTCCCAGCAGCAGACGATCATTGGGCCGACATGGATTGTAGATACCGTCGTGATCTATGACGCGGGCCTCAACCAGGCCGCATAGTTCAAGCAGATGGTGCCAGTCGCGACCGTTACGTGCGAGGCGTGAGGCGTCGAAGCACAAAACGGCACCAACTTTGCCGGCGCACAACAGGGCGACAAGGCGATCGAAGCCGGGGCGCGCGACCGTTCCGCTGGCAGAGCGTCCCAGGTCGTCGTCGATCACCTCAATGTCGCTGAAGCCGCGTTGTCGCGCCACGTCAACGAGATCATATTGTCGTCGCTGGCCTTCCAGATTGGTCATAACCTGCGACTGCGTAGATTGCCGCACATAAACGACGGCCTTGCGCGCGAGCAGCGCTGTCGGAATCAAATCAGTGCTGGTCATCGCTGATCTCCTCGACGACCAGACCGGCTGCCTGCATTAACAGGCAAGCCAGCGTTGATACCGTCTTCTTGCGATCCTTGTCGCTCAGTCCGTCGAGCGTCCGGGGTTTGAATATCAGGTCGAGCTGCCGGCCTGACGCCGGCACCAGCGTATTGCGGGATCTCATTGTCTTCCTCCTGAGTGATTCTACGTCCACCCAGGAAGAGTGCAGGCTTGTCGGCGCTGGTGACCAGCCTCTTCAACTCGACCAGCGTTGCAAGATCGACGCGTGCAAGACCCATGGTCATGCCGCCGCACACCACACGATCAATCATCCATTCCGAAATCGAGACCACGACACCTGAGGGCCCCAAAACCTTAAGAAACCGACCTGTCGCTCGTTCTTCAACGCGGCGAATGGAAACCTTTTGGCCGAAATAAGGATGCCAACGATAATGGACCTCGACTTCATCGCCGACATGGGCAGAATGAACGGGGCATTGGGATCGGCCGTAAGAACTGGCTCTTCGCCGGCTCGGACAAGGGTGGCGACCGCATCGCCAATATCCTGACCATCATCGAAACGGTCAAGCTACATGGCCATAATCCGGAAGTCTATCTGACCGACGTCATGACCCGGATCCAGGATCACCCCAACGATCGCCTTGAAGAGCTGCTGCCGTGGCGGTGGGCGCTGGCAAAAATCCCGCAGGTGGTCATCCGCCAAGCCTAATCTACGCGCCCACTTCAGTAAAAAATGACTTTGCCGTACGCTTACGATTGTCCGATAATCAGGTTTCAGATGGCGCAGCAGCCAGATCACCTCGATATTACGGCGGGTTTCTGCTTCCAGCTTTCGGCTCGAACGTACCCGATTCAGATATCCGTAGAGATAAAGTTTAAGCAGATCAGCCGGATCGTAGCCGGGGCGGCCCGTCTCTTTTGCCGTTACGCGGGAAAAGCCAGCGGCGACAAGATCAATGCTATCCACAAAAGCCTCTATGAGGCGAACCGGATTGTCCGATCCGACATAATCATCAACCGCTTCGGGGAGAAGCAGCAGCTGCGAGCGGTCTGAGCCAGATAAATGTGCCATGTAAACAACATACTACGGTTCGCTTGCCATAGGAATCCCGTGGAGTTTTTGCACAGTCTGGTTTTTGGTGGACACTTCATGCATCAGAGCACTGCTCTTCAGAAGGCGCATGGAAATTCGCGCTTACTCCGGGTCTACTGAATTGCCTTCTTCTTTGGCGACATGAAGGGAGACCGTTAGCTTTGAGTGGTCGTCCGGTTCTAACCCGGATCGCCAGGTGCCGGAGAGCGTCGCTTTTATTCGAAGCTTTATGGGGGCATTAGTGATGGATGGACTGGTTAGTTCTTCGCTGGTGGAAGGGCACTACCTCTTGGCTAGCAGCGCATTTTGCTCCTACCGTCTACAAGACCAAATTGGCCACTTTGTTGATAATTTGCGCGACTTGTTCCATAAATAGGCGTTACGCCACAAAGCCCAATTTACCGGTAGTAGTGCCTCAGTTAACGCCGGTGCGAAGAGGATTGATCAAATCAACGCCGTAAAAGTCTTTCTCATTATCGGTCACGACAATGCATCCGTTCGCCCGGGCAGTGGCAGCGATGATGGTATCGAGGCCGCTACGTGGTCGCACGCTTGCTTTTCCTTCAGCCATCAACTGCGCCCAAATTAGAGCCGCCGTTTCATCGAAGGGTAGGATACGATCGGCAAAAAGACGCTGCGGCCCATCATCACCTACAAACCACCTCTCGAGGGAGGTTCGCTTCTTACCGGCGGGCTTCTCCAGGATGCCTTTATGGATTTCAGCCACTGTGAGGGAAGCGATAAACAGATCTTCATCAGTCTGATCGGCCATCCATGTCATCAATTCGAAGGATGGCTCTGGCTTGGTAATGTTGCTCAGAATATTGGTATCTAGAAGGTAGCGCATTAAAGATCGATCTCACGACCTTCTTCGCGGCGACGGGCGATTTCGATCTCAGCGCCAACAAGCGGCGAACGGCGAAGTGCCGCGAGAATCCCGCCCTTCTTGGGCGGTTCACCATTGATCGTATCGTTCACAGCAGCGCGCAATCTTACTGACTCTGGGCCATTTTCTGCTAGGCGGCGTGCCAACAACCTGATGAGGTCACGATCGGCGTCACGGCCGAGGACCTCGAAACGAGCGAGCCCACGATCACTTAAGCGGGCTCTGTAGTTCTGAATTGCGCGGGTCTGTGAGCTGGACATTGTGTCCTCCTAAGTATTCCCGGTAATATAGCTGGAAAGATCTTGGTATACAAGGCCACCTCCGAGCTTTGCTAAGTTGGGTGCCGGACAATCTCCGGGTCGAGGTTTCGATACCCTTCAAGGCGTTAAGACGCAAAACGCCTAGTCAGATGTGGAAATTGATCCCGCATCCGAGCGGGAAGCATTTATCGGCGGAAATACGACCGACTTATGGTGTTGACGAAGCGCGGGGACACCCGAAAATGCAGGAAACCTCTCTGTTGCTGCCTTCAAACACTACCGAAACGACAAGCGTTCGCAACTTAATTGGATGCCGCTTGCGCAATGTTTGTTCGACTTCCTTGGGCAAGTGGGACGCATATCAGCCAGAGCTGGAACCCCGCATTTGGTTAGGCGCGACACGCTTTAGGGTGCAAGAATTCTTTCAAGAAGGAGATGGTCACTCTCAATCCTCCGCTTTCTATATTCCGGATTTCTACGGAAAGATCGTAGACTTCAGCAATGTCTTGAACGATCGCAAGACCAATACCAGTGCCTGGCGTCGTCGTGTCGAGGCGAACTCCGCGTTCCATCATCATCGCCAGGTCTTCAGGACGGACACCATGTTGATTAACGCCAGACTTTGAGCCACATTTTCAGCTCACGGTGATCCGCCTGAGCACTAGAAAGTTTTTTACGATCAACACCGTAGATAAAATCAAGTGGGCTGTGCGGAATGAAAAAGTGGAGCAAATTCTGCTGAAACTCAACATCGAGGATCTCGACGTTGCACCGGTCACGTATAATCGAAGCACATAGTTGGCCGGTTCCATGGCTCCGTCGGTTGCTTTGATCGGCACGCCGTCGCTGTGCATAAAGCCTATCCCTCTTTGCGAAGGTCGAGACCGACCAGCACGCGTTCGGAATCAGACAGATTGCCGATAATCCTCTTCAGGGGAGGCGGCAGGCGCCTGACAAGTGTCGGCACCGCAAGGATCTGATCGCCGGCAGCAAGCTGCGGGTTTTCGAGAAGGTCAACCACCTCGATGCGATATCGCCCGGCAAGATGCTCTTCACAGATTTTCTGCAGGTTGTTGAGGGCAGCGATTGATTTTGGCGTTTTGCCGGCAACGTATAGGCGCAGGTTGTAAAGGCCATCATCCATGGCTTCGCTTTCTTCTCCGCCCGCGAGAAGCGCTGCGTCGAAAGCGTCGGATCCGCTCTGTTTCATTCTGCCGCTCCTCTGCGTGTCGCCATGTTATCTCTGTCGTTGAGATAGGATATTTCCCGCGCATCATCTTGAGTCAGCCACTCTGACACTTCGTCTTCGTCGGCGTCGAGAGAGGCCTGCAATTCCGCGATCTGCCGTTGCACTGCTGCCCGCCTGCGCTCCATGTCCCGGCGTCTCCGATTACTCTCCTGTGTACGACGCAGGTCATTGGCCGTGTCTGCAGCCTCTTGGGCGACCCTTGCCGATCCGGTAAGAACGCCGCTGGAGCCAAGGTAGGCCCGCAAAAGTTGCAAGCCTTTGGTGGTAATTTCGAACTCGCGGACCTGGTTAGAGTGGCTCATTCCACGTGACTTGAGGACATAGAGGCCGCGGTTGCGCTCGCCATTCGTTTCAAGGTGAACAAGCGAGAGCCAAGTATCCATCAACGAAGACATGCCGACATCTGTCGCGTCGGTATTGTGGCCGCCGGAGATCAAATTGGTCAAAAAAGCGGTGGTGCCTCTGCTTTTTAGCAGATCGATGACCCGAAGGAGCGCGGAATGAACCTCGCCCTCTTCGCCTCGCAGCGAGGAAATTGGATCGAGGACAACTGCGTCCGGTTTGAAATTTTCGATTTCCCGGTGCATTTTCGCCAGATGCATTTCGAGGCCGAACAGGCTTGGCCGTGCGGCTTCGAACCGCAACAGTCCAGAGGCAATCCACGGCTCAAGGTCAATGCCAATCGAGCGCATGTTCCGGACGATCTGCGCGGGCGATTCCTCGAATGCGAAATAGAGACACTTTTCGCCACGACGGCATGCAGCATCAACGAAATGGTTGGCAAGGCTGGTTTTGCCGGTACCAGCCGTGCCCGATACCAGAATGCTCGAGCCACGATAAAAACCGCCTTTGCCAAGCATCCCGTCAAGGCTCTTGACGCCCGTCGAAACGGCTTCGTCGTTTGTCGTGTGCGAAAGACCAGCCGACGTGATCGGAAGGACCGAAATGCCCTGATCATCGATCAGGAACGGGTATTCGTTGGTGCCATGCGCGGATCCGCGATATTTGACGACGCGGATGCGGCGGGTGGTGATCTGGTTCTCGACTCTGTTGTCGAGCAACAGCACGCAGTCAGAAATGTATTCTTCGAGTCCGTTACGCGTTAGGGATCCTTCGCCACGTTCGGCAGTAATGATTGCGGTTACGTTTTTTTCCTTCAACCACGCAAAAAGGCGGCGCAATTCAGCCCGCAGAATATCGGTATTGCCGAGTCCGGCGAACAGCACTTCGAGCGTATCCAGGACGACCCGTTTGGCGCCGACCTGATCGATCGCGTACCCGAGGCGCACGAAAAGGCCGTCAAGATCGTACTCGCCCGATTCTTCTATCTCGCTTTTCTCAACGCGGACGTAGTCCATCGCAATGCGTTTCTGATCGACGAGGTCTTGAACGTCGTAACCAAGCGATACGACGTTCTGGATCAGATCCTCACTGGCTTCCTCGAAGCTCATAAAGACCCCCGGTTCATCGAACTGCGTCGCACCGTTGACGAGAAACGTCATCGCGAAAAGCGTCTTTCCGCATCCGGGACCGCCGCACACGAGTGTGGGCCGCCCATCTGGCAGACCACCGAGGGTAACGTCGTCAAAACCTGAAATTCCTGTCGCTGCCTTGGGCAGCGGAGACCCGGTGGAGCCGTGCGCCGCACCAGCTGTCGTCTTCGCCATTTTCAGATTTATCCCCTTTGAGAGTTTTTGAGTGGCAGACTCGCGCTCTGCGGTTCTGCGCCAGCGGGGCGCAGCCGCTCCTTGAGCGCTGTCGCTATGTAGTTGGTCAAGGTGCGGTTCTCCCGCTCAGCTCCGATGCGAACTGCTTCCAGAAGATCGGGATCCAGTCTCACTGTGATAGCTGTCTTCATGTGGCCTCGCCGTCCAAACTTAGATGACGAACTAGTGCCGGCGATGCAAATTGCAATACACGCGAAACAGAACACTGCTAGGGCCTCTTTGAGATAAGTCTGGAGCAGGAGAAAGATCTGCGTATGTGCCGTCGTGGGTATTCTGGAGGTACTCAACGCGCAGTTCACGATCGGCAAACGGCGGTTCCGTGGCCTACCGCAACAAAAAAAGCCCGCTTTTAAGCGGGCTTTCGCGATCATGTCGGTCGGATCATGTACGATCGACCACATTCTTGATCGCTTCCTTGGCGTTACCCTTTGCCTGTTGGGCATCGCCCTTTGCCTCTTGAAGCACGCCCTTCGCTTCCATTTCCTTGTTGCCGACGGCATCGCCCATGGCCTGCCGTGCCTTGCCGGCGAGTTCGTTGGCCTTGCCGGAAATTTTATCGGATGTGCTACCCATGGTGAAACTCCTTATGAAGACTTGATGCCTCATTGAGTGAACGGCAGCGTAGACGTTTAGTTCCCTGCACATGAGCTATTACGTGCCATCGAAATTCAAACCTCGACGGGCTTGGACAATCTCTGACGCGGTCGGCTCACTTTTCTTGGCACGACCGTGAGCGCGATCGGAGTGGATGCGGTCAGAGCGGATCGTGCCGCTTCACCGAGGGATGTTGCAACGAAGTCCGCGTTTATTTCAGCCGCGTCAATTGTGGTTGAACCGTCCCCACTCGCTGCCGGAATGAGTATGCCGACGCGAACTGACGGCTTGCGGCGTTTGAGCCGTCGTACGACCTGTCTGGCATGCGATTTAGAGCCTGCATTGAGAAATGTGACGATCACGGTGTCGGTACCAACCATCGAGATTTCAAGCGCTGCCCTCCCTGAGAAATCGGAATGCGCTGCAGTCACGACCGTAGCGCCCTGAACCTCCAGCACCTGTGACAGCATTGCAGCAGCGGCGTCGTCGATGGCTCCGCGGCCACCGATACTCATCACCGAATGTCCATTGCCGTCAGGCAGTTCCATCTCGCGGTCAGAGGAGCGTACTTCCTCAGCGTCAGCATTGTCGTCCTCCCGATCCTCCTCGTCGGCGATGTCGGAAAGGTTTTCTACCAACGTCATCGAACTGGCGGAGAAAAGCGTTACCTGCGCTTCGGACATGACACCGCGCTGCCTGTCCATCGCTCCCAGCAACAATGCGGGAAGGCCGACCTTGTCGTAGTAGTCAACGAGATATTCGTCCTCGAGAAACTCTTCGGCGTTGTCTGTGGCCTCATTCGGATCGCCCGCGAGCAGGCGTTGGTAGAGCTTCTCGTGCGGTTCCAGAACGGGTTCGTTGCCGAGCAGAGCATCAAGGAAGCTGAACTGTGGCACGGCGGAATTCAGCGAAATTGATGAACAAGTAGGCCGCCTTTTTGATTTAGCATGTTGCCGAGCTTCAAAACGGGATTTCACAACTGGCGGCCACGGTGTGTGAAGACATCTTTGCAAACCCTTCGTTGAAATACGTCCCGCCTTCCGGCACTGTCTGTTGTGTCGTAAACCAAATCGGTGGTTCGAATCGCAACCGAAGGGTTTTTAAGTGTTGATGAAGACGAGCCTCGAACATCTACCACCGGTCAAGCAATACGAGCTAGGCCGCGTGATCGAGGTTGTCCTGGAGGAGTTCGAGGACGCGATAAAAGGGGCTTCAGCAGAGTTCAAGAAGCGTGGACGCGTCTTGAAAATCATCCTGTTCGGCTCCTATGCTCGTGGCACCTTCGTCGATGAGCCGCACACAAAAAAGGGTTACCGGTCCGATTTCGACCTTCTCATCGTTGTCAACAATCGCAAGTTCACGGATTTTTCCACTTACTGGAACAAGGCCGCCGACCGGTTGATGCGCGATCCAAAAGTCAGCACGCCTGTTTCGCTGATTGTGCATTCCCTGCGCGAGGTGAACACCGAACTTCGACAGGGGCGGTATTTCTTCACCGACATTCGCCGTGATGGTCTGGCGCTTTACGAGCTTGACGCCGAACCGTTGGCGATGCCGGGCGAGATCAGCGCAGAAGAAGCATGGCAGATCGCTTCCGGATATTTTGCGGAACGACTACCGAGCGCAAGCTCGTACTTGGACGCTGCAACGTACCTCGCAGGCAAGGGGCAGAACAAGCAAGCTGCATTTATTCTTCACCAAGCCTTGGAGCAGGCATACTCGACGGTGTTGCTGGTGCTGACAAACTACAGTCCGCCATCTCACAATGCCCGCTTTCTCCGAGGACTTGCTGAAGGTCAAGCCTCTGATCTGATCAGCATTTGGCCGAACGATCAGCAGCGATACATCGCATGGTTCAATATTCTCAATGAGGCCTATGTGAAGGCGCGCTACTCGCCCCATTTTGAGATTTCAAAGGAGGCCTTGGAATGGCTTATCGAAAGGACGGGATTGTTGATCTCGGCGGTTGAAAAAACCTGCCGGGACCATCTCGAAACAAGCCGTAAATAGGTGCTCAAATTCGTCGACCGGAGATTGATCTCGGTAAAGCCGGTCTGAGTTAAGACTATTTACACAGAGCTGGCTCGCATGATTAGTTCTGGCGCGATAGTCACATTAGTCAGCTTGCCGGAACCACCGAGAATATCGAGGATCAATTCTCCCGTTTTTTGGCCGATGCTCTCGGGAGCGGGCATCGATCGTCGTCAGAGGCGGTACGTAGATGCCGCTGATTTCGTAATTGCCAAAGCCGCCGTGGCGATTTTTTGGGAACCGCTACGCCTAACCGCTGGGATTCGGTGAGTGCGCCGAACGCGGAAAGGTCCGAGACGCATGTGACTGCATCGTTTCGATGAAGCCAAGTCGACGGTCGCTACCGCGGGTGTCACCGCCGATGAAGCCCATGCGACGATAGCCGACAGTTACGAAATGATAGGCCATGACCTGCACTGTTGCTGCATTGGCAACGCCTACATATAATAGCCGATCGGTTGTTCTGGAACGTCCCAGGTCTCTATTACCGGGATATCAGCATTCTCAAGTAGTTTCCTGCCGCTTGGCGTGTGACGGCCGCCCGTGACGACGGTGCACTATGGCAGCACAGATGCCGGGGTAGGAGACCGTCACTCTATCAGAACCAAGGCGAAGCTACTCTCATCACATCGGCTCCTGTATGCATATGTAGATCAGAACGGTATTCGCCTGTGGCCTAATATGTCACCGTTACCACAACCGTATCGGTATACGTGCCCGTGGACGGCGTATTTTGAGGTGCGACGCGTCCGTAGACTGGGATGTTTTGCTGCGCGCCGGAACCGGTTCCGGACACGGTCTCTCCTGCAGCACTTCCCCAGGGCTGATTGCGAGCGTTGTTTTTGTAGAGGCCATAGACGATAGCTTCTGCTCCCTTGGTCATCTTGCGCTGCGTCGGGAGCGTGTTGCTAAGGCCGCCGTTGAGTGAAATCGAGTAGGGTAGAGTCAGAGTGCAGGTGACTGACAATTGTCCCGCGGCATCGACATTCGAGGTGATCAGGCCATGATTGCCGAAATTGACGCCCTGGGCGGTCACGTCGCAGGTGCGATTGACATTGGCCTGTACATCGAAATTTACCTGTGTCGGGTTTTGCGTCATTGCTGCACAGGATTGCGGGAACAGGACATAGGACGCATAGGAGAACCGCGTCTGGGCGCCGGCAAAGCTGGCGAGATAGGCACCTCCGCCTGCGGTTTGCTGGTTTGCCAGAATGCGGGCGTAAATCGGAACGTGAACCGTGGTTGTCGTCAAGGGAAGGGACAGGAAGTCAATTGGCGGCGGTGCACCGATGGTTGGCTGATCGACAGAGCCCCATGGGATGGTTCGCCCTGCATCCTGATAGAGTTGGAAGCCAAGTGCCTGACCGGACGGACCGATCATCTGTCGCGCCGAACCGTTGAGGCCGCCTGACCCCGCTCCAATATTGGGGCAGACGCGCATCGAAAGACCGATCGTCAATGTGTTTCGGCAGACAATGTCCAAGGTGGCCGAACTGTCGACCGCCGCTCCGCTGAGAAGTGTGACGCTACCGAAATTGATGTTCGATATGCTGAAATCACATCCATCGGCTGCTTTCGCGGGCTGCTCCAATATGAACATCATCAACACGAAGAAGATCGGCAGAAACAGCACTCTCGTCATGACGGGCTCCGGCAAATTGCGACGCGGGCAGAAGCAACTGCCGCTGCCAAAGCGGCGAGGTTAAGATCGGCGACGCAGCGTCCCTTGCTCGGCTGGTCGACGATCAACCGGTTATTCGTGTCGAGTCCGGTGAGATAGGCTTGGCCGTCATAACCGACGACGATCGGTTGTTCGGCGCCATCGAGCATCGCGGAGGAACCGGCTTCGACGAATGCGCCGCTTTCATCCTGAAGAATCACCAGCAGGGCTTTGACATCCGTCCTGACACCGAGATCGATGACGACACCGCTGCGATCGCGAGGTGTGACAAAAGCCCGTGTCGTTTCGATCTGGGTATCGAGGGAAAGGTTGTCGGGGTTGATGCTGATTGCATTTTTATCGTAGGCGTTCAGGCCCGTGACAAGGAGCTTTCCGTTCCATCCGGTGCGCCCTGCCGGCCGGTTTTCCAGTTCGACCGCGACATCCGGCGCGCCGGCGTCCACGATGCCAAAAGCATCGTCGATCCGGTTGCTTAAGAAGACCCCGCCGCCTGCAACCGCGACCGCGCCATCCAATTGAACATGTGTCGAAAGCTGGTGCCGTCCGTTGTCGACACCTGCCTCGATGCGGCCAATGGCGCTGCGGTAGCTTCCGGAGGCGGCGATGCTTCTGTGTGCACCTTCGACGCCACGCAAGCGCCAGCCCGTACTGTCAAGTCCGCCCTGCTCGGCCTTGGTAATATCGGCGGAAGCGGTAAAGCCGTCCGCATCTACAGAAATTCCGGTACCTGCGGAAATATCGTCGCCAAAACTCCAGGAAAGCCCGGCAAAAACGCCGAAGACATCGCGATTTTCGACATCGGCATAGGCAGTCACAAAAACGTTGCCGCGTTCACCCAAGGCGCGGTTGGCAGTGATGCCGAGCAGTCGCGAGCGAATCTCGTCTGTCGTTTCCAATTGGGTGTAACTGACATTGAGCGATGTCATGTCCAGAACGGATGGCAGCGAAACGGATATCTGGTCGAGCACTCGCGGCGCGCGTGCACTGGCGAGCGGGATGCCGTCCGCAATGAAATCGGGGTTAGCGGTGACCGAAGCAATGTCATCATAATCGCCGAACGTGCGCTGCGTGCGCGCAAAGACGTGCAGGTTCATGATATCCGCCTCGACTCTTGCAGAGAGCAAGAAACCACTTTTCCCGTGATGTTGGCTGACGGCGCCTGCCACCGATGCAATGCCGAACGGGCCGATATTGAAGACGCCGCCGCCGCCGCCATTGAGCAGATCAGCACCACCCTCTGCATGGGCTTCCAGCGTAAGCCAATCGGTGGCACCAATCCGAGCCGTCGCCGACAGCATCGGCTGCTCGTCATAATCGAACGATTCCGTCGCATAGGAGCGGCGGGCAAAACCAGCTTCGCCTGAAACATCCCACAATCCCGGGGCCAGAAGATCGGCAGACACGTAAAACGGCGTCTCGCTGACGGTCTCGCGTCCAAGCGCATCGTGCACGACAAGCCGGGCATTTCCCGCACCTGTGATAAACGGAAGATTAGTAATCGAAAACGGCCCTGCCGGAACATCGGTCGTCAAGCGGCGGGCATTGTCGACATAGACGTCCACCGTCGAGGGAACAACCGCCGAGCCGGACAGAAGCGGCAGCGGCATGGTGACGAGATCTGGCCTCAGCGCAAAATTACGCTGAATCTGTATGCCGCCGAGGCGGACCGGCCGGGTCCAGCCAAGACTTCCGGTCGTGATGTCACCCATGCGATAGGTCACCATCTGGCTCTCGCTGGAATAGGACCAAGTGGTATCGAGCCGGACGCCGTTAAACAGTTCCGCGTCGGAGGTGCTGACGATCTGGGACGACGTCAAAACGCCGGCAGGGCTGAAGAACCGCGCTTCCAGTGCGGCGGATAGCCCCTGGAAATCGGTGATGTCGCCGACATCCTGCCCTCCCGACGAGCCATAGAGTGTGTAGTTCATCAGAGCACCGGTTCCGGTCTGGGCTGTCGCTGGCTCACTGGGATCGTCGCTGCTGTTTTGGGCCGCCTCGTCACCTGCGTTGATAGTGCGTTCCACGAGGGCCGAATTCTCCACCGTAAAATGGATGGTCTGCTCCGCCTCGTCATAGGTGTAGGACACACCTGGCAGTTTCGACACGTCGATGAAGCCGTCGGGTTGGCGGGCGTCTGCTACGGGTAAAAGGCCTATGTTGCGCAGCTGTTCGGGATCGATCACCAGCCTGTCTAAACTACTGCGCGAGAACGCCGCGATCATCTGCGTCGATGTGCCATTCACGAAGACCTCCAACTGCAAACCGGCAAGCGAAACCGACGCGGCCGTGGGGGGAGGGATATCCTGACCCCGTGCGCAGACGGGCGTGCCGAACGCGAGTAAGAGCCCCAGAACGGCCTTAACTCTTGGTGAGGCGCGCGGTCGCATCAAGGGGGCCTGCCTCGCTCTGCGCCTTCACATTGATGGCAGAGCCGCGGCGGTCGTTGCCGGCGGATGGCACGAACCAGCGCGCATCCGACTGGCCAAGAACATATCCAACCAGACCATCATGCCGGGCGATGACGTTGCGGCCGTCGCTGAGCGTCAGGTTGGAGACCTTGAGGCGCTTGCCACCTCTATTACTGACGGACACCTCGTAACCGCCTTTGACCACACGAACACGCCATGTCGGTGCAGCATCTGAGATTTCCGTGGGAGCGAAGAATACAGGGATGGACTGGCGCACGACCAGCATGACGACCCCGGCCTTGCGCCCGCCCGATGGCGGCAGTTCATCGACGATCAGACGGTAGCTTTCCTCCGAAAGTGGATTTTTCTTCGTGATGCGCACGACGCGAACGATATTCTCGGCCCCTGGCTTCAGTGTCGTCATGGGTGGGCTGACAACCACGCCGTCGGCCGGCAGGTAGATGTCCTTGCCGTCCTCCTGCCGCCACCGGAAGACACGGATTTGGACGTTCACAGGCTTACTGCCATCGTTCCATATCCGTACGTTCGAAGTGGCGGTCGCTCCGCTGAGATCCAGAATGACCGGCGCGACACGCAGCGATGCCGCTTCGTAAGGCGCAGAGAATTGCAGGGCGGTGGCAAAGGCCACCGCCGTCATCAGCTTCCACATGGGCGTTCCTCGCTTGCTAGTAGGTAAGTGTTACCGTCACGGTGTCCGCATAGGCTCCCGGTGTCGGCGCATTCTGGGGCGGAACGCGGCCATAAACCGTGTACGTCTGAGCGGCGCCGCTGCCGGTTGCAGCCTTTGTGTTGGTGCCGATGGTGTTGCCCCAGACGATACCTCGCGCTGCATCCGTGTAGAGAGAGTAGGACACGGTTTCCGCGTTCGGGCCGGTCATCTTGCGCACCGCAGTGGTGGCGCCGGAGCCGATGCCGGCGTCAAGCCCGACATTGTAGGATGTCCCGTTCGTGCACTGAACCACCAGGTTGCTCGACGCGTCGAGATTGGTGCTGATGATGCCGACCGAACCGAAGTTGAGGTTGGCTGCAGAGTTGATCTTGCATTCGCCTGTGATGGTGATCTGGACGTTAAACTGTGTCGTTGCCGTTTGCGAGGACGCCGTCCAGGGCAGAAAAACAACGAGAGCGCAGCCCCCGATTACGCTCGTCAGTATCCTATGATTCTTCATGGGTACACCTAAGCTGGCTGTGTGCGTGACTAAGGTCACGTCGCGGTTTCTGTCCGTATCACTAATCGGTGAGACACTATACCGGCGGCCTGCCCACGGGGTCGATCTATTGGCCGATGGAGGCTACCAGTCGTTTTTGCCGACAATCATTATTCGTCCGTTACGCTAACCGAGGTGTGTGTCTCGATTTAATACAATTAATGATTGTGGTTAACGAAGCATGAATAGACGATAAAGGGCCCGTAAAAAACCTCCAAAACGCGACGATACGCGAAACCGCGTTGGGAAAGGTTGGTCTGCCCCGTTTGGTAGCGAGCTTTTGAGAAGCATTTGAGCTTTCGCAGGGCGGGTGAAGTAACGCCCCCGGCCCTCCTTTGCGCGGCACGCAATGATCGCTGGCCCTGATGTTTCCGCCTGATCCGATCCCAGTCACATTGTCCCGGGCTCTTCTTTTCATGCGCGGTCTACTCCACTTTCGCTGTCACATCATACGATCGTCACTTCACCAACTTTCTGCCGCAGAGGGCAACGCTCGTGCGGTAATCCATTTTTCAGTGTGCGCTTGAATTTTCGTTGCCTCGCTCTCTTCGTTGCAGCCACTGCATCCCAAAACCGTGAGGTCGCTGGCTTCGGAACACGCGACGGCAGCTTTCCCCATCTCGGCGGCGTTTCTTTTCCACTCGATGGAAGGATTCTGCCGATTGTCCGCATCGATCAACAGCACACGGTCCCCACGCAGTGCATATTCACCACCGAGCAAAGTGACGAGCGTGGTCTTTCCAGCGCCGCCCTTGTTGCTCACGGCCGCATAGGTTCGGGTCATGTGATCGTTTCCGCTCCTTCTGTTGCGTGGAGATTGTGCTTCGAACCCAAGGGGCATGCAAGCAAAAAAAGAATATGTCTTGTTCATATCAGACGAAGGTATTTCAAAGGAACACGGTCCGCCTGCACAGTGTGGAATATATTCCACACGCCCCAAATGCTCGCCATTTCGATGGTGTAGCGATGTAGTTGTCATATGTAGAGAGCCTTTAAGTATCGTTATAAAGCAGTTGTTTCGCTTGGATGTCTAAAGTGAGATTCGGTGCTCGCACTTGGCGTGTTCGTGACGAGCGTGCTGGCGTCGAAACGGGTATCTAAACGCGATCTCCGGTGTTTTCTGATTATCAAATGGCTTGAAAGAATGTTACCGAAACGGTATTGTCTTTTTGGCAGGATACGCAAATTTGTGATACAAATTTGCTGACGATCGACGGACCAGCCGTCGATGAGGCCTGCAGCCGGCCGAAGGGAAGGTCCGATGAAGCTGCCTGCACTCAATGACCCGACAAAAGAACGCAGGCGCGAAGTCCTGCATGCGCGGTTCAGCAAGGCTGAGATCGAGCGCATTGGGTATGCTGCAAAAGATGCCGGGATGACGGTCTCGGGTTTCCTGCGGTCTCTGAGCCTGGAAGGCGCCGGCGTGCGTCCGTTCTTCACGGACACGGATCGGGCGGTGCTTTCGCTGCTTCTGTTTGACGTCAAGGCTGTCGGTGTGAACCTCAATCAGTTGACGCGGGCGCGAAACAGGGGTGACAACGGCCGGTCGCAGGAGGAGAGGGCGGTGATCGATGATGTTCACCGCGTCGTTGCCATCGTCCTGTTTGAACTGCGGTCCTTTTCCAAGCGCGGCGCTCGCCGGCATGTGGGGAGCGTTTGATGGAGATCTTTCTCGGCGCGTTCACGACTGAATGGGAGCAACGCAAGGCGGCGTTTCTCCATGATCTGACGCTCGGGGGACGTTCCCAGCCGGAGGAAGAGCGTCGCCGTCGGGGTGGCGCCGTCCCGCCTGCGCGCCCGGCGGATAACGCGAAGATATCAGGTTTTCAGTCTCGGGCGGGAGGGAGGCGCGGGCTGGACACCGTCCACCGGCGTGCCGACCGGCCGATGCGCGCCCGCTTTGCGGGGCTTGCCTCGGGCAGCCAGCCGGCCGTTGTCAAAGTGGCGTCGTTTGGCGGCGGGTCGAGGGTGGGCGCGATGATCAACTATGTCTCCCGCAATGGCGCCGTCGTGGTCGAGAACGAGCGCGGCGATCAGCTTGCCGGTCGTGAGACGCTTTCGTCTATCGGCGGCGAATGGGATCACCTGTTCAAAAACCGGGCTGAGAGCCGGGACATCGGCCTGTTCAAGATCTCTGTCACTGAGAGTGGAGGCGCGAGTGGACGCGCGGACGACACCCTCTTTGATCGCGCCCGGGAGATTGTGAAGCACGGACTGGGCGACCGCTCATTTGCGTTTGCGGTGACCGCGCGGGCGGATGGAAGCGGGTTCGACATTGACGGTGTAGCGGTTTTGAGAAACTCGGGCGGTGAGCGTCTTACGGCCGACGACAAAGCCGCAGCGATTGTGCAGGGACGGATGGATGCCACGGAAAGCATCGAAAGCGCAGCGTTTCGGTTTGCAGGCCACGGCAACGGCACGGACTATGGCACCACCCAGGTGCGCGCGCTGGTGGCGATGCATAGGGGCAGTGTCCAGGACGAGAAAGGGCGCGCAATGACGGATGCCAAGCAGGCGGGCGATCTCGTCCAACTCGAATGGCGAGACCAGCTTCACAGCCGCAAGCCGCGCGACGTCATGCACCTGATCCTCTCGGCCCGCGCAGGAACGGACACGGCCGCGTTTCAAAATGCCGCGCGGGATTTTCTGGGCGAACAGTTCACAGGCCACCGGTACGTGTTCTCGATGCACGATGCAGGCAGTGATCCAAAAGCGGAGGCGACAGGAGGCAAGCGTCCGCACGTTCACGTGCACGCCATTATCGCGATGCGATCGGATGCCGGTGGCCGCGTCGAGACGAGCATTCCAGCGTTTCGTCAGTGGCGTCTTGTCATGGCCGAAAAGGCGCGGGCGCATGGTATCACTATGGAGATGACCGACCGCCGTGACCGCGCCAGCGCCCCCGCTTACTTGAAGAACCAAGTGCGTCCGGTGAACATGATCGGTCGCACCAGACATGAGGGCACAAGCGCTGCGGCGGATCGGCGTTACGAGGCCAAGCGTGCCGATTTTCCCAGTCGTGCGGCAACAGCGCGAAGTCAGGCCTACGAGCATCGGGCCCATGAGGAGTGGCGAGAAACAAAGAGCGATATGGATCGTGGAGCGCAACACGACTTCATCCGCTCGCAAATGGTCCGGCTGGAAGAACCCAGCGTCGCAGCCGAACGACGGACCATGGCGAGCGGCGAAACGACAGATCCCAGCTCGCAATCTCGAACATATTTGGTAAAGTTGGCAGAGCTCGTTTTTGAGGGGGACAATATGCGCCACATGACGCGACCTGAATTCGAGGCCTATGAGAAGCGCGTTGAGACAGCGCTGTTTCAAGCGGAGAAAATCATGCCGCCGCAGGAGCGCAAGGATTTCGAGGAGATCGCCCAGGCCGCGCGTGAACACGTCAATGTTCGCCGTGAGATCGTCGAGCCGATTGAGGAGCGATCGACGGCCAAGGATCCGGATCAACTGTCTCACGGACCGGGCAGCAACACCCCGCATGATGACAAACAGCGGTGGGACGCCGCCGTTGCGCGACATGGTCTCGCTGCCACCGATGAAGCCAACACAGTTCTCCTCGACATCGAGCGAACCCGGGAAGCGATCGAGCGGGTCACCGCGGAGCGGCCAGACGATGTTCGTGCTTTGCAGAAAGAACTGTGCACCCATATCTCCAAGGCAGCCGAGCTTGCCATTTCTGGAAACGCCATTGTTCGTGAGGTTGCAGAAATCGATCAGGATTTGAAAGCTGTGCTTCAGGCACTTGAACGCGATCGTCAAAAGATCCTGCAGCAGAAAACGACGACAAGGGCTCATTCGACCGAGGCGGCGACCACTGGCCGCGGCACGCCCCACGGTGAGCAGGTGCGGATGCCGGTTGACGGGTTTGAAACCGAAACTGAAGGTGCTTCGAAGGACACCGCTGCAAAGCGGGAAGCGGGCGATACGACAAAAAGTGAACCTGTGAAACAGCACGGTTCCCGATTGGAGGAAATTCAGCGCGACGCAAACCAGCAAAACGGACGGGACCAAGATGAGCGGGAACGATAGGAGGCGCTCTGATGCGTGAGACAGTACGATAATCGGGGTCGAGGAGGAGCGAAAAAGCGGCGGTGGCGTCGCTGGAGTGTCCGGCGGTTTACTTTTTTGTTCTCATCACCCTCTCACTGGTCGATCGCGGCAGCCGACAAACAATGCGCTGGCACCCTCGATATAGGCGTTGTTCCGATCCGGCCAGCCACCGCGCTTACTAGCGTTCTGTATCAAACCACCGGTCACGTCCTTCGCCATCCGGTCGCGTCTCCTTTCAGAGACTGTGTGGCCGTTCGCGAAAGACCACGTCTGTCACCAGCCCGATGCTCTCCCACCGAAGTTCCTCAACGATGGGTTTAAGCCCGGATGCCCCCGCAACCCATCATCACATTGGAGTACGGACCCTTGCCACTCTTACCACCTTAGGAAGTGTCGCGCAGACCGATTGCTAAGGTTTACGGTCACGTGAAAGCTGGCAGGATCGGTGTTTGTAGAAACGTGATCTGGGCGGCAAATTTGAACTGCGTTAGTTCGTTAACCGGGCGGCGTGAAAAATCCAAACGGTCGTCAAGATTAGCCAAGGCCTCCAGCATCGAACCAAATTGTCGGGGAACTTTCATGAGCCATTTTCGCGAGATCGCTTTCATCGACCCCGCCGTCGCGGATTTCGAGAAGCTGGTTGGCGGGCTCCGGCCGGATGTCGAACCAGTCCTGCTCTCGCCAAATGAGCCGGCCATGGCTCAAATGGCACGAATACTGGAGTATCGCACCAACCTCGACGCAATCCACGTGATCGCGCATGGCCGGCCCGGCGAAGTAAACTTCGCGTCGGGCGCAGTGTCGTGCCAGACGATGGACGACAAATCGACCGGACTTTCTGGTTTCTGCGCAGCACTTGGAACGGACAGTGCCCTGCTGATCTGGGCTTGCGAGAGCGGCGCTGGTGAACGAGGTGCGGCATTCGTCGATGCGCTTGCGGCAAGGACAGGCGTTCGCATCGCGGCGGCGAGCGGCATTGTCGGCGCGGAATCCCGCGGCGGAACTTGGTCACTGGATCGCGGTGCTGGGCCTAGCCGTGCGCCGCTCACACCGGAAGGCATGAGGGCATATACAGGGATCATGGCGACATTCACAGGTACCACCGGTAACGACACCGCGAATGCGACGACGGGAACGCTGACCGGCTTCTCCGGCGGCACTGTTGCTCAGCTTCAAGACGCCATAGGTGATACCTTCAATGGTGGCAATGGCGCAGACGCGATCGTCGCTGGCAGCGGCGACGACACAATAAACCTGGGCAGCGGCCAGTTCGTTGCCGGCGAGTCGATCCAGGGCGGCGCCAATAGCGCCAGCGGCATACGCGACCAGCTCGTGCTAACGGCCAGCGGTACGTTCAATCTTTCGCTTGGCGTGGTTTCCGGCATCGAGACGCTGACCGGAAGTAGCGGCAGCGACACTGTAACGATGACCGCGTCGCAATGGGCAGGATTCGTCACACTGGATCTCGGCAGCGGCCTATTGACCACCGATGTCCTGAATGTCCTGGCGAGCGGCAATATCTCGGCGCTCACCATCCCGACGGTCAGCAGTGTCGAAGTGGGCAACCTCATTGGCACTACCGGCACCGACACGGTGACACTCAGCGGCGCCCAGCTCAATGCGATCCTCATTGGCACGGGTACTATCAATCTCGGCGACGGTAATGGCGATACGATCAATCTGACCTCAACCTCGTCCGACCTCAATAGCCTCGGAACGACGAATGCATCTATTCAAGGTGTCGAGGCAATCTCGGCTTCGGGCGCAGCGGCCGGTGTGACAATCACACTGAGTGGTCAAACTGAAGCGTTCGCTCTCACCGGCAGCAACCAAGCAGATACGATCACCGGCGGATCCGGTGCCGACACGATTGTTGGCGGTGCCGGTGCTGACACGCTGAATGGCGGCGCAGGCAACGACATAATCACCTATGACGGCTTGGATATTTCGATCGCCGGTGGAACCAACACCGACACGCTGACGGTCAACGGCGCGGCAACGATCAACCTGTCGTCCGTGGACCAGAGCTCCGGCGATGCTGCCAACGTCACCGGCTTCGAAAATGTGAATGCCAGCGGATCGAGCGTCGCCGTCAGCCTCACCGGCGATGGCAATGCCAATGTGCTCACGGGTGGATCGGCTGCCGACACGCTTGTCGGCGGCACAGGCGCCGACACGCTAAGCGGCGGAGCGGGCAACGATACGATCACCTATGACGGCTCGGATGTCTCGATCGCCGGCGCGGCGGATATCGATACGCTGCTGGTCAATGGTGCAGCGACGATCAACCTGTCGTCTGCCGACCAGAGCTCCGGCGACACGGCAGTCGTCTCTGGCTTTGAGAACGTGAATGCCAGCGGATCGAGCGTGGCCGTCAGCCTCTCCGGCGATAGCAATGCCAATGTACTCACCGGTGGATCCGGTGCCGACACGATTGTTGGCGGTGCAGGGGCCGACACGCTGAATGGCGGCGCAGGCAACGACACGATTACCTATGACGGCTTGGATATTTCGATCGCTGGTGGAACCAACACCGACACGCTAACGGTCAACGGCGCGGCAACGATCAACCTGTCGTCCGTGGACCAAAGCTCCGGCGACGCTGCCAACGTCACCGGCTTCGAAAATGTGAATGCCAGCGGATCGAGCGTCGCCGTCAGCCTCACTGGCGATGGCAATGCCAATGTGCTCACGGGTGGATTGGCTGCCGACACGCTTGTCGGCGGCACAGGCGCCGACACGCTAAACGGCGGAGCGGGCAACGATACGATCACCTATGACGGCTCGGATGTCTCGATCGCCGGCGCGGCGGATATCGATACGCTGCTGGTCAATGGTGCAGCGACGATCAACCTGTCGTCTGCCGACCAGAGCTCCGGCGACACGGCAGTCGTCTCTGGCTTTGAAAACGTGAATGCCAGCGGATCGATCGTAGCCGTCAGCCTTACCGGCGATGGCAATGCCAACGTACTCACCGGCGGATCCGGTGCCGACACGCTAAATGGCGGGGCCGGGAACGACACCATCACCTATAACGGCTCGGCCGTCCTGATCGCGGGTGGAGCGGATATCGATACTTTGCTGGTCAGTGGTGCAGCGACGATCAACCTGTCGTCTGCCGACCAGAGCTTCGGGGACACGGCAGTTGTCACCGGCTTCGAAAATGTGAATGCCAGTGTATCGAGCATAGCCGTCAGCCTTCTCGGCGATGGCAATGCCAATGTGCTCACCGGTGGGCTGGCCGCCGACACGCTTGTCGGTGGCGCAGGCGCCGACACGCTAAGCGGTGGAGCGGGCAACGACATAATCACCTATGACGGCTCGGATGTATCGATCGCCGGCGGGGCGGATATCGATACGCTGTTGGTCAATGGTGCAGCAACGATCAACCTGTCGCTTGCCGACCAGAGTTCCGGGGATGCGGCGAACACATCCGGTTTCGAAAATGTGAATGCCAGCGGATCGATTGCAGCGGTCAGCCTGACCGGCAACAATAGCGTGAACGTCCTCACCGGTGGGTCCGCAAACGACACGCTCAACGGCGGCGGCGGCAATGATGCGATCGATGGCGGCGGCGGAACTGGCGACACCGCAGTCTTCAGCGGGGCATTCACGAATTATACGATCACCCTTTCAGGGGCCATCTACACGGTTGCCGACAACCGCGGCGGCTCGCCGGACGGTACCGATACCGTCACCGGTGTCGAAAATTTCCAGTTCTCCGACGGAACGCGCACCGCAAGCCAGCTCACCCCGCCGCCAACCACGCAAAACAAGATCGTCCTGGAGAACCTGAAGCAGGGCAACCCCGTTAGCGAATGGGGTATCGACGGCGACGGCGACGGCAACATCCAGGGGTTTGCAACAGAGATCAGCACCAATATCGGCCAGACGGTCAGTTTCAAGATCGCGACCGACTCCGCCAATTACCGGATCGAGATCTACCGGCTCGGCTATTACGGTGGCGATGGTGCCCGCAAGGTGGCGACCGTCGACGTGAACCTCGCATCCGCGCAGGTCCAGCCGCATCCGATCGTCGATATGTCGCGCGGCCTCATCGACGCGGGCAACTGGGCGGTGTCGGCGAGTTGGGCCATTCCGCAAGATATGGTTTCCGGGGTCTACATCGCCAAGCTCGTGCGCGAGGACGGTACGGCAGGCCAGAGTCACATCCCCTTCATCGTTCGCGACGACAATGCGGCCAGCGATATCGTCTTCCAGACCTCCGACACCACCTGGCAGGCCTACAATGCCTGGGGCGGCGCCAGCTTGTATTATGGTGAGGTGCCGGTCGACCCTAACGATATGATTGGCTACATGCCGCCTAACTGCAGTTGCGGCCTGACTTCGATCGGTCGAGCCACAGCGGTCAGCTACAATCGCCCAATCATCACCAACACCAGCCCTATCGGCGGCACGCACGATTTCATATTCGGCGTCGAACATTCGGCGATCCGCTGGCTCGAGCAGAACGGCTACGACGTCTCCTATATCTCTGGTGTCGATGCGACGCGAAGCGGCAGCTTGTTGCTTAATCACGAAGCTTATCTTTCGGTCGGCCATGACGAGTACTGGTCGGCTGAACAGCGAACCAACGTCGAGGCGGCGCGCGACGCTGGCGTTAACCTTGCCTTCTGGAGCGGTAATGAAGTCTACTGGAAGGTTCGCTGGGAAACCAGCATTGACGGCAATGGTACGCCGTATCGGACGATGGTCACCTACAAGGAAACCTGGGGCGGAACCCCCGATCCGAGCTCCACCGCGACCGGCACCTGGCGAGACCCAAGGTTTGCCGATCCCGGACAGGAGCCGGAGAATTCGCTGACGGGTACCATGTTCTCGGTGGACGGTTACCGGCTGGACACGATCACCATCCCCTACGACTATTCCAATCTTCGTTTCTGGCGCAACACGGACGTCTCCGAGCTGCAGCCGGGCCAGACCTACTCCCTGGTCCAGAACCTGCTTGGCTATGAGTGGGATTCCGACGTCGAAAACGGCTACCGGCCCGCCGGGCTGATCAACATGTCGCTGTCGACGGTTTCGGTCGACACCTATCTGCGCGACTACGGCACTTCGGTCGGTTCTGCGACTGTAAACCACAGCCTGACCATGTACCGGGCCGAGAGCGGCGCGCTCGTCTTCGGCGCGGGGACCGTCTTCTGGTCCTGGGGCCTTGATTCGAACCATGAAGGGGCGGCCACACCAACCGATCCGAATGTCCAGCAGGCTATGGTCAACATGTTCGCCGACATGGGCATTCAGCCCGGGACGCTCGACGCAAGCCTGATCCTGGCGACACAATCGACCGATACGATCAAGCCGACCTCGACCATCACATCTCCGACCCTGGGCGCGAGCTTCGTCGAGGGACAGAAGGTAACGGTCACTGGTAGCGCACAAGATCTCGGCGGCGGCATTGTCGCGGGTGTTGAGGTGTCCCTTGACGGCGGCCAAAGCTGGTGGAAAGCGACAGGCCGCGAGGCCTGGAGCTACAGCTGGGTCGTGCAGGCGTCCGGGACCTACAACATCATGTCGCGCGCCGTGGACGACAGCCTTAATCTCGGCAACCCGTCCGCGAGTACTCAGGTCACGGTCAATCTGCCGTCTACATCGAGCCTCTGGACCCTTGCCAGCAAACCACAAGTAGAAACCAATCTCGACCGGGAGGGCATCGAGTTGGGCGTCCGCTTCCAGGCGGAAACGGACGGCGTTGTCAACGCCATTCGGTTCTACAAGGGTTTCTACAATGTTGGCCAGCATGTCGTAAGTCTGTGGACAACTACAGGCACGCGGTTAGCCACCGGCACGTCCTCCGTCGAACCCATAACGGGCTGGCAGACAGTAACGTTCGCCAATCCAGTGCGTCTTACTCCCGGAACGAGCTATGTCGCATCCTATCACACCGGAGGATATTGGTCATCGAGCAACAATTATTTCGCGTCGAGCTACACAAATGGCATGCTCACAGCTCAGGGCGGCGTCTACGCATATTCCAGCGACAGCAACGGCGTGTTCCCGAGCAATAATTTCACCTCAAACTATTGGGTCGATGTCGTATTCGCGCCCGATCCCAACCTCGCTCCGACGGCCGCGAACGATTCGGGGTTCTCGGTCGGAAAGAACGGGACGCTGCCAATATCCTTTGCCGCACTGGTGGCCAACGACAGCGATCCGAACAACGATTCGCTGACTGTCAGCGCAGTCAGCAACGCAACCAATGGGACCGTGACGCTCGACACCCAGACTGGCAATGTCATCTACACGCCGAACCTTGATTATAGCGGCCCGGCAAGCTTCTCCTACACGGCTTCGGACGGGCGCGGCGGAACGGCGACTGCGACTGTGTCCATGACGGTTCAACAGAACCCTGCCGGCGTGTCGTTGTTTCAACGGGTCGAAGGGCCAACGGGGCCTGCGATCAGTGATACCCAGTCATTAGAGCTCGGAATGAAGTTCACAGCCTCCACGGCCGGGACGATCAGTGGCATAAGCTTCTACAAGCCTGCAAGCGCCAGCGGTGTTCACACCGGCTCACTGTGGTCTTCGACGGGCACACTGCTTGCCACCGTTACTTTTACCAACGAATCCACTAGCGGCTGGCAGACGGCAACCTTCTCCAATCCCATTTCGATCACGGCGGGGACGACTTATGTCGCCTCCTACCATACGGCGGGGGTCTATGCTGCCACTGCCAACTATTTCGCAACCTCGAAGGCCAATGGGGCGCTGACGGCCCCTTCATCAGCGACCAGCGCGGGAAATGGCCTCTATGTCTCTTCGTCGGGCACCGCATTTCCAACGGCCAGCTTTCAGGCCACCAATTATTGGGTCGATGTCGTCTACAACCGATCAACCGTCAACACCGTGCCGATTGCCGGCAACGACAACGGCTTTACGGTCTCCAATAACAACTCGATTTCGATTGCCGCATCGCTACTGCTTGCGAATGACAGTGATTCCGATGGCGATCCTTTGACGATCACAACGGTAGGCGGCGCGACAAACGGTATGGTGGCATACAACAGCCAAACCAGCACGGTCACGTTCACGCCGACGTCGGGTTATATTGGGCCAGCAAGCTTCTCCTACGGCATATCGGATGGCCGGGGTGGAACGGCGTCTGGCGTCGTAAGCCTGACTGTGGGCCAATCTGCAACCACGCTAAACCTGTTTTCTTCAACCAATGCCCCGAGCACAGCGTCCGCGAATGACCCCGATTCCGTGGAACTGGGTGTAAAATTCGCTGCCTCCTCTGCCGGTTTAATAACCGGGCTGCGTTACTACAAGAGCAGCTTGGACACCGGCACACACACCGGCTCCTTATGGACCGGCGGCGGAAATCTGCTCGCCAGTGCAACCTTCACAAATGAGAGTGCCACCGGCTGGCAGACGGTCACGTTTACACAACCGGTTTCGATCTCAGCGGGGGCAACCTATGTCGCCAGCTATCATTCAAATGGCTTCTACGGGTCAACGCCGAACTTTTTTGTAACCGGCTACACGAACGGCCCTTTGTCGGCGCCATCCAGCGCGGGGAGCGGCGGAAACGGTGTCTTTGCCTATGGTACAGCCAGTCTTTTCCCGACGGCCACCTACAATGCAACGAACTATTGGGTGGATGTCCTTTACGAGCAATCAACCGGAAACCTGAGCCCTGTGGCGCTCGACGATTCCGGATTCTCGACGCCATACAACACTGCGCTCTCGCTACAGGCGAGCACACTGCTTGCCAATGACAGCGACTCCAATGGCGATCCGTTGGCTATCACCAGCGCCGGAAACGCGGTGAACGGCACCGTTGCTTTCGACAGCCAGTCCAATGCCGTCACCTTCACCCCGACGAGCGGCTACTCCGGTCCGGCGAGCTTTACATATTCTATCTCTGATGGTCAGGGCGGAAGCGCCACGGGAAACGTATCGCTCACCATCGTTCCCCAAGGCGAGCAGACACTGTTTTCGTCAGCCGACACGCCGGCGAACGTGACAGTCAACGACCCCGGCGATGTCAATCTCGGGATGAAGTTCCAGGCGGATGTGGCAGGCGCAATTACCGGGATACGCTTTTACAAAGGCGCGAGCAACACGGGTTCTCATACCGGCTACCTCTGGACGGCGACCGGCACCCTTCTCGGAAGCGCCACCTTCACCAACGAGAGCACGAGCGGCTGGCAGTCGACAAGCCTGGTTCAGCAGGTCGATATACAGGCAAATACAACCTACGTAGTCTCCTACAGCACCGATGGCTTCTATTCGGCGACAGGCAACTTCTTTGGTTCCGAGGTCTCGAACAACAATCTGCATGCGCTTTCGTCGGCACTCAGTGGAGGCAACGGCGTGTACGCCTATGGCGCGTCCGGGCTTTTTCCGACGAGCAGCTTCAACAACACCAACTACTATGTGGATGTCGCGTTCAAACCGCAGCTGGCGGCATAGCCGCGGGCTTGATGTGAACCCGGCAGCCGCGCGATAGATGGAGTATACGGCGAACAACAAATTCTAGACGGATGGCATCGGTGAGGGGCGTCGCCTTAACCGATCGGTGCTGATCGGATTGGTGTTCGACCGTCATGACCGATGTCCGTATCTATCGCTACCGGCGCCATCGTTTTCCTGCCAAAATTATCGTCACGCGTGGCTCTATTATCGCTTCCGGCTGAGCGTGCGTGACGTTGAAGATCCGCTTGCCAGCTCCGGCGGCGGTCGCGAGGTAAGTTTGCCGACAAATGGCAACTCGACGAGATGGCGGCATCGATCAAGCGAAGAAATATCGGCTGTGGCGCGCCGTCGATCCCAACGGTTATATTCTCGACACTATCCTGCAAAGTCGCGGCTCCTTGCCTAATGCGTAAGCTGCTCAAGGGTCAGGGTGTCACACAGCGGGTGTTGGTGACGGACAAGCCCCGCTCTTGCTCTACCGCAAAGGCCATGTTGATCCTGGGCGTGGAGCATCGCTCGCACAAAGGCCTCAACAATCGGGCAGAGAATTCTCACCTTTCTGTTTTTAACCGGTCAAAGTTGAATACGAAAGACCACTTTTTACTGAAATGCGGTATCTTGCCAGTCGGTCCTGGTTGACGTAATCGAAACCCATGAGGCCTGAGGCCGATTAACGATACCGTTGGGGGCGCTGCGTTTCAGCGCCATACACCTTAAGACGTTGGGATTACGATGAACCTTTACTTGGATTACCTGGCTGAGATCAAAAGCAGAGAAACTCAAGGGCTCGCTCCCAAGCCGATTGACGACGGCGCACTTGTTGCTGAAATCATCACACTGATTGAGGATGCCCGTAGCGAGCACCGCACAAGTGCGTTGAATTTCTTCATCTACAATACGCTGCCGGGCACGACCAGCGCGGCTGGCGTCAAGGCCGCGTTCCTGAAGAAGATCATCGTCGGTGAAACGCTCGTCCCGGAGATCACTCCAGAATTCGCCCTCAAACTGCTGTCGCACATGAAGGGTGGCCCCTCGGTCGACGTGTTGCTCGACATTGCGCTCAGCGATGACGCGGCGATTGCCGGGCCGGCCGGCGAGGTGCTTAAGACCCAGGTCTTCCTCTATGACGCCGACATGTTCCGGCTGCGGGATGCCTTCACCGCGGGCAATGCCGTCGCCAAGGGCGTGCTCGAGAGTTATGCCAAGGCAGAATTCTTCACCAAGCTTCCCGAGGTTGAGGACGAGATCAAGGTCGTGACCTTCATCGCCGCCGAAGGTGATATCTCGACGGACCTTTTGTCCCCCGGCAATCAGGCGCATTCGCGCTCGGACCGTGAGCTGCACGGCCAGTGCATGATGACGCTTGAAGCGCAGCAGGAAATCGTGGCGCTGCAGAAGCAGCACCCGGACAAGCGCGTGATGATGATCGCCGAGAAGGGCACGATGGGCGTGGGTTCGTCGCGCATGTCGGGCGTGAACAACGTCGCACTGTGGACCGGCAAGCAATCCAGCCCCTATGTGCCTTTCGTCAATTTCGCCCCTGTTGTCGCGGGCACCAACGGCATCTCGCCGATCTTTGCGACCACCGTCGACGTGACCGGCGGCATCGGCATCAACCTGAAGAACTGGGTCAAGAAAACAGGCGAAGACGGCAAGCCGATCATCAACAACGACGGCAACCCGATTCTTGAGCAGAAATTCTCGGTCGAGACCGGCACCGTCCTGAAGATCGACGCGAAGAACAAGAAGCTCCGCGACGAGAACGGCGAGGAGCTGGTGGATATCGCTAGCGCCTTCACGCCCCAGAAGGTGGAGTTCATGAAGGCCGGCAGCTCCTATGCCATCGTCTTTGGCAAGAAGCTCCAGACGTTCGCCGCCCAGACCCTCGGCGTCGAGCCGACCCCGGTTTTCGCCCCGAACAAGGAAATCACCATCGAAGGCCAAGGCCTGACGGCGGTCGAGAAGATCTTTAACCGCAACGCCGTTGGCGTGACACCGGGCAAGGTGTTGCATGCAGGCTCGGACGTGCGCGTCATTGTGAACATCGTAGGTTCGCAGGACACGACTGGCCTGATGACCGCGCAGGAGCTTGAGGCGATGGCGGCCACCGTCATCTCCCCGCTCGTTGACGGTGCCTATCAGTCCGGCTGTCACACTGCATCGGTCTGGGACAAGAAGGCGCAGGCGAATATTCCGAAGCTCATGTCTTTCATGAACAACTTTGGCCTGATCACCGCCCGCGACCCCAAGGGCGCCTATCATTCGATGACGGATGTTATCCACAAGGTGCTGAACGACATCACCGTGGATGACTGGGCGATCATCATCGGCGGCGACAGCCACACCCGCATGTCCAAGGGCGTGGCCTTCGGCGCCGATAGCGGCACCGTGGCGCTGGCGCTGGCCACCGGCGAGGCGACCATGCCAATCCCGCAATCGGTCAAGGTGACGTTTAGGGGTGCGATGCAGCCCTATATGGACTTCCGCGACGTGGTGCATGCAACCCAGGCGCAGATGCTCCAGCAACACGGCGACAACGTCTTCCAGGGCCGCATCATTGAAGTCCATATCGGTACGCTGCTCGCCGACCAGGCCTTCACTTTCACCGACTGGACGGCCGAGATGAAGGCCAAGGCCTCGATCTGCATTTCGCAGGACGAGACGCTGATCGAATCGCTGGAGATCGCCAAGTCCCGCATCCAGATCATGATCGACAAGGGCATGGAGAACACCGCCGAGACCCTGCAGGGCCTGATCGATAAGGCCGATGCCCGGATCGCCGAGATCCGCTCGGGTGCGAAGCCCGCACTTGCCCCTGATGACAATGCGAAATACTTCGCCGAGGTCGTCGTGGATCTGGACCTGATCGACGAGCCGATGATCGCCGACCCCGACGTCAATAACGCCGATGTGTCCAAGCGCTACACCCACGACACGATCCGCCCGGTTTCGTATTACGGTGGCACCAAGAAGGTTGACCTCGGTTTCGTGGGCTCGTGCATGGTGCACAAGGGCGACATGAAGATCGTCGCGCAGATGCTCAAGAACATCGAGAAGGCCGAAGGCAAGGTCGAGTTCAAGGCGCCGCTTGTCGTCGCCGCTCCGACCTACAACATCATCGACGAGCTCAAGGCCGAAGGGGATTGGGAAATCCTCCAGAAGTATTCCGGCTACGAATTCGATGACGTAAAGCCGAAGACGGCCAACCGGACAGAGTACGAGAACATCCTCTATCTTGAACGTCCGGGCTGCAACCTGTGCATGGGCAATCAGGAGAAGGCCGAGCGGGGCGACACGGTTCTCGCCACCTCCACCCGCCTGTTCCAGGGCCGGGTCGTCGAGGACACGGCCGAGAAGAAGGGCGAGTCGCTGCTGGCTTCGACCCCGGTCGTGGTGCTGTCGGCGATCCTTGGCCGTACCCCCAACATCGAAGAGTATCGGACCGCCGTGGAAGGCATAGACCTGACAAGGTTTGCCCCGCCGAAATCGGCTCCGATCGATCCCTTGGCCCGCCATTACTAAAGCGTGTCGCGATTTCCCTGGTTTATGATTACGTCATTTTCAGATTTATGATTCACTTGCCCATGGAAGAAGATATCCATGGGCAAGCCACATCCCGTAGCTTTGCGTGAGCGTGCTATCGCGTTTCTCGAAGAAGGCCACACGGTCATCGAGAGGCTGACCGGCATTTCCGGGGATTGCCACGGTTCGTGAACAACATGGTGATCCTGAAGCGTGCGTCTGGTGCTCTTGCGCCCGCAAGGCAGGCGCATATAGGCGGCAAGCTGCCGGAACGTGCCGCATGGCGTTGAGCAGTTTGCCCAAAACGGCGATCCGACGCGCCATGACCTCTGCGTCGCCCGACCCTGACTCCACTCGATAACGTATGGTTTATGTGGCGACGCCGCCGTGGACGGTAGACATCACGGCGCTGGATGGGCATTGTTGTCCGGTGTCGGCGCCGTGGAGGCGGGTGCCATGCGGAGGTAGATAATTTTGCTGGGTCAGGGGTTTCAACGCTGGGCGCGCGCGCTCCTGGTGCTCGCCATGCTGCTTTTCTGCGATTTTCGGGGAGCACTTGCGGCGGAGCTCTCGATCATCACCTCCTACCCGCCCTCCTTCTACGAGCCATTCCGGAAAGCCTTCGAGGTGCGCAATCCGGATATCCGCCTCACGATCGTCCAGCGCAATACGGGCAGCGCCAGCCGCTTCATCCTCGAAAAACCTGATGTCGCCGCCGATATCTTCTGGGCTTCGGCTGCGGATGCTTTCGAGTTGCTGAAGCGCCGGGGAGCGCTTCGAGCAATCAGGCCTCGGCAAACCGGGGCGCCAGAGCGGGTGCTCGGTTATCCGGTGAATGACCCGGACGGTTTCTATCTCGGCTTCGCATTGTCCGGCTACGGCCTCGTCTACAACCCTGCCTACCTCTCGCAATACGACCTGCCGGTGCCGCAAAGCTGGCAGGATTTGCTGAAACCGATCTATTCCGGCCATATCGGCATCACCTCGCCATCGCGCTCCGGCACGACGCATCTGATCGTCGAAGCCCTGTTGCAGAGCTATGGCTGGGAGCGGGGCTGGGCGTTGTTGTCGGAGATTGGCGGCAATCTGTCGACCGTTACGGCGCGCAGTTTCGGCGTCGCCTCGGGCGTGGCGCAGCGCCGCTTCGGCATTGGCGTCACGATCGATTTCCTCGCCAAGGCGCCGGATATTTCGGGCAGCGAAAACGTCTTCGTGCTGACACCCGACCCGATCTATGTACCGGCCAATATCGCCATCCTGTCACGGGCGAAAAACCTCGACGCAGCCGAGCGCTTCGTCGATTTTCTGTTTTCCACGGAAGGGCAGTGCATCCTGCTGCAACCCGCCATCGGGCGCATTCCCGTCCGGGCGGAGTTGAACGCCGGTCTTGTGCCAATGGAAAATACCGGTGGACTTCTGACCGCGCACGGGTTCGATGCGCGCCTTTCAGCGGAACGCTACGGCATCGTCAACCTGATCTTCGACGACTATATCGTGCGCCGCCGCGCGATGCTGGCGCGGCTCTGGACGCGACTGAGGGTGCTTGAGGGCAGGGCGGGCGACGATGCGACGCGGCGCAGCACCCTTGCGCTCGTCCGTCGGTTACTCGGCACGCCGCCGCTCCCGGCAGGTGGCGTACAAAAGCTTCCGGACGCACTGAAGGGGGAATGGCCGCGCGGCATAACCCGCACTGCTGAGCAACAGGCCTTTGCCCGCGATATCCGCGGCATCATCGAACAGAACCTGACGCGGGCCGAAGGCCTTCTCGTCTCCGTCTCGACCCCGGGCGGGCGGTAGTGATAGAAGCCGCCGCAATGAACACGCGTGACAGATTACCATCAGGACGGTCGAACCGCTGGCGCTTTGGCATCGGGGCACGCCTCGCTGCGTCCTTCGTTGTCATCGTTGGACTTGCCGTTTGTGCCAGTCTCGTCGGGTGGTTTTCCTATCGTGAGCTGTCGGGCGAGCTTTCGCGCATCGCCGAAGTGCAGATGCCGCAGCTCGCCTTTGCATCGCGGCTTTCAAAGGCCGGTGCCGATATCGGTTCGGTCACTGCGGCCCTGACGGGGGCCGAGACGCGGGCGGAATATGACGATACCCGGCGCGTCTATGCAGGGCGATTAGCGGCGTTGCAAGCGCTGCTGGAAAACCACGAACCCGAGCCTTCAGTGCAGGCGTTGCTGCCGCTCGCGAAGGCGATCAATGACAACTTGGCACAGATCGATCTCGCCGCTGGAAAGCGATTCACGTTGGCCGAGGCGATGCGTGCCGACGTCGACGAATTGCGCTGGGTACAGGCCGACCTGATCGAGGAGGCTGATCCGCTCGTCGACGACATCCGCTTCAACATCGAGGCAGAGACCCGAAACGGCCGCAGCACGGCAGCACTTGCCGAACAGCGGCGCAGCGAGGCTTTGTTGACTGCGGTTTCACAGGCCAACCTCGCGACGGGGTTGATCGCCCGGCTCGTCAGCAGCTCGACGGCCGAGGAAGTGCAGGAGGCCAATGCCTTTCTCGGCGATAGCGCCGACGAGCTTGCTGCTCGTTTGACGACGCTCGAAGGTTGGCCGGACAGTCTGACTGTACGCCAGCTCGCGAGGCGAATCCTGACACAGTCCGATCCGGCGACCGGCACCCCGAACCGGAAACGGTCGGAAATGCGGGAGGCCGGTCGGCTTGGCGAGCTGGCGAAGGAAAACGGCCGTCTCGTTGCGGACCTCGGTCAGCGCATCGAGGCCGAGGTTGTGGCAATCGAGGCAAGCGCCGGTGCCGCTGCCCAACGGGCGGCGGCGGCCATTGACCTCGGGCGCAAGTTGCTCGCGGCCATCGCCGTTCTCGCTGTCGTCGTCGCCCTTGTCATTGGCGTCTTCTATGTTCATCGCAGCCTGCTCGTGCGCATCGACCAGCTCGCCCATGCGGCTACGGCGATCAGCGAGGGCAATCCCGCCGTACCGATCCCGGCGGGCGGTGACGACGAGCTTGCCGATCTTGCCCGTGCGCTGACGCTCTTCCGCCAGACACGCGATGAACTTGTGCAGTCCGCGAAGCTCGCAGCGCTCGGGCAGATGGCAGCCGGCATCGGTCATGAGTTGAATCAGCCACTCGCGGCGATCCGCGCGCATATCCACAGCGGCTCCACGCTGATCGCCCGCGGCAAAAGCGAGCAGGCGCTCAACAATTTCGAGAAGATTCGCGCATTGACGGGCCGCATGGCCGACCAGATCAGCCATATTCGCCGCTTCGCGCGCCGGCCGGATGCAAAGCTGTATCCCGTCGATCTCGCCGCAGTCGTCCACGAGGCTCTCAGTCTGCTTGAACACCGATTTGATGAGGAAGGCGCCACCCTCACGCTTTCGCTGTCGCTAGACGTGCCAAAAGTCATGGCCGAACCGGTGAGACTGGAACAGGTCGTGGTGAACCTCGTCGCCAATGCGCTCGATGCCGTTGCCGACGGGCCGGAGCGGGTGGTTCGTGTGACGACGGCACTGAGCGACGAGGGCGCGATATTGACGATTGCGGATACCGGGACGGGCATCGCGGCGGCGGATCGCGATGCCGTGTTCGATCCGTTCTTCACCACGAAACCGGTCGGCACAGGGCTTGGGCTCGGCCTTTCCATATCCTACAACATCATCAAGGATTTCGGCGCGAGCATTGCTGTGCTGGAAACCGGACCGGGTGGCACGAGCTTTGTCGTGTCGCTGAAAGGAGCGGTATGACTGCAGATATCATCCTCATCGACGACGACGTCAACGTGCTCGATGCCTGCCGCGAGGTGCTGGAACTCGAGGGCTTCAGCGTGTCACCGCACGCCTCGGTCGCCTCGGCGCTCATGGATCTCAGGGCAGATAGCGAATCGATTGTCGTCTCCGACGTGCGTATGCCGCAACAGGATGGCTTCGATCTCCTGGCGAACGTGCGTGCAATAGACCGGGAGATCCCGATCGTGCTGATGTCCGGCCATGGCGACATTCCGATGGCGCTGCGGGCCATGCGCGACGGCGCCTGGGATTTTCTCGAAAAGCCCGCAGATCCTGTGCACCTCATCGAGACGGCGCGTCGCGCGCTCGACCATCGCCGGCTGCTGACCGAAAACCGGCGGCTTCGGCTGTCGATCGCTGCCGATGGGTGGGAAGCGCGGCTGATCGGCCATTCTGCGCCGATGGTCACGCTGCGCGAGCGGCTAAAACGCATCGCGGGTGCAGCGACCGACATTCTGGTTCTCGGCGAGACCGGCACCGGCAAGGAGGTGACTGCGCGCGCCCTGCATGATTTCAGCGGACGCAAGGGACGCTTCGTCGCCATCAACTGCGGGGCGATCCCTGAGACTATGCTGGAATCCGAGTTGTTCGGCCATGAGGCCGGGGCATTTACCGGCGCGCGGGAAAAACGCGTCGGCAAGATCGAACATGCGCATAATGGCACTCTGTTTCTCGATGAGATCGAATCCATGCCGCTTTCAGCGCAGGTGCGGTTGTTGCGTGTGCTTCAGGAGCGGATCATTGAGCGGCTCGGCTCCAACGACGAAGTGCCGGTCGATCTCCAGGTCGTCGCCGCGACGAAGGCGGACCTGCATCAGCTTGCCCGGCAGGGGAAATTCCGCGAGGACCTTGCCTATCGTCTCGACATCGCCCGCGTCGAAATCCCGCCGCTTTCGGCGCGCAGGGGAGACATCGGTTTGCTGTTCCGCCACTTTCTCGACCTTGCCTCGCGCCGTCAGAGCCGCGCCGCGCCGCGGGTCGACGCGACGTTCCTTGCCGATCTCGACCGGCGGAACTGGCCCGGCAATGTACGGGAACTCCGCAACGTTGCGGAACGCTACGTGCTCGGTCTCGAGGACATGCCGGCCGGTGCTGGAGCCCATGCCGGTGAGACGTTGGAGGCGCGCATGGATAGCGTGGAGCGGGCGATTCTGCTTGATAGCCTTGCCGAGCAGGACGGCCGCATCGGCGCCACGGCCGATGCACTCGGCATCTCGCGCAAGACGCTATACCTCAAGATGCGCAAGCATGCGCTCGGTGGGGACAGCGATGAGGGGGCGTGAGGTTACCGATCTTACCCCATGCGGCAGGCCTGATGTTACCTTTCTTTCCCATTTTTCCTGAAGGAATCCCGGTTTTCCGGCATTCCTCCAACTGGCACGGGGCTTGCTAACTTCCTGATGGCCGCCGAATTGCCGGTGGTGCCATTGGGAGGAAACCAATATGTTAAAGACCATTGCCGCGGCGATGCTGATATCGGCTGCCATGATCGTCACCGTTCAGGCCCAGGACGGTGGAAAAGTCACCGTCATTACGTCCTTCTCCAAGGATGTCACCGATCCGTTCAAGGCCGGCTTTGAGGCAGCCAATCCGAGCTTTACGCTCGACGTGCAGAACAAGAGCACGAGCGCCGGCGTCAAATTCGTCGACGAGACAAAGGGTAACAACCAGATCGACCTGTTTTGGGCCTCCGCTCCGGATGCGTTCGAGAACCTGAAGGGCCGCGAGTTGCTGGCCAAGTTCACGCCTTCCGTCACCGGCCTGCCGGAAAAGGTCGGCTCTTATCCGGTCAACGATCCGCAGGGCTACTATTTCGGCTTCGCCGCGTCCGGCTACGGTATCATGTCGAACGACCGCTATCTGGAGGCCAACAACCTGCCGAAGCCGATCGAATGGGGTGATCTCCTCAAACCCGAATACCATGACCATATCGCGATCGCCGCGCCCTCGCGCTCCGGCACGACACACCTGACGATCGAAACCATTCTCCAGGGCGAAGGTTGGGAAAAAGGCTGGGCGACGCTGACCGGCGTAGGCGGCAATCTCCAGCAGGTGACCGAGCGCTCGTTCGGCGTTCCGGATGCCGTCAACTCGGGCCAGACTGGCATTGGTATCGTCATCGACTTCTTCGCCTTCTCGGCGCAGGCCAGCGGCTTTCCGGTGAGCTTCAGCTATCCGTCGGTGACAACAGTGGTGCCGGCCAATATCGGCATCATCACCAACGCACCAAACCAGAAGGGCGCCGAAGCCTTCGTGAACTATCTGCTGTCTGAAAAGGGCCAGGCCGTCTTGTTGGAGCCGGCGATCCGCCGCTTGCCAATCAACCCGGCGCTCTACGCCACGGCACCAGAAGGTTTCCCTAACCCCTTCAAGGATCCGCGCTTCCAGTCGATGATCAAGTTTGATTCCGACATCTCCAAGAAGCGTACGGACGTTGTCGATGCTCTCTTCGACCAGCTGATCACGTTCCAGCTCGACAGCCTGCGGAACGCGACCAAGGCAATCCACGAGGCCGACAAGGCACTTGCCGCCAACGATCAGGCCGAAGCCCGTGCTTTGATCGACGAAGCGCGCAAGCTGATCTCCGCCATGCCGGTTACCGCGGACGAAGCGGCGAGCGACGAGACTCGCGCAGCCTTTACCGGTGGCGAGCAGAAGACGGCGCGTCAGGCCGAGCTCGAGCAGAAATGGGCCGCTTTCGCCAGCGAGAAATACGCCGCTGCCAAGGTGAAGGCCGAGCAGGCACTCGACCTGATCGACTGACGATAGCGCCCTTTGGCCGTCCGCACACAAAGCGGGCGGCCTCTTCCAATCCCATGTTCTCGCTGCCCTTGGCGCCGATCGGCCGCCGGGCCGGCCGACCTCATTCCGGAGACTGCCGTCATGGCTTTCGCACTCTCATCCAACCCGATCCGGCGCATGACCGCCCGGCCCGGGCAGGTCCTGGCGGTGACGCTGATCGCGTTGTTCCTGGCGATCTTCCTCATTATTCCAGCAGGCACCGTTATCTACATCGCCTTCACGGAGAAGGGCACCGGCGCGCTGACGGCGGTGAACTTTATCGACTTCTTCAACACCGATCTCTTCCGCCGCTCCTTCTTCAACTCTGTCTATGTATCTGCCATGTCGGTGGTCTGGGCGACGTTGATCGCGCTGCCGCTTGCCGTGTTGACGACCCGTTTCGAATTTCGCGGGGCACTCGTCATACAGACACTCGGCTTCGTGCCGCTGATCATGCCGCCCTTCGTCGGCGCTGTGGCGATGCAACTGCTCTTCGGCCGCAATGGCACCGTCAACCTGCTGTTGAACGATTGGCTCGGTATCCGCATTCCCTTCATGGAAGGGCTGAACGGCGTCATCTTCGTGCAGTCGCTGCACTACTTTCCCTTCATCCTGATCAACCTGTCGACCAGTCTACGTAATATCGACCGGTCGATGGAAGAGGCGGCGCAAAATCTCGGTTCGTCCGGTTTGCGGCTTTTCCGCCGGATCGTCTTCCCGCTCGCCATGCCGGGTTATCTGGCTGGCGCCTCGCTCGTCTTCGTCAAGGTCTTCGACGACCTTGCAACGCCGCTGCTTCTCAACGTCAAGGATATGCTGGCGCCGCAGGCCTATCTGCGTGTCACTTCGGTCGGCCTGACGGACCCGATGGGTTATGTCATCTCGGTTATCCTCATCGTCGTGTCCATCTTCGCCATGTGGCTTTCAGCCGTCGCCATGCGTGGCAAGGACTATTCCACCGCCCAGCGCGGCGGGGGCGGTCTGGCGCGCCGCAAGCTCGGCTTTGGCGAGAGCATCGTCGCCTATAGCGTGGTGGGCCTTATTCTGCTGCTCGTGCTGTCACCGCATATCGGCCTGCTGCTGCTTTCCTTCGCCACGGTCTGGTCGTTCAGCCCGCTGCCGGATGCCGTCACGGTTGCTCACTACAGCCGGGTGTTCGATGACAGCTCGATCTACATCAAGAACACGCTGATCTATGCCAGCCTCGCCGGCCTGATCGACGTGTTGGTCGGCGGCGCCATCGCCTATCTCGTGCTGCGCACCAAGATTATCGGCCGCCGCTGGCTCGACTGGGCGGCGACGTCGGCGCTTGCCATTCCCGGCGTCGTGCTCGGTATCGGCTATCTGCGTACGTTCTACGGTGTCACGCTGCCGGACGGCACGCCGCTCGCCACGCTCTGGGTCATGGTCGTGCTGGCGCTCGCCATCCGCCGTCTGCCCTACGCGTTGCGTGCCTGCTACGCCGCCCTGCAACAGGTCTCGGAATCGCTGGAAGAAGCAGCAGAAAACCTCGGCGCAACCAAGCAGCGGACAATCCGCCGCATCGTGCTGCCACTGATGACGGGCGGCCTTCTCGCCGGTTTCGTCACCAGCTTCTCCACCGCCGCCGTCGAGCTTTCGGCGACGCTGATGCTGATCCAGAGCAACTCCGACGCGCCGCTCGCCTATGGCCTCTACGTCTTCATGCAGTCGCCCGCCGGCCGTGGGCCAGGTGCCGCACTTGGCGTCATCGCTGTCGTCATGGTCGCTCTCTGCACGCTGCTGTCGCACTACGTCATCGAGCGCCGGCAGAAGGCGCTGGGAATGTCGAAATAGAATTTGGGAGGAACAAGAATGACTATCACCATCAACAAGGCCGAACTGGCCGTCAGCCCCGCAAAGGCGATCAGTATCCAGGACGTGAACCTCTACTACGGTTCGCTGCGCGTGCTGAAGGACATCAATCTCGAAATACAGCCGGGCGAGTTCTTCGCCTTTCTCGGCCCGTCCGGGTGTGGAAAGACGACGCTGCTGCGCCTCATTGCCGGTTTCAACAATGCCCAGACCGGGCGGGTGGTCGTCGGCGGACAGGACGTGCTCGATATGCCGCCGTGGAAGCGTGACATCGGCATGGTGTTCCAGTCCTATGCGCTCTGGCCACACATGACGGTCGCTCGCAACGTCGCCTTCGGCCTAGAGGAGCGGCGCATGCCGCGCGCCGAGGTGGAAAAGCGTGTGGCGGCAGCATTGGCACTCGTCGGTCTGTCGCATCTGGCGGAGCGGCGGCCTTCGCAGCTTTCCGGCGGCCAGCAGCAGCGCGTGGCGCTCGCCCGCACCATTGCCATCGAACCGAAAGTACTCTTGCTCGATGAACCGCTGTCGAACCTCGATGCCAAGATGCGCGTCGAAGTTCGCCGCGAACTGCGCGAACTCCAGCAGCGCCTGAAGCTCACCACCATCTTCGTCACGCACGACCTGGAAGAGGCCAACACCGTTTGCGACCGCATCGCGGTGTTCAACGAGGGGAGTATCCAGCAGGTCGGAACGCCGATGGATCTCTACGAAAAGCCGGCCAACCTCTTCGTCGCCAACTTCCTCGGAACAGCCAACATTCTGAATGGCAAGGTTAGCGGCACGGGTGCTGCACGCAGCTTCGATGTCGAGGGCGGCGGCAGCATTCCGGTGCCGGCCGGCGTCGAGGTTCCGGCCGGCGCAAAGCTGGTCTTCCGTCCGCAATATGCGACGATCGGCACGGTGGAGCCCGATGCCGTGCCGCTCAACGGCACGATCGCGCACCGGGAATTCCTCGGCGCGACAGTACGGTACGGCGTGGAGGTTGGTACGGGCACGGTGCTCGTCGATGCGCCTTTCCATTCCGGCAATGCGTTGCTTTCCCCCGGCAGCCAGACGGTGCTGGGGATCAAGCCCGGTTCCGTACTCTGGCTCGCCAATTGAATGATACGACCTTCGCCGCCTGGCGGCGAAGGTCTTCTTCCGTATTAAGGTTCGATGATATGACATCTTTTCTGCCGCCCCTCCTCGTCATCCGCCACGGGGAGACCCAATGGAATGTTGCCGGCCGTCTGCAAGGCCGCCGCGACACGCCGCTGACGGCGAACGGTATGCGCCAGGCGCTCGCTGTGGCAGCGCGGCTCGCAGAGACGGTGGCGGGCCTCGATGATGCGGCTTTCTGGGTCAGTCCGCTTGGCCGTGCAAGGCAGACAGCCTCCATCCTCGCCGACATCTGGTCTCTGCCTTTCGAGCAGTTTTCCGAGGCAACGATGCTCGCCGAGCGTGGCTATGGCGTTTGGGAAGGGTGGTCACATAGCGATATAGAGCGGGATTTTCCGGATCAGTATGGCGCCCATGCGGCAGACCCATGGGACTATTGCATGCCGGGCGGAGAAAGCCGGACAGCGCTGACTGCACGGCTCAGCGCGTGGATCGCAACCCTCGACGGCACCCGGCCGCATGTCGTCGTAACCCACAGCGGTTGCCTGCGCGCCTTGCGCGGCATCTACACGCGCGCTTCGCGTGCGGACATCCTGGCCTATAGCGAGCCGCAGACGGCTGCGTTTCTGCTGACGGAGGGCAATGAGGCTCTGCTCGGGGTCGCGCCAGCATTGCTGCGCGCAATCGGATGTGAGAGCGAAGGCCGGACGGTCTGGATATAAGGCACGGCGGCGTCTCCAAGAGCACCTCGCTGCCCAAGGGGCCATTCCTGACGCAAAAATAAGAAAGAGACTGAATGGGAACTGCGGGGGGAGATGCCCCCCGCTGCAGATAAATTCCATTTGCGTCGTGCCCATCGCAATCAGGCAGCCTTGCGCCATCTTGCCCCGAGCTTCATGCCCACCATAACCATGCGCGCTGCATCCTCCGCCGCCCGGGACAGCAGTTTCGGCGCGCCGGAGATGGCGTCTTCCAATGAGCAAGGCTTACTGCGGATCGAGGCAAAGGCATCTATGCCATGCTCGAAATTGAGACGGACGCCTTTGCCGATGGTACAGGCGAGCGCGATGACGGGCACACCGGCAAGTTTTGCCCGCGCGGCCACTTCGTCGGGCACCTTTCCAAGTGGGGTTTGCCCGTCAAGGCTGCCCTCCGCGGTGACGACCAGATCGGCCTCCGTGATGAAGCGGTCGAGTTCCAGATACTGCATGATGATTTCGTAGCGTGGATGCATCCTGCCACCGAGGAGGCCCATCACCGCAGCACCGAGTCCGCCGGACGCGCCGGACCGAGGCGCCATGCCGACATCGATGCCTGCGGTGTTCCGAATGGCCTTTGCATAGGGCGGTCACTGTCAGGTGGTGAAGCGTTCCGCTGGTTGCCCTGACGGCTGCCTTATGCTTATTGCCAGCGAGCCGGATATGTCGCTTGAATGTCTGGAGGCAAAGATAAGACAATTTATCGATGACATTGGAGAGCCCGGGAAAGACCGGGTGTTCGGATGGGGGCTTCTCAACGCAAGCAAGCTTTGCGAAGGCAACAACGACATCAAACCATCGGCGCTGTGAGTTCGGCAATCGCCGTGATGGCCCCATCCTGTCCTCGCGGGCCTTCCACTTGCCGGAAACGACGGGCTCAGGCTTTGTGTCTTATCGCCTATCAAAGCTGCCGCAGTCAGATCAGGCGGCGGCGGCGAAGGATAATGGTCGCAGCGGCTGTCATGATCGCAAGGGCATACCAGGTCAGTGCATAAACAAGATGGCTGTTGCGGAAGTGGACCACAGTCAGGCCGCCGGCCGGAAAGCCACCGGGATTGGGCGTGGCATCGGCGTCGATGAAATAGGGTGCGACCGAGGAACCAAGGTCTTTGGTGCGCGCTATGGCGGCGACGTCGCGGGAGTACCAGCGGTCATTGGCCGGATCGTTCGAGCGCAAGAAGGCGCCGCCGGGTTCGCTGATGCGCAGGAGGCCGGTGACCGTGACAGGCCCGGCGACGATCTCGCTCGCCGCGCGCGCAGCGGAATCGCTGTGGCTGGTGGGCAGGAAGCCACGGTTTATCAGGACCGTCGACGAGTCCGAGAGGTGCATAGGTGTCAGCAGCCAGAAACCGCCGCCGCGCTCCGTCACGGCCTGAACGAGGACCGACTTGCCATGTTCAAGGGTGCCAGTCGCCACGATGTGCCGATACTCGTCCTTTTCTGTGCTCATGGCAGCCCATTCCGCGGGTGCTGGTGCCTGCACCGGGTTGGCGTCGACACGCGCTTCGACGCGGGCGATGAGATCCAGCTTCCAGAACAGCCGCTGGACCTGCCACGTACCGAGCCCAATGAAGAGCGTTGTCAACGCCAGCATAGCACTGATGAAAACCAGGCGGGCTCGGCGAGGATGGCGGGTGACGCCGGTCGTCACGGTATCTTCTGCGGTCACCGTGATCAACCGTCAGGGCATGTTCTTCATCATCTCGGGCGACATGGGCATCATGTTCGTATTGAGATGGTGCATAACCCAAAGCGAGCCTGCGAGCGTGATACCGACGATGACGAGCGTAAAGATCAGCGCCATCATCGTCCAGCCGCCTTCAGAGCGCGTGCTCATATGCAGGAAGTAGATCATGTGGACAACGATCTGGACGACTGCAAGCGCCATCACGAGGAAGGCCGTGAGCACCTTGCTGTCGAAGACGCCGCCCATGACGAGTGCAAACGGGATGGCGGTCAGGACCACGGAAAGGCCGAAGCCGATCATGTACCCCTTGAGCGAACCGTGTCCAGCCTCGTGGCCATGGCCATGATGAGTGTTGGCAGCATCTTCGTGCGCCGGGCCGTGCGAGTGTGCGCTCATCCGAGGACTCCCATCAGATAGACAAAGGAGAAGACGCCGATCCAGACGACGTCGAGGAAGTGCCAGAACATCGACAGGCACATCAGCCGGCGGCGGTTTTCCGGGATCAGGCCACGCTTGGAGACCTGAACCATCAGCGTGATCAACCAGATGATGCCGAAGGTGACATGCAGGCCGTGGGTACCGACCAGCGTGAAGAAGGACGACAGAAAGGCGCTGCGGGTCGGGCCGGCACCTTCGTTGATCAGGTGCGCGAACTCATAGAGTTCAAGGCCGAGGAAGGCTAAACCGAACAGGCCGGTCACGGCGAGCCAGAAAAGCGTTTCCGCCTTGGCGTTTCTCTCCATCTGCAGCATGGCAAAGCCATAGGTGATGGACGAAAACAGCAGCATCGCCGTATTGATCGCCACCAACGGCAGATCGAACAGGTCAGCGGGGGAGGGGCCGGCGGCGTAGTTGCGGCCGAGCACGCCATGGGTTGCGAATAGCACTGCGAAGATCAGGCAGTCGCTCATCAGATAGAGCCAGAAGCCCAGATTGGTGCTGCCTTCCGGATGGTGATCTTCCGTCAGGTAGAAGACCGGCTTTTCGCCGTCTTGCGTTTGGATGTCGTGTGCCATGCCTGTTGCCATGTCAGATCCGCTCCGCGAGCAGTTTCGAACGCGCATCTTCCGTTGCAGAGACGGTGTCTGCGGGGATGTAGAAGTCGCGGTTATAGTTGAACGTATGGCCGATCGCCACAGTGAGGAGGCCGATGAAGGAGACGATCGCCAGCCACCAGATGTACCAGATCATCGCAAAGGCAAACGCGATGCTGATGACTGCAAGGATGACACCGGTGCCGGTATTCCTTGGCATGTGGATCTGCCTGAATCCGGTAAGCGGACGCTCGTAGCCACGGTTCTTCATATCATACCAGCTGTCATGATCATGCACGACCGGGGTAAAGGCAAAATTGTATTCCGGCGGTGGCGACGAGGTCGACCATTCGAGTGTGCGGGCATCCCAGGGATCGCCGCCACAGCGCAGCTGGTCGCGCCTGAGATAGCTGACCACGAGCTGGATGACAAAAGAAGCAATTCCGACCGCGATCAGCGCGGCCCCGAAGGCTGCGATGATGAACCAGATCTGCAGCGAAGGATCCTCGAACTGCGAGACGCGGCGTGTCACGCCCATCAGACCGAGCACATAGAGCGGCATGAAGGCGAAGAAGAAGCCGATCTGCCAGAACCAGAAGCTCATCAAGCCCCAGAACCGGTCAAGCTTATACCCGAAGGCCTTTGGCCACCAGTAGACGATCCCTGCCATCAATCCAAACAGCACGCCGCCGATAATGACGTTGTGGAAATGGGCGATGAGGAACAGCGAATTGTGCAGGACGAAATCTGCTGGCGGAACAGCGAGCAGAACGCCGGTCATGCCGCCGATGACGAACGTGATCATGAAACCGATCGTCCAGTACATCGGCAGTTCGTAGCGAATGCGGCCGCGATACATCGTGAACAGCCAGTTGAACATCTTTGCCCCGGTCGGGATCGAGATGATCATCGTCGTGATGCCGAAGAAGGCGTTGACCGAGGCGCCCGAACCCATCGTGAAGAAATGGTGCAGCCAGACCAGATACGAGAGGATCATGATCACGCAGGTCGCATACACCATCGAAGCGTAGCCGAAGAGGCGCTTGCCGCAGAAGGTCGCGACGACTTCGGAAAAAATGCCGAAGGCCGGCAGGATGAGAATGTAGACTTCCGGGTGGCCCCAGATCCAGATGAGGTTGATATACATCATCGGATTGCCGCCGAGATCATTCGTGAAGAAGTTCGTGCCGGCGTAACGGTCGAGCGTCAGAAGTGCGAGTGTCGCGGTCAGGACCGGAAAGGTAGCAACGATCAGGATGTTCGTGCAGAGCGAGGTCCAGGTAAAGATCGGCATCTTCATGAATGTCATGCCTGGGGCACGCATCTTGACGATGGTGGCGATCAGGTTGATGCCTGACAGTGTCGTTCCCACACCGGCGACCTGAAGGCCCCAGATGTAATAGTCGACCCCGACACCTGGACTGTAATCCGATCCGGACAGCGGCGGATAGGCAAGCCAGCCGGTCCGCGCGAATTCACCGACGAACAGCGACATCATGATGATGATCGCGCCGGCCGTGGTCATCCAGAACGAGAAATTGTTGAGGAATGGGAAGGAGACGTCGCGCGCCCCGATCTGCAGCGGCACGACATAGTTCATGAAGCCGGTGACAAACGGCATCGCCACGAAGAAGATCATGATCACGCCATGCGCGGTGAAGATCTGGTCGTAGTGATGCGGATTGAGGTAACCCTCATTGCCGTTGAAGGCGATCGCCTGCTGGACACGCATCATGATCGCATCGGCAAAGCCGCGCAGCAGCATGATGATGGCCAGGATGATGTACATGATGCCGATCTTTTTGTGATCAACACTGGTGAACCATTCCGTCCAGAGATAGCCCCAGAGCTTGAACTTGGTGATGAGGGCGAGGACCGCAAGGCCCCCGATCGCCACGCCGATGAAGGTCACCACGAGAATGGGCTCATGATAGGGGATGGCTTCCAAGGTGAGCCGCCCGAAGATGAATTCCGTCAAAGTATTATAGCCGAACATGGTTTTGTCCAAAATGTCGCGGGCGCGGCCTTACGGCTGCGTCGTGCTGTTGGTGTTCAGTTGCGCCGGAGCAGGGCTGTTCTGATCGTTTTCGGGCATGGAGTGGCCCTGGTGCATGTCGTGGTTCATCGGCTGCTGGTCGTCCACGCCTTCGGCAGGCTGTTCGCTGCGTGCAGGGTTGCCGGTTGCCGGGAAGGTTGCTGCCGGCGCTTCTTCGGTCGTGTGGCGGGTGTCATATTCGAGACGCGTCCGGTTCTCGTGGCTTTCCACGCCGGCGCCGCCCATCATATCGATATGCATCATCTCGCTCATGCACATCTTGCCGGGATGGGCGCACATGTTGAGCACGGAGTCATAGAGCCCATCAGCGACGGTCGCATAATAGCGCACCGGCTCCTTGGTGCTCGGCTTTTCGAGTTTCAGATAGGCGTCGCGGTTGAGGGCAGTGCCCTGCGCCTTGACCCGTGAGACCCACTGGTCGAAGCCTTCCTGCTGCAGGCCGTGGAACTTGAAGCGCATATGTGAGAAACCATCGCCGGAATAATTGGCGGACAGGCCTTCATATTCGCCTTCCTTGTTGATCACGGCATGAAGGCGCGTCTGCATGCCCGGCATGGCGTAGATCATACCGGCAAGAGCCGGCACATAGAAGGAATTCATGACCGAGGATGATGTGATCTTGAAGTTGATCGGCACATCGACGGGTGCCGCCATCTCGTTGACAGTGGCGATGCCATAGTCCGGGTAGAAGAACAGCCATTTCCAGTCCATTGCGACCACTTCGACCGTAATCGGCTTCACGTCGGCAGGTAGGGCGCGTTCCGCGTCAATCCTGTCGAGCGGACGATAGGGGTCGAGCTTGTGGGTGCTGATCCAGGTGACAGCACCGAGCGCAATGATGATGATCAGCGGCGCAGACCAGATGACCACTTCAAGGGCCGTCGAATGATGCCACTCGGGGTCGTACTTGGCGCTGGTATTGGAAACGCGGTACCGCCAGGCGAAAAACACCGTCAGGAACAGCACGGGCACGATGATCAAAAGCATCAGCACCGTCGAGATGATGATGAGGTCCCTTTGCTGCATGGCGATATCGCCAGATGGGGCCATGACAACCAAGTTGCACCCGGCCAGAGCCAGAAGAGGCAACAGAGCGAGAAAGCGGCTGGCGGTTTTCCATTTGGACATAGCGGGCTCGAGTTTTTGCGTTCCGTGGGTCCCGCACTAACGAAGCACCTCTTGTAACGGAATGAGGCGTGTCGCCGCAGTGCAGCAATTTGTCGCGTTGCAAAAAGTATGGCTGCGATCGAAGTCGAATGTCTGACTGAGCTAAGGTATAAACGGTCTTTGGTTGAGGTCAAAGCATCTGTGGCATTCATGAGCGGTAGGATCGTTTATAGGATGGACCGCAGCGGTTTTGCACCATATTCTTGATCAAAGCCCGGCCTGGGTTCACATTGTGATGAAATCGGAATCCTGCGAGGAGAAAAGATTATGGGCGTGGCTGGAAATCCTTCGTCATCGGGCCTGGAACAGGACGCCCGGCGCATGCATGGCGACAAGCCGCTGTCGGCCGGTAGCATTGCGCTTGGTGTGATCATCGGCCGCATGTCGGAGTTTTTCGACTTCTTCGTCTACGGCCTTGCTTCCGTCCTGGTCTTCCCGCGGCTGATCTTTTCGTTTGCGCCCAATCCGGTGGCAGCGACGATGATGTCCTTTGCGGTGTTCTCGCTGGCTTTCTTGGCGCGCCCGGTTGGTTCCTTCGTCTTCATGTGGATCGACCGCAATTACGGACGTGGCACGAAACTGACGATTGCGCTGTTCATCCTCGGCGGCTCCACGGCCTCCATCGCATTTTTGCCGGGTTATGAAACCGTCGGATACTGGTCAGTGGCGCTTTTGGCGCTGTTCCGGCTCGGCCAGGGATTTGCGCTCGGCGGCGCGTGGGATGGCCTTGCGTCCCTGCTCAATCTCAACGCACCGCCAAACCGCCGTGGCTGGTACGCGATGATCCCGCAACTCGGTGCGCCCATCGGATTTGCACTGGCCAGCACGCTGTTCGGCTATTTCGTCGCCAATCTGTCCGACGCGGACTTCCTGTCCTGGGGTTGGCGATATCCGTTCTTCGTCGCCTTCGCGATCAACGTGGTCGCCTTGTTTGCCCGGCTGCGCATCGTTGCCAGCCAGGAATTCGGTTCGGCGCTGGAAAACAACGAACTGCAGGCCCGTCCGGTTTTCGAAATGCTGAGCAAACACTCATCCGATGTCCTGCTCGGAGCGTTCGCGCCGCTGGCGAGCTTTGCCATGTTCCACCTCGTCACGATCTTCCCGCTGAGCTGGGTGACGCTGTTCGGCGGCCAGTCTGCGGCACAGTTCCTGTGGGTGCAGGTAGCCGGCGCTGCGGTCGGTTTTGTGGCCATTATTCTATCCGGCGTGATTGCTGACCGGATCGGGCGCCGCAACCAGTTGATGATCGGCGCCATCATCATCGCCATCTTCTCGTTCTCGGCTCCGTTCTTGCTCGATGCTGGCCGCACGGGCCAGGATGCTTTCATTATCATTGGCTTCGGTATTCTCGGCCTGTCCTTCGGCCAGGCATCCGGCGCCGTCTCGTCGCGGTTCGATCAATACTACCGCTATACCGGCGCAGCACTGACCTCCGATCTTGCCTGGTTGATTGGTGCCGGTTTTGCGCCTCTGGTCGCGCTTGGCCTGGCCAGCAATTTCGGCATTATCTTCATCGGCGGCTACCTGATCTCCGGCGCGATCTGCACCATCGTGGCGCTGAGCGTTACCCGGGCGCTGGATATGAGCGGCGAACCGGACGCAAAATCAGAGGCGCCGTTGAACGGTAAGAGATAAACGCAACGCGCATCCCTGTTGTCAGGCTTGGCTTTGGTAGAGCAATACCTTGGTGAAGGCATGCTGGCCAAGCCGACTTCCACGTAAAGCGGGACGCGCGCAACCGGTGGCCGTCTTGCCGAAACCAGGGCCGCGCCGACATCCAGGCGGTCGTTTCACGCGCACTTCCCAAATTGCATTCACGTCTTCGCAAATCCTGTCGAAGGAGATGGCTTCGTGCTGCAGCTCGCTCATCGGCGCTGCAGCCGCTGTCGTGATAATGGTTGTCTCAGCTCCTTCATCGCGAGCGGCTCCGGTGCAGACGGCCTCCCAATATTCCAGGCTGGAAAATCCGGTCGGCGCGTGTGTGTGGGGCGTCGCGCGCACCGCATCGTTACCTATTTCGTTCAGGTGATTAGTCCCGGCAGTATTGGCAACATATCAGGTTGATAGACTGCCGGGCCTTCATAAGCGCACGGCAGTCATCGTTTCACAGTCACGCCGCTGTTCTACCCTCAGCCGCCCAAGACGGCTTCGATGGCGCCGGCTGTGGCCTTCACGACGATATCGGCTTCCGCGCGGGTCAGGCAGAGTGGAGGGGCAAAGCCGAGGATATCGCCCTGGGGCATGGCACGGCCGATGACGCCGCGTTCCAGCAGCGCGGCTGATACTTGAGGGCCAATCTTCTTTGACGCATCGAAGAATTTCCGGTCGTCCCTGTCTTCGACGAATTCGATCGCTGCCATCAGTCCGTCGCCCCGCACCTCGCCGACATTCCTGTGGCTGGAGACTGCCTTTGCCAGTTCGGTACGGAAATAGGCGCCCGTGGAGCCGGCATTGTCGACGAGGCCGAGTTCATCGACGAGTTCCAGATTGGCAACGCCGGCTGCGGCGCAGATCGGATGGGCTGAGTAGGTCCAGCCATGGCCGATGGCGCCCATCTTGTCGGAGCCCTCGACGAGCACCTGCCACATTCTGTCCGAGACGATAGAGCCGGAGAGTGGGGCATAGGCAGACGTCAGGCCCTTGGCAATGGTGATCAGATCCGGCTTCATATCGTAGTGACCGGATCCGAACATCGAGCCGAGGCGGCCGAAACCGGTGACAACCTCGTCGGCAACCAGCAGGATGTCGTATTTTTCAAGCACGGCCTGGATCTTCTGCCAGTAGCCGGCGGGTGGCGGCACGATGCCGCCGGTCCCAAGGATCGGTTCGCCGATGAAGGCGGCAATCGTCTCCGGGCCTTCCGCCAAGATCATCTCTTCCAGCTTGTCGGCGCAGTGTTGCGAGAACTGCTCTTCGCTCATCGACCGGTCGGCGCGGCGAAAATAGTAAGGTGCTTCCGTGTGCAGGATCGGTGCACGCGGCAGGTCGAACAGATTGTGAAACAGGTCGAGACCGGTCAGGCTTCCAGTCATGACGCCTGAACCGTGATATCCGCGCCAGCGCGAAATGATTTTCTTCTTTTCGGGACGGCCGAGAATGTTGTTGTAGTACCAGATCAGCTTGATGTTGGTCTCGTTGGCATCCGAGCCCGACAGCCCGAAATAGACGCGGCTCATATGCGAGGGCGCCCTGTCGATGATCATCTTCGACAGCGTGATCGAAGCCTCCGTGCCGTGTCCTACATAGGCGTGATAATAGGCAAGGTTCTTCGCCTGCTCGGCAATGGCATCGGAAATCTTCTGGCGGCCATAACCGACATTGACGCAATAGAGGCCGGCGAAGGCGTCAAGGCTGGTGCGGCCGTTGGTGTCGGTAATGTAGACCCCTTCACCGCCAGCAATTATCCTCGTCGGGGTCTCTCCGCGTGCATGCATGCCCATATGGGTGGACGGATGGAAGAAGTGGTCGCGGTCCCAGGCGGTCATTTCGTTGCTGTGGTCGGACATAGGCAGGTTCCTTGGGTCGGTGTTCAAAAGATGGGTCGTGCCGTCAGGCAGCCGTGTCGATGCAGAGATATTTGAGCTCGGTAAAAGCTTCGATCCCGTGGCGTGAGCCTTCGCGCCCGATGCCGGAGTGTTTCCAGCCGCCAAAGGGAATAGGTCCGCCGGTGATTTTCACCCGATTGATCGCAATCATACCGTATTCGAGTGCTCGGCCGAGCCGCATCTGACGTGCGCCGTTTTCGGTGACGACATAGGCGACTAGGCCGTATTCCGTATCATTGGCGCGGGCGATTACCTCGTCCTCGGTGTCGAAAACGGTAACGGCCGCGACTGGCCCGAACGTTTCCTCGGACATGATCAGCGCATCGTCGGGCACGCCGATTAGCAGCGTCGGAGTATAGAATAACGGGCCGCTCCCGTGACGTTTACCACCAGTGAGGCAACGCGCGCCGCGCTGAACTGCGTCAGCCACATGCGCGTCTGCCTTCGCGACAGCCCGCTCATGCATCAGTGGACCGATATCCACATTTGCCTCCAGGCCACTACCGACCTTCAGCGCTTCAATGCGGGCCTTGAAGGCGTCATTGAAAGCTTCGAAGATATGGCGCTGGACGAAGATGCGGTTGGCGGCAAGGCAATCCTGTCCGGATGTCGCGAACTTGGCATTGATGGCAATATCGACCGCTTTGTCGATGTTGGCGTCATCGAAGACGATCAGCGGCGCATGGCCGCCGAGTTCCATCACCAGCCGTTTCAAGGTCGGCGCGCATTGCGCGGCGATAAGCTTGCCGATTTCGGTAGACCCGGTGAAGCTGACGGCGCGGATACGGCTGTCGTCGCACAGACGGCCGACAATGGTCGCCGCGTCGCCGGTAACGACGTTGAAGACGCCCGCCGGCATGCCCGCCCGTTCGCCAAGCTCCGCGAGCGCGAGGGCTGAGAGAGGGGTTTCGGAAGAGGGGTGTGCAACGATTGTGCAGCCCGCAGCAAGTGCTGCTGCTGCCTTGCGGGTGATCATGGCGGCGGGGAAATTCCAAGGTGTGACGATGCCGACGACACCCAGCGCCTCGCGACGCACGATCATCTCTGCGCCGGGAAGATGGCTGGTGACGTTCTCCGCGTTCAGCCGCTTGCCCTCTTCCGCATACCATTCGATGAAGGATGCGGCGTAGTCGATTTCGCCCCGGGATTCTGCCAGCGACTTGCCCTGCTCCAGCGTCATGATCAAAGCGAGATCGTCCTTGGCGGCGAGCATCAGTTCATACCAGCGGCGAAGGATTTTCGCACGTTCCTGCGGCAAGAGTGTACGCCATTTTGAAAAGGCACCTGTGGCAGCGTCGATGGCCTTTGTTGTCTCACTCGCGTCCAGCCCGGAAACCCAGGCAAGCGGCACCGACGTTGCGGGATCGCGAACTTCGAAGGTGCGGTTTGCATTATTGGCAACCCAGCGCCCGCCCACGTAGGCGAGTGATTTCAACAGATGTTTGTCGTTCAGCCGCGCAATAGCGTCGTGACAGGCGGGTTTTGCGAATACAGCGTTCATCTGCGGCTCCTCATACTTCGATTTGCATGGAGTCTGACAGCTTTGAAGGGAGAGATGGTCTGTTGGGCGGGGCGACAGAAGAGGATTTGTCCAAATGAAAGGGCCGCCGCAGAGGAATTGCCTAGCTGTTCGTTGTTTCAGTTTCCGACAGCAGTATTGACAGGGGCAGGACGATCTCCTCCTTTACCGTTTTGGTCACGATGTAAGTGAAATAACGTGCAATGCCGATGTCCCGATCAAGCAAAGCATCCACCAGCCGTTGATAGGCATCGATGTCAGACGCCATGATTTTCAGGATATAATCCACGCCACCGCCGACTGACCAGCAGGCGACAATTTCGGGAACGGCCGTGACCGCACGCTCGAAACGATCGAAATCAACCTGCCGGTGATTGCCGAGCGTGACTTCCATCATCACGCTGGCAACAGGAGCCACACGGCGCACCGCAACACGGGCGTGATAGCCAGAGACGATGCCGGCCTTTTCGAGCTTTCGCAGCCGTACCCAGCAAGGGGTCGGCGACAGGCCGACTTCCTCTGCCAGCGCCACCTTGGTGATGCGGCCGTCCCGTTGGACGGCTTCGAGAATGCGCAGGTCGATGGCGTCAAGTTTCATTCGGACGGGTATCCTGGCGTGAATATCATGGCGAATGCTATGAAATCGAGAGGGTGAATGCAATTTTTGGATTGTCAATTGACCTGAATTTTATCACTGTCAAATCATGACAAATTGGCGCCCCGATCCGTTTCAGCTTCGTCGTCCGGCCTATCTCTCACTTGCCGAGCAGATTGCCAATGCAATTCATGACGGCAAGCTGGTCAATGGCGAACGCTTGCCGACGCACAGAAGGCTCGCGGAAGATCTGAAACTCTCGATCCAGACAGTGAGCCGCGCCTATGACGAGTTGATACGTCGCGGCATGATCGCCGGCGAAGTCGGACGCGGGAGTTTCGTGCAAACCCAGCCGAAAGAGCCGGAGCCGCCTTATCTGCCGGAGCGGCTGGGCGAACTCATTGATCTTTCGATCCTGAAGCCGGTCTGCGAGCAGATCCATCTGGACCGGATGCGCGAGGCCTTCGGATGGCTGGCAGAGAACCTGCCGTCGAGTTCGGCGCTGTCGTTTCGGCCGAACATGGTGTTTCCGCGTCATCGGGCGGTGGCAACCGAGTGGCTGGCGCAATGCGGGCTTGAGGTTTCCCCGCTCAACGTCAATCTGACGAATGGAGCCACCTCGGGCATGACCGTGGCGCTGATGAGCGTTGCGCCGCCTGGATCGACTGTGGCAACCGAGGCGATCAGTCACCACACGCTGGTTCCGCTCTCGACCTATCTTGGCATTCATTTGGAAGGCTTGGCCATTGACGAAGATGGCATGATTCCGGAAGCCTTGGATGAAGCCTGCCGAAAGGGGCCGATCCGTGCCGTCTTCCTCCAGCCTTCGGTGGTTAATCCGACAGCAACGTTGATGAGTGCTGATAGGCGGCAGTCGCTGGCAGCGGTTGCGGCCCGGCATGATATAGCGATCATCGAGAATGATATCCTTGGTCCATTGGTCGCAAATCGGCCGCCCCCGGTCCAGACCTTTGCGCCGGAACGCACGCTCTACGTCACGAGCTTCACCAAGATCACCGTACCAGGCCTGCGCATCGGCTACCTCGTTGCGCCAGACCGCTATGTCGCGGCCGTCGCCAACCGCCACCTCGTATCGAACTGGATGGCGACGCCGGCGATCGCCGAGATTGCCACGCGCTGGGTTAGCAATGGTACGGCCATGGAATTGGTCAATTGGCAGCGCGGGGCACTGGCGCGGCGTCATGAAATCGCGACGGAAGCGCTGGGCGCGCTCGTCTATCATTCCCATCCGCAGAGCCTGCATGTGTGGCTGCCGCTGACCTGCCAGCATACCGAGGACGGGTTTGTGGCACAGGCCCGTCTGCGTGGCGTGGCGATCGCGCCGGGCATATCCTTCCAGACGGCAGATCATGGCCGCGCACCCGCCGTGCGTATTTCACTTGGCTCGACATCCGAGGCGGAGTTGCGGACGGGGCTCAGCATCGTTGCATCGCTGGCGCACGGAAATCCGGAAGCACTGTTGCTTGCAATTTGACGATTTCGCCTGGCAAATGAGCAGACAAAGAATAATTGTCATGAGATTATTTAGACAATTGACATGATTTAGTGTCCTCGTCATCGTTAGGCATCGCTCGTCTCAACAGGAAGAGATCTGGATGCCTTCGCCCATTATTCGCATCGACAACATCACCAAGACCTACGGGCCACTAACGGTACTCGACGGTTTGTCGATGGATGTCATGCCAGGTGAGAAGCTGGCACTGATCGGCCCCTCGGGCTCGGGCAAGACGACGATCCTGCGCATCCTCATGACGCTGGAAAAGATTAACGGCGGCCATATCGAGATCGATGGCGATCAGCTTTAGCACATGCAGAAGGCTGGCAGACTTGCCGCTGCTGACGAAAAACACTTGCAGAAGATGCGCGAGAAGATCGGCATGGTCTTCCAGCATTTCAATCTCTTCCCGCACAAATGTGTGCTCGACAATATTACGCTTGCGCCGATGCTGACCAAGGGCGAGACAAAAGCGTCCGCCGAGGCGCGGGCGATGGAACTTCTCGAAATGGTCGGCATGGCCGAAAAGGCCAGAAACATGCCCGCACAACTGTCCGGCGGACAGAAGCAACGCGTTGCTATTGCCCGGGCGCTCGCCCTTTCCCCGAAAATCATGCTGTTCGACGAGGTGACGTCGGCGCTCGATCCGGAGTTGGTCGAGGAGGTGTTGAATGTCATGCGCAGACTCGCGGTCGACACCGATATGACCATGCTGCTTGTCACCCATGAAATGGGCTTTGCCCATGACTTCGCTGATCGCGTCCTGTTCTTCGACAAGGGACGGATCATCGAGGAAGGTAAGCCAGACGACATATTTCGGAATCCCAGGCAGGAACGCACGCAGAGTTTCCTGCGCAAGATAATCGCGGCGGGGCACCGCGTCTGATTGCAACTGCGATCGGGCAATGCCTTGATAAGAAAGAAAAAATTCAGAGGAGTTGGAACAATGAGATCGAAATATTTCATGACGATGGCAGTCGGCGCCACGGCGATGATGGCTGTTCTCGCGGCAGCCCCGGCAAGTGCCGACGATGCCAAGCTGGAGGCACTAAAGGCGCAGGGCTTTGCCCGCATTGCGATTGCCGACGAGCCGCCGTTCACGGCAGTCGGTGCCGATGGCAAGGTTTCCGGTGCAGCGCCCGACGTCGCACGCGAAGTCTTCAAGCGCCTCGGCGTGCCGGATGTCGTGGCTTCGATTTCGGAATATGGCGCAATGATCCCGGGCCTGCAGGCCGGCCGGCATGATGCGGTCACCGCCGGTCTGTTCATGAAGCCGGAGCGCTGCGCAGCCGTCGCCTACTCCGAGCCGGTTTTGTGCGATGCAGAAGCGATGCTGGTCAAGAAGGGCAATCCCAAGGGCTTCAAGAGCTATGCTGATGTGGCCAACGACCAGTCCGCCACCATCGGTGCGCCGGGCGGCGGCACGGAAGAAAAGCTGGCGTTGGAAGCTGGCGTACCGCGCGACCGCGTGATTGTTGTACCGGACGGCCAGAGCGGCCTGAAGATGCTGCAGGACGGCCGCATCGACGCCTATTCGCTGCCGGTTCTGTCAATCAATGATCTTGTCAAGAAGGCCAACGATCCAAACCTCGAGGTCATCGCTCCGGTTCAGGGCGCGCCGGTGTATTGCGATGGCGCGGCCTTCAAGAAAGGCGATGAGGCATTGCGCGATGCCTTTGATGTGGAGCTGGCCAAGCTGAAGGAATCCGGCGAATTCGCCAAGCTGATCGAGCCTTACGGTTTCTCGGCCGCGGCGGCGATGTCGACGACCCGCGAGAAACTTTGCGCGGCAGCTCAGTGAGATCAACGAGGGAAGGGGCGCTGCTCCTTTCCTCCCCACGCGCCGCTGGCTGGCAACGAAGTTCTAAAAAACACTTGAAATGGCAGAGAAAGCAAGATGATCGACTGGTCCGGCTACATAGGACTGATACTGCAAGGCGCGTTGGTGACCATCGAACTGACGGTCATGGGCTCGGCGCTCGCGCTGGTGATGGCCTTCGTCGCAGGTCTTGGCCGGATGTCGCGCTTTGTACTCCTCCGCACGCTTGCCACGGTCTACATCGAGTTCTTTCGCGGTACCTCGATTTTCGTCCAGTTGTTCTGGGCTTATTTCGTCCTGCCTTTCGCCGGCATCACGCTGACACCGTTGCAGGCGGGTGTTCTGGCGCTGGGTCTGAATGTCGGTGCCTATGGCGCAGAGGTGGTGCGGGGTGCCGTCAGGGCCATAGGCCGCGAACAGCATGAGGCCTGAGTCGCCCTCAATCTTGGCCGTTATCACAGGATGAGATACGTGATCTTGCCCCAGGCGTTGCCACTGATGTTACCGACGTTCGGCAATAATGCCATCGAACTTTTGAAAGGCACAGCGGTCGTTTCGCTGATCTCGCTGACGGACCTGACTTTCCAGGCACAGGTGGTGCGGGCGCAGACGGGCAGCACGCTGATCCCGTTCGCGACGATCCTCGTCCTCTATTTCGCCATGGCCATGGCCATTTCTGCTGGTGTCCGCTGGCTAGAGCGACGCGCGGTGCGCGGCCTTGATGGGGTAAGGGTTTGATCATGGAATGGGATTGGGCATTCGTCTGGCAGATCATGCCAACCCTTCTCGAAGGGCTGAAAATTACCATCCTTGCGACCGTGCTTGGAGCTATCGTTGCTGCGGTTTTTGGTCTGGTTTTGGCAATTGCGAGACGTTCGACGAATCCGGTGATCGCCCGCCTGGTTGGTTTTTTTGCCGATTTCATTCGTGGCACGCCGCTTCTGGTGCAGCTCTATTTCATTTTCTACGTGCTGCCGGATATCGGCATCCGGCTGTCGCCGCTGGTCGCTGGCGTTATCGGACTTGGTATCCATTACGGCACCTATGCGGCGGAGGTCTACCGCGCCGGTATCGACAATGTGCCGCGCGGCCAATGGGAAGCGGCGCGGGCAACCAATCTCAGTGTCAGGCAAGCATGGATTCATGTGGTGCTGCCGCAGGCGATCCCGCCGATGATCCCCGCGCTCGCCAATTATTTCATCGCCATGTTCAAGGAGACGCCGCTGCTCTCAGCCATCACTGTGCTGGAGTTGATGAACCAGGCTAAGAGCGTCGCCAATAGCAGCTATCGTTATATAGAGCCGATCACCATGGTCGGCGTGTTCTTCCTGGTGATCAGCCTGATCTCGGTGGTTGCGCTGCGCCTGCTGGAAGAGCGTTATGCCCGGGTGGATGAACGATGCCTAACCACGGATATCAGAATTGAAATGGCAAGCCGCGCGCCCGGCCTCGACGATCGCCCGCTGGCAAAACGCATTGGCTTGATCATTCTGGCGACAGATCACACGACCGAAGTCGACTTTCAGCGGATGGTGGCGAATGAAAGGATCGGCGTCTATGTCACCCGCATTCCCTACGCCAATCCGGTGACGCCGGAAAACCTGATGAAGATGCGGCCGTCACTGACTGCAGGTGCTGCGTTGATCCTGCCGAACGAGCCGCTCGATGTAGTGATGTACTCCTGCACCTCGGCTTCCGTCGTTATTGGGGATTTGCAAATCGAGGCGGCCGTACAGGCCGCAAAGCCGGACGTTCCCGTCGTCACGCCGACGGCTGCGGCTGTCAGGGGGCTAAAGGCTGTCGGCGCAAAAAGGATTTCGGTGCTGACGCCCTACACAGTCGAGACCAGCCGGCCGATGGCTGCTTATTTCGCCAGTCTCGGTTTCGAGATCGATCGCTTCACCTGCCTCGGCCTGACCGATGACCGGGACATGGCGCGCATTTCCCATGACGAGATAACCGTCTTTGCCAACGAAGCAATGGCACCGGAATCGGAGGCGCTGTTCATCTCCTGCACTGCCGTTCGCGCGGCAGAGGTCGTTCCCCGCATCGAAAAGGCGCTCGGAAAACCGGTGGTCAGCAGCAATCTTGCAACGGCGTGGGCGTGTCTCAGGATTTGCGGCGACACGGCGTCGCGGCCGGAGCTCGGCAATCTCCTGACCAAGCCATATCCGGAAGGCTGACGGCATGAGCACGCAACAATCATTCGTTTCACTCGAAGATATCCGGGCGGCCGCCGCTCGGATTACCGGGCGCGTCCTGCGCACGCCGATTGTGGAATCCGCGACGCTAGAGGAATTGCTTGGATCCCCGGTTTATCTCAAGCTTGAACATCACCAGATCACCGGCAGTTTCAAGCTGCGCGGCGCAACCAATGCCGTTTTGGCGCTCTCATCGGCGGCGCGCGCCTACGGCGTCGTTGCTGCCTCCACTGGCAATCATGGTCGGGCGCTTGCCCATGCGGCAAAGGCGGAGGGTATGGTCGCGACGATCTGCATGTCGCGCTTGGTGCCTGAAAACAAGGTTTCGGAAATCCGCCGCCTCGGTGCCGGGGTCCACATTGCCGGAAACTCGCAGGACGAGGCGCAGGACGAGGTCGACCGGCTGGTTGCGCAAAAGGGCATGGTCATGGTGCCGCCCTTTGATCACGCGGCTGTCATCGCCGGGCAGGGAACGCTTGGGCTCGAGATCATCGAACAATTACTTGATGTGGAAACGGTGCTTGTGCCGCTGTCCGGGGGGGGGCTGGCTGCCGGCGTTGCCGCTGCGATCAATGGACTGAGGCCAAGAACAAGGATCATCGGGCTGACGATGGAGCGAGGAGCCGCGATGAAGGCGAGCCTTGACGTGGGGCATCCGGTTCAAGTTGAGGAACTGCCGAGCTTGGCGGATTCGCTTGGCGGCGGCATCGGGCTCGGCAATGCCTTGACGTTTGCCATGTGCCGGGACTTGCTAGATGACGTGATCCTGCTTTCCGAAGAGGAGATCGCCGCCGGCATGCGCCATGCTTATGCGGCTGAGCGCGAGATTGTTGAAGGCGCCGGTGCTGTCGGTATTGCTGCACTTCTCTCCGGGAAGATTAAATCCACCGGCCCCATCGCCGTCATTTTGTCCGGCCGAAACGTGGACATGGGCCTGCACCGCCAGATCGTTAACGGCGCGTCCTCCTTGCCTGCCGGAGTGGCGGCATGAGCCGGATGATCATTCTGACAGAGGCGGACCTGCGATCCGTCGTGAGACTGGACCCGGATGCCGTTGCCTGCGTGGAAGATGCCTTTCGGGCGCTCGCCACCAAGGCCGTTGCCATGCCGCCGATCCTCAGGCTCGACATTCCCGAGCATCGCGGCGAGGTTGATGTGAAGACTGCCCATGTGCCGGGCCTTGACGGGTTTGCCATCAAGATCAGCCCAGGCTTCTTCGATAATCCGGCGCTCGGTCTCCCGAGCACCAATGGCCTCATGGTTCTATTGTCGACAACGACCGGCCTTGTTCAGGCACTGCTTCTCGACAACGGATATCTGACGGATGTGCGCACTGCCGCAGCGGGCGCTGTCGCCGCAAAGCATCTGTCGAGACCGGATGCGCGTGTCAGCGCAATTTTCGGGGCTGGCATGCAGGCACGGCTGCAATTGCAGGCGCTGACATTGGTGCGGCCCATCCACGAAGCACGCATTTGGGCGCGGGATGCTGCAAAGGCTGAGAAGACGGCAACCGATCTATCCCGGACCCTGGGTATCCGTGCGGTCGCCATGGCCGATCCGCACACGGCCGTTGCCGGTGCCGATATCGTCGTAACAACGACGCCCTCGGAAACGCCGATCGTCAAAGCCGAATGGCTGGAGCCGGGGCAGCATATCACCGCAATGGGTTCCGATGCCGAGCACAAGAACGAAATCGAACCGGCAGCGATTGCCAAGGCCGACCTCTATGTCGCCGATCGTCTGGCACAGACCCGGCTGCTCGGCGAATTGCATCACGCAATCAAAACCGGCGTCATCTCCCCAAATGCAGATTTCCCTGAACTTGGACAGATCGTCGCCAGTCAGAAGCAGGGGCGCACCGATCCCAACCAAATCACAATCGCCGACCTTACCGGGACGGGCATTCAGGACACTGCCATCGCGACGCTCGCGTTCGCCCGTGCTGGCTTCGCTGGCGTCGGCACGCCATTTGAAAATTGAACCGGCAAAAGCCGGAGAATGAGGGAGATACATGACCCAACCGAACCTCAAATTTTCCCTTGGGGAATACGAGACGCGTCTCGCCAAAACCCGCCAAGCCATGGAGCAAAAGGGTATTGATCTGCTGATCTGCAGCGATCCTTCCAACATGGCTTGGCTGACCGGTTACGATGGTTGGTCTTTTTACGTGCACCAGGCCGTCATCGTGCCGCCGAGCGGAGAACCAATCTGGTATGGCCGCGGGCAAGATGCCAACGGTGCCAAGCTGACGGCTTATCTGAGGCACGCAAACATCGTCGGCTATCCCGATCACTATGTGCAGTCGACCGAACGTCATCCGATGGACTATCTGTCTGCCAAGCTGGTGGAACGCGGCTACGACAAGCTGACCATCGGCGTCGAGATGGACAATTACTGGTTTTCGGCGGCCGCTTTCGCAGCCTTGGTCAAGCACTTGCCGAATGCCCGGTTCGTCGATGCAACTGCGCTGGTCAACTGGCAGCGTGCTGTAAAGAGTGAAACCGAGATCAAGTACATGCGCAATGCCGCTCGCATCGTTGAAGGCATGCATCAGCGCATTTTCGACAAGATCGAAGTTGGCATGCGCAAATGCGATCTGGTCGCTGAAATTTATGATGCCGGTACCCGCGGGGTCGATGGCATCGGCGGCGACTATCCAGCCATCGTGCCGCTGCTCCCGTCAGGGGTGGATGCCTCCGCCCCCCACCTGACCTGGGACGACAGGCCGATGAAGAGGGGTGAGGGCACCTTCTTCGAGATTGCCGGGGCCTATAATCGTTACCACTGCCCGCTGTCGCGCACCGTCTTCCTCGGTAAGCCGACCAAGGAGTTTCTTGACGCGGAAGAGGCAACGCTCGAAGGCATGGATGCCGGGCTTGCTGCGGCCAAGCCCGGGAACACCTGCGAGGACATCGCCAACGGCTTCTTCGCGGTGCTGAAAAAATACGGCATCGTCAAGGATAACCGCACCGGCTACGGCATTGGCATCTCCTATCCGCCGGATTGGGGCGAACGCACCATGAGCCTGCGCCCCGGCGACCGCACGGAACTGAAGCCCGGCATGACCTTCCATTTCATGACGGGGCTGTGGCTGGAGACCATGGGGCTCGAGATCACCGAGAGCATTCTCATTACTGAAACCGGCGTCGAATGCCTCGCCAATGTGCCGCGCAAGCTGTTCGTCAAGGATTGAGTTGTCATGAACGATGTCCAACCGCGCCGATCCCCCATAACGCCCACGGTCGATTTTTCGGCTAAAGGCATCCAGCATGGTTTCCTGCGGCTTCCCCATAGCCGCGACGATTCTGCCTGGGGCTCGGTGATGATCCCGATCACGGTCATCAAGAATGGGGAGGGGCCAACGGCCCTTCTCACCGGCGGCAATCATGGCGACGAATATGAGGGTCCGATTGCGCTTTTCGATCTCGCCCGGACAGTGCGGACAGCAGATGTGTCCGGACGGATTATCATCGTTCCGGCGATGAACTATCCCGCATTTCTGGCAGGCACGCGGACATCTCCGATCGACAAGGGCAATCTCAACCGGAGCTTTCCCGGCAGGGCCGATGGTACAGTGACACAGAAGATCGCCGATTATTTCCAGCGTGAACTTCTGCCTCTTGCCGATATTGCTCTCGATTTTCACTCTGGAGGCAAGACGCTGGACTTTTTGCCTTTCTGCGCCGCACACGTCCTGTCCGACAAAGCGCAAGAAGCCCGCTCGTTCGACCTCGTCGAGGCATTCTCGGCGCCCTATTCAATGAAGATGCTGGAGATCGATTCTATTGGAATGTACGACACCGCCGCAGAAGAGATGGGCAAGGTCTTCATCACCACCGAACTTGGAGGCGGTGGTACAGCGACGGCAAAAAGTACCGGTATTGCCAAGCGCGGCACGAGGAACGTCCTTGTTAAAGCCGGCATCCTCAATGGCGTCGCTGACGTGGCGCAGACGCAGTGGCTCGACATGCCGGATGGCGATTGTTTCTGTTTCGCCGAGGAAGCCGGGCTCATCGAGCCGCTCTTTGATTTGGGCGACGTTGTCAAAAGAGGTCAGGCGGTCGCACGCATCCATCCGGTCGGGCGTGCCGGCCAAGCGCCGGCCGAAATCTCTGCCAGAATGAACGGCGTTCTGTGTGCGCGGCATTTCCCCGGTCTTGTCAAAGCAGGGGATTGCGTCGCGGTCTTTGCAGTAACAGTCTGACGGCGATTTCGACTAAGGTTCCGTTGATCTCCGATCTGCGCGCTGTTTAGCTCATGACAAGCTCGCGAAAGGCGTCGCTGGCGCGTGTGCGATGCCTTTCGCGATGGCGGATGAGGCTGAATTCGCGCGACGGCAATTCGAGCGGCATGATGTGGAGCCTTCCGGCGCTGACACCCGCCTGAGCAACCGATTCCGAGACTGCGGTGGCCAGCTGTCCGGCCTCGACCGCTGCGCAGATTGCCTCGTTTGAGGGGAGCTCGATTGGGATACGCAGGCTCTCGGGGCTCAGCCCCAGATGGGTCACGGCCTGCTCGAAGGAGGATCGCGTTCCGGAACCTGGTTCGCGCAGGACCCATTCCGTTCTGTCTAGGTCTTGCGGCAGGACCGGAGGCCGGCTGATCCACGGATGGTCGTGACCGACGATGACGACGAGACGATCGTTGGCAATTTTCTCGACGGAGACGGCCGGTTCGTCAATCGTCCCCTCGATGAAACCGAGATCGGCATCTCCAACCAGAACTGCCTGCGTGCACTGGGCCGTATTCCCGACTTGCAGCCGCAGCTCTATCTGCGGGAAGCGTTCGTAGAAGCGGACCAAGCGTCGCGGCAGCCAGTAGCTGGCAATGGTCTGGCTCGCAAAGATGCTCAGTGTTCCACGCCGGGTGCCGCTGAGATCGGCCATCGCAGCCTCGGCCGCATTGACGCGCGCGACGATTGCCTTTGCCTCCTCGGCAAGGATTTTGCCGGCTTCAGTCAGTTCTATCCGGCGTCCGATACGATGAAACAGCTTGACGTCATGCCGGTTCTCCAGGGCGTTGATCGCACCGCTTACGGTGGATTGCGTCAAGTTCAGCGCTTCTGCCGCACGGGTTACATGCTCCCGCTCCGCGACAGCGAGGAATATCCGCAACTGTTCGAGTGTCACGTCACGCCTTTCAAATCATACATTTCCCTGCAGCCGGCGCTCTTGGCCAAACAGCTATGCAGGATCATTGGCAACCTCACGGAGCCAGGTTGACCAGGAGAAGGCCAGCTGTTGCAATATACACTGAGGCGAGAAAGGAAAGAAGCAAGGGCCGGAAGCCCCGCTGCTTCAATTTGGTGAAACTCGTCCCCAGACCCAGCGCTGCCATGGCGGCGGTGAGGAGAGCGGGCGTCACTGCCACGATCGGCGCCCGCACCTGTTCGGGCACGTAACCCGCGCTGTTGAGGATCACCAGCACGACGAAGCCGACGATAAAGAAGGGGACGACCTGCGTCATAGCAGGGCGGCCCCCAGAATTGCGTTCGGACCGCGCTACGTAAAGGGCAAGGGCAATCACCACCGGCGCCAACATCATCACGCGGGCAAGCTTCGACACGATGGCAACCTGTCCGGCCGCCTCGCCCCCCTGAAATCCTGCACCGACAACCTGGGCGACCTCATGGACCGTCAGCCCAACCCACAGGCCGTAGGATTGCGGGTCGTTGCCCAAAAGGATGTTCAGGAATGGATAGAGGAACATCGCAATGGTGCCGAACAGCGTGATGCAAGCAACAGCATAGGACACGTCTTCGTCTTTGGCACGTGTGACGGCATTGGCACCGGCGATGGCCGAGGCGCCGCAAATCGCGGTGCCGGCGCCCAAAAGCAGGCTAAGTTTCCGGTCGACGCCAAGCAATCGGCCTGTCCAGACTGTGAAAAGTAGTGTTGAGACAACGACCACCGCCGCAAGTGCCAGGCCGGTGATGCCGATGCCAGTCAACTGGGCGAAAGTCAGTTGCAGGCCGAGCATGGCAACCGCCAGGCGCAGCAATTTCTTCCCTGCAATGGCGATGCCCGCCTCGGCGGACGAAGAAAAGCCGACGATATTGGCAAAAACCATCCCTAGAAAGATCGCTGTGATCATTGGGCTGAGAGACGACACAAAAGGCAGGTTGCGCAGCCCATAGGCGGACGCGGTGATCACGGCCACCAGAACGATCCCGGGGATACAGCCGGCCAAGGCAGCGGGCTTTGAAGATGAAACGGCGGGAAAATGGGTCATGCGATCCGGTCTCGAAAATATCACTCAGGATGAGTCTAGAATGAGAAATATATTCGAGAAAATCCAATTGTATTGGAAGATCGTTCCAATCGCTATTGACGATCAGTGAAGGCAGCTTGGCAGATCGCGCGCGATGAGCCGCCGCTGGTTGGCTCATCGCGCCATTAAAACAGGGACGCCGGGACGCCCACCTTGATTTGCAGCTGCACCCCGCCCGCGCATGGCAGAATTCTACAGCCCATCTTTGCCTGCGCCGTAATGTCTGTTGTCTACAGCGAAGCGCCGCTTTCAACCTCGTCGATCTCGATCCAGGTCTTTTCATCAAACGATCGGGCCATGGCATGGACGGTCCGCTCGATGCGCAAGCCCTGTTTGAAATCGATTGCCGAAAAAGGCTTCCTTTCGATGGCGCGGATCAGTTCGTGGCACTCGATGATTTTCAGGTCATTGAAGCCGAGGCCATGGCCGGGTGCAGGGATGAATTGGCCATAGGGCGCATGAGCGGGAGCCGTCAGCACCCGGCGAAAGCCTTGTTCGGTGCTGTTTCCATCGGCCTGATAGAGTTCGAACTCGTTCATGCGTTCCTGATCGTACAGGATCGAGCCCTTGGATCCGTAAATCTGTAGCGCGATGCGGCCTTTTCGGCCCCAGGCGGCGCGGTTTGCCATGAGCACGGCGGAGATGCCGTTGTCGAGCCGTATCAGGATATTGGCGCCATCATAGTTTTCGACCGCCCGGCGGCCACCATCCTTCAAGGGGCGGTCGGCATAGGGCTTGGCCATGTCGGCAATGACTGAGCGGGCATGGCCGAAAAGATACCAGAGCAGTGATAGCGGATGCACCGCGAAATCATCCAGTGCGCCATAGCCTGCCGAACGTTCGCTCTTCCAGTAGAAGGCCGCCTCGGGATCCGCCATGAAGTCCTCGTCCATCTCGACGCGGACGTGATTGACCGTACCGATCGCGCCATCATCGATCAGCATCTTCATGTGGCGCAGGATCGGGTTCTGAATATAGTTGTAACCCATGATGGCGACCGTGCCGGAAGCCTCGACGGCTTTCAGCATGCGCTGCGCGTCGGAGAATGCAGGCGACATCGGCTTTTCGCACCAGACGTGTTTTCCCGCCTCCAGAGCCGCAATGGCCATCTCGGCGTGGAACTGGTTGGGCGTGGTGACCGAGACGACATCGACATCGGGATCGTCGATGAGCTGGCGCCAGTCAGACGTTGCCTTTTCGAAGCCGAATTCATCGGCGCGCGCGGCGGCAAGTTCTGCATTGGCTTCCGCCAGATGCACCAGCCTTGGGCGGGCAACGTCGCCGAAGACCGTCTTTACCGCGTTCCACGCCAGTGCATGGCACTTGCCCATATACCCCGTGCCGATCAAGCCGACGCCCAATGGTTTCATAACAATGATCCTCGTCACCTGTCCTGCAGCCGGTCAGACTGTCTTGCGCTTCTTCTGTCTGTAAACATCGACCACAACAGCGGCGATGATGATCAGGCCCTTCACAATCTGCTGATAATAGGCATCAACGCGAAGGAAGGTGAACCCGGAGGTCATAACGCCGAGGATCACCGTGCCAATCACCGTGCCGGTGATGCGACCGACGCCGCCGGTGAGTGACGTGCCGCCGATGACGGTGGCTGCGATCGCATCGAGTTCGTACATGACGCCCATGCCGGCTTGCGCCGTCTGGGCGCGAGCCGCCGTGACGACGCCTGCAAGGCCAGCCAGCATGCCGGCAATGGCGTAAACCTTGACCAGATGCGCTTCGACATTGATGCCGGACACGCGCGCGGCCTGCACATTGGCACCGATCGCATAGGTGAACTTGCCGTAGCGGGTATAACGAAGAGCTATGTGGAAGATCAGCGCGACGACAAGGAAAATCACGACCGGCCAGATACCTGTCCCGATGAAGTTGAACTGATCGGTGAGGCCGGAAACCGGTTGCCCCTTCGTATACCAACTGGCGACGCCGCGAGCGGAAACCATCATGCCCAACGTCGCTATGAACGGTGGTATTTTGGTCCGCGCGATCAGTTGGCCGTTGATGAAGCCCGTCAGCAGGCCTATTCCGAGGCCAAGGCTGATCGGCACGATCGCCGGCAGATCGGTAAGGGAGGGATAGAGCGCGCGCGCCCATGTCGATGACTGGGCAACGCTGGCCGCGATCATCGCCGTCATGCCTACGACGGACCCCGAAGAGAGATCAATGCCGCCGGTGATGATGACCTGCGTGACGCCAACGGCGATAATGCCGATCACCGACACCTGCAGGATCATGATCGTCAGGCGCTGAGGATTCATCAGGAAGCTCTGGCCGATGAAGATCCAGCCAAGCACCTCGTAAACCAGCGCGATGCCGATCAGCACGAGGAAAATGTTGAGTTCCGGCGGGATGCGCCGCTTGCTCGCGCTCGGCACCGCTGCCGCAGCTTCAATCTTGGTGCTCATGTTATGTCCTCCCTGATGGTATTTCTAAAAGCGCGCCATCACTGCGCTGCAAGTTCCATGACCTTGACCTGGGTCGCTTCCGCCCGGTCTAGGAAGCCCGTGACCCGGCCTTCGTGCATCACCATGACGCGGTCGCTCATGCCGAGAACTTCGGGCATTTCCGACGAAATCATGATGACGGCAACGCCGTCGCGGGCGAGTTCGGTGACCAGCCGGTGAATTTCTGCCTTCGCGCCGACATCGATGCCGCGCGTCGGCTCGTCGAGAATGAGGATGCGCGGGTCGGTCAAAAGCCAGCGCCCGATCAGTGCCTTCTGCTGGTTGCCGCCGGAGAGATTTTCAATACGCTCCTGCAGGTTCGGGGTCTTCACCCGAAGCTTGCGGGCCATCTCTTCGCATTTTGCCGAAACGGCTTTTTGATCGACGAAGCCCATGTTGACGAACTTGTCCTGCAGCACCGCGATCTGCATGTTTTCCAGGACGTCGAGGATCAGCAGGCAGCCGGTGTCCTTACGGTCTTCGGTAAGGAAGGCCATGCGATTGCGGATCGCTTCCGTCGGAGACGAGATGCTGACTGCCTTGCCGTTGATCGCGATTGAGCCAGAGCTTGCAGGCGTCACGCCGAACAGCGTTTCAGCCACATTCGAGCGGCCGGAGCCGACAAGGCCGGCAACACCAAGGATTTCGCCGGCGCGCACATCGAACGACACGTCGTGGAAGACGTCTTTCAGACAGAGGTCTTTCACTGACAGAACGACATCGCCGATCGGAACTTCCTCTTTCGGGAACATCTGGGTGATTTCGCGGCCAACCATCATCTTGATGATGTCGTCTCGGGTCACGTCCGTGGAGGCATGCGTGCCGATATATTTGCCGTCACGAAACACCGAAAATTCATCGGCGATCTCGAACAGCTCGTTCATCTTGTGGGTGATGTAGACGATGCCGATGCCCTGGCTGCGCAGGTCGCGAATGATGGTGAAGAGGTGGGCGACTTCACGCTCGGTCAGCGCCGATGTCGGCTCATCCATGATCAAAACGTCGGATTCGTAGGAGACCGCCTTGGCGATCTCGACCATCTGCCGGTTGGCGATCGACAGGTCACGAACCTCTGACTCCGGATCGAGCGCGATGTTCAATCGCTTGAACAGGTCGGCGGTCTTGCGGTTCATCTCGCCGTGATCGACGAAGCCGAATCGAGTGAGGGGTTCGCGGCGGATCCAGATGTTTTCTGCGACCGTCATGAACGGCATCAGGTTGAGCTCCTGATGGATCATGGCAATACCGTTTTCGAGCGCATCCAGCGGGGACTTCAGCTGGATATCGACGCCCTTGAATTTTATCTCGCCTTTGTCCGGCGTATAGATGCCGGCAAGGATTTTCATGAGGGTGGATTTGCCGGCGCCGTTTTCGCCCATCAGTGCATGCACGGTTCCGCGCTTCAGCCGGAACGACACGTCATCGAGCGCAACGACCCCCGGGAACTCCTTGCGCACGCCTTCGACGGCGAGCAGATATTCGGCATTCGGTATAGCGCCGCTGGCGCGAACCGCTGCGATCGTTGTCGGACTGACCATGTTCTGATGCCTCCCTGTCGCCTGTATGGCCGGACCTGCGCCTTCAGGCAGCAAAGGTCTCTTCATGGTTTCGTTGGTGGCGCGCAGCGCCAGTCATCAACGAAACGGGGCAATCCGGGGCGCGGTTAGCGCGCCCCGGAGTTCAGGTTCAGTTCTTAGCCTGATAGTCCTTGAGGTTGGCCGGGGTGACCAGTTCGAACGGAACGTAGACCTTCTTTTCGATCTTTTCGCCCTTGGCGAGCTTCAGCGCCGCATCGAGCGAGCCCTTGCCCTGACCGGCGGCGTTCTGGAACACGGTGACGTCGAGATCGCCGGCTGCCATGGCGGCCAGAGCGTCCTGCGTTGCGTCGATACCGCCGATGACGACCTTGTCCATCGGCTTGCCGGCAGCCTTCAGCGCCTGGATTGCACCAATGGCCATTTCGTCATTGTTGGCGATAACGGCGTCGAATTCCGTGCCAGCCGAAAGCCAGTTGGTCAGGAGGTCTGAACCTTCAGTCCGCGACCAGTTTGCAGTCTGCTCTTCAACGATCTCAATGCCCTTGCATTCGTCGGTCGCCAGAACATCATGGACGTCCTTGGTGCGCATGCGGGCGGCCTGGTTGGAGAGTTCGCCCATCATCACGACGGCCTTGCCCTTGCCACCGAGCAGCTTGCAGATTTCCTTGGTCTGCAGCGTGCCGGAATCGGCTTCGTTGGAAGCAACGAAAGCCTGGCTGTCCGGCAGCGTGTCGATATTGACCGGCTCGCGGTTGACGTAGACGAGTGGGATCTTGGCTTCTGCGGCGATCTTCGACAATGCGGCCGTCGCATCGGTGTCGACCGGGTTGACGATGATCGCATCGACACCGGCAGCAATGAAGTTCTGGATCTGGCTCTGCTGCTTGGCAACATCGTTCTGGGCATCTTCAACCTGCAGCGTGACGCCGTCGAGGGTCTTTGCATAATCCTGCATGCCGTTGCGCAGAACGGTCAGGAAGTTGTCGTCGAACTTTGCCATCGACACGCCGACGGTTTCGGCTTGCGCTGCAGTCGACATCATCACAGCCAGAGCTGCGCCAATGATCAGTTTCTTCATGATGTATTTCCTCCACAAAACGGTGTCCGGCGGCCACCCTCCACAAGCCGGAGGCACCCCGTTGCCCGGTGATGCCCAATTCCCGTATTCCGTCTCTCCCGGACGGCCTTGCATCAAAACAGAATAAACAAACCGATAGTTTGTTAATACGGAATAACTATTCCATTTTATAATTCCAGCGTCAAGGGCGTTCCAGCGGACATTCGTGCAAAAACACCCGATGGAACGTCCTTTCTGTCACGCTTTTGCTGTTAGAAACTGCATGCTCTTGCGGATCGCCGTTTTGATGTCGGTGGATTGATGCACTTCGGGTGAGAAGGGTTCGAACGAGAACGGGCCGGTGTAGCCGTTTTCCCGCAGCTTTCGGATCTGACCGGCATTGTCCAGCCGATCAGCGGCATCGACGAGGATGCGGTACGGATCGCGCATCGCGCGCACGGTGACGTCCGGATCAGCGACGCCGGATATATGGACCAAACCCGTCATTTCCGGATGGAATTTTTCTTCTCCTGCAAGATGATGGTGGAACGTATCATGCACGATCTTAAAAGTATTCTCTCCTGAAATGGCTCGAATGCCCTCGACGGCCTCGGTTTTGGAACGCAGCGAGCAGATTTCGAAGCCGAGGGGCTCTACCAGGCCAATGATACCGGCCTCTTCCAGCATCGGCTTTAGCGCCGTGAGCGCTTCGCTAAGATTGGCCTGCCGCTTGCCCTCTTCTTGGCCACTGCCATCATTGACCGGAACAAGAACCAGCGCTTTGGCGCCACAGTCGCGCGCATAGGTGATAAGATCCTGTGCCTCGCGGGCGCGATCGTCGTTCCACTGGTTGAACCGCTGCAACGCATTGATCGAGATGATGGTCAGTCCGTGTTTCTCCGCCAGTGCCTTGACCTCGGCAGCCGGCGTGCCGTCGACAATAGCGTTGCCCTCAAGATCGTTGCGGATTTCAACTGCGGTCATACCGAGCGATTTCGCCAGAGCGAAAAATGCGTCCGGCGAAAGGGCCGGAGCAGTCATATGATTAAGCGCGAATGTAAGGGTCGTCATGGGTGTTCCTCCTGCAAATAACCACCCGGAGAGAAGCTGCCGACACGGTCTTCGCGCGTCTGGGCCAATGCAAAGCTCTCTCCCTGAGACGTGAGGATCATCAGCTTATTGCGGAACAGTCAAAGCGGAAGGCAGCATTGCCCTGTCATTCATGAAAGAATGCAAAAAGCCCCTGAGGGAATTCCATCATTTTCAGAACATCTCGATCAGATGTTTTCCGGCGTGAAAATGTCGAATGGCAAAAATGTCTGGCCGGGGACACCGCCGACACCTCGATCGATGGCGGCGACCATCTGACCGATTAGTTCCCGTGCAATCGGGGCGGCGGGCGTGGATATCGCCATGGTCACCAGATCCTCGGCAAGGGCTGAACGGGACTCCGGCGTCAGCTCGTTGACGACAACGAGCAGTTTCCCGGCTCGCTTTTCTTCGGCTAGCGCCGTGATCGCTCCCTCCATGCCGCCACCGCAGACATAGAAACCGATGAGATCGGGATGGCGTTGCAGGAGATTGACGGTTGCCTCGTGGGTTATCTCGGCAGTGTCCAGATTGACCACCGTATCCAGCACCTCGAATTCGGGGGCATTTTCGCGGAAATAGGAGCGGAAACCGATCTCACGCAGCTCATGGCCGTGAAAGCGGTGACTGCCGATGAAGGTTGCGACCTTGCCCGGCTTTCGTGCTGCCTTGGCGATCATCCAGGCAGCCGTGCGTCCGACGGTGCGGTTATTCAGGCCGACATAACCTTCCCGAACACCGGCGGCAAAATCGGAAAGAAGCGAGAAGACGGGGACTCCCTTTTCCCTTAGCTCCTCTACTGCCGCTGTGACCGCCGGATAATCCGGGCAGACAAGAGCAACAGCCTGATTGCGGGCTGCAACGGTCTTGAGTTTTTCGGTCAGCGCGGTTGGCGTTGCGCTCATGTTGTAGTCGATCTGCGGAATGATCCGAACGCCGGGCGTTGACAGTGCCGCAGCCTCGATTTCCTTGGTCATCGACTGATAGAAATACTGGTTTGGTTTCTGCAGGATAAAGCCCAGCCGGTACTGCGGCAGATCCTCGAAAACGCGCTGACGCAGGAGGCTGACGGCGTGGTAGCCGATAGCCTTGGCCGCGTCATAGACCCGGCGTGCAGTTTCTTCCCGGACTTTGTGGCGCCCGTTCAGAACTCGGTCAACAGTGGCCACGCTCACGCCTGCGGCCTTGGCTAGATCTGTAATGGTGGGGCGTCCGCTCATCGTGTCCTCTGATGTAAACTGTCATTTCATCATGCAAGGTATGATTGGTTTTGATAGAATACATCAAGGCTGCATTGAGCTGCAATGAAAGTCAACCTATCCTTCCCTGCACAAGCCAACAACCGGACGGCGGGAGGATCCAATGGACAAGGTTGCCACGAAACGCGACTACAGCCTACTCGGGCTTGATGCCCAGGCCGCCGTCGACAGCGGACTTGCCGCCGCAGAATGGTATCACACGGATATCCCGCGCAAGCAGATGAAAGAACTGATGAAGCGTGAGGATGGCCCGGCTATCCGGGATACCGCGCTCTGGCTCGGCAGCATGGTCGTCACCGGCGCGCTTGGCATCTATTTCTGGGGCTCCTGGTGGTGCGTGCCGTTCTTCCTGATCTATGGTGTCATGTATGGATCGGCGTCGGATTCGCGCTGGCATGAATGCGGCCATGGCACGGCCTTCAAGACACGGTGGATGAACGATGCGGTCTATCAGATCGCCTGTTTCATGATCATGCGCAATCCGGTGACCTGGCGCTGGAGCCATACACGGCATCACACGGATACCGTCATCGTCGGCCGCGATCCGGAAATTGCCGTCATGCGGCCCCCGGACCTGTTTCGGCTGGTCCTCAATTTCTTCGGCCTGCTCGATGCCGGCTACGCGATGCTCGACATGGTCCGCAATGCCGCCGGTATCATCAGTACAGCCGAACGGACGTTCATTCCGGAACAGGAACAGCCGCGCGTTATCCGCGTCGCCCGCATCTGGCTGCTGATCTATGCCGCCACCATCGCCCTGGCAATTTACCTTGGCTCCATATTGCCACTGATGCTTGTCGGCCTGCCGCGGCTTTATGGCGCGTGGCATCATGTGCTGACCGGTCTTCTGCAGCATGGTGGCCTTGCCGACAACGTTATCGATCATCGCCTCAATAGCCGCAGCGTTTACATGAACCCGTTTAGCCGGTTCGTGTACTGGAATATGAATTATCACGTCGAACATCACATGTTCCCGATGGTGCCCTATCACGCGTTGCCGCACCTGCACGACATGATCAAGCACGACCTGCCGGCTCCGAACGCATCGATGCTCGAAGGTTACCGCGAGATGATCCCGGCCTTCCTGCGCCAGCTGAAGAACGAGGATTATTTCCTCAAGCGCGCGCTGCCGCCCACGGCCAAACCTTATCGCGAGGAATTTCACGCCGAGCCAATCGCCGCCGAATAGGGCGGTGTCCAGAACGAAACTGAACGGAGGAAACGATGAGCAACTGGGTGGAAGTCTGTGCAACTGGCGAAATCGATGAAGAGGATGTCATCCGCTTCGATCACGACGGCAAAACATTTGCGGTGTACCGCAGTCCTGACGACAGGTTCTTTGCGACAGACGGTCTGTGCACGCATGAAAAGATACATCTGGCCGATGGGCTGGTGATGGACGACATCATCGAGTGTCCAAAACACAACGGCCGCTTCAGCTACATGACCGGCGAAGCCAAGGGTGCCCCCGTGTGCGTCGATCTCAAGACCTACCCGGTCAAGGTCGAAGCCGGCAGCGTCTTCATCTCTGTTGGTTGAAGGATCCCGCCATGTCGCACATTGTCATCATCGGGGCAGGGGAGTGCGGCGCGCGCGCCGCGTTCGCCTTGCGGGAAAAGGGCTTTGACGGGGAGATCACCCTTGTCGGGGCCGAGGAACATCTGCCCTACGAGCGTCCGCCACTATCGAAAGATGCCCTGTTGCATGGCCACGCGCCGAAGCTGGTCTCGGATGCCCAGCGCTATGGCGAAGCCGGCATCACCATCTTGACCAGCATCAGTGCCGAAAACATCAACACGATGGCCAAGACCGTCCGGTTATCCGACGGCAGCAATCTGGCCTATGACCAATTGCTTCTGACAACAGGCTCCCGTCCGCGCCCTTTTCCCGGCCTGTCTGATACCCACCAGCGTATCCGCACACTGCGAACCCACGGCGATGCCGTTTCCATCCGTGCCGCGCTGCAGCCAGGCAGTCATCTTGTCATCATCGGCGGCGGATTTATCGGGCTGGAGCTTGCGGCGACCGCACGCAAACTCGGCGCTCGCGTGACAGTGATTGAGGGCCTTTCCCGTATTCTGAGCCGCGGCGTTCCGGAAGAATTGGCCGCTGTGATTGCCGAGCGGCACACATCGGAGGGTGTGGAGATCCTGTGCGGCGTCAAGATCCGGAGCCTGGAAGAGAGCCGGAACGGTGCGAAAATCCTGCTTGAGGATAACAGCACGATTGCCGCCGACCTGATCGTCGTCGGCATCGGCGCCGTCCCGAACGTCGAGCTTGCCCGGGACGCTGGACTTGAGATCGACAACGGCATTGCTGTCGATGCGTATCTGAGGACATCTGCACCGGACATTTTTGCCGCCGGCGATTGCTGCTCGTTTCCGCTCTCGCATTATGGTGGGCGCCGGTTGCGACTGGAAGCCTGGCGCAATGCGCAGGAGCAGGGCCTGTTGGCCGCCGCCAATCTTCTCGGGGCAGGCGAGACGACAACAGCCATTCCCTGGTTCTGGTCGGATCAGTACGACCTGACGCTGCAGATTGCCGGCCTTGCGGATGGTGCGGTGCAGACCGTGCGTCGCGAGATGGCTGATGGCGCCTTCATTCTGTTCCATCTCGATGGCGGCGGTCGCTTGATCGCTGCCAGTGGTATCGGCCACGGCAACACGATCGCCCGCGATATCCGCCTTGCCGAGATGATGATTGCAGCCGGTGTCCACCCCGATCCCGCGGCCCTCGCAGCGCCTGCGACCAAATTGAAGAGTTTGCTGGCGGCCTGAGCCTCGCAATATCAAACAAGGAACGAACCGCGACGACGCTTCCGCCGTCCGCGGCAACGGAGAAACATGCCATGAGACACCGCCGCCCGACCGTCGCCGATCTGCTTTCGATGAAAGGCAAACGCCAGCTCAGCATGCTGCGCGTCGAGACATTGGAGGAGGCAGATGCTGCCGAGCGGGCAGGGATAGACCTTGTCTCCGTGCCGCCATCCCTCCTCAGCCCCGCCTTCCGTGAGGCCGCACCCTCGGTCTTTGCCTTCCCCGGCCTCGAATACGGTGATCTGGTAACGGCCGAGGAGTATATGCGGGCGGCTTTCCAGGCTTTGAAAGCGGGCGGTGACGCAGTTTACTGCGCCGCCGGGCTGCAGACTGTGCGTCGCATGCGAGATGAAGGGATTCCAGTCTGCGGGCATGTCGGGCTGATCCCGTCAAAGGCCACCTGGACCGGCGGTTTTCGCGCGGTCGGCAAGACGTCGATCAGTGCACTTGAGGTGTGGCGGCAGACCAAAGCGCTCGAAGAGGCAGGAGCTTTTGCGGCAGAGATCGAAGTCGTTCCGGGCGAAGTTGCAGCGGCGATCAGCGAACGCACCTCCATGCTGATGCTGTCAATGGGCGCGGGTACGGGGTGTGATGCGCAATATCTCTTTGCCGACGATGTGCTCGGCGCCAACAAGGGCCATGTTCCCCGCCACGCCAAGACCTACCGCAATTTCGCCGCGGAATATGACCGGCTGCAACAGGAGCGGATTGCTGCGTTCTCCGAATATGTGGCCGATGTAAAATCTGGCGTCTATCCCGCCAAAGCCCATCTGGTGGGTATCGACCCAATCGAGCTGGAAGCGTTCCTAAAGTCGGTGACGTAACACCGCGCTTGCCGGTGTCGCGGGGCGGATCACCACCCCTGATCTTACCATCTTAGCCGCTGCCTCGCATGGCGGTTTTTCCCAGATATCTCAGAGTGAAAGGCGCCGACCGACAAGGGGGCGCTAAGCACGCCTATCCGCATCCCGGCCTAGCGTTAGGCGCAGCAACGAAAGCAAGACAGACAATGCAAAACCACGTTCTGACCGTATCGTGCAAATCCACCCGTGGCATCGTTGCGGCGATCTCTGGCTATCTTGCGGAGCAGGAGTGCAACATCGTCGACAGCGCACAGTTCGACGACCTGAATACTGACCAGTTCTTCATGCGCGTCAGCTTCATTTCTGAAAAGGGCGTTTCCGCAGCCGATATCCGCGCTGGGTTCGCCGCCGTCGCAGACAAGTTCAAGATGAACTACGGTTTCCATGACAGCGCTCACCGCATGAAGGTGCTCTTAATGGTGTCGCGCTTTGGCCATTGCCTGAACGACCTTCTCTACCGCTGGAAGATCGGCGCGCTGCCGATCGAGATCGTCGGCGTCGTTTCCAACCATTTCGAATACCAGAAGGTGGTCGTCAATCACGACATCCCGTTCCACCATATCCCGGTGACCAAGGCCAACAAGCCTCAAGCCGAAGCCCGGATCATGAACGTGGTCGAACAGACCGGCACCGAACTGATCGTGCTGGCCCGTTACATGCAGATCCTGTCGGACCAGATGTGCCAGAAAATGTCGGGCAAGATCATCAACATCCACCACTCGTTCCTGCCATCGTTCAAGGGGCCCAACCCGTACAAGCAGGCCTATGAGCGCGGCGTCAAACTGATCGGTGCGACGGCGCATTATGTCACCGCCGATCTCGACGAAGGCCCGATCATCGAGCAGGACATTGCCCGCATCACTCACGCGCAGTCGGCCGCGGATTATGTCTCGATCGGCCGCGATGTCGAAAGCCAGGTGCTGGCGCGTGCCGTGCACGCCCATATCCACCACCGCACCTTCATCAACGGCAATCGCACAGTGGTGTTTCCGGCTAGCCCGGGAAGCTATGCCTCGGAGCGCATGGGCTAAGTCCAACCTGCTGCCATATGAACATTTGGCACTCACGCCTCAAGGATCGGCTGCTCACATGGCGACGCAGGTTGTTTCGAATGGAGTGAGGTTCGCCCTGACGTGGTGGATGCCGAGCTGAGTTTCGACGGACTGTTCCTGAGCCGTCAGATTGACAATCCAGGCGGTTCGCCCTGTCGCTGTCTCTACCGTGAACGCCAGGACCTTTCCCGGAGCAGAGGAGGTGACGGCTTGCCATCTTTGCCCGGCAAGGTCCGCCAGCCCGTTGACGATGGTATGCAGAGGACGCTTGCCGCCCTCTTCGACTGGTTCATCCTGTCCGGCATCAAGCCCGAACGGGCCAGTGAGAGCTGACAGCGTCAATGTTTCGAGCCCGGCATCTAGCACCGAAGCAACATACCCTGTGGCGAACGCCGCGGCGAATTGGCCGGTGTGACGGGGGTCGCGGTTAGCCATCGGTATGCGACCGCCATTCGGGTTGTCCATCGTGCGGCTGCCGTAGGGGTTTTGGCGCATGGGGATGGTTGAGGGGCCGAGGCGGTAGGGCTTGTCGCCGTAGATCGCGCGGACGGACCGGGTGATGAAGGGCAGCGCTTCGAGCGTCTGCATGATGCTGACATCGTCGGCGGCGTGGACGATCGGGTTGGTGCAGTGGCTGATGAAGGCGAGGTTTTCACCCGGCACGCGCTTGCGGTTGAGCTCTGTGAAGTAAGATAGCATGCCGCCGCCGAGGCGAATTCCGGGAAAGGCTTTGGAAGCCGCTGCGTAGACGGTCTCAAGTGGCGGGCAGTCCGGCCATTGGCTGCCAGGTGGTGTTGATTGCCGGTCGACAGCGGGACAGACCATGACGGCGTCAGGCGCGAAACCTGCAGCGGACATCCAGGCGGCGATTTCCTGCATTTCCTCATCCGGTGGGCGCTGGCACGGGACGGCGATTTCGAGCGTCGTGGTGCCGGCGTGGATGGCGGCGATCGCGGCGAAATCATTGAATGCAGGCCCGCCATGCCCAGCTGTAGGATCGAAATGAAAGAGCAGGTCCTGAACCTTCGGGGCGTCCGGTTGCTGGAGGGCGATGAGGCTGGCCTTGGCTTCTTCTGGGGTGATCAACACTCCGATGGCGGGCATGGTGCCGGTGGCGGTATCCTGGGTGAGGTGGATGACACCGGCGTTTTCGGTGGATGAGGATGGAGTAGCCGAGGTGCGGCTGTCGGTGATCGTCAGGGTGATCTGCTGGGCAACGGGTTCGTTTGCCGGGATCCGGTAGGGCCAAGGCAAAGCGAGCGGGCGGACATAGGTCTTGTAGGAGGCATCTGACCAGTTGCGTTGATCTTCCATTTCGAACGTATCACCGTCCATCCGGCATTCGATGGTGATCCCGGGGAGCGCGGTGTGGGTGATGGCGCGCATGTCCTTGAAGGGCTGCCAGGGTTCGATCAGGTCAGGCAGTTTCGTCTCTTCGATGGCGCCATCGACATGCTCGACGGTGACGGCTGTGCCGGCGACACCGACGATCGGATGGAGAATGCAGAAGCCGCAACGGTTGGTCTCGAAACCAGTCGCGGATTGAGCCGTGCCTTCGAATGTCAGACTGCCGTTGGCGGTGCCTTCGATTACGGCAGAGATGTTCAGAAGGGTGCCATCCGCGCCGTTGCAGCGGGCGGTGTAGGCAACGGTGAAACCGGTCTTCGTTTCGGCGACGTTGACGTCCGCTAGTTTCGGATCGTAGGTGCCCCAGTCGCGGTCACGGACCAGATAAGAGATGGCACGGAGCACCTCGACGCCGTCATAAGCGATGGCCCTCACATTGCCGCCGGCAAGATGTGCCGTCAGCTTTCCGGCTTTCAGCACTCGCGGAGCGGGCTCAGTCTGCATGGTGCCGTAGAGCCGGAAAGCGAGGTCCGCGTCGGTCATTTCAGCAGGGTTCCGATATCGATGGTGGCTTTGCTGGCGGCACTTTCATAGGCTGCCTCAACCAGCGCAAAAGTCTTCAGATTGTCGGTGCCGGATGTCGATGTTTCCGTACCCGCGATCAGGCTGTCGGCCCAGTGCTGCTGGATGGCGAAAACGCTTTCCTGGATATTGTGCCATGGACGCGATGCCCACGGCAACAGCGTCGGGGCAACGTCAGTGTTGACCGTGCCCTCGGCGTTGGTAACCTGTAGCTCATAGCCTTGCGACAGGCGGATCGAGCCTTCGGTTCCATCGATTTCGATCAGCGTTTCGGGGAAGGGCTCGATGGATTGTTTCGTCGCGTAGCTGACGTCGACGATGGAGGTGGCACCATTGTCGTGGTCGAGCAGGATGGTTGCCACATCCTCGCCGTTGATCTTCGGGTTGACGCGTTTGGTGCGGGCCGTCAGCGACGTGACGTCGCCGAGAATGTAGCGGGCGATATCCAGCGTGTGGATGCCGAGATCCTCGATGATGAAGCGCTTGCCTTCAGCGAGATAGGGCTGGCCGGAAAACACGTCGTAACCGGAGCGGAACGAGAAGCGGCCCCAGAAAGGCGTGCCGATCGCGCCGCTGTCCAGCGCCTTGCGGACGGCCTGGATCGGCGTCTGCCAGCGGAAGTTTTCATGGATCATCAGCGGAATACCAGCCGCCTTGCAGGCCGCGACCATCGCTTTGGCGTCGGCAAGCGTAGGAGCGAATGGCTTTTGGCAGATGGCCGGCACCTTGTAAGCGGCGGCCATTTCGACAAGCGCGCGGTGGCTGTTGACGGTCGTGGCGATATCGACGAAATCGAAGCCGCTATCGGCAAACATCTGCCGAGCATCCGTATAGCGCCGCTCGATACCGAACTGGTCGCCGACGATCTTCAGGCGCTCGGGATCACGGTCACAGATGGCGGCGATGGTGGCTCCCTTGACGTTGTTCCAGCCGTGCATCTGGTTGACAGCGAAGAAGCCGCAGCCGATCAGGGCGCCTTTGAGATCCGACATCTGTTTTTCCCTTGAAGTCAAAAGAGAACGCCTCCCCACAAGGGGGGAGGAGTTGCGGAAGGCTTTTTAAAACCTTAGCCCTTCTTAGCCAGCTGCATCAATGTCACCTGCTGCTGCAATCGGCGTTGGGCCTGGTCTACCACCACGGCGACGATGATGACGATGCCCTTGATGACCATTTGCCAGAATGAGGAAACACCCATCATCACCAGACCGTCGGACAGGATGCCGATGACGAAGGCGCCAATGATTGTGCCGCCGATCGTGCCGCGTCCGCCGGACATCGAGGTTCCGCCGAGAACCGCCGCGGCAATGGCGTTGAGCTCGAAGGAGTTGCCGGTTGCTGGATGCGAGGCCATCAGTTCCGATGAGATGACGATGCCGACGATAGCTGCGCAAAAACCGGAGAACATGTAGACGAACATCTTGACGCGATCGACGCGGATGCCGGACATGCGGGCGGCGCGCTCGTTGCCGCCGACGGCAAAAATCTGGCGGCCGATCGGCACGTATTTGGCGACATAGGCGGCGGCCAGCGCCACGACGATCAGGATCCAGATCGACACCGGCAGGCCGATGATACGGCCAGACCCCAGAAAGCCGAAGCCGGTCGTTGCCAGTTCGGGCTTTCCGATCAGGTTCGGGAAGGTCTGCCCGTCGGAGGAGAGAAGCGCAAAGCCGCGGGCGACGTAGAGCGTGCCGAGCGTGGCGATGAACGGGGCGACGTTGAGCTTGGTGATCAGAAGCCCGTTGACCGCGCCGATGACGACGCCGACGAACAGCGTAATCAGGCAAACTTCGACGACGTTGAAATACATCGTATAGCCGATCTGAAGGTCGATCCCGTTGAGGATCAGGCCGCCGGCCACCATGCCGCAAAGGCCGACGATCGAGCCGACAGAAAGATCGATGCCGCCGGTGATGATGACGAAGGTCATGCCCATGGCGAGAAAGGCGTTCAGCGCCACATGCTTCGACATCAGGATGATGTTGGCCGTCGACAGGAAATTCGGGGCAAAGACCGAGAAGAAGGCGATGACGGCGAACAGCGCGATGAAGGTCCGAAGCTTCATCAGCGTCAGGAGGACGGAGCCGCTATCGGCCGCCGGGATTTTTTCGGTCGAGGTTGCAGTCGTCATCACGCAATTTCCCTTGTCGATGTGTGGCCGGCCGATTTGTGTCCCTCGGACGCAGCCTTGACGATGAGTTCTTCGGTGGCCTCGGCCCGGTCGAGAATGGTCGTGACGCGGCCGTTGCTCATGACAGCGATACGGTCGGAAAGCGCCATGACCTCTTCCAGGTCGGAGGTCGAAAACAGGATGGCGAGGCCTTCGCCGGCCAGCCTGCGCATGGTGCGAAAGACATCGGCCTTGGCGCCGACATCGATGCCGCGGCTTGGCTCGTCCATCAAAAGCACCTTCGGATTTGTCATCAGTGCCTTGCCGATAACGACTTTCTGCTGATTGCCGCCCGACATGGAGGTAACGTCGAAATCCGGGTTCGGCGCCTTGATCGAGAGGTTTCGGATCGATTCCTTGATCGCCGATTGCTCGCGGTCCCCAGCGATGTGGAAACCGAATTTCACGAATTTTTCCAGGCTAGCCAAGGTCAGGTTCGAGGCGATCGACAGGACCTGCACCAGGCCTTCGCGCTGGCGATCTTCCGGGATGAGGGCAAGGCCCTTGCGGATGCGGGTCGAGGTATCCTTGGCCACGATCTCTTCACCGGCGACGAAGATCTTGCCGGTCGAATGGGCGTGCTGGCCGATGACGCATTCGAAGAATTCGCTGCGGCCGGCGCCCATCAGGCCGTAAATGCCAAGAACCTCGCCGGCACGGACCGAGATCGACAGGTGATCGACGGCAAAGCCGCCGGTCTTGCGCGGCAGGCAGATGTCTTCGGCGCGGAAAGCTTCAGGCCCAAGCTTGTGATCGAGCGACTTGGCAAAATCCTTGGCGTCGGAGCCGATCATCGAGCGGACGATCCACTTGGTGTCGATATCCTTGACCATCGCCTGGCCGGTGATCTGGCCGTCGCGCAGAACCGTGATGTAATCGCCGATGCGCATCAGCTCTTCCAGGCGATGCGAGATGTAGACGATGGCGACGCCTTGAGCTTTCAGCTCGCCGATGACCTTGAACAGGATATCGACTTCGGCGGCAGACAGAGCCGAGGTCGGCTCGTCGAGAATAAGAATGCGGGTATCGAGCGAGATCGCCTTGGCGATTTCCACGAGCTGCTGCTGGCCGATCGGCAAATCCTCGACCATCGTCTCGGCGCTGATGCCGGCATCGAGCTTGTCGAGGAAGTGATTGGCCTTCTCAACCTGAGCCTTGTGGTCGATGCCGCGCAGGCCACGGGTAATCTCGCGGGTGGCGAAGATGTTTTCGGCAACGGAGAGATTACCGAACAGGTTGAGTTCCTGGAACACCATGCCGATGCCATGCTTCTGGGCATCTGCGGGCGAATTGAACTCGACTTCCTTGCCTTCGAGCAGAATGCGGCCGAGCGAGGGCTTTTCGACACCCGCGATCATGCGCATGAGAGTCGATTTGCCGGCGCCGTTTTCGCCAACGAGAACGTTGACCGCGCCGCGCTTCAGCTCGAGGCTCGCATGTTTGACGGCGACGATACCGGAATAGACCTTGGTCACGTCGTCAAGTTTCAGGATCGTGTTGTTGATATCAGCGGCCATGTCAGCCGCCGATCGTGATGGTGGCGGGCGTCAATAGCGCCGGCTGGCCGGTGGAGGGCAAGGGATAGGCGCCGAGCGCCTCGACCTTTTTACCTTCGAGGCCTTCGCGCGGCAATTTTGCAAGTGTCAGGCCGTTGACATGGGTGTTGAACGCCTTGCCGAATTCGGCCCACTGGATCTGGTTCTTGAATTCGTTGAAATTGACGAAATCCAGGCTGTCGCGGATCGCCGTGCCCTTGATGACCGGGCCGATCTGAATACGCACGTCTGCCTTGCCGTCGCCATCGACGTCTGTGTCGAGATAGCCGGCGCGTGATGTGGTTTCCGCCTTGATGATCGTTCCGGAGACTTTGGCCGCGAAGGTCCAGGGCGCGCTGCCCTCTTTTTCCTTGTGACCGTATTTTGCTGCTGCGGCGTCGAGATCGGACTTCGACAGGGCGGCAACCTCCTGAAAGGTGCCAGCGCGCTTTTCGAGGAACGGGATAACCTTGGCATCCCAGATCTCGGCGACCTGCTTGTCCGGCGCGAACCCGCCGCTTGCTTCGGCGGCCGCCTCTTCGGCTGTCGGTGTCTTGATGATCTTGCAGCCGGGCAAGGCTAGCACGATGGCAAGCGAAATTGCGGCAGCGGCCCGGAAATTCGGCATGAAAGTCACTCCGTATATGGCAAAAAACGCACAGGACAGAGATGCTCCGCCCTGTGCGCATCCTTTGGGAGGATTAGTTCTTCAGCGCGAAGGTTTCGAGCTTGGTGGCGTTGTCGGCATTGATCAGCACGCAATCCATCAGCTGCTTTTCTTCAGCCGGACCCTTGCCGGTCTTGATGAACGTGTCTGCCTGCTCAACCGCCATCTGGGCCTGGGCGTAAGCCGGCTGCAGCACGGTCGCCTTGATGCCGCCTGCGGTGATCGAGTCGCGCACATCGTTGGAACCGTCGAAGCCAACGACAATCACGTCCTTGCGGCCGGCGGCCTGGAGGGCTGCAATTGCGCCCATGGCCATCGTGTCGTTACCGGAGATAACGCCCTTGATATCAGGGTTGGCCTGCAGGATGGTTTCCATCTTGGAGTAACCTTCCGTCTGGCTCCAGTTGGCCGACTGCTGGGCAACCATTTTCAACTCGGGATATTCATCGATGATGTCGTGATAGCCCTTGGAGCGGATGCCGGCATTCAGATCGGCTTCGCGGCCGAGAAGCTCGACATAGTTGCCCTTCTCGCCCATCAGCTTGACGAACTCTTCAGCGCCGAGCTGCGCGCCCTGGTAGTTGTTGGAAACGATCTGCGAGACGGCAACACCGGTGGCGTTGATTTCGCGGTCGATCAGGAAGGAGGGGACGCCTGCGTCCTTGGCCTTCTGGACGGCCGCGATCGAGGCTTCCGAGCCTGCGTTATCGAGAATGATCGCCTTGGCGCCGCGGCCGATAGCGGTATCGATCAGCTGGCTCTGTTTGTTGGCATCGTCGTCATGAACGAGAACGAGGGTCTCGTAACCAAGTTCCTTGGCTTTCGCCTCGGCGCCGACAGCTTCCGCCTTGAAGAACGGGTTGTCGTGGCTCGGCGTGATGATGGCGATGAGATCGGCGGCGAATGCCGGCATGGCAACGCCAAGCGAAAGGGCGCCGGCGAAGGCGGCAAGCGTCAGTCTGCGTGTCAGTTTCATGTGGTTCCTCCCGGTTGAGTTAAAGGTGCAGCCCCGTTCCCGGCGGAGCTGCAATGGCATAAGGCGAAGGCCCTATATCGATCAGGTGATGCGCCGGATGCTTTCGGCGATCTCCTTGGGTTCAAAGACGTTCTTCCAGTCGTCGCGCATCAGCGCGGGGATGCCGAATTCGATCGCCTTGTTGCAGGCATCGGAAAATACGCCCTGGACTTCGCCGAAAATGACGGCGCCGAGTACGTTGAGATGGCCGAGCAGGAAGTCGCGGGCGGCCTCTTCCGGGACGCCGCGCTTTACGCACTCATCCATGGCCTGCTTCATGACGACCAGCAGCGAGGCCGCGACGGTTTCCGACAGTCCCGGTTCCAGCATTGCCATTTGATCGACGGTGACGCGGTGCGAGCGCATGACCGGCGCCCAGATGGTCTTGGCGATCTCTTCGCCGAGGCCGTACGCTTCTTCCGGTCCCTGCATCAGGGCAGAGACGATGTGCTGCTTGGCAAACAGGCCGCCGAAATGATCCCTCTTCGCCTGCATATCCGTCTCGTCGTTGAAGATCGGCGGATGGCAGGGATGGGTGACGAAATAGGTGAGGTCAGCGCGCTCGGGGAAATGACCGGCAAACGGCGCGGCCGCATCGAGCGCCACGACCATGGTGTCGGCTTTCAGCTTGTCGGCAATGCCGGCCGCAACCTTGCCGATGGCCGTATCCGGCACGGCGAGAATAACGACATCAACGCCGGACAATGCTGCATCGACATCGAGGCAGGACAGGCCGAGATCGTTTTGAAGGCGCGCCTTGCCGGCGTCGCTTACTTCCACGTGGCGCACGTCGAAACGTGAGCCCTTGAGGTTCTTGGCAAGCCGGTAGCCCATTTTGCCGCCAGCACCGAAGAGTGCGATCGAAGTCATGTTTCCTCACCTGCGTGTTTGTTTCGCGATGGTTTATGGCAACTGGTATGATGAGTCAATCAGTATGTCACGCGGTGAGGTGATTTTACCATGGACTGTCGTTGCCTCCTGCCGCCATGGAAGGATGAACTCCATATTGGCAATCACAGGGAGGTTTGATCTGTCAGGTAACAATCTGCGGTAGTCTCTTGTTAAGTCATATTATTTTCGGGTTGCGATGAGATTTTAACGTCGATTAAAGGGTTATATCCAAAGATCGGGCGCGGGAGATCTATTGTGTCTATAGTGTTTCTGAGCGAACACTTGAGTTTACGTGCGCCTTGGTCGGTGCATTGAAATTTATACTCTGTATCGATTAGACTGATGGTGAGGATGCCGCTGGAGGGCGCCTGTGATTAGAAAAGAGCGATAGCAATGCTCAAGCGCATCAAGAGGCATCAGGTTCGCGTGGGCATGTACGTCACCGACATTGAAGACCCTTTGCGCGATGAAGCGACGCCTGTTCGCAGTTTCATGATCAAGGACGAAGCTGCCGCCGCGAAAGTGAGGGCAAGCAATATCATCAGTCTTGTCATCGATATCCGCCGAGGCGTCGATATCGGAGCCGGTGCTGTTCAAGCTCCAGCAAAGGATGCATCATCCACCCTTTCCCGCGACTTTTCCCAGAGTGAAATAAAGCAGGCATTACAGACGATCGAGGAGACGAGACCGCTGCTCGACGCGCTGTTTTCCGATGTCCGCCTGAGTGGTACGGCAACATTCGAGCCCGCCGACCGTGCGGTCGGGCAGATCGCCAAGGCGATGGAAAGCAATCCGGCGGCCCTGATCGGGATTACCCGTCTGAAGACCAAGGATGAATATACATTTCTGCATTCGATCGCCGTCAGTGCGTTGATGGTACATTTCGGCCGGTTTCTGAAATTCGATGAACAGACGGTACGCGTACTCGGCGTCAGCGGCCTGCTGCATGACATCGGCAAAATGGTCATGCCTGACGCTCTGTTGTCGAAAAAGAGCGCATTGACGGATGAGGAAATGGCGGAGATCCGCACCCATCCGGTCCGTGGTTACGAATTGTTGTCGCGCCAGGACGACATGCCGCAGATCGTTCTGGATGTCTGCCTTCACCATCACGAGCGAATAGACGGCAAAGGCTATCCCTTCGGCCTATCGGACAAGCAGATCAGTCCTTCGGCGCGGATCGCCGCCATTTGCGATGTCTATGATGCGATGACCTCGGCACGATCCTACAAACGCGCGTGGACGCCCGCTGAAACACTCAGGATGATGCAGAAATCGGAAGGCCATTTCGATCGGCACCTGCTGACGCAGTTCAATGCCAGTCTGCGCGCATCGTTTTCACCTGTCCCACCGAACCGCCGGAGCAACAGCGCTCGTGCTGTCCAGTAGGTTGCGAGTGGCCACTACTCTTGAAGCCCATCCCGGATCTGCGCGAAATAGCCATCCGACCCGACCTGTCCACCCTTGAGCGCAATCTGCAGGCCGTTGGTGGCGGCGTAGGTTCCATGCGCGGTACAAAGCGGTGATCCGGGCGTCTGCGGCAGTGGCAGCAGCGTGGTCAGCGCCTGCACGTGCAGTTCCTTCAGCGCGTGGCTGGACGTGTCGCCACCAGCGATGACGGCGCGGCTCAACTGCTGTTCCTCGACGAGGCGACGCAAGATCGTGCCCAGCAGGCGGCCGAGGCGATGACGGCTACCGGGGATGCGGTCGATATCACCACCGCGATCGGCGGATGGACCAAGCGCCGTATTGAGGATGACGCTGTCGCCGTTTTTGAGACTGTCGAGGCCGCTCGTGATGGCTCGGTCCAGAGCGGTGCTGCCGTTTTCGCCAAGCAGTTCCAGCGGATCAAGATTGATGCCTGTAAAACCGTTCTGTGTTGCATGCCGAATCTGCCGTTCCGTGGTCGGTGAGACGCTGCCGGAAACGACAGCAATGCGGTCGGATTTGCCGGGCAGCGGGAAGCTTTTCTTGCCTTCCGTCAGACCGGCGGCACGCCAGGCGGTCAGCAGCGCATATTCGACGCCGGAGGAGCCGGTGGCGAACCAGCCGCCCCAGCGCTTCAGGCGCCAAAGCTGGCGGCCGGCATGGGACTGGCTTTCCGGGCCGTCGACATCGAACAGAACCATGCCGTCGGCATCTCTGCAAAGATCATCGATTTGGCCATCCGCGTCGATAGCGGCAAGCATGGAGAGATCTGCCAGTCTGGTTTTCAGCGCCGTCTGCGCGCCGAGATGCAAGCGCAGGTCAGCTTCGGCCATTGGGGTGACGGGGTGACGGCTCATCACCGGGTGGCGATCGATGCGGTAAACCTCGCCCTGATAGGCGGCAAAGAGATGGCCGAAGGCGGTGTAGCGCTTGAGCTGCGGAGCACCGACCAGAACGGGGACATAAGGCTGCTCAAACAACGCCTTGCCGATTTCAACAGCCTTGCCGATGTTGCCGGTCTTGGGGCTGGAATCGAAGGTCGAGCAAACCTTGTAGTGGCAGATATCGGCGCCGAGACCTTGCAGCCAGCGGAAAGCCGGCGTTAGATTTTCGTCCATCCAGCCCGGCGTCTCGCTGCGGCTGGTGCCGGCAAGGCCGATGGCGCGGCAATGGCCGAAACGCTTCAGAAGTGCCGTGTCCGGCACGTCCATGAACAGCACGGTCTCGACGCCGTTGGAGGCGAGCGCCTCCATGACATCGGTGGAGCCCGTCAGGTCATCGCCGTAATAGGAGAGAAGAAGGTTGGTCTGTGCGGTCATGAATTCTACTCGCCTGCGCTGCCGAATTTCTGGATGGAAGCGGCGAGCTCGGGATGGTCCTTGGCGTAGGTCTCCAACGGGATATCGGCAACGGCTGCTTGCCAGGCCTGCTGTACCGCGCGCACACCAGCTGCCGGACCGCCGGGATGGCTAACGATGCCGCCGCCGCAGAGGTAGAGCAGATCGGTTGTGCGCCCGGTGCGGCGATAGGTTTCCGGCGCCTGTCCGCCCCACTGGCCTGACCCGGCGACCGGCATTGCGCAGTCCGAGGCGTCGAATAGCGGTGTCGTAACCGCCTTGAAGCTCTCGACGAAACTGTTGTCCGGCTCCCAGTATTTTACGGCGATGCCGTTGATCTGGAATTGATCGACGCCGAGAAGCCGCCAGAACTGCTGCCAGACCTTGAAATCGAAGCCGATACCGGGATGACGTGTCAGCACATCCCAACCGTTGCGATGGGCATGCAGGACAAGGCCGGAGCGCTTGCGCAGAAACGCCATGCCGCCCATGCCGATGGAATTGATGTTGACCACGGCGCAATTGCCGCCAGCCGCAAGCACGAGATCATGGTTGCGCATCATCTCATCGGGGTCTGTCGCCGAAATGCCGAAGGCGTACATGACCTTTTTTCCGGTCTTTTGCTCGTGATCGAGGATTCTGGGCATGATGGCGGCGACACGTTCGCTTAAAGGCGAATAGGCTGGGCTCATCAGCTTCTCGTCATCCTTGATGAAGTCGACGCCTGAGCCGATCAGTTCGCCGACAAGCTCAGCCGTTTCATGCGGACGCAAGCCCAGCGCCGGCTTGACGATGGTGCCGATGATCGGGCGATCATAAACGCCCGTGAGTTTGCGGCTGCCAGGCAGGCCGAATTGCGGGCCGGGATAGGCCGACTTGTATTCCTGCGGCAGTTTCAGATCGACGACGCGCAGTCCGGTCATGCCGCGGATGGAGAAAATACCGCCAACCGCGATGGTCATCAGGGCGGAAAGGTCAGTTCCGATGGCATCGAGCGGAAAGGCAATATCGACGTCAGCGCGCCGGATCGGCCCCTGGTCTGCTGGCGCTTCGGGCCAACTTGGGGCTTCGGCGTCAGCGAGCGGGCGAATGGCGAGAACACGGGCGGCGACCCTGGCCTTCAACTCCGGCGTTTCGCCTGGTACGGGCACGAATGTCCCAGTTGACTGGTCACTGGCGATCTTTTCCGCCATGGCCTCAACGCTGCCCGGCGTTTCAATTCTGTAGGTGACGACGATCATGATGGTGCAAAAGCCTCCCGGTATGGTCATCCCTGCCAGTTCCAGCTGGCGTGTTTTCGGCAACTGGTATAATGAGTATATCAATTAAGCAAGAGGAAGCATGCATCCGCGACAATCAATGTGGACTGTGACGCTTACAAGCGGATGGGTGCATTTCATTCGCGAGGGGAGCGGTGCATAACGGTGGCGAATGTAAACCAGCGAGACATTATGGGCCAGCAGACCGAACAGATCGTCCGCCGCAAACTGTCCGACGAAGTTTTCGCGCGGCTGAAAGCGATGATCACCTCCGGAGAGCTTCAGACCGGCGACGAAATGCCGTCCGAGCGCGAGCTGATGGAGCGCTTCGGCGTCGGCCGTCCGGCGATCCGCGAGGCGATGCAGGCGCTGGCTGGTATGGGGCTGGTGGTGATCTCGCATGGCGAGCGGGCCAAGGTTTTGGAACTGACGGCACAATCGATTTTCCGCCAGATGGACATGACGGCGAAGATCATGCTGGCCAAATCTTCGGATACGCTGGAACACCTGAAAAGTGCACGTATCTTTTTCGAGCGCGGTATGGCGCGTGAGGCGGCGCTGAAGGGCGATGCCAGCGACATGGGAAGCCTGCGTGAAATCCTCGATCGGCAGCGCGCATCGCTGGGTGACGCCGAAGCCTTTATCGCTGCCGATATGGAATTCCACACGCGGATCGCCCGGATTTCGCGCAACCCGATCTATGTCGCCGTCAGCGAGGCGATGCTGGCCTGGCTGAAGGAATATCACACCGAGATGCTGATCTGGACCGGCAAGGAAAAGTTCACGCTGGCCGAACACGAAGAGATCATTGCCTGTCTGGAAGCCGGTGATCCCGATTCAGCCGAGCAGGCTGTGCTGAAACATCTGGAACGTTCGCGGGCGCTATACGCTGCGAAGTGATCGCCAACCAAGGCTGTCAACGTGCCAGGCGTGTGCAGCGCGTCTTTCCCCCGCCGTCCACCCAAGATAGGTTTGGCTATAGGTTCGTGAATGCTCGAAAATGCGAAGACATTTTTTCGCCAGCAGAACCTATCGATCCCTGGAATTGGAGCGGTAGATTACGCATGAGCAGACCGAATTATCGGGATATCGCCCGCCTTGCCGGCGTCGGGACCGCGACAGTCGAGCGCGTTTTGAACGGGCGAGGGGGCGTTCGTCCGGAATTGGTGGAAAAAGTAATGCTTGCCGCCCGTACGTTGAAATATCCGCGTACGATACCGGATGCACACCACAAGTTGCTGCGTATTGAAGTCCTGATGGTCCGCCCGGAAACAACGTTTTACCGGAGGCTTTCCCACGAGTTTGAGAGCATCGCGTCAACGTTAGATCCCTTGGTTGTGGTTCAACGCAGCTTTACCGACGAAAAAAACCCAGACGAAATCGCAAAGCGAATACAATCAACGGACCTTCCACGGGCGGGCCTGATCTTGGCTGTACCCAACAGTCCCTCCATTAGTGCTGCCGTCGAAGCCGTTGTTCAGCGGGGAACGCCGGTCGTCCATGTGGTGACACGGGCATCGGAAACGAAAGGAGAATTTGTAGGGATAGACAACTATGCGGCCGGGCGAACCGCAGCGCACTTTATTGCCCGGATGACGACCCTGGCGGGGCCGGTGATTGGGCTCTGTCATCCGATCTATCAGGTGCACCGTGAGCGCATGCGCGGTTTTTCCGATTATTTTGCCGAGCATCCTGGTTCTGTCAGTTTCGAGTGGATCGGATTCAGCCGCGACGAAGAACAATACAGCCGGGAACTGCTATCCTATGCCCTTGAGAGATATACCGGTCTTGTTGGCCTCTACAACGCAGGGGGTGCAAACTCCGCCTTAATCGAGGTGTTGAGGCGCAATAAACGCGGGCGCGAAATCTTGTTCGTGGCACACGAACTTACGGATTACACCCGCGCGGCCCTCCGCAATGGCATCGTCGACGTGGTCCTAGACCAGGCGCCCGAAGCGCAGGCACAACGGGCGCTGGACTGGATCTTGTATCGGATCGGCCTGACGAAGATCGAACCGGACACCAATCCCATACGGTTCATCACCATTACGGCTGAAGCCATCTGATCTAATCTGATCATTGAAGTCTTCGGTGTTTCGCCATCCCCCTGATAATGAAGCCGTGGGAGGAGGCCCGGAGGTTCGCCCGGAGCAGCCGGGAAAGGCGTCATCCGCTCTCCTTCAATCGAAGCTTTGTGCGGACACGTCAGACGTGATCCACCTCAAGGAGAACGCAATGGACGATCTTAAATATGGGACGCGCAACAAGCGTGGCGACTGGTCGCCGACACAGCCGGTTCAGTATGCGCCGCTCTTCCAGTTTCCGACGCGGGTTTTGGCAATCCTGAAATGGTTGCCGCACTATTTCTTCCCCTGGAACATGATCTTTGCCGCCTCGGCATTAGCCTACTGGGCTTGGGTCATCCCACCAGTGGAAACCATGAAGACGCTCAGCTTTGGATGGGTCGCGTGGCTTTATGCCGTCAACGCCGCCTGCGTGTTCCTGTTCTACGGAGCGTTCGAGCTTCATCTTTACGTTCTGAAGCGCCAGCAAAACCGGTTCAAATACAACGGCAAATTCCCCGCCGAGCAGAAAAGTCAGGCATTTTGGTTCGAAAACCAGAACAAGGACAACATTCTGCGCACATTCCTGTCAGGTGTCGTCATCTGGACGGCGATTGAAGCCGGTATGCTCTTTGCCTATGCCAATGGTTACGCGCCCTGGCTTGCCTTTGCGGAAAACCCCTGGACGCTGGTTCTTGTTGCGCTCGTCGTCCCGATCATCCACGAGTTTCACTTTTTTTGCGTACACCGGCTGATCCACACACCGCTGCTCTATAAATGGGTCCATTCGGTCCACCATAATTCGGTCAATCCGTCGCCGTGGTCGTCGCTGTCGATGCACCCGGTCGAGCACCTGCTCTATTTCGGCACGGCGTTTTACCATCTGATCCTGCCGTCCAACCCCATTTTGATGCTGTATCAGCTTCATTACGCGGGCTTTGGCGCCATTCCTGGTCATGTCGGCTTCGATAAGGTCGAAGTCGGTGAAGACAAGCTGATCGATAGCCATGCCTATGCGCATTACCTGCATCACAAGTACTTCGAGGTGAACTACGGGGACGCCTTGATCCCGCTCGATAAGTGGTTTGGCACTTGGCATGACGGCTCGCCTGAAGGTGAGGCTCAAATGCAGGAGCGCTACCGAAGGCGGAAGGAGAAGCTGGCGTCCCGGAAGGCTGGGGCTGCGGTTGGGGAGAATGTAGAATGACTTGGGTTCCCGCCTGCCACCTCGATGACATTGAACAGGAAGGCGCCATTCGCTTCGATCACGGTGGACGCACCTATGCGATCTACCGTGGGCCGGATGACAGCGTCTATTGCACTTCCGGTCTCTGCACTCACGAGGCTGTCCACCTTGCCGAGGGCCTGGTGATGGATTTCGAGGTGGAATGTCCGAAGCACTCCGGCGCCTTCGATTATCGCACTGGCGAGGCCATTCGGTTGCCTGCCTGCGAAAATTTGAAAACGTATCGGGCTGAGGTGGTCGATGGAGAGGTTCGCGTGGCCCTGAACTAGGGCCATCTGAACAATGGGTCCACTCGCCTGCAGAATGCACCGTTAAGTCCTCTTTGAAACGCACAATTGCGGCAACACCTACATATTGTGTACTATCTCATTCGATATTGGATTTTACGTCTCGTCGTCATTTTTGGATTTGGACGGGCGGAATCTTCCTAATGGGTGCACTAAGAGACGGTGTAATGCTGTTCTGCAAGGCCTCCACACTCTGCCGCAAGAAGAGTTCACATTGACCCTCGGCGGCGTCAATATCCGGCGTGCATTAATCCTGCCGTTATTGTGTTCGATTTTGTTGCCAAATGATTTTCAATATTGTACACAATATTTGCGATCGGGAGGGTCGCCGATTGCGGAGTTTCTGCTGGAGGGCGGAAGCATTCTTCGATCGCGAGGAGCAGAGAAAAAACAACGAGGAGGGGACTATGAAACATGGATTTCTGGCGATCTGCGCCGCGGCCACAGCGCTTCTGGCAGCCAGCGTCGCGCAGGCAGGAACGCTCGATACCGTAAAGGCGCGCGGGAAACTGGTGTGCGGCGTGTCGCTCGCCACTCCAGGGTTCGCTGCGCCGGACGACAAGGGCCGGATGCAGGGCTTCGATGCTGACGTCTGCCGCTCGGTTGCTGCCGCTGTTTTCGGCGATGGCGACAAGATCGAATTCGTTCCGACCAATATCAACACCCGATTCCAGGCGCTGCAATCCGGCGAAATCGACATGCTGTCGCGCCAGACCACGCAGACCTTTTCACGCGACGCCTCGCTCGGGCTCGATTTCGGTCCGACCGTTTTTTATGATGGCCAGGGTCTGATGGTGGCAAAGTCGCTGGGTGTTTCCAGCGCCAAGGAGCTGACGGACGCTGCCATCTGCACATTGCCCGGCACGACCACAGCCCAGAACCTCAGCGATTTCTTCCGCACGATCGGCGGCAAGTTCGAGCTGGTTGTTTTCGAAAGCCCGGATGAAAACCGGGCGGCCTTCTTCGCCGGCCGTTGCGAAGCGATTTCATCGGATCGCTCCGATCTGGCATCGATCCGTGCGGTAGCGAACAATCCGGACGATTATATCGTCTTGCCAGAAACGATCTCCAAGGAGCCGCTCGCACCGGCGGTTCGTCAGAACGATTCCAACTGGCGCGATGTCATGTCCTGGTCCGTCTGGCTGCTGATGGCGGCAGAGGAAAAAGGCGTTACCCAGGCCAATGTCGATGAGATGCTGAAAAGCCAGGATCCGGACATTCAGCGCATGCTCGGCGTGACTGATGAGCTTGGCGCCATGCTCGGCCTCGACAACAAGTGGGGCTATAACGTCATCAAGGCCGTCGGCAATTATGGCGAAATCTTCGAGCGCAATCTGGGTGAGGGCACCCGGCTTGGACTGACGCGTGGACCGAACGCGCAGTGGAATGCCGGTGGTCTGGTCTACGCACCGCCGTTCCGTTGAGCCCATCGCTCGCGCGCATAAAGCGCGCGAGCTTTCTCCCGTTCGGCAAAACAGCGGCGAGTTGTCATGAATTTCCTCAATGATATGCGTTTTCGCGCGTTCTGCTATCAGATCGGCGCGATCGGTCTGGTCGCCGCTGCAGCATGGACCATGTTTGCAACGGCGAGCGACAATCTTGCCAAGCAGAATATCGCCACCGGTTTCGGATTTTTGACGCGTCAAGCCGGTTTCGTGATCAGCGAAACGGCGATTGCCTACCAGCCGACCGACAGCTTCGCCAGGGCGATCCTGGTGGGTATCGTCAATACGGTAAAGGTCTCGCTGCTTGCGGCGATCCTCGGAACGGTTCTGGGGCTTTTCGTCGGCGTGGCGCGCATGTCGCGCAACCCGCTTTTGGCGCGTTTGGCACTCGCCTATGTCGAGGTGTTGCGAAATGTCCCGCTGCTGCTCTATCTCTTTCTCTGGTATTCGCTGATCATCATGGTGTTCCCGCCGGTCAAGCAGGCGCTCAACATCCTGCCGGGCGTCTACCTTTCCAACAGCGGGTTGGCTCTTCCGGCCGTGTTTGTGGAAAGCGGCGCGACGCTCTTCGCATTGTTCATTGGCGCCGGTATCGCCGCCGCGATCCTGATCAGGAGCATCAGCCAGAGGCGGCGGGTCGCGACCGGGAAGTCCAATCACGGTACGGCCATTGCGTGTCTCGCGTTGCTTGTGCCGCCGCTCCTTCTCTGGATGCTGGGCCTGGTTTCCTTCGGTTGGGATATTCCGCAGGCCGGCCGGTTCCGGTTGACCGGCGGTCTGCATGTGCGGCCCGAGTTTGTGGCTCTGCTGTTCGGGCTACTTCTCAGCGTGTCCGCCAGTGTCGCCGAAATCGTCCGTGCCGGCATCCAGGCGATCGGACCGGGACAATGGGAGGCTGCGGCCGCCCTGGGGCTTCAGCGTTCCCGCGTGATGCGGCTGGTTGTGCTGCCGCAGGCCTTGCGCCTGATCATTCCGCCTCTGACCAATACATACCTGACCGTTTTCAAGAACAGTTCGCTGGCGATTGCTATCGGCTATCCGGATCTGGTGATGGTGTCCAACACTGTGATGAACCAGACGGGTCAGGCAATCGAGACCATTGCGATCTTCATGGGTGTCTATTTGTGCCTGTCGATCACCATTTCACTGACGATGAACTGGTACAACGCGCGCGTCGCGCTGAAGGAGCGCTGATGGCCGAAACCCAAGCTCTGTCATTACCGGTCGGCGCTGCCAAGCCGCCCGTGCGGCGTTCCGGATGGGTCAAGGCCTATTTCGGCACGCCGCTGAATTCGGTCATCAGCCTGGTTTCGGTTGCGGCGATCTTCTTTCTGGGCAAGCTGGCGTTTGGTTGGCTGGTCGTCAATGCCGTCTTCTCCGGTGATGCTGCAGCCTGCAAGATCAGCAGTGGTGCCTGCTGGCCGTTTCTGGCCGAAAAACTCCGCTACATGATTTTCGGCTTCTATCCATTCGAGGAGCAATGGCGGCCGCTGCTGGCGTTGATGCTGTTTCTGGCGAGTTGCCTGGTCTCGATGATGCCCCGTTTCTGGAGCCGGGCATTGCTGTATGTGTGGCTGCTTCTGGTTCTGCCGGTTCTCTATGTCCTGATGGCTGGCGGGATCTTCGGTCTATCTCCGGTACCGACATCGAGCTGGGGCGGCCTGCCGCTGTCGTTCATGCTTTCGTTTATCGGTCTCGTTTGCGCGCTGCCGCTCGGTATCGGACTTGCGCTTGCCCGCGCATCGAGCCTGCCGGCCATCCGCATTCTTGCCGTCGGTTTCATCGAGATCGTCCGTGGCGTGCCTTTGATCAGCATTCTGTTCATGGCGACGGTGATGCTGCCGCTGTTCGTGCCGGAGGGCGTGACGATCGACAAGCTCCTGCGTGCGCAAGTCGCCATCATCATCTTTGCAGCCGCCTATATCGCCGAAATCGTTCGTGGTGGCCTGCAGGATGTTCCTGAAGGCCAGTTCGAGGCGGGTAAATCTCTCGGCCTGTCCTACTGGCAGGTCATGCGCAAGATCGTCCTGCCGCAGGCACTGAAAAAGGTCATACCGCCGATGGTCGGGCTTTTCATCGGCTTTTTCCAGGACACGACGCTGGTCACCATCGTCGGCCTGCTCGATTTTCTCGACACCGTACGATCCGCTCTGCGCGATCCCGAATGGCAGGGCATTGCCGTCCTTGAAGGGTATGTCTTCGCGGCGGCCGTCTATTTCACATTCAGCGCCCTGATGGGCCTGTACAGCCGCTTTCTCGAACAGCATTTCAGGGTCACCCATGGCTAACGATATACATGTCATCCGCAATGCCAGCACGATCGTCGGCTATGACGAAAACCGGCAGGGGCATGCCTATCTTTCCGATGGCGACATCGCCTTTGATGCCAGTCGGTTCATCCATGTCGGCGGCCGGTATGACGGTACCTTCGCGCAGGAGACGTCTGGCAAAGACAGGATGGTCTTGCCCGGTTTCGTCAACGTGCATTGCCACTCCGGAGAGGAGCCGATCTCTAAAGGCTTGTTCGAAGATGAAGGCACGGCAGCCCTCTGGGGCAATGCAATGTATGAATATTCCAACCTGATCGAGATCAGCGACAGCGCGGTCGAGGCATCCTTGACGGTGATGTTGGGGGATTTGATGCGCAGCGGCGTCACCACCCTTGTCGACATTGCCGGTCCGCATGACAGCTGGTTGCCGACCCTGACAAAGAGCGGCGCACGTGCCTATGTCGCCCCCGGCTTTCGGGAGGCCGCATGGCATGTCGAAGACAGCCGCCGTCTCGATCTCATCTGGGACAAGGGCAGGGGGAATGAGGCCTTCGCCCGGGCGCTTGAGGTGGTCGATACAGCACGCGCGCATCCATCCGGCAGGCTGGGCGGCATTGTGTCTCCCTCGCAGGTCGAGACCTGCTCTGCCGAGCTATTACAGGCGGCGGCCGAGGCGGCGCGGACAAGAAAAGTGCCCATCACCATACATGCGGCCCAGACGATGGCGGAACATGAGGAGCTGATGCGGCGGACCGGGCTGACGGCTGTCCAGTATCTCGAAGAACTGGGCGTGCTCGGCGAGGACCTGATCATCGGGCACTGCATCTTTGTCGATGGACATTCCTGGACACGGCAGCGAACCGATATCGATCTCGGTCTGCTTGCCGACCGTGGCACGACAGTCGCGCACTGCCCCGTTACCTTTTCGCGCAGCGGTATGGTGTTGCAATCGCTCGGCCGTTACCGCCGCCGCGGGGTCAACGTGGCGCTGGGAACCGACAGCTATCCTTTCAACATGCTGGAAGAAATGCGCCAAGCGATGATCTGCGCCCGCATTGCCGGCCGGTCCGTTTTCGATGTCAGCACGGCCGATATATTCGAGGCGGCGACACTTTCCGGTGCACACGCGCTTGGCCGGCGCGACATCGGCCGGATAGTGACGGGTGCCAAGGCTGATTTCCTGCTGGTCGATCTGAACCATGCTGCAATGCAGCCGGTCTACGATCCCCTGCGCAACCTTTTAAATTGCGCGGCGGAACGTGCCGTCGATGCGGTTTATGTGGATGGACGACCGGTGGTCGAGCGCGGCAAGGTGCTCAATCTTGATTATGAGGGGGCATTGGCCGAACTGCAGACGGCACAGGATTTTGCGGTCAGGCGGCTTCAAGCCAATGATCCAGCTGGTCGTCCCAGCAGTCTTCTGGCAAGGCGATCGCTTCCGGCCATGTGAGATCCTGCTAGACAGCCCTTACTGGAGGTCTGAGCATGTCCTCCTGAAAGCCCGTGAGTTTACTGGTCAAGCAGGTTTTCACGCCAGGACATTTCATCGATCCGGTCTTGCTGTGTGGGGTTCATTTTAGAGTTGAACCGCCGTTGACTGACGATGCCGTAGACGATGGCTATGCCGCAGACTGTGAGCGCAGCCACCAATGCTATGATCCAAGTTACGCTGGCCATGTTCTCTCTCCTCCAAGAGAGATAACGGGGCAGCCTGCTCAAAGTTCCAAAGCGCCGGGATGCACACGTCGCCCGTAAGGCTGCATTTGGCTATCAGCCGTGGCAGGCGGTTCGATGGCGCTGGTTGAAACGGGCCGGTAAAATGAATTGTGTATGAGCAGCAGGGCGGTCAAAAAGAACGCCGTGACCAACAGCAGCAAAACATCCCGGGCCGTCATGGCCGGTCACCGGCATTGCCGATCGTTGTAAGCCTTGATGATAACAAGGCACCATTCCCTAGGCGGGGCATTCTATTGTCGTCCATCGCAATTCTCCTCATCGGCGAAACACGGCGGATCGACAAAAGTTCCCAGGACCTCGACATCACGGAAGCCGTGGGTCGTGGGGCACGTCAGAAGCGACAGATTATTTGGGTATCGAAGAGGTGATTTCGCCAGAAACGCCGTCATTGTTGGCCGGCGTACCGTAATGGGTCATCGCAAAATTCAGCGTGAACATCGCAATGACCGTGAATGCGATGACGGCGAGCGTAATTCCTTTGTCCGTGGTCATATCCCAAATCCCTTCTCGAGCAACAACAACGCATTGAAGGCCGGGATGGGGCGATTGTGCGGCGCGGAAACTACTATTCCACCAGTGACGCTCATCATGGTAAATGCCAGGTTAAGGCGGCGGTGGCGGCAGCAAAAAAATGGCTGTTGCCGTAGCTTCGAAGCGCTCCGCCAGGCTTTTCATTGCGGCAGCTCGTCGCGGCCTTTCAGTTGTCAGCGAAGGTCTTCCCGTAGTTTCTCAAACTTGCCCCTTGATGCTTAAAGTAAAGGCGTGGTAACGTTCCCACGAAATCATGCTGAGGAGGGCGTGCTTGGATGCAGAGGCGGCGGCCGACCATTATCGATGTTGCACGAAAGGCCGGCGTGTCGAAGAGCACCGCCGGGCGTGCGCTGTCGGGTGCCTCCAACGTGACCGACGAAGCGCGCGAGCGCGTGCTGGATGCTGCGAGAGCTGTTGGCTACGAGCGCAATGATCTTGCGGTCGGCATGCGGTCCGGGCGAACCGGACTGCTCGGCCTCGTCATTCCGGACATTACCAACCCGTTCTGGGCGGAAGTTGCCCGCGGCGCACAGGATCGCGCTGCCGAGAATGGTATGTCACTCCTGGTTTTTTCGTCCGACTGGGATCACAGCCGTGAAGCCAGCCATTTGCGGGCCTTGCGGCAGGCGCGCGTCGATGGCGCGATCATCAATCCGGTCGCTGATAATTTTGACGATCTTGACCGGTTCGGGCTGCCATTCGTGCTGATTGGCTCAAGTGCCGAGCGTTTCCCCGCCGCCTCCAGCGTCGGCTCCGATATTGCTCAGGCGGTGCGGATCGGTATGGATCATCTTGTCTCCAAGGGACATCACGCTCCGGCGCTTATCCTCGGCCCTAAGTCGCGTATTGCGCGGGCACGCTTCCTGCGGACGTTCCACGAACATTGTGTCGAGCGCGATATCGATCCCGCAGTCCTGCCAATGGAAGACGGAGAATATACTGTCGAAGGTGGGCACGCCGCGATGAAGCGGTTGTTGGCGCGCGAGCGCACCGGGCATCTGGCAGTCTTTGCCGCCAATGACTTGATGGCGCTCGGAGCTATGGTCGCTGTGCGTGAAGCCGGACTTCGGTGCCCGGAGGACGTTTCGATCCTCGGGTTCGACGGTGTGCCGGCCGGCGCGTTTTCGTGGCCGGGGCTGACCACTGTCGCAAAGCCGGGCCGCGAGATCGGCATGCGCGCGGTCGATTGTCTGTTCGATGAGATCGCCGGCCGCCCCGAGCATGGCCGGGTGTTCATGCCGTGCCGGTTGATCGAGCGCGGCTCGCTGGCCGACCTGTCGTTACACCAGCCCAAGCTGACAGCCGGGGCCGGGAGGGGATAATCATGACTGACCGCCAACACGTTTTGACTTCGTCAAATTCTGGGAACGTTCCCATAGATATGAACCGCCGGAAGCCGGGACGGACATCTGCTTTTGCCGATGGCTGGCGCCGCTGGTGGCCGTATTACGTCATGATGGCACCGGGAATCCTGTTCTTTTTCGTGTTTCATTACCTGCCGATCTGGGAAACCCGCATTGCCTTCGAGCAGGTCCGCATCGTACCGCCGAATGTCTGGGTCGGGCTGAAGCATTTCCAGGTGCTGTTTTCCTCTTCGGTCTTCTGGCAGGTGCTCGCGAACACGCTGATCATCTCGACGATGAAGATGGTGTTCTTCCTGCCGGTCCCCATCATCGTGGCGCTGCTCCTCAACGAAGTGCGCGGCGGCTCGCTGCGCAAGTTCATCCAGTCGGCGATCTACCTGCCGCATTTCCTCTCCTGGGTCGTCATCGCCGGTATCTTTATTGCCGCCCTGTCGCCGACAGATGGTGCGGTCAACAATCTGCTTGGCATGGCGGGTATCGCGCCGCGATCGTTCATGACTGATACGGGTGCCATTCGCTGGGTGCTGGTCTTTACGGAAATCTGGCGCTCGGCCGGTTGGGACAGCCTGCTCTATCTGGCTGCGATCATTGCCATCGACCAGCAACTCTATGATGCGGCCGAGGTCGATGGGGCCAATCGCTGGCAGAAGATCTGGCATGTCACGCTGCCCGGTATCGTTCCGACGATTGCCACCCTGTTCATCCTCAATGCCGGGATGTTCCTCAATGCCGACCTCAATCAGGTCATCAACCTGTCCAACGACGTGGTCCGCAGCAAGATCGATATCGTCGATACCTATGTCTACCGGATCGGCCTGCAGACCGGCGAATATTCGCTTGCGACGGCGGCCGGCCTGTTCAAGGCGGTGCTCGGGACAATGATGATCGTCATCGCGCATTTCGTCTCCAAACGCCTGACCGGAAAGGGAGTCTGGTAATGGCCCTGTCACGCAAGACCCCGATAGAACGCATCGAATACGCGATCATCGTTTCAACGCTGCTGCTGCTTGTTGTGGTGACCGTCCAGCCGATTCTCAACCTTCTGGCGGTATCGCTGTCGGCGCCGGGCAAGGTGCCGGGCATGAGTGGGCTGGCCATCCTGCCGGATGGCCTGTCGTTCGAGGTCTGGAGCGTCCTGCTTCAGCATCCCAACGTACAACGCGGCATTATCAACTCGATCTTCATCACCGGCGTCAGCACCCTGATCGGCGTTGTCGGTACGGCGCTGATGGCCTGGGGGCTATCGCGGCCGAACCTGCCGGGGCGCAAGGCGCTGTTCATCCTCGTGCTCGTCACCATCGTCTTCGAGCCGGGCATCATTCCGGATTACTTCGTCAACAAGCGGCTTGGGCTGCTCGATAGCTACTGGTCGGTGATCCTCTACAAGGCGGTCAACGCCTGGTACCTGATCATCCTCATCCGCTTCTTCGAGGAGATCCCGAAGGAGCTTCTGGAAGCAGCCGAACTCGATGGCGCCAACCCTTTCCAGGTCTTCTGGCATCTGGTTTTACCGCTCGCCAAGCCGGCGCTGGCAACGATCACACTCTTTTATCTGGTCTTTCATTGGAACGAGTTTTTCCGCGCGATGATCTACCTGAATGACCAGGGGAAGTGGCCGCTGCAGGTGGTGCTGCGCCAGTTCGTCATCGATGGCGACAAGATCGCGATCGTCGGGGCCGACAGCGCCAACAACAATACCGGTGCGAGCCAGCTCAACCTGCGAGCGCTGAAGGCCGGGATGATCCTGCTGACCATCGTCCCGATCCTCGCGATCTACCCGCTGATCCTGAAATTCTTCACCAAAGGCACCATGAGCGGCGCGCTCAAGGGCTAACCGTGACGACGCAATAACCAAAAAAGCAAATCTAACGGAGGAGATGAAATGCTTAGAAAATTGGTCCTGACGACCTCGACCGCCTTGGCACTGTGCCTCGGCATTACCGTGCCGGCAATGGCCGACCCGATCAAGATCCGGATTGTGTCCAAGGATTTTGGTCCGACCAACCCGGACGATGTCAAGCACCTTCAGCGCATTGAGGAAGCGCTGAAGGCGCAGGGCACCGATCTGGATATTGAACTCGTCGATCTGCCATCATCGGGTTATGCCGACAAGCTGTCGGTGATGTTGCTGTCGGGCGATATCCCGGACCTGATCTATTTCCAGGGTGGCGATGCCAAGATGGTCGAGCAGGGGGTGCTTGAAGATCTTGGACCGATGATTGCCGAAACGACCTATCTCAAGGATGCACTCTGGCCGCACAATGTCGAGCGCCTGAAAAACTATCCGTATCTGCTCTATGTCTACCCGGTCCGCGGTCCGCAGCCGGTGATCCGCAAGGATTGGTTGGAAAAGACCGGTCTCAAGCCGCCCGAAACCGTCGATGACTACGTGACCCTGTTCAAAGCGATCAAGGATGGTGATCTCGACGGCAATGGTGTCGCCGATACCTATGGCGTGACCACGGCGGACAACACCAACGAACTGGATTCGATCTTCAACCAGGCATTCGGGATCACCGGCACGTGGATGAAGAACCCGGCCGGCGAATGGGTCAGTGCCCGCATCACCAGCCAGGAGAAGGACAAGATCGCCTTCTACGCCTCGCTGCGCGAGCAGGGGCTCTACGATCCGGAATACATCACCACCAAGTTCGATGTGAAGGAAGACAAGTTCTACACCGGCAAGGCCGGCGTGATCTTCGGCTCCTCCGGCGAGGTGCTCGACATCTATGGCGGCAAGATGCGTCAGGTCCATCCGGGTACCGAACTCGTGCTGCTGTCTCCGCCAAAGGGGCCGGGCGGCCAGGGTCTTTCCGCAGTCGATGTCTCCAAGGAATCGCGAGGCTTTGCCATCTCGACAACCTCCGAGCACAAAGCGGAAGTGATGAAGCTTTTGGACTTTATGGCCAGCCCAGAGGGTCAAATGTTTGATCGGTTGGGTTTCGAAGGCCAGGAGTTCACCAAGGAGGGCGATGCCTACAAAGTGACCGACAAGATGGCCACGTGGTACGCCCGCTTCATGGTGGCGGCCAACTGGAAGCCACCGGTTGTCTGGCAGTCGGAAGCGGCGCAAATGTCGCTGGCGACGATCCAGAAAGATTTCAAACCGGACAACACATTTGTCTGGCCAGCCGATTATGCCGCCGATCTCGATGCCACTGAAAATGTCTACCGCGCCTGGGTCTACAAGTTCATCTCTGGCGCTGCGAAAATGGACCAGTGGGATCAATATGTCGCCGAATGGGAAGCCGCCGGCGGCACGCGTCTCAATGACTATGCAAGGACCGTTCTCGATGCAAAAAACTAGTGCTTCCGGGCTCTCTCTGAAGGGGAGGGTCCGCGCGCTCATCCATGGCGTCGCGCTAGGCGACGCCATGGGGGCGCCGGTCGAAAAATTGCCGGCAGCCGATATCGCGGCGCGGTATGGGCGGGTCTCCTCGCTCGACACACAGTGGCACAAGATGGCGCTCGACGCGACGGCGCGCAACGGCAGGGTGCGCGGCAACGGCATCGTCACCGACGATACGCTGATGACGCTCTGCCTGATGGATATCTATGCCGAGGTCGGCAGGCATCTGGACGCCTGGGACATGGCCGACGGCATGGTGCGCCAGATCGCCTGGATTCCGCGCTACGTGCCGGAATTGCAGCGTGAGGCGATGCTGATCGAGCGGCTATTCTATCCGGAAAAATGGATTTTCCAGCGCCACCAACTGACCTCCTGCGATCCCCGGCAGGGCGGCATCGGTAACATGGTCAATTGCGGCGCCGCCATGTATGTGGCGCCGATTGGCGTGGTCAATGCCTGCGATCCGAAGGCAGCCTATGACGAGGCGATCGCCTTTGCCTCCGGCCATCAGGAAAGCTATGGCCTCGAAGCGGCGGGCGTGTTTGCAGCCGCGATCGCGGCGACCTTCGTCCCCGGAACGACCATCGATGCAATCGTCGAGACGGTGCTGGCACTGGCTAAGGACGGCACCCGCAACGCCATCGCCGATATCGCGCAGAGTGCCCGCAAGCTGAAAACACAGGGCGCTGATCATTCCAGTGTCGTTGCCGAATTCCACAGGGTTATCGCGCCCTATTCCCCGATGGGCGACGACGTCAATCACACGGCTGTAAAAGCTGGCCGTTTGACGGGCGCCTATCAGCCGAACCGCCTTGGTTCGATCGAGGAACTGCCGCTGGCGTTGGGCTTTTGCCTCGTCAATGACGGCGATTTCCGCCGGTCGATCGAGGATGGGATCAATTCCGGCCGCGATACCGACTCGATCGGCGTGATGGCCGGTGCCATTCTCGGCGCCCTGCATGGTGAAGATGTGATCAGCGACGCCGATTGCCAATTGCTCGACCAGGCAAACCGCCTCGACCTCATCGCATCGGCGGATGCGTTTACTGAAACCGCCAAAGCCATCCTCGCAGCCGATCAGGCTGCCGCCAACAGCCGGGCCAACAGCCGCGCTGCTCTCCTGATTTAGATTTGCAAAGAAAGACGCATGATGTCCAAACTGACCAAAGAGATGATTTACGAGAAGATCTATGCCGGGTTTATCGGCAAGGCCATTGGCGTTCGTCTCGGCGCACCGGTCGAACCGACGATCTGGAGCTATGAGCGGATCCAGAAGACCTATGGCGAAGTCACCCGGTATCTGCGCGATTTCAAGAATTTTGCGGCCGACGACGATACCAACGGCCCGGTCTATTTCATCCGCGCGCTGCGCGACTACGGCCTGAAGGCAAGTGCCGCCGATGTCGGCCGCACCTGGGTGAACTATGCCGCCGAAGAGCATGGCATGTACTGGTGGGGCGGTTTTGGCGTTTCCACCGAACACACGGCCTATCGCAACCTGCGCGCCGGTATCCCTGCGCCACAGTCTGGCTCCATTGCCCAGAACGGCGCGTCCGTCGCCGAGCAGATCGGCGGGCAGATCTTCATCGACAGCTGGGGCTGGGTGCATCCGGGTGATCCGCAGAAGGCCGCCGATGCCTCTGCCCGTGCCGCCAGCGTCGCCCATGACGGCGAGGGGTTAAATGGTGCGCGTTTCTGCGCTGCCGCGATCGCCAAGGCATTCGAGGCAACATCGATCGCCGAAATCATCGAGGCCGCTATGGCGACCATCGATGCGAAATCCGCCTATGCCCGCGTCGCTCAAGCCGTGATCGATTTCCACAAGGCCGATCCTGTCAATTGGCGTGCCTGCCGCGACATGCTGACGGCGGAATGGGGCTATGACCGTTATCCCGGCGTCTGCCACATCATCCCGAATGCCGGCGTCACTGTGATGGCGATCCTCTACGGCGAGGGCGATCTGCCACGCACCGCCGAGATCGCAACAATGGCCGGCTGGGACACCGACTGCAATGCCGGCAATGCTGGCGCTATCGTCGGCACGTTCCAGGGGGTACAGCCGGGGTGGGATCGATACAGAACCCCGATTAACGATTTCGTCGTCGCATCCGGCGTCGTCGGCTCGATCAACATCGTCGACATTCCGTCCTTTGCACGGGAACTGACGGTGTTGGCGCTTCAGCTTCGTGATGACGACGTGCCAGCACTCTGGCTTGAAGACTTTACCCGCCGTGGTGTCCGTTTCGACTTCGATCTGCCTGGTTCTACCCATGGCTTCCGGACGGCTGGCTTCAATCAGATCAGCGTCAGGGCATCGACCGAAAAACACGTGGAAGGCTCACGCGGTTCGCTTGAAATCCAGCTCGACCGGTTGGAGCGCGGGCACGGTGGCCGCATCTTCTGGAAGCCGTTTTATCGCCGCGAAGATTTTGACGACGAGCGCTATCGCCCGATGTTCACGCCGCTGGTCGATGCCGGTCAGAAGGTCTCGTTCAAGCTGTTGCTCGATCCGTGGAACGGCGACGGCAATCTGCGCGTGGTTCCCTATGTTCGCCGTGCCATGTCCGGAACCATCGAGGAAATCGGCGGCTGGCATGTGCCCGATCATCAGGGTTGGCAGGATTATGCGTTCACCGTCCCGGCCGGTCTCGAAGCCATCGACGAGATCGGTATTCAGGTCGAATATTTCGGCAGGCTGAAATTCCTTGGCCGCCTCTTCCTCGCCGACTTCAAGGTCGAGGGCGCCGGTCACACCGTCATCGATCCGCGAACAGAAGTGCAGGAATGGGGTGCGATTTCGCGCTTCACCTGGAACCGCGGCCACTGGACGCTGCAGAACGGCCGCATCCACGCCCATACGGCCAGCGATGCCGATATCTGGACAGGGCACTACTATGCCCGCAACGTCACCGTGCAAGCTGATATCCAGCCGCTGGCAGGCGCGTCACAGCTGGTCACCGCTCGTGTTCAAGGCACCAGCCAGTTCTACGCCGCCGGGTTCGATGGCGACGACGTGGTGATCCTGAAGGAGGATTTCGGCACCACCGTTCTGGCAAGAGCTCCGTTCAAGCGCGAGTTCGGCCGCAGCTATGCGTTCGCATTCTCGGTTGATGGCACTGCCCTGTCGTTCTCGGTCGATGGCAGGACGTTGATCGAGGCAAAGGACGATCAGTATGCCTATGGCATGGCCGGTCTCCGCCTCGGTGCGCTGGGGCGCATGAGCGTTGGCACTGTCGAGATCGTCGAAGCCGTCTGAGTAGCCACGCCCCGCCCTTCTCAACACAGCGAAGGTCGGGGTGACGGCAGCCTTGGCGGATCAAATGGGAGGAACATGCATGTCTGAGATCGAACTCAGGAACGTGGGCAAGAGCTATGGCAGCCTGTCCGTGCTCAACGATATATCGCTCGACATGAGCAGCGGCGAGTTTGTGGTGCTGGTCGGTCCATCGGGCTGCGGCAAATCCACGCTTTTGCGGATGATTGCCGGGCTGGAGGATATCAGCGCTGGCGAGATCACCATCGGCGGCAAGATCGTCAACGACATGCCGGCAAAGGAACGCGACCTTGCGATGGTGTTCCAGAGCTATGCGCTCTACCCGCATATGAAGGTCGCCGACAATATGAGCTTCGCGCTGAAGCTCGCGGGCGTATCAAAGGTCGAGATCACCCGGCGTGTCAACGATGCCGCCGAGATCCTCGGCCTTGAGCACCTTCTCGGCCGGCTTCCGCGCGAGCTCTCCGGTGGGCAGCGCCAGCGCGTTGCCATGGGGCGCGCCATCGTGCGCGATCCGCGGGCCTTTCTGTTCGACGAGCCGCTGTCAAACCTTGATGCCAAGCTTCGCGTCAAGATGCGTGGCGAGATCAAGAAGCTGCACCAACGTCTGGGCAAGACCACGATCTATGTGACCCACGACCAGACCGAAGCCATGACCATGGCCGACACGATCGTGGTGCTGAACGGTGGCACGATCGAGCAGATGGGGCCGCCGCTGGAGCTCTACAGAAACCCGCGCAACCTCTTCGTTGCCGGGTTTATCGGGTCGCCGGAGATCAACCTGTTGAAGGGCGAGATCGAGGGAGCCATGTTGCGGCTTGCCGACGGCACGGCGCTGCCGCTACCGCCTGGCATCCGTCCCACGCAGGGGCGCAGCGTCTCCTACGGCATCCGCCCGCAGCATATTCGTCTCGGCGGCGACGGCGTCGCTGCCGAAGTCGCGTTGGTCGAGCCAACAGGCGACACACAAGAAGTCACGCTCCGGCTCGCAACCTGTGACATCACCATGGTGCTGGGTGACGACCCGCCACTGTTGCCGGGTGCGCAAGTCAAGATCGCCATCGATCCCGGCAATGTGCTCCTGTTCGATGACGCATCCGGCGAGCGCATTCAATGAAGGCAAGATGGCCATGATAGCGTGGGCGTCTCAAGAGGGGGGCCTTCGCCTTGGTTTGGCTTAGGCCTCCTTCGGATCTATCAATTCATCGAGGCTACCGATGAGCGACGAACTTGCCTGATTGAGGCCGGTAACCTCAACGGGGATGCTGTGTCCCTTGAACCGCTGCACTACCTTGTCGAGGGCCGCTGCAGCAGTGATATCCCAGAAATGGGCCTCCGATACGTCGATCAGAACTGTCTTGCCCTCGGCACCCGGAATATCAAACGCCTCAATGAAAATGTCAGCGGATGCAAAGAAGACCTGGCCGGAGACGCGATACGATACGCGGCCAGCCTGTTCATCGGTCCTTGTCTCCACGCGTAGCAGCCGCGCGACCTTGAACGTGAAGAACACGCCGCTGAGGAGCACGCCCACCGTGACGCCCAGCGCCAGGTTGGAACTGAACACCGTTACAAGCACGGTCGCCACCATCACGGCGCTCGACATCTTGGGATGAATGACGACCGAGCGCAGTGACGACCAGTCGAACGTATCGATCGACACCATCACCATGATGGCGACCAAAGCCGCCACTGGAACTTGCGAAACCCATGGCTTGAGCAGCACCATCAGGATTAGCAGGAAGGCACCAGCAAACAGGGTGGAGAGACGGCCGCGTCCACCGTATTTCACATTGCTGACAGTCTGGCCGATCATGCCGCATCCGGCGATGCCACCGAACAGGCTTGCCGCAGCATTGGCGATGCCAAGGCCGGTGCACTCCCTGTTCTTGGAACTCGCAGTCCCCGTCAGGTCGTCCACGAGGCTGGCCGTCATCATGGATTCGAGCAGGCCGACCATGGCGATGGCGAGTGCTGGCCCGGCGATGATTGTCAGCGTTTCCAAGGTCAGAGGTACTGCAGGCCAGCTGAAGATTGGCAGAGTGTCGGGCAGCTTGCCCAGATCGGCAACGGTCATGACCGGAAGCTGCAAGGCGATCGAGGCAACAGTCAGAACCAGGATGCAGATCAGCGGCGAAGGAATTGCCGTCGTGATCTTCGGAACAAGGTAGATGATCGCCAGCCCGGCGGCCAGCATGGCATAGGCGGTCCCGTCGCCGCCGATGATATGCGGAAGTTGAGTGGCAAAGATCAGGATGGCAAGAGCGTTGACGAAACCGGTGCGGACGGAATTCGAGACGAACCGCATGAGAACGCCAAGGCGCAATATCCCGAAGAGGATTTGAAAAACACCTGCGAGCAAACCTGCCGCAAACAGATAAGGCAGCCCGTGTGCATGGACGAGAGGTGCTGCAACAAGCGCGACCGAGCCTGCGGCAGCGGAAATCATCGCCGGACGCCCGCCGGTAAAAGCGATCACGATCCCGATGATGAACGAAGCAAATAGGCCGACCTGCGGATCAACACCTGCGACGAAGGAAAAAGCGATGACCTCCGGGATCAATGCAAAAGTCGCGACGGCTCCTGCAAGCATTTCGCGCGAGGGATTGGCGGACCAATCCCGGCGGATGGATGAAAATGGCATAGGATGGGTTCTCGCAAAGCATGGCCAATGCGCTTCTCGAAGCGGCTTGGGCTTGGCATGCAGGTTTTGCGTTGTCTGGCGGATCGGCGGCCAGAAGAGCCACCCGGAATTTCACCGGGTCCGTGGTGATTGCATAATGTATAGACCGCATTTTTGCGGCGATGCAACACGAAATCTCTCCTCATCGCCGCGCGGCAAACGGGGAGAAAAGTGCCGATCTGATCGCGGTCCCTAGAAGAACGGCCCGCGATCAATTTTTGGCGTGGCGCTTTTCGGCCTTTACTCGGCCGGTTGAAGGTTTCCAATAGGCGCTGTCTGCCCCCGATTGCCTTGCAGCGCTTTTGCCAGTTGCTCCGTATCCAGTTCATTTTCCCAGCGGGCAACCACGATGGTCGCAACGGCGTTGCCGACGAGATTGGTCAGCGCCCGGCATTCAGACATGAAGCGGTCGATACCGAGGATGAGCGCCATGCCGGCGACAGGAACGGCGGGCACGACCGAGAGTGTTGCGGCAAGCGTGATGAAGCCCGCGCCGGTGATCCCGGCGGCACCCTTCGAGCTGAGCATCGCCACGAGCAGCAGCAGGATCTGATCGGCAAAGGACAGCTGGATATCGGTTGCCTGCGCAATGAACAGGGCCGCAAGCGTCATGTAGATGTTCGTGCCGTCGAGATTAAAGGAGTATCCCGTCGGAATGACCAGGCCGACGACCGAGCGTTTGCAGCCGGCCTTTTCCATCTTGTCCATCAGGCCCGGCAGCGCGGCCTCCGAAGAGGAGGTGCCGAGAACGAGCAGCAATTCCTCCTTGATGTAGCGCAGCAGGGCAATAATCGAAAACCCGTTATAGCGGGCAACTGCGCCGAGGACCACGAGGACGAAGATCAGCGCCGTGATATAGAACGTACCGATCAGCATGGCGAGGTTGGCGATCGAGCCGACGCCGTATTTACCGATGGTAAAGGCCATGGCGCCAAAGGCGCCGATCGGGGCTGCCTTCATCAGGATGGCGACAAGCTTGAAGACGGGAGCTGTCAGCGCATTGAGAAAATTGACGACCGGCTGGCCTTTTTCACCGACCATGGCAAGCGCGATACCGAACAGGACCGAGAAGAACAGCACCTGCAGGATATCGCCATCGGCAAAGGCGCCGACGATCGTCGTGGGAATGATGTTGGTCAGGAAGCCGGTAATCGTCTGCTCATGCGCTTTTGCGGCATAGCTCGCGACCGCAGTCGGATCAAGCGAAGCCGGATTGATATGCATGCCGGCGCCGGGCTGCACGACATTGGCGACGATTAGGCCGATGACGAGGGCGAGCGTCGAGAAGGTCAGGAAGTACAGCATTGCCTTTCCGGCGACCCGGCCGACCTTCTGCAGGTCGCTCATGCCGGCAATGCCCGTTGCCACGGTCAGGAAGATGACCGGCGCGATGATCATCTTGACGAGCTTGATAAAGGCATCACCGAGTGGCTTCAGCTGCGTGCCAAGCTCAGGATAGAAGTGGCCGAGAAGAATGCCTGCCGCAATGGCGGCCAGCACCTGAATGTACAAATGCCGGTAGAACGGTGTTTTGATCACGGGCTTGGGCGCAGCGTCGAATGGCACTGAAATCATGATATCCTCCTCTTCGGCCCGCCCGGAACGAATTCCGGCCTCCCGGGCCTGTGATTGATGGTGAAACGGCCTCGCCGTTCTCCGGATATCTTCGCAAACGCCATGCCAGTTTTTTGGTTGATGGTTAAGCTGTTGATTTTGTAAGTTTAATAACTTCAAATCGCTATTTCGATGAGATAAAATGTGCGAATATCCGCGCATTTACGATTGTGCTTTGTGCGGAATTATGCACACTCCGCTCATGGACGCGCTTCCTGTTTTGGATGTCAATCACCCGGTGAAGCTGGCGCAGCGCATGCGGCGCGCGTGGCTGCTCTATTGCGTGTTTTCGGCTGTGCTGGCGATCATGGCTCTGTGGGCGAGCGGCGAGGTAGCGCGCCGGTTCGCGACGGCCTCGCTTGAAGTGCAGGCCCGCACCGATGCCGATCTCAACGCCGCACTGCTGCGGGCCGTTCTTGAGAAACAACGGGCGCTTCCGCTGGTCCTGGCGCAGGATACGGCGCTGGGCGAAGCGTTGGCGACAGGCAATGGTGCTGCGCTTGACCAGTTGAATCGCAAGCTTGAAGGCTTGGCCGCTGGCACCCAGGCCGCCGTCATTTACGTCATCGGCAAGGACGGAGTTGCGGTTTCCGCCAGTAATTGGCGCGAACCGACGAGCTTCGTGGGAAACGACTACCGGTTTCGCGAATATTATCAAAAGGCGATAAGCGACGGTAAGGCAGAGCACTTTGCTCTTGGCAGCGTCAGCAAAAAGCCGGGTCTTTACATCTCGCAGCGGATCGATCGTGCCGGCGGGCCGCTGGGAGTGGTCGTCGTCAAGCTGGAGTTCGATCAGGTTGAGGCAGCCTGGGCCGCGTCATCGAAACCCACCTATGTCACGGATAGCCGCGGTATTGTGCTGATCACCAGCATTCCATCCTGGCGGTTCATGTCCATTGGAGACATTCCCTCCGATGCACTTGTGGCGATCCGCGAGAGCCTTCAATTCGGTGAGGCGCCGCTACGGCCCCTGCCTTTCCGAAAGACTGGAGAGCTGGACGGAGGCAGCCTTGTCGAGGTGGTGATGCCTGGAAGCACCGGAGCCACCGAATTCCTCGATCTGCAAACGGTGGTGCCCACGACGGCCTGGACCTTGCAGCATCTGGTGCAGACGGCGCCTTCATTTGATGCCGCTATACGCGAAGGGCGCCTGCTGGCTTTGCTTGGGTTGCTTCCGGTTCTGGCCGCCGGAGCGCTACTGCTTCGCCGCCGGCATGCCGCATCAATGCGTATGTCCGAGGCCCTTCAAGCCCGCGAAGAACTGGAGCGGCGGGTATCGGAAAGAACGGCGGACCTCAGCCAGGCGCGCGACCGGTTGCAGCTGGAGATCACCGATCATCGCACTACAGGGCAGACCCTGCAGGCGGTGCAGCAGGATCTGGTTCAGGCCAACAGGCTGGCAATCCTTGGTCAGGTGGCGGCAGGCGTCGCTCACGAAATCAACCAACCGGTCGCAACCATCCGCGCCTATGCCGACAATGCCCGGGTGTTCCTTGAGCGCGGTCAGGGTGCGTCTGCGGCGGACAACATGGCCAATATTGCTGCACTGACCGAGCGAATCGGCACGATTACCGACGAGCTGCGGGCACTGTCCCGCAAAGGGCGCCGTGAAGCCGAACCGACGCCGCTTCGCCAAGTGATCGAAGGCGCCGTGCAATTGCTTCGCAGCCGTTTTGCCGGGCGCATGGAGACGCTCGATATTGCGCTTCCGCCGCCCGACCTCCTGGTCATGGGCATGCGCATTCGGCTGGAACAGGTGCTGATCAACCTCCTGCAAAATGCGTTCGAAGCGATTGGCGACGGCAAAGCCGATGGCCGCGTAGAGGTTCGTTTCGAGGTTATCGGCGAGACCGTCGCCATCAGTGTCACCGACAATGGCCCGGGTATTTCGCCAGAAATCTTGCAGAACCTGTTCACGCCTTTCAACACCAGCAAGGAGAGCGGGCTTGGGCTTGGACTGGTCATTTCAAAAGACATTGCCGCCGATTATGGCGGCCGGATCGAGGTTTCGAGCAGCGATGCTGGAACCCGTTTCACGGTCCATCTGAAGAAGGCATGACGATATGGCAGACGGTGGAACCATTGTCCTGATCGACGACGACAGGGATTTGCGGCTGGCGACGACCCAGACGCTTGAGCTTGCGGGTTTCTCCGTCTCGGCGTTCAGCGGCGCGCGGGCAGCGCTTGCCGAACTCTCGGCGGATTTTGCCGGTGCCGTCATCTCCGACATTCGTATGCCGGATATCGATGGGCTCGAATTGTTTGCCCGGCTGTCGCGTTTGGATGCTGATCTTCCAGTGATCCTGGTGACGGGACATGGCGACATTCCTATGGCCGTTCAGGCCATCCAGAGCGGTGCCTATGACTTTATTGCCAAGCCCTTTGCCGCCGACCGGCTGGTGCAAAGTGTGCGGCGCGCCGTGGAAAAGCGCCGGCTCGTCATGGAAAACCGGGCCTTGCGCCGGTCCGCCGAGACGGCCAGCGACAGCCTGCCGTTGATTGGCCAGACGGCTGCGATGGAACACCTCAGGCAGACGCTGCGCTATATCGCCGACACGGATGTCGATGTGCTGGTTGCCGGCGAAACCGGCAGCGGCAAAGAGGTCGTCGCGCAACTTTTGCACAACTGGAGCCGGCGGCGGTCGGGAAATTTCGTTGCGCTGAATTGCGGGGCTCTGCCCGAAGCGGTGCTGGAAAGCGAACTGTTCGGCCATGAGGTGGGCGCATTTACCGGTGCCCAGAAACGCAGGATCGGGCGCATCGAGCATGCCAGCGGCGGCACTCTGTTTCTTGACGAGATCGAGAGCATGCTGCCGGCCACACAGGTGAAGATGCTGAGGGTGCTCGAGACGCGCGAGGTCAACCCGCTCGGTACGAACGAGGTGAGGCCGGTCGATCTTAGGGTGGTTGCCGCCGCCAAGGTCGACCTTGGAGATCCGGCCATGCGCGGTGATTTTCGGGAGGATCTGTACTACCGGCTGAACGTCGTCACACTCTCCATTCCACCGCTTCGCGAGCGCCGGGAGGATATCCCGTTATTGTTCTCCCATTTCGCCGCCCGTGCCTCCGAACGATTCAAACGGGACATTCCCGTCCTGTCGGCCCGTGTTCAGCAGCATCTCTCCGACCATGCCTGGCCAGGCAATGTTCGCGAGCTGTCGCATTTTGCGGAACGTGTCGTGCTTGGCGTGGAGGCGGCCGGATGGACCGCCGTGCCATCCGTGCCGGTCAAAAACAGCCTGCCAGAAAAGCTGGAACTGTACGAGGCGGATATCATCCGCCAGGCGCTGTCGGCCAGCGAGGGCGATGTCCGGCTGACGATCGAGGCTTTGGGTATTCCAAGAAAGACTTTTTACGACAAGCTGCAACGTCATGGCATCAATCGGGCCGACTATGGCCGAAAACGGTGAGGGACGAAGACAGGCGCTGGCACGTTCCAAACAGCAAAACGCTCGCGGCTTGACCAAACCACGAGCGCTCTGAAACTTGCCCTGCAGGGGCAGGGCTTACTCGATACGGGCGAGCGCCGAACCGGCATTGACGTAAGCGCCCTCTGCAGTCTTGATCCGCAACACGCCGGACCGGGCCGAAAGGATCTGCGTTTCCATCTTCATCGCCTCCATCACGGCGATCAGGTCGCCCTCTTTGACGCTATCGCCATCATTGAATTTCCAGGCCTGCAGCGTACCGGAAATAGGAGCCGTGACAGCAGCGTCGTCCTCTACCTTCACTGTGTTCGCCGGATCGGCCGTCTGCTTGTTCAGGCCGCCGAGACCGGCAAGCAGGGAGGCTGGAATGCCGAGTGCGTGGCGCTTGCCGTCGATCTCGACATGGGTGCGGATGAGCGATGTATCGGCGCCGGGATCGGGCCGGGCTTCAGCTGCCAGGGTGTCTGCGAAATCGGTCTCGATCCAGCGCGTATGAACCTTGAAGCCATCCTTGCCGATGAAATCAGCGGCTTCCATCGCAGCGCGGTGGAACGGCAGGACCGTGGCAATGCCTTCGATCCTGAATTCCTTGAGCGCGCGGCGGGCGCGGGTTAGCGCCTGTTCGCGGGTGGCGCCGGTCACGATCAGCTTGGCCATCAGGGAATCGAAGGTGCCAGGAATAGTCGAGCCGGAGACGACGCCGCTATCGAGCCGCACACCGGGGCCGGATGGAGCTGCGAATGTGGTAATTGTGCCTGGTGTCGGCAGGAAGCCGCGGCCGGGATCCTCGGCATTGATGCGGAATTCGATCGAATGGCCGCGCGGTGCTGGCGTCTCGGTGACGAGGAGCGGCAGGCCGTCGGCGATGCGGAACTGTTCGATGACCAGATCGATGCCGGTCGTCTCTTCGGTAACAGGATGCTCGACCTGCAGACGCGTATTGACCTCGAGGAAGGAGATCGTGCCGTCAACGCCGAGCAGGAATTCGACCGTGCCCGCACCGGAATAGCCGGCGGCGGCACAGATCTTTTTCGCGGCGTCATGGATCGACTGGCGCTGTGCGTCGCTGAGGAAGGGGGCGGGGGCCTCTTCGATGAGTTTCTGGTTGCGCCGCTGCAGCGAACAATCGCGGGTGCCGAGCACGACGACATTGCCGTGCTTGTCGGCGATGACCTGTGCCTCGATATGGCGTGGACGGTCGAGGAACCGTTCCAGGAAACACTCGCCGCGGCCAAAGGCTGCCTTGGCTTCACGCACGGCCGACTCATAGAACTCGGCGATGTCTTCCATGTGCCAGGCGACCTTGATACCGCGGCCGCCGCCGCCGTGGGCGGCCTTGATCGCAACCGGCAAGCCGAATTTTTCGGCAAAGGCAATGACCTCGGCTGCCGTCTCGACCGGGCCGTCGCTGCCGGCAACCAAAGGCGCGCCGACACTGGTGGCGATCCGCCGCGCCTGCACCTTGTCACCAAGAGCTTCGATAACATGCGGGTCCGGGCCGATCCAGATCAGGCCGGCATCGACAACGGCGCGGGCGAACTCAGCCCGCTCGGACAGGAAGCCATAGCCAGGATGCACGGCATCGGCGCCGGAGCGCTTAGCGATGCCAATCAGCTTTTCGATATCGAGATAGGTTTCCGCCGGCCGGCTGCCGGAAAGCCCGTAGGCCTCGTCGGCCAGCTGGACAAACAGCGCGTCCATGTCCGGATCGGCATAAACAGCAACCGAGGCAGTGCCGTAATCGCGGCAGGCGCGGATGATGCGGACGGCGATTTCGCCACGATTGGCAATCAGCACTTTTTTCATGGGATCTATCCTCATTGTCTTTGGTCGGCCGGGCATCGCGATCTCAGGCCTTGGCAGGCTTTATATCGGCGAAGGCCGTCACGGGCCGGAAACGGATCTTTGCATTGACCGGGATCTGCCCGGCGAGATCGAGATGATATTCAGCGACGGTGCCGATTACCGGATAACCGCCGGTCAAAGGATGATCGGCGAGGAACAGCACCGGTTGGCCGCTGTGCGGCACCTGAATGGCGCCGGTGGCGGTGCCTTCGCTCGGCAGTTCGGCCTTGTCCTTGCGCTCAAGCGGGACGTCGCCGGAAAGGCGGATGCCGACACGGTTGGACTGCGGCGTCATCGTCCAGAGCTGTTGGGAAATCGTTGCGATGCCGGTCTCGGTAAACCAGTCGCTGCGCGGGCCCATGATCACGTCGAGAATCACCGTTTCGCCGGAGGCCGGATGATCGAAGGCCGGGGTCTCATTGAGCGAGACAGGCATCAACCCCTTCGTTTCGGTTTCGATGGTCAGCACGGTTCCGGCCGATACCGGATCCGGGCCGACGATCGCCAGAGTATCGGCGGAGGCACTGCCAAGCACAGGCTTGACGGCAAAGCCGCCGCGGATTGCCAGATAGCTGCGCATTCCCTCGGGGGCCTGGCCAAGCGTGACGATATCGCCGGGTTCCAGCGAAATCGGCTGGTAGGTTTCGGCCGTCTGCACGCGGCCGGATGTATCGCGAATGAGAATAGGGCAAGGGGCACCGGTGATGCCGAGCACTGCGCGGCCGGTGATCTCGAAGGAAAAACCACCAAGCGTGATCTCGAGACAGGCGAAATTGACAGGATTTCCGGCGATGCGGTTGGCGGCCTTGAGCGCGCCGAGGTCGAGTGCGCCGGAGGACGAAACGCCCTGACCGGTCTGGCCGAACCGGCCGAGATCCTGGAATAGCGCCGGCATGGGGGAAGCCAGCACCTTCAGCGCCACCACACCGGCTGCCGGGGCAGGCGTCGGCTCTACCGGAGCCTTGGCTGTACCGGCCGGTGCGGCGGTCTTGCTCTTTGCGAGATCAACAAAGCGCACCCGGTAACCCGGCTGGAACAGCGCTGGCGGATCGCGTGACAGGTCCCACATCTTTTCCGGCGTCGTGCCGATGATCTGCCAGCCGCCGGGGCTTGCCTGCGGGTAAACGCCGGAGAAGGCGCCGGCCAGCGCGACTGAGCCTGCGGGGATTTTCGTGCGCGGGCTCTGGCGGCGCGGCACCTGCAGGGCGGGATCGCCACCGACGAGATAGCCGAAGCCGGGGGCAAAGCCGCAGAAGGCGACGGTGAATTCGCTGTCTGTGTGGCGGCGGATGACCTCTTCGACCGACAGGCCGGTCAGCTCGGCGACATCCGCCAGATCCTCGCCGTCATAGCGGACGGTGATTTCGACGCATTTGTCGGATGGCGCGGCGCGAGCGGAGAGATCGCGCGTGGCGATTGCGCCGGCAAGCGTTTCAGCCGTCAGCTTTTCCGGCCGGAAACGGATCATCAGGGTGCGGGCTGCGGGCACCATGTCTTCGATGCCGTCGACCGGATCGGCTTCGAGCGAGGCAAACAGCGCTAATGTCTCGTCGAGATCGGCGAGTTCGACAAGCAGGACTGTCAGGCTGACGGGCAGAAAACGCATCGGGACCTCAGGCGTGATAAGCGGAATCAGGGATATCGGTGATGAACATATGCCCCGGTGCATGAGTGATGGCAAACGGCACACCGGACGCCATGACGGCTGCCTGCGGGGTGACGCCGCAGGCCCAGAAGACCGGGATTTCACCGGGTTCGATACGCACCGGATCGCCAAATTCGGGTTTGGCCAGATCCTTGATGCCGATCTCTTCCGGTGCGCCGATATGCACGGGCGCGCCATGCACCGCAGGGAACCGGCCGGAAATCGTCGCAGCATCGGCAACGCGCGAGGCGGGGATCGGCCGCATCGACACAACCATGTTGCCGTGCAGTCGCCCTGCCGGGCGGCATGGTTTGTTGGTCAGATACATCGGCACATTGGACTTGTCGGTGATGTGGCGGATTTCGATCCCGGCTTCCACCATCGGCGTTTCGAAGGTGAAGCTGCAACCGATCAGAAAGCTGACGAGATCGGGATGTTCGGCCCAGGCGGACCGGGCATCGGCCGTTTCCTCGGCAAGCTTGCCGTCGCGCCAGATGCGATAAAGCGGGATGTCGGTGCGCAGGTCAGCGCCGGGGGCGAGCAGAGTGGCATGCGAGCCCGGATCGGAGACGTCGAGGACCGGGCAGGCCTTCGGGTTGCGCTGTGCATAGAGCAGGAAATCAAAGGCCCAGTCGCGTGGCAGCACGATCATATTGGCCTGGGTGAAACCGGGAGCAATACCCGATGTCGGCTCGATGGCACCGGCGCGGTAACGCTCACGCGCCAAACGCGCCTGCTCGGCATTCACATGGCGCAGATGGTCTATCGCGATCATTGTGTTCCTCCCAGAACGTCCATCAGGCCGAAAGAAACGACCGGACGGTAATGCCGTCTGCCTCGAAGGCGCGGCGGATTTCCTGTGCGATGGCAACGGCGCCCGGGCTGTCGCCATGAACGCATATCGATTGCGCATCGACCGTGATGGTCGAACCGTCGATGGCTTCCAGGGTGCCCTGGCGGGCAAGCTGCAGCATACGGCGGGCAATCAGTTGCGTATCGTGCAGCACGGCGCCAGCTTCGCGGCGCGAAACCAGCTGTCCGTCCGGTGTATAGGCACGGTCGGCAAAGGCTTCGGCGACCGTTTTCAGACCCGACGCCTGGGCAAGCTTGAGGATCGGCGCGTTGGCAAGACCCATCAGAACCAGCGAGGGATCGATCGCCTTGATCGCATCGATCACCGCCTGTCCCTGTTTCGGGTCATGGGCGATACGATTGTAGAGCGCACCGTGCGGCTTGACATAGCCGACGGTGACGCCAGCGGCTGCGGCCATGCCTTTCAGCGCGCCGATCTGGTAGATGACGTCGGCGATAAGTTCGCCGCTCGTCACATCCATGTCGCGCCGGCCGAAGCCGACGCGATCGGGATAGGAGACATGTGCCCCGATCGAAACACCCTTTTCGGCTGCGGCCTTGACGGTAGTCCAGATACCGGCGGGGTCGCCGGCATGGAAGCCGCAGGCAACATTGGCGCTGGAAACGATGCCGAGCATCGTTTCGTCTTCGCCCATGCGCCATGCGCCGTAGCTTTCGCCGAGATCGCTGTTCAGATCGATGGCTGTCATGTCAGGTTCCTCAGGCGGCTGTCAAAAGGGCGAAGATCGGGCCGATCGACTTGTAGCCCATGTACCAGGTCAGAGCGCACACCAGAACGCCGAGCACCAGCAGCCAGCGCGGATAGCGGTAACCGGCCATAAGATCGGACCGTGCCCAGGCTGCATAGATGAAGATCGACAGGCCGATCGGCAGGATCAGGCCGTTCAGGCCGCCAACGAAAACAAGCATCTGCGCCGGGGGCGTGGTGATGATCACGTAGAAGAACAGCGAGACCGCAATGAAGATCACGGTCGCGATGTTGCGCGCACGTTCGCTGATGTCCTTCTTGAAGACGGTGATGAACGATACCGATGTATAGGCGGCACCGATGACCGAGGTGATGGCGGCAAACCACAGAACGGCGCCGAAGATGCGATAGCCGGTCTCGCCCGCAGCCGCCTGGAAGGCCTGTGCTGCCGGATTGGCGCCCTTGCCGGACACATCGATGACCACGCCGCTGGCGACCACACCGAGAATGGCAAGGAAGAGAACATAGCGCATCAGGCCGGTGACGGCGATACCTGTCAGTGCTGCACGGTTGACGGCGCCGAGGTTTTCGATGCCGACGGTACCCTTGTCGAGCAGGCGGTGCGCGCCGGAATAGGTGATGTAGCCGCCGACCGTGCCGCCGACGATGGTGGTGATCGTGGCGAAATCGATGGTGGAGGGCAGGAACGTCTGGAACAGCGCATCGCCAACCGGCGGGGCCGAAACGATAGCGACATACAGCGTCAGAACGATCATCAGGATACCGGCGACCACGATCAGCCGGTCAATGGCGACGCCAGCGCGGCTTGAGCTGAAGATGCCGATGGCGATCAGCGCGCTGATCGCGCCACCCCATTTGGGATCGAAACCCATCATGGCGTTGAGGCCAAGACCCGCGCCACCGATATTGCCGATGTTGAAGAAAAGGCCGCCGACAATGACGAGGATTGCCAGCACGTAGCCGGTGCCGGGGATGGCCGCATTGGCAATGTCGGATGCGCGCATCTTGGTGAGCGTCACGATCCGCCAGATGTTCAGCTGAACAACGAAATCGATGAGAATTGACGCGAGGATCGCGAAGGCGAAAGCGGCGCCGAGCTTGCTTGTGAAGGTGGCTGTCTGGGTGATGAAACCCGGACCGATGGCAGATGTCGCCATCAGGAAGATTGCTGCGACAAGTGCGGCGCGCCGCGACTTTGCCGACATGCCTGACGTGGGCGGTGCCCCCTTGTTGGGTGAAATAGCTGACTGTTCCATGAACCCTCTCTTTTATATTTGCAGGCGCCCACAAATTCCTCGGGCTGTCCCACGTCAATTTTATTGACAGCCGCAACCTCGCCGTATTTCACAATTCTGTCAATATTGTTCAACGATTATTATTTCATCGTTCCATCATATTGTTGAAATGTTGAGCTTTTCATGTGTGAGTCAAAAGCAGATATATCTCTATGCTGTGCTTCTCAGGTTCTTTCGCAGTGTGGGTGGCGATGGTCCTCGCAAAGCCGATGGCGCAAATCCAGGCTGCCTGCCGCATGGAAGCTGCAAAGCATACTCCTATCCACGTCTTCGACCCAGACCCCATTTCCAAGAGGAGAAAACCACGATATCGGTCAACCATGAGGTGCTTATCGCTTCGAATGAAGGACGTGTATGACTGATCAGGACATGACATCCGCACTTGCTCCCCGCCTGGCGGAAGCGATCCGCAACAAGCTGATCGCTGGCGAACTCAAGCCCGGCCATCGTCTGTCGGAAGTAAAATTGAGCACCGATCTCCAGGTTTCCCGCAACTCTCTGCGCGAGGCATTCCGGCTTTTGACCAAGGAGGGCCTTCTGCGGCACGAGCCGAATCGCGGCGTCTTCGTTGCCATCCCCAGCATGGCATCGATCATAGATATCTACCGCGTGCGCCGCGTCATCGAGTGCCGGGCCGTGGCGCAGGCCTACCCGAAGCATCCTGCGGTTGGCCGGATGCGGGCGGCTGTGGAAGAGGCGCGTGCCGCAGGCGCCAGGAGCGATTGGGGAACGGTCGGCAGCGCCAACATGGTCTTCCATGCGGCGATCGTCGATCTCGCTGACAGTGAACGTCTCAACGCCTTCTATCTGCAGATTGCCGCGGAGCTGCGTCTCAGTTTCGGACTTCTTGACAGCCCCGAACTTCTCCACGAGCCCTATATCGAGCTGAACGCCTCAATCGTCGAAAAGCTGGATGCGGGCGAGATGCAGGAGGCCGCGGCGGCACTGGAGACCTACCTTCTCCAGTCAGAGCGAACCGTTCTGGCAGCCTTTTCGCGCATTCCCGACAAGGGAAGAGCTTGAAACGCGCCCCTGTTTCGAAATCGATCACACGTGATCCAAAACGGGATCGCTTGTCTGCGTATTAACGTAGCTTGATGGTTTAACGCGTTTCATCCCAATCCATGATGGGGAGATTCGGCAGCCTGCTGTAGCTTGGGTGCGCTGCGGCATCGATCTCGTTTTCTGGTGCCGCTGGCTATGACCAGCAGTACCGGCAGGAGATGATCATGCGCAAAACCGTTTTGAATGCCCTTGGGCAACCCCTGTTCTACAGCGACAGTTCGACCGGGTTTTTCTCCGCAACCGGCGCCGGTCCGACGCTCAAGGGAACGGCAGGCAATGATTCCATGTGGGGCGATAGTGCCGTCAATGTCACGATGGCCGGCGGCACGGGTGACGACATCTATTATCTCTATTCGGCGATCAACCGCGCCTACGAGGCGGCGGGTCAAGGGATCGACACGATCAGCACCTGGATGAGTTATACCCTGCCGGAAAATTTCGAAAACCTGACCGTCACCGGCGATCTGCGCCATGCCTTTGGAAACGCTGCCGACAACATCATCAAGGGCGCTGCCGGGCGGCAGACGCTGGACGGCGGAGCCGGTAATGATGTGCTTATCGGTGGTGCGGGCGCAGACACCTTCATTTTCACCAAGGGCAATGGCAGCGACCTTATCGTTGATTTCGACGCCAATGATATTGTCCGGCTGAACAATTATTCGATCACGTCCTTTGATCAGGTTCTCGCCAATACAAAGCAGGAAGGCGCGCATCTCCGGTTCGATCTCGGCGATGGTGAAAGCCTGGTGTTTGCCGATACGACCAAGGCCGATCTGCATGCAGATCAGTTCGAACTAAGCCTTGACCGTTCCGTTTTGGCGCAGACATTTGGCGACGATTTCAACACGCTTCGGCTGATGAACGGAACGGAGGGGGTCTGGGAACCAAAATACTGGTGGGCCCCTGAGAAAGGCGCCACCCTGTCGGGGAATGGCGAACTTCAATGGTACATCAATCCATCATATGCGCCGACTGCCGCCAGCAATCCGTTTTCCGTCAGCAACGGCGTGTTGACGATCACGGCGGAGAAAACGCCCGACGCGATCAAGGTGGAGGTCGGTGGGCACGATTACACGTCCGGCATGCTGACGACGCACGCGTCGTTCTCGCAGACCTATGGCTATTTCGAAATCCGCGCGGATATGCCGGAGGAAAGAGGTGTTTGGCCGGCTTTCTGGCTGCTTCCGGAAGATGGCTCCTGGCCGCCGGAACTGGATGTCGTGGAAATGCGCGGTCAGGATCCCAACACCGTGCATGTAACGGTTCACTCGAACGAAACCGGGAAGCAGACGTCCGTCGCCACCGCCGTCAGTGTCTCCGATACGAAAGGTTTTCACACCTATGGGGTCCTGTGGCAGGAGGATGAAATCGTCTGGTATTTTGACGACGTCGCTGTCGCACGCGCCGACACGCCGTCCGACATGCACAAGCCAATGTACATGCTGGTCAACCTAGCCGTCGGCGGCATGGCCGGGGCGCCAACCGACGGGCTCCCCCACGGTTCGGAAATGAAGATCGACTATATTCGCGCTTATACGCTGGACGATCTTGCCTGATATCAGCCTCGAATATTTTAGATTAAAGTCTACGCCTAAGTTATTCTTCTGGCTCGGAACCCGCCGCTTTGAAGCGTTCTTCAAATTCGCGCCTGAGGCTGCGCCTTACCAGTGCCGCACGCTCGCGGCGCTTGGCGATGCCGGTCTTTGGGTTGTAGGCGGGGACGTTGGTCGGGCGTCCGTCCGCGTCGACGGCAACCATTGTGAAATAGCAGGAATTGGTGTGCCGCCGTTCGCCGGTGCGAATGGTCTCCGCTTCGACCCGGATGCCGACTTCCATCGACGTCCGGCCGGCATAATTGATCGAGGCGCGAAATGTTACAAGTTCGCCGACATGGATCGGCTGCCGGAAGACGACCTGATCGACTGACAGGGTGACGGCGTATTCCTGCGAGTAGCGCGAGGCGCAGGAAAAGGCGACGCGGTCGAGTAGGTTGAGCAGCGCGCCGCCATGGACCTTGCCGCTGAAATTGGCCATGTCGGGCGTCATCAGAACGACCATCTCGAGTTGGCTCGTGTCATGACCGGTTTCCAAAACACACCTCTCGATCGTAATTCCCGAAATTTCTGCGATTATCTACAATGATCCGGGACTGTACGACACAACCCGCGTCCCGGGCACTTGCTCATACCTGCTTCGGAATGTCCGCTGGCTGGCGGATATGCACGGCGATCAGGCGCTTCAATTCTTCAACGTCTCGTGCTGCGAGCGCATCGATCATCATGTGATGCTCGCGGCCTGACTTTTCGATTCGCGCCCGGGTCCGCCATTGCGAAACGGGGGCTGACGAGGTGCGCTGGCGAATTTCAGACACCAGATCGACCAGTTCCTGATTGCCACCCAGAAGCAGCAACTCGCGATGAAAGGCCAGGTTGGCCTCGTAGTGCTCAAGGATAGTCCCGGTCAGGGTCATTTCATCGAAATACCGGGCAAGTCCACGCAAGGCGGCGATACTGTCGGTCGTCACATTGGCAACCATCATGTCCGCCATGGCGGTTTCCAGAATGATGCGGATATCGCCGACTTCTTTGGCGCGCCGATCATCTGGCTGGTAGACGTGGTAGCCTCGATTGGGCACGTGGGCGACCAGCCGCTTCTGGGAGAGGCGGTCAAGCGCGCGGCGCACCTCCGGCCTCGTGCAATCGTACCGGCGTTCGAGGTCGATTTGCTTCAGCCATGTCCCCGCGGGTAGCATGCCGGTCAGGATGTCTTGAAGAACAAGTTCGGTGACGTCCCGCTCTTCGGATACGCCAGCCGTTTCACTTTGAACTTCGCTCATGAATTCTTCCTGTTGTCATAGACCGGCGGCGCAAGCCGATCCGAGGTTTTCTTTTAGCCGAGTTTCGGCAATTGCAACGCAAATGGCGCAAATAAAATTATTCATCGGGGCCAGTTGCGCAATTTATTTTTGTATCATAAATTGGCGCCAATATTGGTAACTATAAAACAAGCGGGTCCCCAACGCCATGAAAAACTCCGATTCCGTCTGGGATTTCGTCGAAGCGAAACGTGAGGCTTTCTTCGCGCTCAGCGACAGTGTCTGGGATGCGCCTGAAACGAACTACGAGGAATTTCGCGCCTGCGAGGCACATACGTGCCTGTTGACGGAGGAAGGTTTCCGCGTTGAGCGCAATGTTGCGGGGCTTCCAACGGCCGTCATGGGCGAAGCAGGCGAGGGTGGTCCGGTCATTGCCATCCTTGGCGAGTTCGATGCCTTGCCAGGCCTCAGCCAGGAAGCTGGCGTCGCCAAGGAGCGGCCGCTCGTCTCCGGCGGCAATGGCCACGGCTGCGGTCACAACCTTCTGGGCTCCGGCTCGATGATGGCTGCAGCTGCGGTGAAGGATTTCCTTGCGGCCAACGGCCTGAAGGGGCGCGTGCGCTACTATGGCTGCCCGGCGGAAGAAGGGGGTTCATCCAAGGGTTTCATGGTCCGGGCCGGTGTGTTCGACGATGTGGATATCGCCATATCCTGGCATCCGGCGGCGTTTTCCGGCGTCAACAACCCGATATCGCTTGCCTGTAACGAGCTTAATTTCCACTTCAGCGGCCGCGCCTCGCATGCGTCGGCGACCCCGCACCTCGGGCGCAGTGCCCTTGATGCCGTCGAGTTGATGAATGTCGGCGCAAACTATATGCGCGAGCACATGCCGTTGTCGGCGCGTGTTCATTATGCCATCACCGATGCCGGTGGTCCGGCACCCAATGTCGTTCAAGCCAGGGCGACGGTGCGCTATCTCATCCGCGCGCGGACCCTGACCGAACTGCTGAGCCTCGTCGAGCGCGTCAAGAAGATTGCCGAGGGTGCTGCCTTGATGACGGAGACGACGGTACGCAGTGAAGTCGTCAGCGGCGATGCCAATCTCGTCGGCAATACGCCACTCGAGGAGTGCATGTTCGCCAATCTTCAGCGCCTCGGTCCGCCCGTCTTTGATGCGGCAGACAATGAGGCCGCGCTGACATTCCAGCAGACATTTTCGCCGGAGGATATTGCAGCATCCTATGCGCGCTTCGGCGTCAAGCCGAAGAAAGGGCAGGCGCTGTGCGATCTCATCTATCCTCTCGGCGCTGGCGATGGGTCGATCGTGGGTTCGACTGATGTCGGCACGGTCAGCTGGGTCGTACCGACCGTGCAGATGCGTGGTGCAACATATGCGATCGGCACGCCGGGACATTCCTGGCAGCTGGTAGCGCAGGGCAAGCTTCCAGCTGCGCACAAGGGCATGGAGTATGCGGCCAAGGTCATGGCGAGCACAGCACTTGACCTGATTGCCGATCCGGCTCTGATCGAAGCCGCCAAGGCCGATCACAAAGCACGGCTCGATGGGACCCCGTTCGTCAACCCTATTCCGGATGACGTTTCTCCGCCTCTGCCGGAGAGCCCCAATGGCCGGTAAGCAAAGCTTTCAGGAGCCATCTCGTCAAGGCGGGGCGGTTTGCTGCCTCTGCAGAACGGATCCGTCATGACCCAGCCCGGATTTTTCGATCTGTTGAGCTTCGGCCCGGATGGCTGGGCAAAGGCGTTGCTCGCCGGTGCCTGGATGACGATCCTGATTGCGCTATCCGGCTACACGATCGGCGCCGTCATCGGTACATTTGGCGCCTGGGCAAAGATTTCCGGCGGCAAGGGGCTGCGCATCGCTGCCGATGCGTACACCACCGTCCTGCGTGGGATCCCGGATCTACTCGTTATCTATCTTCTCTATTTCGGCGGAAGTGCTGCGATCACCTCGATCGGCCGGCTTTTCGGCGCCGATGGTTTCATAAGCTTCCCCGGCTTTCTCGCTGGTGCGCTTGCGGTCGGGATCACGTCGGGTGCGCAGCATACGGAAGTATTTCGCGGCGCGTTCAAGGCGGTCCATCGCGGCGAAATCGAGGCGGCGATTGCCTGCGGCATGTCGCGCTCGCTGCGCTTCCGTCGCATCATCGCGCCCCTGACATTGCGTCATGCTCTGCCCGGTCTCGGAAATGTCTGGCAGGTCGTTCTGAAGGAGTCTGCTCTGGTCTCCATCACGGGTGTCGTCGAACTTTTGCGCCAGTCGCAGATCGGTGCCGGATCTACCGGTCTTCCCTTCGACTTCTACCTGATCGCCGGCCTGATTTACCTCGCCATCTCGACCGTCTCCAGCATCGCCATGCGACAGGCTGAGCGTCATTTCAGCCGCGGCGTGAGGAGAGGCTGATGGATTGGGAATTCACACAGGAAACCTTCATCAGCCTCGTTTCGGCCCTGCCGCTGACCCTGTCGCTTGCCGGGACGGCAATCGCCCTTGGCGCCGTTTTGGCTCTGGCCCTGGCTCTGGCGCGCACCTCGGGTATCGTGGTTCTCGACTGGTTTGCCCGCGCCTATGTCTTTGTCTTTCGTGGGACGCCGCTACTCGTCCAGATCTTCCTGATCTATTACGGTCTCAGCCAGTTTCCCGCTGTTCGTCACAGCATTTTCTGGCCGGTCCTCCGCGACGCCTATTGGTGCGCGGTGATGGCGCTGAGCCTCAACACCGCCGCCTATGCCAGTGAAATCATTCGCGGTGGATTGCTGTCGGTACCGCATGGGCAGGTTGAGGCAGCAAGGGCCTGCGGCATGCCGCGATTGATGGTCTTCCGGCGCATCGTGCTGCCCCTGGCGATCCGTCAGGCCCTGCCGGGTTACGGCAACGAAATGATCTCGATGATCAAGGCAACGTCGCTCGCCTCCATCATCACACTGATGGAAGTCACGGGCGTCGCCGCCCGGATCATCTCTGAAACCTACCGCGCCATCGAAGTGTTTGTCGTGGCGGGCTTCATCTATCTGGCAATCAATTTCCTTCTGACGCGTTTGGTGCAGTTGGTCGAATTCAAGCTCAGCCCGCATTTGCGGCAACCGGAAAACGCCGCGCAAGCGGTTATTGCAGGAGATGCGCGATGAACCTTCCCTTGTCTGCGGCGGGATCGCTGGCGCTGAGCGTCAAGGACCTTCACAAGAGCTTTGGGCCGATCGAGGTCCTCAAGGGAATTTCCCTTGATGCGAGGGAAGGCGAGGTCGTGTCGATCCTTGGTTCCTCCGGGTCTGGAAAATCCACCTTTCTGCGCTGCATCAACATGCTGGAAACGCCCGATTCCGGCAGCGTGACGGTCGGTGGCGAAACCATCCGAATGGTGCCCGCCCGCAACGGCAAGAGCAAACCGGCTGACGTTGGACAGGTGGATCGTGTTCGCTCAAAACTCGGCATGGTGTTCCAGAGCTTCAATCTGTGGACCCACAAGACCATTCTTGAGAACATTATCGAAGCGCCTTTGCATGTCCAGAAAAGGCCGCGCAAGGAGAGCATCGAGGAGGCCGAAGCGCTGCTTGCCAAGGTCGGTATCGCCGACAAGCGCAATCAATATCCCTCGCATCTCTCCGGCGGCCAGCAGCAGCGCGCGGCGATTGCCCGTGCGCTGGCCATGCGGCCGGATGTCATGCTGTTCGACGAACCGACATCGGCGCTCGATCCCGAGCTCGTCGGAGAAGTTCTGCGGGTCATGCGCTCGCTCGCCGAAGAAGGCCGCACCATGCTGATCGTCACCCACGAGATGGGCTTTGCACGCGATGTCTCCAGTCGGGTGATCTTCCTGCACAAGGGGCTGGTTGAAGAAGACGGCAGCCCGAAAGACGTTTTCGAGAATTCCAGATCCGACCGTTTCCGGCAGTTTATCAAGGGATGAGTGCCGTGACCAATCCAACAACTGATCAAAAAAGGGGAATGCAACAATGAAAACCATCAGATCAATCTTCAAGGCGGCCTGTTTTTCGGCGCTGATGCTTGCATCGGCCGGCGCGCACGCTGAAGAGAAGAAATGGACACATGTGACCATCGCGACCGAAGGTGCCTTCAAGCCCTACAACTTCACCAAGCCGGACGGTACGCTCGATGGCTACGAGATCGAGCTGACAAAATATCTCTGCGATCACATGAAAGTGGAGTGCGAGGTCGTCGTCCAGAATTTCGACGGCATGATCCCGGCGCTGAATGCCGGCAAATTCGATGCGATCATCTCCGGCATGTCGGCGACCGAAAAGCGCGAAAAGGTCATCGACTTCAGCAATTCCTATGGCTCGACCGGTCAGGCTTTCGCAACGCTGAAATCCAGCCCGCTTGCCGCTCTGCCATCAAAGGGTGAAGTCTTCTCGCTTGCCTCCAACGAAGCGGGCGCCATGAGTATCCTAGAAACGATCAAGCCGCAGCTTCAGGGCAAGATCATCGGCGTACAGATCGCTTCGACCGGCGCTTCCTTTGTCGACAAATATCTCAAGGGCGTGGTCGAAGTTCGTGAATACAAAACCACGGAAGAGCACGATCTCGATCTGGCTGCCGGCCGCGTCGATCTCGTCATGGCATCCATGGCGTACCTGATGACGGCATCGGAAAAGCCCGGCAATGAGGACATGACGACGACCGGTCCGCGCTTCCAGGGCGGCTTCCTTGGGCGTGGAAGCTCCGTTGGCCTGCGCAAGACCGACCCGGAACTCAAGGTCATGTTCAACGCCGCAATCGAAGCCGCCAAGGCAGATGGCACGATCAAGACATTGTCGGAGAAATGGTTCGGCTTCGACGTCACCCCGCTCTAAGGCGTAGCCGTCCAGTCCGGAGAGCCGGGCAATATCGATATCGGTTCGGCGGGCTGTGATGCCCGCCGGACTTTTTTATTCGGCCATCAGGCCATCGAAGACCTCAAGCATTGCATCTGCGATGGCTTTGCCGAGTGCAGCACCGTTTTCCTGGAGAGCGGCCTCGTTCATATCGCGGGCCGCTAACGCCAGTGCCGCGCCTTCGGCCATGACGATTTCCTGCGCCCGCTGGATTGCCCAAAGAGCAAAATCGCTTCTGCCATTGATTTCCACGGTGTCCATATCGATTTCCATTGTTACCATCGTGTCGGGAGCTTGGTGTTTCAGCCAAGGTAAGACCTTCCCATAGCAGGGGAAGGTCCATTGGAAAACTCGCTTGCAATCTTACCCGTCCGCTCCAGATTGTTGTGACTGCAATTAATGGAGACGTCATGACGGATGAAGCCAAAGCGGTATTGGTTCGCATAACCGGGCGTGTCCAGGGCGTTGGTTTCCGCTACTGGATGCGAGGTCAGGCGCAAAAGCTCGGCTTGTCCGGTTGGGTCCGTAACGAAACCGATGGGGCGGTGGCGGCCTTGATCTGCGGACCTGCTGCAGCTGTGAGCACCATGCTGGAACGCTGTTGGATCGGCCCTCTTGCCGCATCTGTTGCCGAGGTCGTGACGGAATCAGCGGCTTCTGACGCTGTGCTGCCGGGATTTCGCATCACGAAATAGCCCAGCTGCTATCCATGAGGAAATTGTCACATACTATTGCTTTGATTGGTCTTTTTAAGATCGACCGCGTGCGAATCGAAACCTTACTGCGGGCTCACCTAGCGGACGCAGCAATATTTGCTTGTCGATGCCGCACTGCAGCAATAAAAGGAGGTCGTATTTTGCGGTCAGGCATAACACGGGGAACGATAAACACAGACGTTCGATACATGAACAACAGGAGACTTCCATGTCTATTGCAGTCAACACCTTCGACAATCTTGGCCTCGGCGCCGTTTCCGGCGGAACCGTTGCTTCCCGGGTCAAGACCTATCGCGAATCTGCTGGTTACAGCATTGAAGACCTCGCCGTGACCTGCGGACTGGCGAATTTTGAGATTTCGGCCATTGAAGATGGCAGCGATACCGATCCGGCCAAGTTGAGAAGAATTGCCGCAGCGCTGCAGGTTTCCGTATCCGCCCTGCTGGGCACCGAGGTTTAAGCCGGTTGCCAATTCCCCTCGGTTTTACGATGGGGCCTTAGCCAGCCGAGCTTCCGACGCCGATCCGGGTGTGTTGCCTTTTCAGGAACCGCCCGCACCGCCGGTCCTCAGCAGAAACCCGAAAACTCCCTCATTTCTCAGAACGAACAGCATCAACCGGCGGCTTGCCAGCAGGCGCCGCTGAGCATCCTTGTTCGTTTCGACGGTGAGAACGTATCGGTTGCCACTGGGCCAAGACCCGATCGGCAAGCCTGGCACCTGATTGTCTTTTCCGCGAAATATACTGATAAACAGGTCGAACGCTGAGTCGTGCACCTGCCGCCTGCCGAGGCTCGCTTTCGGCTGCGTAAAGAGGAACTGGATAGAATTTTGACGCCGCACGCCCGGGATCGGACGCTTGAACTCCACAATGTGAGCCGCAGATTTGGCGCGACCATTGCGCTCGATAACGTGTCTCTGACGATTGCGTCTGGCGAAATCATCTGCCTCGTCGGCCAGTCAGGCTGCGGAAAGTCGACATTGCTGCGCATGATCGCCGGGGTCGATAGTGTCGATGGCGGCCGGATCTTGCTGAGCGGGGAAGAGGTCTCCGGCCCGTCACGTTTCGTGGAGCCGGAAGACCGGAAAATCGGCTTCGTGTTCCAGGATTATGCGCTGTTTCCGCATCTGAGTGTCGAGCAGAATATCCTGTTTGGCCTGAAGCGCCGCCCGAAACAGGAGGCTCTTGCCAGAACGGCCGCTGTCATCGCCCATATCGGCATCGACCATCTCAAGGGGCGTTATCCGCATATGCTGTCGGGTGGAGAGCAGCAGCGTGTGGCTCTTGCCCGCGCCTTGGCTCCGCAACCGGATATTCTGCTGATGGACGAACCGTTCTCCAATCTCGACCGGGGACTGAGGGAAAAGGTTCGCGACGAAACGCTGTCGCTTCTGAGAGGCCTTGGCACGACGGTGATCATGGTCACGCACGACCCGGAGGAGGCGCTTTCGGCCGGCGACAGGGTCGTGTTGATGAAGGCTGGCCGCATTGTACAGGCCGGATCGGGATATGATCTGCACGATCGCCCGTTATCTCCCTATGCAGCGGAATTTTTCTGCGCCTTCAACAAAGTGCCCGGCATATATCGCAACGGATATGTGGAAACGGCGATAGGCCAGTTCGCACAGGCGCTCGATATCGGCGAGGGCAGTCCGGCAACGCTTTATATCCGTCCACAGGGGATTTCGGTGTCGGATAATGCCGGTGACATTTCAGGCCGGGTAGATCGCCGCATTTTCCTCGGTGAGGTCGAGCAGCTCGCGATTACCGTTGATAGTCTGGAGCAGCCGCTGAAAGTACGGACAATGCATCGCCTGGAACCGGGTGCTAAGACGGTCGGGCTGACTGTTTTGCCGGGTAGCTGGCTGGTGTTTCCCGGCGTGTGAGGTTCGCAGTTCAGCGCCTCAGAATAGAGCAATCGTTTACGGTAAAGTCTCCTGCATAAACTTGACTGTTCTACTCAGTTAATGTTCGACCGAGCGGCACAGTTCACTTGGAGGCATTCATGAAAACGTCCAACATCGCAAAATCAACATTGTTCACGGCTTCATTGCTCCTGAGCACGAGCGCTGTCTCGGCTGCAGAACTCAACATCTACACAACCCGCGAGCCAGGCCTCATTCAGCCCCTGCTCGATTCCTTCACCGCTTCGACCGGCACCAAGGTCAACACGGTCTTCATGAAGGACGGTTTGGCTGAACGGGTCGCGACCGAAGGTGCCAGCTCGCCGGCCGACATCCTGATGACTGTCGATGCCGGCAACCTGATCGATCTCGTTGAAAAGGGCATCACGCAGCCAGTCGAATCCACTGTTCTGACGGAATCGATCCCCGCGCAGCTGCGCGATGAAAAGGGCCATTGGTTTGCGCTGTCGATGCGAGCCCGTGTCATCTATGCCGCCAAGGATCTCGATCTGACGGCCTTCAACTACGAAGATCTGGCCGATCCGAAATGGAAGGGCAAGATTTGCATTCGCTCCGGCCAGCATCCCTACAACACGGCCCTGTTTGCCGACCACATCGCCCATTACGGCGCTGAAGCCACCGAAAAATGGTTGACAGGTCTCAAGGACAACCTTGCCCGCAAGGCAGCCGGTGGCGACCGTGACGGTGCCAAGGACATTCTCGGCGGCATTTGCGATATCGCCATCGCCAATTCCTACTATGTCGGCCTGATGCGTTCCGGCAAGGGTGGCGAAGAGCAGGTTACCTGGGGCGATGCCATCAAGGTCGTCCTTCCGACGTTCAAGGACGGCGGTACGCAGGTCAATGTCAGCGGCGCGGCTGTCGCCAAGAATGCGCCGAACAAGGCCGAAGCTGTCAAGCTCCTGGAATATCTCGTCTCCGACGAAGCCCAGAAGATCTACGCGGAAGCCAACTTCGAATACCCGGTCAAGGCCGGTGCCGGAGCTGATCCGATCATCGCGTCGTTCGGCGAGTTGAAGATCGATCCGAAGCCGTTGACGGAAATCGTCAGCCATCGCAAGCAGGCCAGCGAGCTGGTCGACAAGGTCGGCTTCGACAACTAAAAGACGGCAGGCGCCCGCGTTACCGCGGGCGCCTTCTCTTTTGCCCAAAGGATGGATTTCAGCCGATGATCAGTGCTGCCCGAAGCTGGCCCAGAGGCCGTGCCGGAGCCCGCTGGTTGCTTGGCGCCGGCACAATCGCCTGTCTGGTGATGTTGCCGATTTTCGCACTGTTTCTGCAGGCCGCCCAGGGATCGGCGGGTCTGTGGTCGCATCTCGCCGCGACCGTCTTGCCCGTTGCCTTGGTGGATACCGCCATCCTTCTTTGTGGCGTCGGCCTGATCTCCGCCATTCTCGGAACATCCACAGCCTGGCTGGTCACGGCCTATGCCTTTCCCGGCCGCCGCGTGCTCGAATGGGCGCTGCTTCTGCCACTCGCAGTCCCCACCTATATCATCGCCTACGCCTATCTCGATATCCTGCATCCGATCGGATCGGTGCAAGGCGCAGTCCGCTGGTTGCTCGGTTACTCCAGCCCAAGGGAGTTCCGCCTTCCGGACGTGCGCTCGATGGCGGGCTGCATCCTGCTTTTAGGTTTCGTGCTCTATCCCTATGTCTATATTCCGACGCGGGCGATGTTCCTGACGCAGTCGGCCAGTCTGATCGATGCGTCGCGCACGCTTGGCATGTCGCGCCGCGCCGTCTTCTGGTACGTTGCGCTGCCGCTGGCGCGTCCGGCGGTCGCCGTCGGTGTCAGCCTCGCCTTGATGGAAACCCTCAACGATATCGGTGCCTCCGAATTCCTCGGCGTGCGGACCTTGACCGTCTCCATCTACACGACATGGATCACCCGTACCGACCTGCCGGGCGCGTCGCAGATTGCCCTGTCGCTTCTGATGGTGGTGGTGGCGCTAGTGGCCTTCGAAAAATGGGCGAGGGGCAAGCAACGCTACTCGACCGGCGCGCAGCGCAGCCGCGCCTTCGAACCGCGCCGCGTATCGGCTGGAAAAGGTCTGATGCTGTTTGTCGCCGGGCTCTTGCCGATCCTGATCGGCTTCGGAGCGCCCGCCATCTATCTTGTCACCGAGGCGTGGAAACGGATCGAATTCGCCGGCCTCTCGCCACGGTTCCTCAGCGAGGCATTCAACACCATGGTTCTGGCATCAGCGGCCACGATTATTACCGTCCTGTTCGGCTTGCTGGTGGCCTATGCCAGCCGTCTGCGGCCCGGGGCGGCGACCGCGTGGCTGCAGCGGCTTTCGACGCTCGGCTATGCCGCACCGGGCACGGTCGTTGCCATCGGCGTTCTGATCGTGCTTGCCACATTCGACGGTTTTATCGACCGCACGGCAATAGCATGGTTCGGCGTATCGACGGGCCTGCTGTTCATCGGTTCGGGCGCTGCGTTGCTCTACGCCTATACCGTCCGGTTCCTGGCCATCTCGGCGGGCGGCATCGATGCGGGGCTGGCGCGTATCCCGGTGTCCTTCGATCATGCCTCGCGCGTGCTGGGCCAATCGGCTGTTGGTACCTTCCGCCATGTTCATCTGCCGCTATCGAAGGCGGCGATTACGGCGGCTGGCCTGCTGGTGTTCGTGGACTGCGTCAAGGAACTGCCTGCCACCTTGCTGCTACGGCCGCTGAACGTCGAGACGTTCGCGACGCATCTCTACGGTGAGGCCGCAAGGGGCACCTATGAGGAGGCGTCCGTCGCGGCACTTGCGATCGTGGTCATCGGGATATTGCCAGTAATCCTGCTCTCGCGGATGGGGCAGGCCCGCCAGTAACGGCAATTGATACGACCTTCACGGCTTGCCGATGCCTGCGGCTCCGTCCCAAAAGGCCGTGCCCGATCATCTCGGTAATCAACGGGCTTGCGAACGCCTGTAGGCGTCGAGGACAGAGGTGGCAATGGCGATATCCTGAATTGCGATGCCTGTCAGGTCGGCAATGGTGATATCGCTGGAGTGGACGCGGCCCTTGGCTTTGCCACCCAGCACGGCTCCGAGTTCGGCGCAGTTTTCGGCTGAAATACCCTTAGTTCGGAATGCAGCGTAAAATTCGCCGTGATCCAGAGACTGCTCCAGACTGTCGCAGATGCGGTGATCCGCGCGAACAACGAGTGCAGTGTCGAGCTCCTGCTTGCCGGGCGCATCGGCGCCGATCGCAGTGATGTGTGTACCCGGCTGGATCCAGGCATCCTGGATCAAGGGTTGGCGCGAGGGTGTGGTTGTGATGATGATCTCGGCGTCCCGGCAGAGGCGTTCCAGATCGGAAGAGACGGTTACGTCGATGCCTTCGCTCGCAAGCACGCTTGCCGTCTCCTGCGCCTTATCCTGCGAACGCCCCCAGATGGTGAAAGTCAGCGGCGTTTCCGGCATGGCTTGCCGCAGGCAACGGACCTGCCAGCGCGCCTGAATGCCGGTTCCAACGATCGCCACCCGCCGTGCATCGGCGCGGCAAAGCGCCCGCGTGGCGATGGCGCCGCCAAGGCCTGTGCGCAAGTCGGTCAGAAACCCTTCGTCTAGCAAGATCGCTTCGAGAACGCCGGTTTCGGCGGAAAAGGCCAGCATCACGCCGCTTGATGTCGGCAGTCCGATCGCCGGATTGCCGTAGAACCCGGCGGCGACCTTGATCACGAATGTTGGATCGCCGGCGATATGACCGTATTTGATATGGCAATCGCCGTCATTTTCCGGAAAGACGAGATAGCCCACTGGCGGCATCGTCGCTCGGCCATCCGATGCGGCGATATAGGCCGCTTCGACGGCAGCGAGTGCACTGTCGAGATCGACCAAAGCTTCGATAGCTGATCGCGGCAGGATGATCATGCGTCCACCGATCGATCCTGATTGAGATATTTGTAGACCGTCGCGCGGCCCATGCCGAGAATGCGCGAGATATAGGCGGCGGAATTCTTACCGCCGAAAGCGCCATCGGCTGAGAGATCCTTCACCACTTGCTGCTTCTGTTCGCGGGTCAGGCCGGCGATGATCAACCCGCGCGAACCCGTCCAGTTCTGGATGTATTCGTTGATGCGCTCATGCCAGTCCTCCTTGAACAGGCTGGCCGGCTTGGCATGATCGATGGGGATCGAGGCGAAGGCGCTCAACGTCTGCATCACCGCATGGAAATGCGAAACGTCGGCATTGATGCACATCACCGCCGTCGGCCGCTCGTTGCTGTCGCGCAGGATGATGCTGATCGACTTGATCCGGCGGCCGTCCCAATTGACCTTTTCATACGGCCCGAGCAGCCGTTCTGTTGGGCGGAAATCGATCTCATGCAACAGCGAAGGTTCGCCGATCTCGCGCTTGGAAAAGTTTCCGGCAATGTGCGCGGCGGTCTCCGTTTCAAGGTCGTGCAGCACGACCTCGACGAACGGCTGGAACAGCTGGGCGACGCCGTCGCACACGGCCGCATAGGAGGCGAGTTCAGGGTTCATCCTCCGATCCTCAGCCTCTCATGAAGTCCGCGAGGCGTGCGAGCCCAGCTTCGAGATGATGCTTCTGCGCACCGATGCCGATGCGGATATAGCCGTCGAGGCCGTAGACATCGCCCGGCACCAGCATGACGCTCTTCTGCTCTCTCACCTGATCGACCAACAGCGACGAATTGATCTCGCGGTTGTAACGGACAAACGCCATGCCGCCGGCGCGGGGCGGCAGGTAGGAAAACAGGGTGTTGTGTGCCTCGATCCAGGATGTCAGCAAAGCCCGGTTTTCCCGCAGCAGATGGCGGCTGCGCGACAGGATTTCGGCGCGCTTGGCCGGCTGCAGCACAATATTGGCGATGTGTTCGCTGAGCGCGCCGGTGGTGATCGAGGTATAGTCCTTGCGCTGCCAGGTGCCGTAGATTTCCTTCGCGGGACCAACCAGCCAGCCGAGCCGCAGGCCCGGAAGCGCCATCGCCTTGGAAAGGCCGGCAGTAACCACGGCTTTTTCGTAGAGATCGGCAAAGCTGACGGACTCGTCCGTATCCAGCTCGGAACCCTTGTAGATTTCGTCGGCATGCAGGTAGACGCCGCGTTCGCGGGCGATATCAACGAGCGCGTCCATCGTTTCGCGTGGCAAAAGGCTGCCGGTCGGGTTGTTGGGATTGCACAGGCTGATCATCTTGGTTTTCGGCGTCACCGCGGCGCGGACTTCGTCCAGATCCGGCAGCCAGCCCAGTTCTTCGCGCAGCACGATCTCTTTGACGGTCACGCCGAGCGCCTTGGCCCAGCCGCGGATCTGCAGATAGTTCGGCACGAACAGCACCAGCTCGTCGCCGGGCTCCAGCAAGGTCATCACCAGGATGAAATTCGCTTCCGCCGAACCATTGGTGACCATGACGTTTTCACGGTCACGGCTCTTATAGAGCCGGGCGATCGTATCGCGCAGCTCGACGCCGCCATTGGTCCAGCCGTAGCCGAGTTCGACCTCATGCAGTCCCAGAAGCTGGTCCGGCGTCAGCAATTCCTTCAGCGAGTAGGGATGGACGCCGCTATCAGAGAGGTTGAACTCCACGAGGTTTTCGTAAAGCGACTGAATCCGTTCGAGCGTGAATTCCTCGATCTGCATAGCTGGCACCTCCATGTTGGCTGTGGCCGTTGTGTATCATGGGGAAATTGGACAATAAAGTATATAATGGAAAAATAGTCTATAGTGCGCGTCGTGCGAAGCGATTGCGAATCCCGAAACCGGATGTTATGAGTGCGGCCTATCGAGAAAGGAGGGCTGCGCAATGAATACATTTTTCCGGCACAATCGCCAGCGTGGCCCCGTCAACGCCCTGCAAATGCGTTTGCAGGGCTGACCAAAGTCCGTTTCTCTTAAAACCGTCTTCTGGTCTGCCCTTCGTGGCACTGCAGTATCGAGCCTCGTTGCTTGTGTTGTCTGCATTTTCCAATCCGCTGCGCGCGACGCATCACATCGATGATGGCTTGAGAGCCCTCGATGGATGGTTGTGCGGCAAGACCAGAGACAGATTATGACCCTTATCAACATCCGCAATCTCGGCATCGTGCTGGGCAGCCCGCTTTTCTCCAAGCTCAATATCGTCGTCAATGCTGGCGACCGCATCGGCCTCGTCGCCGCCAATGGCCGCGGAAAATCGACTCTGTTCCGCTGCATTTCAGGTGCGCTGGAGGCGAGCGAAGGCGAGATCACCAAGGCTCGCGGCCTGACTGTCGGCTATGTCGAGCAGAATGTCCCCGCGCGCCTGTCCGATCTGCCCTTCTATACGGCCGTACTGGACGCGCTGTCGGCCGACCAGCAGGAGAGTGATAGCTGGCGTGTCGACGTGGTGCTGGAGGAGCTCGATGTGCCGGAGGCCTTGCGGCAGAGGCCGCTGAAGCAATTGAGCGGCGGCTGGCAGCGGATCGCCATGCTGGCCCGCGTCTGGGTGACCGAGCCGGATGTTCTGATGCTCGACGAGCCGACCAACCATCTCGATCTCGGCAAGATCGCCATGCTTGAGGCGTGGTTGAATGCGCTGCCGCGCGATGTGCCTGTGATCATTGCCAGCCATGATCGCGCCTTCCTCGACACGGTCACCAACCGCACGCTCTTTCTTCGCGCCGAGCAATCGCAGATCTTTCCGTTGCCCTATTCGCGAGCGCGGATCGCGCTGGACGAGACTGATGCTGCCGACGAGCGCCGTTATCAGCGCGATATCAAGGTTGCCGATCAATTGCGCAAGCAGGCGGCCAAGCTCAACAATATCGGCATCAATTCCGGCAGCGATCTGCTGGTGATCAAGACCAAGCAGTTGAAGCAGCGTGCGGACAAGCTCGAAGACGCGGCCAAGCCGGCGCATCTGGAGCGCTCCGCCGGGGCGATCAGGCTTGCCAATCGCGGCACACATGCCAAGGTGCTGATCACGCTGGAGGACGCCGCGGTACAGACGCCGGATGGCACTCTGTTGTTCAGGACAGGAAAGCAGTTCGTCTGCCAGGGCGACCGGATCGTGCTGCTCGGCGCAAACGGCACTGGCAAGACCCGCCTGGTGTCGATGCTGCGCAATGCGATTGAACAGCCGGAGACGGCGCAGGAAGGCATCAAGGCGACGCCTTCGCTGGTTCTCGGCTATGGTGATCAGGCTTTGGCCGATCTCCGGGATAACGATACGCCGATGGGGACGATCATCCGCCGGTTCGAGATCGGCGATCAGCGGGCGCGGGCTTTGCTCGCCGGAGCCGGAATGAGCATCGAGCTTCAAGCCCGGACAGTTGGCCAACTGTCCGGTGGCCAGAAGGCTCGGCTCGGCATGCTTATCCTGCGGCTGACCAATCCGAACTTCTACCTGCTCGACGAGCCGACCAACCATCTGGATATCGATGGACAGGAGGCGCTGGAGGGTGAACTGATGGCGCATCAGGCCAGCTGCCTCTTCGTTTCGCATGACCGCAGTTTCGTGCGTGCGGTCGGCAACCGGTTCTGGTTGATCGACAGGAAGAAGCTGGTCGAGGTCGATAGTCCGGAAGGCTTCTTCGCCGAAGCCGCCAAACAGAACTAGGCGAAGGTGGACGGCCGGGCTTCCAGCCGTCCGCATGGTTCCTCAAGGCCTGCTGCCGTTTGACCGTTGCGCTTTGCGCATGATTTTCCTATAGCCGGGAAACGGGATGACGCGCGCGCCGGTCTCCCGATCCCGTCTTCGGCGTGTCCGGTTTCCCGATGCCTCATTCCAAAAAGCCAAAATCGGACGGCCGTTTTCGAATGTTTGCACCGATTCTGGCTGGCGCCACACTGCGCGAGCGGCTGATTGCGTGTGTCGGCGCACTGATCGGCATCGGCTTGACCGGCTTGATCAGCAGTTATCTGCTCGGGCAGGGGCCGCATCTGCCTTTGATCGTGGCACCGATGGGTGCGTCCGCCGTGCTGTTGTTTGCGGTCCCGACCAGTCCTTTGGCGCAGCCATGGTCGATCGTCGGCGGTAATACCATCTCGGCGCTGGTGGGCATCATCACCGCGTCTCTGATCCACGATCCGATCATTGCCTCCGGTGTCGGCGTCTCGCTCGCAATCGCTGCGATGTCGCTGACGCGCTGCCTTCATCCACCCGGTGGGGCTGCGGCTCTCACCGCCGTCCTCGGCGGGCCGGTCGTTGCCAGCTGGGGCCTGCTCTTTCCCTTTGTCCCGGTCGGCCTGAACTCCTGTATTCTGGTCATACTCGGCTTGCTGTTTCATAAGCTTGCCCGGCGCAACTATCCGCATGTTGCCGCTATAGCGAACGTGAACACGCACCAGACCGCAGACCTGCCTGCATCGCTACGCGTCGGTTTCCGCGAGGAGGATCTCGACGCAGCCCTTGCCGCGTTCGATGAAACCTTTGACATTGACAGGGGCGATCTCAGCCGTTTGCTGCAACAGGTCGAGCTTCAGGCAACCATCCGCGCGCATGGCGATATCCGCTGCGCTGACATCATGTCCCGTGACGTCATCTCCATCGACGCCAGTGCCGATCCGGCCGAGGCGCGAGAGCTGCTTTTGAAGCACAACGTCCGGACGCTACCGGTGACGGATGAGAATGGCCGTTTAAGCGGGACGGTTGGGTTGCGGGAACTTTCGAAGGCAGCCGATCGCATCGGCGACCTCCTGTCGAAGGCAGCTATCGCTTCGGACAGCGATCCGGCATTTTCGCTGTTGCCGGTCCTGACCGACGGGCATGCCCATGCCGTCATCATTGTTGATAGCGAGCGTCAAATTCTTGGACTGATCTCCCAGACCGATCTTTTGAGCGCTGCGGCACGCGCCTTGCCAGGCAGCCAAATCGGCGTGTGAAGACACCTGCCGGCATCAATGGGGCCCCGCCGGCTGGAGCGGCCCCATTTCCAATTTTCAGAGACCGGCGATTTTCATCAGGTCGTCTCGTGCGCCAGGCGCCGTTGCCAACACTGGCGAACCCTTGGTCAGTTGTTCTCCCTCGACAGGGAAGGGGTGATACCAGCCACCGGCTTCCTTGACGAGGCAATAGCCGGCAAGGCAGTCCCAGGCGTGCATATAGGGTTCATAGTAACCGACCAGCCGGCCGGCGGCGACATAGGCGAGCATCAGCGCGCCGGAGCCGTTGCGGATGAAATTGCCACCTGCCGTCAAAAGGTCCTCGACCATTTTGCCGACAAAGGCCGGCGTCACATGACTGTTGGCGCCAAGGCCGGTGACCGCGTTGCGGATGGTGCGGGAGGGGTCGAGGGTCAGCACCCGGCCGTTGAGCGTCGCGCCCTTGCCGGAGGCGCCGGCATAGAGCTCGTCGGCACAGGGCGCGTAGATAACGCCTATCACCGGTTCGGTGTTATGCAGCACCGCGATGGAAACGCACCAGCTCGGCATGCCGTTGACGAAAGGGCTGGTGCCGTCGATCGGGTCGACTACCCAGGTATAGCCGGAATCGCCACTGGCAAGACCGTATTCCTCGCCCAGGAACCCGTCGCCCGGATGCGCTTCGGCAACGCGGGCGCGAATGATGGTCTCGACGTCTCGGTCTGCAATCGAGACGACGTCCTGTAGGTCGCGTTTGGTTTCGATCACAAGCGTTTCGCGCCTGTTGAAATAGTCGAGCGCAACAGCACCGGCTTCCTTGGCGATAGCCTGTGCCAACGCGAAACGCGCGTCGAGCCCGGAGATCTGCAATGTCATGAAATAGTCCTTCTTTAGTCCTGAACGGCTTAGCCGTTGATGATGGCGATGCCGCGTCCCTTGAAACCGATGGCGACTTCCGTCGATGGCGCCAAGGCACGCTCGACGGCCGGATCGACGACAAAAAGCCTGCCTGTGCTCGTCTCTACCTCGTATTCGACATGGTCGCCAAGATAGGCGGCATGGGTAATCTGACCGGGAAAGGCAGCGCCTGATGCCGGTTCGAGCGTAATCGAGTTCGGCCGGACGGCCAGCTTTGCCGGTCCGGGTCTGGCATTGCGGCTCGGTACGCGATGTTCGAGCGCACCGATACGGATCGTTGCATCGGCACCATCGACGCTGATGACATCGCAGGCCACAACATTTGCCTCGCCCATGAAATCGGCGATGAAGGCAGACGCCGGTGCCTCGTAGAGATCGCGGGGCGAACCTTCCTGCGCGATCACGCCGTCCTTCATGATGACGATGCGGTCAGAGACGGCGAGCGCCTCATCCTGATCATGGGTGACGTAGACGGCGGTAAAGCCGAGGCGCTGCTGCAGATCGCGGATTTCGGTGCGCACCTGGCGGCGCAGCCGGGCGTCGAGGTTGGAGAGCGGTTCGTCGAGCAACAGGACCTGCGGTTCGAGTACGAGGGCGCGGGCAACGGCGACGCGCTGCTGCTGGCCACCGGACAGCTCGGCCGGGAGCCGCCCGCCCATGCCGCCGAGACCGACCAGCTTCAGACCTTCCTCCGCCCGTTCGCGGGCTTCTTTCTTTTTGAGCCCCGAGGATTCCAGACCATAGGCAACATTGTCGAGCGAACTCATGTGCGGAAACAGCGCATAGGACTGGAACACCATCGAGACGTCGCGTTCATTGGCCGGCAGCATGGTCACGTCCTTGCCGCCGATGAGAATCCTGCCGGAGCTAGGATGTTCGAGGCCGGCCAGCATACGCAGCGTCGTGGTCTTGCCGCAGCCGGAGGGCCCAAGCAGCGTGACCAACTGGCCGGGTTCTATGGTCAGCGACAGGTCGTGAATGGCGGTAAAGGCGCCAAACTGCTTCTTGATATTCTGAAAGACGACCGAGCCGGAGCGGGGGGTAATCATACGGTTTTCTCCTGACCGAGGGAAAGGGAAGGGGCTGTGGTGACGCCAGCGACACGGTTTTCGCGCCGCAACCGGCGTTCTCCGACGAGAAACTGGAAGCCGGCGATAACGACGATCATCACCACGATCAGCATGGAGGAATAGGCGATTGCCACGCCATATTCGCCGTTTTCGACGAGGCCGACGATATAGGAGGTCGCCATGTTGTACTCGGCGCTGACGAGGAAGATGACGGCGCTGATCGAGGTGATGGCCCGCACAAAGGAATAGACCAAGGCTGCCGTGATCGCCGGGCGCAACAGCGGCAGGATGACCTTGCGGATCGTCCGGAAACTGGTGGCGCGCAGGGTGAGCGACGCTTCGTCGAGGCTCTTGTCGAGCTGGCTCATCGCCGCCACGCCGCCGCGCACGCCGACCGGCATGTTGCGGAAGACGAAGCAGGCAATCAGGATGAGTGCCGTACCGGTCATTTCCAGCGGCGGCAGGTTGAAGGCCATGATGTAGCTGATGCCGATGACTGTGCCGGGAATGGCAAAGCTCATCATCAAGGCGAATTCGAAGATATTGCGGCCGGCGAATCTCTGGCGAACGATGAGATAGGCCGTCAAAAGGCCAACAGCCGCGGTCAGCGGTGCCGAGATCAACGCGATCTCGATCGTCGTCCAGAAGGAATTCCAGGCCACACCGGTCCAGGCCAGCGCTCCATCGCGGACTTCAACAGAGAAGGCGCGGGCGTAATGTTCAAGGGTCAATGAGTTGTCCAGCCCCCAGGTCTTCACGAAGCCGCCGAACAGGATCATGCCGTAGATCACGACCGTGAAGATCATCCACGGGATGACCATGGCGTGCACGGCAATGGAAACCGGGCGCGGCAAGGCGATATGTGAACCGCTGTCACCCTTGCCGGTGACGGTGGCGAAATTCTTGCCAGCCAGCCAGTAGCGCTGGGCAAGGAATGCCGTCAGCGTGAAGCAGAGCAGGATGATAGCAAGCACGGCGGCGCGCGACGGGTCGTTCTGCGAGCCGACCACGGCAAAGAAGATTTCAGTCGAAAGAACGCCGTGGCTGCCGCCGAGCACCAGTGGATTGCCGAAGTCGGCCATACTTTCGATGAAGCCGATCAGGAACGCATTGGCGATGCCCGGTTTCATCAATGGCAGCGAAACGCGCCAGAAGGTGCGCCAGCGGTCGGCCCGGAGTGTCTGGGACGCCTCTTCCATCGACGGGCTGACACCTTCGACGACGCCGATAAGCACAAGGAAGGAGATCGGCGTGAAGGACAGGACCTGGGCAATCCAGATGCCGGTCAGGCCATAGAGCCAGCGGCCGGGTTCGATGCCGAAGAGGTCGGAAAGGCCGAGCGTGACGACGCCGGCGCGGCCAAAGAGCAGCGTCAGCGCAAGGCCAATGACGAAGGGCGGAGTGATGATCGGCAGCACCGTCAAAAGCCGCAGCCCCTTCTTGTAGGGGAACCGCGTGCGGGTAGCGACGAGAGCGAAGGCCAGGCCCATGATGGTTGAGCCGCCTGCTGTCATCAATGCCAGCCAAAGTGTGCGCCAGGCAACGCCACACCGTTCACCGCCGACCACGCAGCCGAGGCTCCAGATCGAGTTGTCCTGAATGTTGCGGGTAAAACCGTCGGGATTGAACGACCCGTCAAAATCCTGGAAGGCTCCGACGAGCATGCTGCCGACCGGATAGAACACGAAGATCGCCACGAGGAAAACCAGGATGGCGATCGAGGCGACGACAAAAGCATCGCCTTTCATCACGCCACGTTCGGCAAGGCCGAAGGAAAAGATCAGAACGAAGGCAAAGGCTGAGAGCACTGCACCCGCCCCCATGGACGGTTGCCCGTCGGCCAGTGCACCAAACAGCGTTTCGCTGATCGCCCAGGTCCAACCGGAAAAGCCGATCGCCAATCCCTGAAGTGTTAGGAAGAGGACGCCGACGGCCCCGGCGATGGCAAGCATCGTTCCGCGTTGCATCGGGTCGCGGAGAAACCGCGCCGCGACCGCAGTCGCCATGATCAGCGCTGCAAAGGTCAGCCACCAGCGGCCGTGACTGAGGATCTGCAGGATGCCGGGTGCGACCGAAGCCTCCGTTGGAAAGCCGGAAAACCAGCCAAATCCGAGAAACCCGCCCTCGATCCGGTACCACGGAACGAGAATGAACGCGGCGATCCCCAGTGCGAGGACAATATCCAGCCTACGGTTGCGATGGTCCATGACGATCCCCGCGCCTTTTTATGATGCAAAATATGGAGTTAGGAGTGGCCGGAGACCGCGCCGCAATCTGTGGAGGGTTGCGCGATCTCCGGCTGGGAGAAACTTGGGGGCGGGCCGTGGTAACGATAACCCCGGCCTGACCCGTTTCTCTTAGTTGGCGTTGGCGCTGATTTCGCGGTCCCAACGCTCAAGCAGTTCCTTGCGCTTGGCCGGATCGCCATAGGTCTTGAAGTCGTAGTCGATCAGCTTGATATCCTCGAAGCGCGGCGCTTCCTTCGGGATTTCGGCTGTCTTGTTGGACGGCAGCTGGAAGGATTTCGCATCCTTCATGCGCGACTGCACGTCTGGCTTCAATGCCCAGTCGTACCAGGTCTTGGCATTGTCGAGGTTCTTTGCACCCTTGACGATCGACATCGAGCCGATCTCGTAACCGGTACCTTCGCAAGGTGCGACCGACTTGATCGGGAAGCCTTCGGCCGTCTGTGCAACGGCATCATGCATGAAAACGATGCCGATTGCCGTTTCGCCGCGTGCAGCCGCTTTGACCGGGGCGGAGCCAGACTTTGTGTACTGCGAAACATTGGCGTTGAGCTTCTTCAGGTAGTCGTAGGCCTGATCTTCGCCCATGATCTGGACCAGCGAAGCGAGCGCCGTATAGGCGGTGCCGGACGAGTTCGGGTTGGCGATCTGGATTTCGCCCTTGAACGCAGGGTTCAGCAGGTCCGCCCAGCATTTCGGCTCGGTGAAGCCTTTGGTTTTGAAGATTTCGGTGTTGTAGCCCCAGCCAAGCGCACCGGCATAAATGCCGACCGTCTTGTAACCGGCGCTTTCCGCCTGTTTCTTGGCCCAATCCTGGAGCTGGTCGAGCATAGGCGACTTGTATTCCTGGGTCAGGTTTTCGGATGCCGCCTGCAGATGCGGATCGCCCGTTCCGCCCCACCAGATATCGGTCTTCGGGTTGCGTGCTTCGGCCCGGATCTTGGCATAGGTCTCGCCGGATGACAGGCGGACCATGTTGACCTTGATGTCGCTGTGCACCTTCTCGAAGTCACCCTTCATCTGCTCGCAGATGACCACATCGGCCGAGCAGATCAGGTTGAGATCGCCAGCGGCCTGGGCCGAAAAGGCTGAAAGTGTCGTCCCGGCGGCAAATGCTGCGGCGGCAATATATCGTGAACCCATGAAATTTCCTCCTGTTGAAGCGGCGCCTCCACGCCGGTCGCCTTTGCAAGCGTGTGCAAATGCTGCATGAGATGAAAACGCCTGTCAAACAAAATCTTCATAAAACTGTCACATTTCGATCGATCGAACGCTTGCACGCAATTGCAAAATTGTGCAGATTGCACGCAAGAGGATGGACTCCAACGTGTCACAAAAACTATTCGTCAGTGCCCAGGAAGTGGCGGAAAAGGCAGGGGTTTCGCGCTCTGCGGTTTCCCGTACGTTTACGTCGGGCGCCAGCGTTTCGCCGAAAACGCGGCAGAAGGTGCTCGATGCCGCCGAGGCGCTCGGCTACCACGTCAATCATCTGGCCCGTGGCCTCATGCGCAACGAAAGCGGCATCATCTGCCTGATCGTTTCGGAGATCGGCACGCCCTATCGCTCGGCGCTTTTACGCGCGCTAACACAGCAGTTGCAGAATTCCGGAAAGGTGGCGATGTTGATCAACACCGACCGGTCGGATGGCAGCGTCGATCTCGCTTTGCGGCAGGCGATCCGCTACCGTGCCGATGCCTCGGTCATCCTGTCCGGCCTACCGGACAAATCGATCACTGATCTCTGTCTCAAGAACGGCCAGCGGCTGGTGCTGATCAACCGGGATGACGACCGGGAAGGGCCGCTGAAGATCAATCTCGATGACGCGGATGCAGCGGCGCGCATTGCGACAGCGTTCGTGCGGGCCGGCTGCCGCAAGCTTGCCTTTGCCAATTCGCAGGCGGGAACACCAAGCCTGATGGCACGCGAGCACGGCTTCGTCGCTGCCGCCAAGGCGCTGGGTCTGGATGTGATTGTCGAACGGTTCGGCCATACGGGGTATGAAAGCGGCCGGGTCGTTGCCCAGCAGCTTCTGACCCGCAAGGATCGTCCGGACGCGGTGTTCTGTGCCACCGATCTCCTCGCATGTGGTTTCATGGATGCCGCCCGGCACCAGTTTTCAATGTCTGTTCCGGACCAGATTTGTGTCGCCGGGTTCGACGATATCGAACAGGCGTCCTGGTCATCCTACGGGCTGACGACATTCGCTCAGCCTGTGGACACCATTGCGCGCGAGGCGGTGTCGTGGCTGGTCGCAGAGACGGCGGAGCCCGAGAACGATACGGTGCGTCTGCATGCCGATCTGGTGTGGCGAACTTCGATCAGGGGCGGTTGACCCTCATGGGCAGCGCGCTGAAAAAATCGACGAAAAAACCCGCGACGTTTCTATCTGAACTCGCACCGTTTACCGGGACGTTGTTCAAGGAGCGAATGCGGGAGCAGTTCGCGGCGCTTTGCTATCGTGCCTGCGGGGATAGCGGCATATTCGAAGTTCTGTTGGTGACGAGCCGCGAAAGCGGACGCTGGATTATTCCCAAAGGCTGGCCGATGGCCGGCAAAAAGCCGCACGAGGTCGCCGCGATCGAAGCCTTCGAAGAGGCTGGCGTGCGCGGAAAGGCGAAGAAAAAGCCGTTCGGATATTTCACCTACTTAAAGATGTGCGACAACGGCCAGCGTGCGCCTTGTTGCGTTCAGGTCCACCTGCTGGATGTCCAAGAGAGTTGCGCGGTCTTTCGGGAGAAAGGCCTGCGGCTTAGCGAGTGGGTGTCTTGTGTCGAGGCAGCCCGTCGTGTGCGCGAGCCGGAGCTGAAGGGACTTTTCCTGTCGATGCACCGGGAAATCTTTCCATGACCGCACGCACATGTAGCTATCGCGCCGGGTAGCCGACGCGACCAAGTTCAAAGCGAATTGTCGGCGTTAGCCAAACCGTTCCATTTCAAAAATCGCAGGTGCAGTAGTGCCGTTCAGGCGGCTCGTTTTCGCAAGCCTGGAGTGATCTACCGTGGAATGATCTGTCACCGTCATAAACATCAGTAGGCCGGCGCCGACAACGAAGCCGAATGCGAGATAGGAAAACTTTGCGAGCATATCAATAACTCCTGTTTGCCTCATCCCTCGAACGCGGCGGGATGGGTAAAGTTCCGCTGAGGTGGAAAGAATCGTTTCCAGTGTTCGGCTATGCGATGCCATGGCTGCGGGCAGTGAACGCGATACCAATCCAGCTTCAAGACCACAGTCTGCCAGCGGGATTGCTCCGGTGGAAGTTGACCATGCAGCTAGTGCATGGGTGTCCTGAAGTATTGGCGCTGTTACTCCATAATCAGGAGGCTTATAAACGGCTCATCAAAACGACAACGGCGCCACTGAATGGCTGCCGGGCCCGGAAAGCCCTAGGAAAGGGGATTATCATGAACGTAGCACGCTCTTTCAACAATTGGCGCAAGTACCGTCAGACGGTCACCGAACTTGGCCGTATGACCTCGCGCGAACTGCGCGACCTCGGCATCGACCGTGCCGACATCCAGAGCATCGCCCGCGCCTCGGTCGCTCGCTAATCGCTTAAAAACAACGCCTCCAGCGAAATTTCCCGAAACGCCCGTTGCCTCGCAGCGGGCGTTTCTGCGTTGGATGCCACTTCTCCTGCGGTGGGGTGCCGTCGCCCGCCTGAAACTTCCGGTACCGCACGCTCCAATTTGTCATTCGCGTTCATACATGGTTGTGCCAATCTGCCGGCGATCTGATTCCGGGGGGCGAGAGATTGGAATATGCTTTTTTGCGGCGAGCGGAATTGTCGCGGCCTGATGTGAATGCTGAAGACGCCGCGAGCCTTATTGCCGCTCATTACGGCCTGTCCGGCCCGATCACTGAACTCGGCAGCCAGCAGGACCGCAATTATCGCATCGAAGCGGCCAGCGGCCGTTTCGTCTTGAAAATCTGCCGCGCCGACTATGCAACTATCGAGCTTGAAGCGCAGAATGCCGCTTTGCGCCATATCGCCGGCAAGGCCGATGTGCCTCGCGTGCCGAAAGTCGTTGCGGCCGGCAATGGCGCGGACATCCTGCTCGTCACGGTGCGCGGTGAGGATTATCAGATTCGCCTGCTCGACTATATCGACGGTCAGCCGCTGACCCAGCGCAAACATTTGCCAACTGTCACGGTTGCAGCCCTCGGTACACTGGGCGGCCGGTTGGCACTGGCGTTGGCTGATTTCACGCATCCCGGCCTGTCTCGGGACCTGCAATGGGATCTGCGAAACGCCGAACCGGTTGTCGGCCATCTCCTGTCGGCGGTAAAAGATGCGGATCGTAAACAGCGCATCGGCCGCGCAATGGATGCAGCCATGCGCCGGCTCGACGGGCTGAAGCCGGAGCTGCGGCAACAGGCCATTCATCATGACATCACGGATGACAATGTCGTCAGCCTGCCGAACGAAAGTGGCCAGTTGATCCCGGATGGCGTCATCGATTTCGGCGATGTCATCAATGGCTGGCTTGTCGCCGATCTTGCCGTCACCTGCGCCTCGCTGCTGCATCATGCCGATGGCGACCCCACCATCATCCTGCCGGCGATCAAGGCGTTCCACGATGTTTTTCCACTCACCGCGGCGGAACTACGCGCACTCTGGCCGCTGATCGTGGCACGTGCCGCCGTGCTGGAAGCAAGCAGCGAGCAGCAACTCGCGCTCGACCCGGACAACGGCTATGTCAGCGGCAATATCGACCACGAACGGCAGATTTTCGACGTTGCCGTTTCGGTGCCGTCAGCCGTGATGGAAATTGCCATCCTTGAGGCCGTTGGCCAACTGGACGATCCCGGAGCCGCGATCACCGGCGAGCGCCTGCTGCCGGAAATCGAAGTATCCGGGATCGCTGTGATTGAATTGGACTCACAAAGTGACCTGTTCGACGGCGTTCAATGGCCGCAACCGGGTCTCGAAGACCGGCTGCTTTTGGAGGCATCCCGGGAAAACGCAGCCGTCTCGACGCGGTACGGCGAATACCGGTTGAACCGCACCGTGCTGCGCTCACCGCAGCCTACGGAAACATGCACTCTTCATGTCGATCTGGTCCTGCCGGCAGGCACCAGCGTGTCGGCGCCTTTCGGCGGCATTCTGAAATTCACGGATGGCGGCCTGATACTGATGGGGCGGGATGCCGCCTTGCATCTGGCCGGCATCGATGCCTTGCCCGGTCCGGACGATTTCATTCATCCCGGTCAGCCGCTTGGCCTGGTCGCTGGCTCGGCCGGTGAAAACGGCGTGCTGCGCGTCCAGCTCTGCCGCGACAAGGACATCGTCCCGCCGCCATTCGTCTCACCCAATCACGCCGCCGCGTGGAAAGTTCTATGCCCATCACCGGCAAAGCTTCTCGGTTTCGACTGCGATGCACCGATGCCGCAGAGCGCAACGCTTCTGGCTCGCCGCCAAAACCATTTCGCCAAGCCGCAGAAGAACTATTACGAGACACCGCCGCAGATCGAACGTGGTTTGCGCGAACATATGATCGATGTCGAAGGACGCGCCTATCTCGACATGGTCAACAATGTCACCATCCTTGGCCACGGCCATCCGCGTCTGGCCGATGCCGTGCACCGGCAGTGGCAAAGGCTGAACACCAATTCCCGGTTCCACTATGCTTCCGTTGCGGAATTTTCCGAGAGGCTGGCCGCTCTCGCTCCTGAGGGGCTGGATACGGTGTTTCTGGTCAATAGCGGCTCGGAGGCCAATGATCTGGCGCTCAGGCTCGCCTGGGCAGCCAGTGGCGCGCGCAACATGCTCTGCCTGTTGGAAGGCTATCATGGCTGGTCGGTGGCCAGCGATGCCGTCTCCACCTCGATCGCCGACAATCCGCAGGCGCTTACAACGCGGCCTGACTGGGTGTACCCTGTGATATCGCCGAATACCTATCGCGGCCCGTTTCGCGGGCCGGGTTCAACTGCTGCTTATGTTGACGCCCTCATACCGGTGCTGGAAAAACTGGACGGCGGTGGCGAGGGATTGGCCGGTTTCATCTGCGAATGCGTCTATGGCAATGCCGGCGGGATTCCGCTACCGCCGGGTTATCTCAAGGACATCTACGCTTTGGTCCGGGCTCGCGGTGGCGTCTGTATCGCCGATGAGGTGCAGGTTGGCTACGGCCGGCTCGGGCATCACTTCTGGGGTTTTGAAGAGCAGGGCGTGGTCCCCGATATCATCACTGTCGCCAAGGGCATGGGCAATGGCCATCCGCTTGGTGCCGTCATCACCACGAAGGCAATTGCCGATGCGCTGGAGAAGGAGGGCTATTTCTTCTCCTCCGCTGGCGGCAGCCCGGTCAGTTCCGTTGTCGGTTTGACGGTCCTCGATATCATGCGCGACGAAGGTCTGCAGGAGAACGCCCGTGCCGTTGGCGATCACCTGAAGCGCCGTCTCCAGGCATTGGGCCAGCGGTTTCCGCTTGTCGGCGCCGTTCATGGCATGGGTCTCTATCTTGGGCTGGAGTTCGTTCTTGATCGCGAGACGCTTGCGCCCGCAACCGCGCAAACGGCTGTTATCTGCGACCGGCTGCTGCAACTCGGCGTTATCATGCAGCCGACCGGCGATTATCTGAACGTGCTGAAGATCAAGCCGCCGCTCTGCCTGTCGCTGGGGAGCGCCGATTTCTTTGCCGACATGCTGGAGCGTGTGCTTTCAGAGGGATGGTGAGGAAACATTTTTGCCCCCCCGTTGTATTGCGCGGCCGGATCGGCTTAGCTCGCGCTCCATTCTTCCTGGCAAGCAGCGAGTAGCATCATGACGCAGACCGCCAATATCATCATTCTCAATGCTCGCGTTTTGACGTTGGATGAGGATCGGCCCCGCGCCGAGGCGGTGGCGATGGCGGCGGGTCATATCCTGGCGGTCGGCGCGGCCGCGCAGATGGAGCCATTTCGAGGTGCGGATACGCAGGTGATCGATGCGGACGGAGGCACGGTGCTTCCGGGTTTTTCTGAAAACCACATGCACCTGTTTTCAGGCGCCGCCGAACTCGACCATCTCCAGCTTGCTGGTGTCAGCGGGCTGGCAGCCCTGACCGAGGCTGTGCGCTCCTACGCCGCGACGCGGGCCGCAGAAAAGGTCCTGTTTGCGCAAGGTGTTGACTACACGATCCTCGGCGATAGCGAGCGGCTGACACGCCATCATCTCGATGCGATCCTTGCTTACCAGCCGCTGGTTTTGTTTGCCCCTGATCATCACACCGCCTGGGCCAATACCAAGGCGCTCGAAATGGTCGGTATGCTGCAGGGCGCCGCGCTTGGACCCGGCAACGAGGTGGTCGTCGGCCTGGATGGTCTGGCGACCGGAGAGCTGCGGGAGATGGAGGCGTTCAGCCCGCTGCAGGCAGCCGGTGGTTTCGATCGCTATCGTCTCGGCCTATCGACCGGAGGAGAGCCTGATCCTTATCCGAACGAAGCAGAATGGGCGCAGGATGTAACCGTGATGCGGCGCGGCCTCGACTATTGCTCTCGCCACGGCATCACCACCATTCAGAACATGGACGGCAATCTCTACCAGCTGGAGCTGCTTGCGGCGATCGAGAAGGAGGATGGCAACCTGCCGTGCCGTGTGATCATTCCCTTCCATTTCAAGAATTTCATGTCAATCGATATGCTCGAAAAGGCCTCGGAACTTGCCCGCCGGTTCGACACCGACTGGCTGTCGTCGGGCGTCGTCAAGATGTTCTACGATGGCGTGCTCGACAGCTGGACCGCGGTGATGGTCGAGGCTTACGCCGACAAGCCGGGCGATTGCGGCGAGGGGCTCTTCACGCCGGAAACGTTCCGCGAGGTTGCGGTGGAGGCGGACCGGCGCGGGCTACAGATTGCAGTTCATGCGATCGGCGATGGCGCGGTGCGGGCCGTGCTCGACGGGTATGAGGCAGCACGCGTGCAAAATGGCGTCCGCGACAGCCGCCATCGCGTCGAACATATCGAAGTGGTACATCCGGATGATATCGCCCGGTTTGCCGAACTCGGCGTCATTGCGTCGATGCAGCCGCCGCATCCACCCGGTTGTGCCGGCGTGCCGCTGGAGCCGACCGTATCGCGTATCGGCCGGGAACGCTGGCCCGTCAGCTATGCCTGGCGTACGCTGAAGGATGCTGGTGCGCATATCTGCTTTGCCTCAGACTGGCCGGTGTCACCGATCGATCCGATCATCGGCATTGATGCGGCTGTGACGCGAAAGCGCTGGGCAGAGAGCGACCCGGATCAGTCTTTCTCCCTGATGGAAGCGCTTTCGGCCTATTGCGTCGAAGGAGCCTATGCCGAATTCAAGGAGGACCGCAAGGGAAGGATCCGTGCAGGTTACCTTGCCGATATCGTCGTGCTGAACGGTGATATCGAGGCAGCGAGTCCCGATGAGTTGCAGAAGATCCAACCCACCACCACAATTTGCGGCGGGCGTATCAGTTTCTCTTCTCGCTAATTTTTTGATCAAAATATTAGAAATGGTGTTGTCAACGCACAGGCACTGTGGTCACCTAGCGCAAAGCCGAAAAGGCGGGAACAGCTTCATGCAACGGGTATTGGGCCGCAAATGGCGGAATTGAACGCGGTCGAAATCCGCCATGTTTCTAAGATATTCGGCTTTGGCGAGTTTGCGTTCGCTGCCGTCGACAACACATCGGTATCGATCCGCCAGAACGAGTTTTTCACGCTTCTCGGGCCTTCCGGTTGCGGCAAGACCACACTGCTGCGACTGATCGCCGGTTTCGAATTCCCGACGTCCGGTGAGATCATGCTGAACGGCGAAAATATCGCCGCCATGCCTCCCTTCAAGCGGCCGATCAACACGGTTTTCCAAAGTTACGCCTTGTTTCCACACATGACGGTGGCGGAAAATATCGGCTTCGGACTGATGATGCTCGGCAAGCCGAAGCAGGAAATCAAGGACCGCGTCGACGCGATGCTGAAGCTGGTGCGCATGGAAGCGCTTGCCGGCCGGCGCACAAGCCAGATTTCGGGTGGGCAGCAGCAACGCGTCGCGCTTGCCCGCGCCTTGGCACCCCAGCCGAAGGTGCTGCTTCTCGATGAGCCGCTGTCAGCGCTGGACTACAAGCTGCGCAAGGACATGCAGATCGAGCTGAAGCGCCTGCAGGCGGAAACCGGCATCACCTTCATCTTCGTCACCCATGACCAGGAAGAGGCGTTGACCATGTCGGACCGCATCGCCGTGATGTCGTCGGGCAAAATCCTGCAAGTCGGCAATCCCAGGGAGATCTATGATGCTCCGGCGGACCGTTTCGTCGCCGATTTCATCGGCGAGACCAATTTTCTCAAGGGCCGGATCAGCTCGGTGACAGACGGCATCGCCGATGTCGACACGCCGGTCGCCGGTCGCATTTCGGCAACGGTACCACAGGATTTCCATGCCGAAGGCGAGGTCACCGTAGTTCTGAGGCCGGAGCATGCAGCGCTCTGCGCACCGGACCGTGCGGACGCCAGCCAGATGACCGGCACGCTCGAAAACGTCGTCTATTTCGGGACGGATACGCATTACCACGTCCGCCTTTCCGACGGCGAGACGCTGTTTACCCTGCGGGAGCAGAACAAGCCGCTACAGGGTGCGCGGTTCAACCCGGGCGACACGGTTGGCATCGCGCTCGAAGCCAATGCCGCCCGGGTATTGAGGAACTGAGATGACTGACATGCCGGGGACGATCGAAGCGGAAAAGAGCAGGGATATCCGGAAACGGTGGCTGCTCTCGCTTCCCGCCCTGCTGATCATCCTGGTCGCATCAACCGGTCCTTTGCTGATCGTTCTCGTCTATTCTTTCCTGGCGCCCGGTCCTTATGGCGATGTGCAATGGTTGCCTTCGTTTGAGGGCTGGACCGGCGTCATCATGGAGAAGGATATCTTCGACGGCACCTTCTCGCTGGCCGATGCGCATGTGTCGATTTTCATGCGCTCCGTCATGCTGTCGCTGGCAACGACGGTTTTGACCCTGCTAGTCGGGTTCCCCACCGCCTATTTCATTGCCACGCGCCCTGAAAAAAATCGGGAACTCTGGCTGCTGCTGATTACCATTCCGTTCTGGACAAACCTTCTCATCCGCACGTTCGCCATCCTCGAAGTCATCCGCAATGAAGGGCTGATCAACGGTCTGCTGTTGAAGTTCGGCTTGATTGCAAGGCCGATCCAGATGCTCTTCACCGATGGCGCGATCCTGACCGGCATGGTCTATGTCTATCTGCCGCTGATGGTTCTGCCGCTCTATGCCAGCATGGAAAAGCTGGATTTCCGGTTGGTGGAAGCGGGCTACGATCTCTATGCCACGCCCTTCAAAGTCCTGCGGAAAATCATCATTCCGCTGGTCAAACCCGGCATCATCGCCGGCTCGATCCTCGTCTTCATCCCTGCATTGGGCGCCTATGTCACGCCGAGCATTCTCGGCGGCGGCAAGAACATGATGCTCGGCAACCTGATCGAACTGCAGTTCGGCCAGGGCCGGAATTGGCCGCTTGGATCGGCGCTGTCGATCACGCTGATGCTGATCGTCATGGCGGCGTTGCTTGTCTATGTTCGAAATGCGGGATCTCAAGGGAGCCGGCATGGCTAGAACATTCTCTATCCGGCGTCAGCGCGGTTTTACCGCGATTGCGATGGCCTGTTTCTTTGCGCTCTACCTGCCGATCGCGGTGCTGGTCTTCTATTCGTTCAACGCGGGAGAATCGCTCGCTTCCTTCGACGGGATTTCGCTGCGCTGGTTCACCAAGGCCTTTCAAAACCAGCAGGTGATCGACGCTTCTATCCGCTCGCTGCAGATCGCTTCGTTTGCCGCGGTCGTTGCGACCATTGCAGCCACCATGGCGGCGCTGGCGACGACCCGGACGGAGCCTTATCGCGGCCTAACGCTGAAATATGCCTTCATTAACCAGCCCTTGATGATCCCGGAAATCGTCACCGCGGTCGCACTGCTGATCTTCTTTGCCCGCGTCAAAATCTGGACCGGTTATTCCGGGCTTGGCTATCTGATCGCCGCCCATACCGCGTTCTGCATCCCGTTTGCCTATCTGCCGATCCGGGCGCGGCTGGAGAATATGGACCTGACGCTGGAGAAGGCGGCTGCCGATCTCTACGCGACCCCATGGAACGCTTTCCGCTACGTTACCCTGCCGCTGCTCTGGCCGGGTATTCTCGCTGGTTTCATGCTGGCCTTCGTGATTTCGCTCGACGATGTGGTCATTACCGAATTCGTCAAGTCGGCCGGCCAGGATACGCTTCCGACCTACATGCTCGGCCAGATTCGCCGCTCCATCACGCCGGAAATGAACGCGATCTCGACGCTGTTCCTGCTCCTGTCGGTCTGTGTCGTCATCGTCTTCTTCGTCGTCAACAAAAAACGTGTCTAACGAAAGAAAAGGGAACAGCATCATGAAACGGATGACCGCGATCATGGCCGTGACGGCCGCGCTCCTCGCCTCCACCGGCCTTGCCCGGGCGGAAGGCGAACTCAACATCTACAACTGGGGCAATTACACCAGCCCCGAGATGATCAAGAAATTCGAGGACCAGTACAAGGTCAAGGTAACGATCACCGATTACGATTCCAACGACACGGCGCTTGCCAAGGTCCGCCAGGGTGGTTCGGGCTTCGACATGGTCGTCCCGTCGCAGAACTACATTCCGATCTGGATTTCCGAGGGCCTCTTCCTCGAGACTGATCCGGGTAAGATGGAGAATTTCAGCCACGTCGCCAAGGAATGGCAGAATCCCGAGTTCGATCCTGGCCGAAAATATACTGTCCCATGGGCTATGGGTATCGTTGGTGTCGTGGTCAACACTGATGTCTACAAGGGCGATATCAATACCTGGGGCATCGTCTTCGACACTCCGGACGAGCTGAAAGGCAAGGTCAACGTCGTTCCTGAAATGACCGACGTGATCGATGCTGCGGTGCTCTACAATGGTGGCAAGAAATGCACGGGCGACCTCACTGTCCTCAAGAAGGTGCGTGATACCCTGGTCAAGGCCAAGCCGAACTGGGTGGCGATGGAATACGGGACCATTCAGAAAATGGGATCAGGCGATTTTGCCGCTTCCAGTGACTGGAACGGTTCTGCCTTCCGTCAGCGCCTGGCCAATCCTGCCATCAAGTTCGGCTATCCGAAAGAGGGCTACGTTAATTGGAGCGACAATCTTGCGGTTCTGAAGGACGCCAAGAACGTCGAGAACGCCAAGCTCTTCCAGAACTTCATGATGGATCCGCAGAATGCCGGGATGAATTCGGGTTTCCACCGCTATGCCAACGGCATTGCCGGTTCTGGCGAATTCATGCCTGCAGATATGAAGGGCGCACCTGAAATCGACATCCCGGCCGAATTTGCTTCGGTCGGCGTTCCCTCGCAGACCTGCCCGCCGGAAGTCCAGGAGCTCTACACCAAGATCTGGACCGAGCTTCAGAAATAAACCTGCCCCAATCGCACCCCGCCGATCCCGGCGGGGTGCGTTTTTGTTTCCAGCCGGTGGATGTTCCCATGAAAACTGTCTTCTCGCCCCGTCATCTCGGCCATGCCAACCAGCTCGAACTGGTTGCTGGCGCCATCGTTCCCGGTTTCGAACTGACCTCGCGCGCCGAGTATGTCTCCGCGCGCATCAAGACCGTGGGGTTGGGACCAATCCTTGCGCCCGAAGAGCACGACCTGACCACGGCAGCGCGCATTCATCGCAAGGACTATCTCGATTTCCTGCCGACGATCTGGGAACGCTGGACGGCGGAAGGTCGTACAGGCACGGCCTTGCCGTTTACGTGGCCGACTCGCGGGCTGCGCGGCGATGTGCCGCCGGAATTCATCGACGGTCTTCTCGGCTATTATTCTTTTGACGCAGGCTGCGGCACGGTCGAAGGGTCCTGGGATGCGATCAAATCCTCGCATGACGTGGCGCTGACGGCTGCCGGCCTTGTCCAGGACGGTGAACGGTCCGCATTCGCGCTTTGCCGGCCGCCTGGCCATCATGCTGGCGCCGGGTTCATGGGTGGCTATTGCTACATCAACAATGCTGCAGTCGCAGCCCAATGGTTCCGCGACAATGGCGCCAAGCGCGTCTCGATCCTTGACGTCGACTATCATCACGGTAACGGCACCCAGGAAATTTTCTATTCCCGCGCCGATGTGCAGGTGATCAATCTGCATGCCGATCCTATGCAGGAATATCCCTACTTCCTCGGCCATGCGGACGAACGTGGGGCCGGCGAAGGCGAGGGCTACAATCTCAACTATCCCATGCGCTTCGGTACGGATTGGGAGCGTTGGAGTCAGGCGTTGGAAGACGCCTGCGGCAAGCTGGTCGCCTTCAATCCGGATGTGGTGGTGATCTCGCTCGGTGTCGATACATTCGAAAAGGACCCGATCAGCAAATTCAAATTGAAGACCGAGGATTTCCCGAGAATCGGCGAACGTATCGCCCGGTTGAACCTGCCAACATTGTTTGTGATGGAAGGTGGCTATGCCGTCGCCGAGATCGGCGTCAATGCTGTCAGCGTGCTCACCGGTTTCGAGGGTAACTGATCGTGGCCTCCGATGCCATCATGAGCTTGGGCGTCGTCCAGTTCGCCTGCACGGACGATACCGCCGAAAATCTCGCCACTGCCTCCCGGCTGATCCGGAAGGCCGAAGGCAAAGGTGCCAATATCGTGCTGGTCCAGGAGTTGTTCGAGGGGCTCTATTTCTGCCAGACGCAGGATCCGGTCCATTTTGCCCGCGCACATCCGCTGGCCGATCATCCAGTGATAGCGCCGATGCAGGCTTTGGCGCGTGAACTTGGCATTGTCCTGCCGGTATCCTTTTTCGAGAAAAAGAACCAGGCTTTTTACAATAGCTTGGCGATGATCGATGCCACCGGAGACATTCTCGGTGTCTACCGGAAGTCCCATATTCCCGACGGCCCCGGCTATAGCGAAAAATTCTATTTCCGTCCCGGCGATACCGGCTTCAAGGTCTGGTCGACGCGTTTCGGCACGATCGGGGTCGGAATCTGCTGGGATCAATGGTTTCCCGAAGCTGCCCGCGCCATGGCGCTGATGGGCGCCGAACTGATCCTCTACCCGACCGCCATCGGCTCGGAACCCAGCCGGCCCGACCTCGATACGATGGAACACTGGCGCATGGTGATGCGCGGCCATGCCGCTGCCAACATGATGCCGGTCGCCGCCGCCAATCGCATCGGCTCGGAAACCATCGGCGGCCAATCGCAATCCTATTACGGCTCGTCCTTCATCGCCGGTCCCGACGGACAATTGGTCGGGAGTTCAGGGCGCGACGGCGAAGGCGTGCTGATTGCCAGCTTCGACCGGCAGCAGCTTGCCGACAATCGTGCCGCTTGGGGGATGTTCCGCGATCGCCGCCCGGAGCTTTATGGCGTGCTGGCGACAGCAGATGGAGGAGACAGGACATGACGGATTTCGCGCGCTCGGACGTTACGCTCGCCAATTGGCGGACGGCGCCCTTTTCGCAATGGGCCTTCCAGAATGTCAGCGAGATAGTGCCCTCGGCTGTCATCCCCGCCAAAGCCCTGGGCGAAGCGCTGCCGCTTGATCTCGGCGCTCTTAAGGACCTGCAGGTGACGGGCATCGGTGGCGTAAGCCAATCGCTGCAGGCATTTCTGACGGCAAGCGAGACCGACGAACTTGTGGTGATGCGCGATGGGCGGGTCGTTGCAGAATGGTCGGCTGATCATTCCGATCCCGCCCGTCCGCATATCATCTTTTCTGTATCGAAATCGCTGACCGCGCTGCTGGCCGGAATTATGGCCGGCAAGGGTCTGTTGTCGTTCGATAAGCTCGTGGTTGACTATGTGCCGGAGGTCGCCGGATCGGCCTACGCGGATGCGACGGTACAGCAACTGTTCGACATGGAAATCAGCGTCGATTTCGTCGAGGACTATCTGGACACATCCGGCGGGTTCGATCGCTATCGCCGGGCGACCGGCTGGAACCCAGACAGGCCGGAAAACCCTTCGCCGGATTTGAAAGGCTTCATCTGCAGTATCGGGAAAGGCGGCTGGAAGCACGGCGAAAAGCATGCCTACCGTTCGCCGAACACCGATCTTGCCGGCATCGTGCTGGAGCGGGCAGCCGGTGCTCGATTGGCGACCCTGCTCAGCGAGCATCTCTGGCAGCCAATGGTTGCGAGCTCCAATGCCATGGTCACGGTCGACAGGGTTGGCACCGCACGCGCAGCAGGCGGCATGTCGGCGACGGCACGGGACCTTGCCCTGATCGGCGAACTCGTCCGCAAGAAAGGCGACGGCCTGATTTCAGAGACGTTTATCGACGATCTGTGGACCGGGGGCAGCCGGGATGCCTGGCAGAACGGCGATCAGACAACGCTGTTTCCATCGGGCAGTTACCGCAATTACTGGTACGAGACCGGTGCGGGCGAACTGGCCGCCATCGGCATTCACGGCCAGTGGATTTGGATTGATCCTGCAACAGCGACCGTGGTTGTCAAATTATCGTCGCAGGCGCTGCCGGTCGATGCTGAGCTGGATCAGGCAATCGTTTCCGTGCTGCGTAAGGTCTCCAGCGCCACTCTTTGAAATTATAGGGTTGCGGCAACGTCCTCTTGGACGACCGTGGCGGCAGTGGGCCATCGGATCAGCGCTTCGGCGCCGGTCGCCGTCAGCCCATAGATGCCGTGGTCGATGCGTTCGAACCAGCCATAGACATTACCGCGCAGGATGGTGGCGGCCGATGGCGTGATCGCCTTCAGGTCTTTCGGCCGCAACGGTCCTGCCAGGAGCGCAGCAGCGCAGGCCAGCGCCTGCTGCCGATAGGCTGTCATGATTGGCGAGCGCGTGCTGCCACCGACAGCCGGGTCCCCCTTGCGCTTCTTGTGTTCATTGACCAGCCGCGACCGCTTGCGTGGGTTCTTGCGCGGCATCAGCGCCACCGGACTGACGATAACATCGACGGTGCCATTGTCGGAAACGGCCATCATGCCGAAACCGAGCCTGCGGCAAAGATCGCGGTAGCGGCGGTCGCTTTCGCGGCCCTTGCCCTTGGCGGAAACGCGGGCGGCAATCCAGACCTCGTCGCTGGCCGCAGCCCGATCGACGGCCTGCAGGATGAGTTCGAGATTGAAGCTGAGCTTCAGCTCGCAGATGACGACGACGGGTGGCTCGTCGGGGCTTAGGCCTACAAGATCGCAACCGGCGATCTCGCCCTTGACGCTGTAGCCAGCCGCTTCGAGAAAGCCCTTGATCGGCAGGTAGAGCGCGGTCTCCAAATCATGTCCTCACATCATCGTCCGCCCGGTCTTGCCGTGTTTTGCCGATGAGATCAATGAAATGGTGACGGCCGGAAGGCTTGCGCCGCCGGAATCTAGCCTGCGCCGTGTATCGACAGGACGACGATTTCCTCTTCGCGGCCTGCAACTTCGAACTCGATCGTGTCGCCGGGAGCGGCCCCTTCGAGGGCGCGGGCAAGCGGCGATGTCCAAGCGATTGCGCCAGTCGAAGGATCAGCCTCGTCTTCGCCGACGATGCGGATATCCCGGACCGCACCGGCGCGCTTGATCGAGACGCGGGTTCCGAACCTCACCGAGGCAGGATCCGGGCTAGGCTCCAGGATTTCCATGTTGGCACGCCGTGTTTCCCAATAACGCAGGTCGCGCTTGACCGCGGCGCGCACATCGCTATCGCTGGTCGCGGTGGTCTGCTGGGTGAGTGCGGCGATCATTTGCTCGATCTGGCGGGCGCCGTTTGCGGTCACGAGATTGCGCGTTGCGCTGACCGGTCGCTCCGGCACGGGCGGGGGAGGGGCGTCGTCGATTTCCTTGGTGAACGCGCGGCTCATCGTTTTCTCCCCCCATACCAACGCATAGCACGTTTTCGGGCTCATTGATGTCCCGTTTGCAGCCGGGCCGACGTCGTCCGCCGCTCAAACCTTCTTCTTCAGCTTCGTGCGGCGACCGCGGATGATGTGATCGACCTTTCCGGCAAGCGCATGGTCGGGTTCGCTTTCGGCCGCCTCCCTCAACAGCTCGGTCAGCCGCTTGAGCTCCCTTTCGTCGAGATGTTCGATGCCCATGAAGCGGTTCTCGGCCTCGCTGGTGAGGATCAACTCGTCGAGCTTTGCCTGAACGGCCTTGCCATCACGATTCTGGGAGTTCTGCAGCACGAAAACCATCAGGAAGGTGATGATCGTCGTTCCGGTGTTGACGACGAGCTGCCAAGTTTCGGAAAAACCGAAGAGCGGGCCGGTGACGGCCCAGACAAAAATACCCGCCACAGCGATCGCGAAGGTCGCGGGCTTGCCGGCCAGTTGCGCGACTCCGCCGGAAAATCTGGAAAAGAGACTGGGTTTCTCGGACATGGCAATCCTCCATCGGGTCGAGCCATGCGCTAAAGTCCCGGCAAGAGCGGAAGTTCCAGCCAGGACCAGCAAGCACGTAAGTAATGCTGGTTTGATGTCCGAAACGGCTCCTTGCGCCGAGTATCAGGCCATCGAAGCGCTCAACCGGCGCTCCGCCTCTTCCCAGCTGCCGGTCATGCGCAGACTCGGCGATAGGCTATCGGCATGGGAGTGCCAACGCAGGGGCAAGGCGCCGGGCCGCCGGATAATACGGCGTGGCGTGAAACGCCAAAGGCGCTCAGCCCCTTCGAAGGCGTCGAGTTCACGCGTTTCCAGGACGACCTCTGCATCGCCGGTCAGCTGCAGCAGGTCGCCCGTCTCGAAATCGGCAAAGACCAGACCGGCTTTGCCATTGGCGAGGATATTGCCGAGCGTGTTGAAGAACAGGTTGCCGGCAAAGTCCGGAATGGTCAGAACGCCGTCATTACCAACCCGCACAAAACCCGGTTTTCCACCCCGGTGCGAGACGTCCGCCTGCCGCTGTCCATTCTCAAACTCCGCGTAGGTCGCGACAAAGAACGTGTCGGCTGCGCCGATCATCAGCCGTGCATCGCTGTCGAGCGCTTGTAGTATCTCCGGCTCGCCAGCAGAGCGGGCCGAGGGGGCGCGGACAAAACTGAAATCGCGCTGCTGGATGTATTTCGGACAATTGCCATAGGACTGGCCGACGTCAACGTCGAAGCCTAGCGGTACGGTCCGCCTGATTGTCCCGTTCAGCCGGTTGCGCCGCCGCGTGTGCAGTTCGATGCCGAGCATGCCGATGGCATCACCATGGCCCATCCCGGCATCGGCCGGATCGTCGGCTTCTCGGCTGAGGCGGACATTCAGTGTGTATGGGTCCGAACTTTGCAGGAAACCGGGTTCATCCGCGCGCAAGGTAGCCCAGGCGTCGCCGGTGCCATCCACCGTGCCCAGCACGATGAACGGGAGCTGCGGATAGAAGGCGCGGTGCTGCTCAATCAGATGATTGCGCAGCACCCGGCGGCCGACGTCTTCCATGCGCTCTGCAACACCGGCCTGGCGCTGCAAGGCTTGCTCGCCCGCATGCCAGGGTGACGCTTCTTCGGTTGCGTTGATGGTGAACATCCGGCGCTCCTTTGATGGCGGGTTGACGAAGGGATCTGCAGTTTTCAGCCCTGCTCAGGCAGCCTCCGGAATGCCGATTGCCGTCTTTTGGAAGGCCACGAAACCGGGGAGCGCTTCGACGCGCTTCAGCCAGGCATTGACGTTGGAATAGGCGCTGCGGTCAACATTGCCCTCCGGCGCATTGGCGACGTAGCTGTAGAGCGCGACGTCAGCGACGGTCGGCTGGCCGGCGGCAATCCACTGTCGTCCGTCAAGAGCTGTCTCGATGTGCCGCAAAATGACGTGAGCGCGTGCGATAACCTCGTCCGCATCAAAGGGGGCGCCGAAGACGGTGACCAGCCTTGCGGCAGCGGGGCCGTAGGCGATTTCACCCGCAGCGACGGAAAGCCAGCGCTGCACGGCTGCGGCACCTGCGGGGTCTTCAGGCAGCCAGGTCCTCGCCGCATGCTTCTTGGCAAGATAGACAAGGATGGCGTTGGAATCGGCGATGATCGCGCCGCCATCGTCGAGCACCGGCACCTGCCCGAACGGATTGAGCTTGAGAAAATCCGGAGCTTTGTGCGCGCGGGCTGCAAGATCGACTTCGATCAGTTCTGCCTCGATCCCAAGCAGCGACAGGAACAGCCGGGCGCGGTGCGCGTGGCCGGACAAAGGGTGATAGTAAAGTTTCATTTGCGGTCTCCAGCAGGCGCCGATCGCCTTGGGGAGAAGATGTTTCTTTCTCTGCAGAAACAGAAGTGCGATAAAAGGCAAGATATCATTCCATTTATCGGAATAATCAGGTGGGGGGTTAACGGTGGACAGGCTTCAATCCATGCGGGTTCTGGTAAAGGTTGCCGATACTGGCAGCTTCGCGCAGGCAGCGCGCGTGCTCAATATGAGCCCTCCGGCCGTCACGCGCGCCATCGCCTATCTCGAAGACCTGACCGGCGCCGGGCTTTTCCTGCGATCGACGCGATCGGTGAAGCTGACGGCACCCGGCAGCCGTTATGTCGAGGATTGCCGCCGCATCCTTGCCGATATCGACGAGGCCGAGGCATCGGCTGGCGGCTCGCATGCGACGCCATCCGGCCTGCTGACGGTGACGGCACCGGTCCTCTTTGGCCAGATCTATGTCATGCCGGTGCTGACGTCGTTTCTGACCCGGCATCCGGCCGTCAACGGCCGTGCCCTTTTGCTTGATCGTGTCGTCAACCTGCTGGAGGAGGGTATCGACGTTGCGTTGCGCATCGGGCAGTTGCCGGATTCCGGATATCACGCAATCAAGGTCGGCAACGTGCGGCGGGTGATCTGTGGCGCGCCATCCTATTTTGCCCGCCACCCGGTGCCGCTTGTCCCCGCCGACCTCGCACAGCACACGATCATAGCCAATACAGGCTCGTCCGCGCCACAGGACTGGCGCTTCTCCGGCGGCGAGAAAAGCAGCGTCACGCTGCGTCCGCGGTTATTCTGCAACACGGTCGATGCGTCGATCTCCGCAGCGCTCAGTGGTTGGGGGCTGACCAGTGCGCTGTCCTATCAGGTGGCATCGGCAGTAAGAGAGGGAGGGCTCGATATCGTGCTTTCGGATTACGAGGAAGCGCCGATTCCCATCCACGTCATGCATGCCGAAGGCCGCCACATCTCGGCCAAGACGCGGGCGTTCGTGGACGTTCTGGTGGCCGAATTAAGGGCTAACCGAAACGTGCAGTCCGCAACCGCACTGGCCTTTGGTTAAAACGCCGCAGTTGACAGGGATTGCATTCCGATTTACGACTGACGAAATTTAAAATTCGTCAGTCGTAAATCGGAACCTACCATGGACGAAAATACGGACATCCTGGACACAGCGCGGCAGGACAATGTTGCCCGGATTCTGGAGGCAGCGGAGCGGCTTTTCCGGCATTACGGCTATGCCAAGACCAATGTCGCCGACATCGCCCGTGATCTCGGCATGTCGCCGGCCAATATCTACCGCTTCTTTGCCTCCAAGACCGAAATCCATCAGGCGATCTGTGGCCGTATGCTCGCCGGCAGCTACCAGCAGGCTTCTGAAATCTCGCGCCTGCCCATCAGTGCGGCGGACCGTCTGCGCCGCTACTTGCATGCCGAACATCAGCTGATCGTGACTGCCATGCTCGATCATGAAAAGGTGCACGAAATGGTCATCGTCGCCATTGAGCGCGACTGGCATGTCATCGAAAAGCATATCGATCAGATGCACGAGCTGCTGGAAGAGATCATTCGCCAAGGCATCGCCGCAGCGGAATTTGCCGCGCAGGACCCTGCGGTTGCGGCCCGTGCCTTCGGGGCGGCGACGGCGGTCATGTGCCATCCGCAGCTGGTGGCACAATGTCTTTCCAAGCCGAACCGGGCTACGCCCGACGAGATTACCGAATTTGCAATCAACGCTTTGAGATGAGCTCGGCCTTTACCGGCCAGCTTCCCCGACTTCATTTTTGATCAGGAGTGCGAACATGTTTTCGCCGAGCCATACCCATATTCGTCTGTCTGTCGTTGCCATCGTATCCGCCGCTGTTTTGGCTCTATCCGGCTGTTCTGAAGAGAAAGCCGCGACCAGTGAAATCGTGCGGCCGGTGAAAGTGGTCGAGATCGCCGCCATCGATACCTCGCGCACCCTCAGCTATTCCGGCACGGTTCGCGCCCGCACCGAGATGAACCTCGGCTTCCGCGTCAACGGCAAGATCACCGAGCGTCTTGTCGATATCGGCCAGAGGGTGAAATCCGGCGATCTGCTCGCCCGCATCGATCCGTCCGATTACGAGCTTGCGCTGACCAGCGCCAAGGCAAGCCTTGAGGCCGCCGAACGGCAGGTCGAAACCCAGGAACTGGCCCGCGTGCGTGCCGAACAGTTGTTTGCCAAGAACGTGGCGCCCAAATCGCAGCTCGAACAGGCAACGCTCAGCTACAACCAAGCGGTTGCCACCCGCGACTCGGCGCGCTCGGCGCTCGATCAGGCGAAAAACCAGGTCAGCTACACCGATCTGAAGTCCGACCAGAACGGCATCGTCACTGCTGTCAGCGCCGATATCGGCCAGGTCGTCGGCTCGGGAACGTCCGTCGTCAGCGTTGCCGTCGATGGCGAAAAGGAAGTGCTGGTCGCCATTCCCGAAACAGATATTTCCCAGTTCAAGCCCGGCAAGATCGTCACGGTCGGGTTCTGGTCAGATGCCGCACTGATGCTGCAGGGCAAGGTGCGTGAGGTGGCAGGCAGTGCCGAGCCGCAGTCGCGGACGTTTGCGGTGCGTATCAGCCTGCCGAATGATCCGAACGTCCTTCTCGGAATGACCTCCGGCATCATAGCCGCTGCTGCCGATACGCAGCAACTGGTCTCCATTCCCCTGAGCGCGCTTGCCAAGAGGGACGATCAACCGATCGTCTGGACCGTCGATCGCACCGCCGGAACCGTGCATTCCCGCCCGGTCAAGGTCGCCGATTTCGCTGCTGACGGCGTTCGGATCGCCGAAGGGCTGAAGCCGGGGGATGTCGTGGTTGCCGCCGGCACCCAGTTCATGACGGAAGGCCTGAAGGTGAAGCTTGACGGCGCAATCACGCAACAGTCTGCCGCCGCCGACAACACCCAGCTCGTGCGCTGACCCCAGATCCATCGAAAGCGGAATCACGCCGATGACCACGACCAACGACCAAAAGCCATCCTTCAACCTGTCGCGCTGGGCAATCGGCCATCCAAGCATCGCGCGCTTCCTTTTCGGGCTGATCCTGATTACCGGCGTGCTCGGCCTGATGCGCATGGGCCAGAAAGAAGACCCGGATTTCACCTTCCGCGTCATGGTCGTGCAGGCGATCTGGCCCGGTGCTTCGATCCAGGACATGGAGGACCAGGTCGTCAACAAGATCGAACGCAAGCTGCAGGAAACCCCGCATCTCGATTTCGTTCGCTCCTATACCCGTGCCGGCAGCGCCATCATCACACTGCAGGTCAAGGGCGATACCAATGCGGCGCAGGTCGCAGACGCCTTTTATCAGGTACGCAAGAAGGTTGGCGATATCGCCAATGAACTGCCGCAGGGTTTGCTTGGCCCCTATTTCAACGACGAGTTCGGCGATACCTTCGTCACCCTGCATTCGCTGAGCGGCGAGGGCTACAGCTATCCGGAGCTGAAGAAATTCGCCATTCAGGCTCGCGACATGCTGCTGACAACGCCGGGCGTCGAAAAGGCCGTGATCATCGGCGACCAGCCGGAAAAGATCTATATCGATTTCTCGTCTGCGGTGCTGGCGTCGCGCGGGCTGACGCTTGCCGATGTACAGAATGCTATCAAGGGACAGAACAATGTCGATCCCGCCGGCTCGGTCGATACCGGCACGCGGTCCGTGCGCATTTCCGTCGAGGGCGGAGTGACCACGCCGTCCGATATCCGCGAGCTGCGGCTGCGTTCCGGCAACGAGGTGACGCGCCTTGGTGACATCGCCACCGTCTCTTCCGGTCTCGAGGATCCCTACCAGCGCAAATACCGTTTCAACGGTGAAGATAGCGTTCAGATCGGTGTGGTCATGGCCAAGGGCTACAAGGTCACGGACGTTGGCACCGCTGTCGAGGAAAGCTACAAGCGCTTTGAAACCGCGCTCCCCTACGGCGTAAAGGTCGATCAGATTGCCGATCAGCCGGAAGTGGTCACCGAGGCCGTCGGCGAGTTCATGAAGGCGCTCGGCGAAGCGCTGGTGATCGTGCTCATCGTTTCCTTCGTATCGATTGGCTGGCGCTCGGGTCTTGTCATCGCCATTGCCATCCCGCTCGTTTTGGCTGCCACCTTCGCCATCATGTACGAACTCGGTATCGACCTGCAGCGCATTTCACTGGGGGCTCTGATCATCGCGCTGGGGCTTCTGGTCGATGACGCCATGATCGTCGTCGAATTGATGGAGCGCAAACTTGAAGAGGGGCTGGACAAGATCGATGCGGCCAGCTTCGCCTATTCCTCGACGGCATTCCCGATGCTGACCGGCACGCTGATCACCACGGCAGGCTTCATCCCGGTCGGTTTTGCCGCCTCGACCGCCGGCGAATATGTGCGCTCGCTGTTCTACGTCGTCGGCATCGCGCTCGTCGTCTCCTGGTTCGTGGCTGTCTATTTCACGCCGTGGCTCGGCTACATGATCCTCAAGCAGCGCGCCCATGCCGGCCAGCATCACGACGTTTTCGACACGGGCTTCTATCGCCGCCTGCGTGCCACTGTCGGCTGGGCGGTGCGCCACCGCGTTATCGTGCTCTCGCTGACGCTCCTGACCTTCGCGACCAGCCTCTGGGCGTTCCAGTTCATCCCGAAGAACTTCTTCCCACAGTCTTCGCGGCCCGAAATCCTCGTCGATCTGTGGCTGCCGGAAGGCACCAGCATCAAGGAAGTGGAAACCCAGGCCAAGGCGCTGGAAGCGAAGATACTGGACGACACCGACAAGAAGTTCATCGCCACCTATATCGGCGAGGGCGCGCCGCGTTTCTTCTTGCCTCTCGACCAGCAGCTGCGCAATCCGAATTTCGCCCAGCTTCTCGTCATGGCCAATGATGAGCCGGCCCGCGAACGGCTGATCGTCAAGCTGCGCACCATTCTGGCCGAGGACTTCCCGACCATCCGCGGCAAGGTCGACCGTCTGTTCCTTGGACCGCCGACCGGCTGGCCCGTCCAGATGCGCGTGACAGGACAGGACCGTGCCGAAGTTCGCCGCATCGCCGATCAGGTCAAGGCGAAGTTCGCCGAAAATCCGCAGCTTGGCGCCATCCATGACGACTGGCTGGAGCCGGTTCCGGCAATGAAGCTGGTCATCGACCAGGATCGTGCCCGGGCGCTTGGGGTCTCGTCGCAGCGCATTCGCCAGATGCTGCAGGCAACCATGAGTGGCGCGCCGCTGGATGATTTCCGCGATGGCGAAGAGACGGTATCCATCGTCGCACGCGAGCAGGAAAGCAGCCGCCATCTGCTGACGGCCGTGCATTCGATCTATATCCCGACCGATTTCGGCAGCTACGTGCCACTGTCGCAGGTTGCCAAGGTCGTGCCCGTTCTCGAGCAGGGCGTCGAATGGCGCCGCAACCGCCTGCCGACGATCACGGTGCGTGGTACGTTGCCCGATGGTGTGCAGCCCAACGACGTGGCGATGAAAATGTATGCCGACATGAAGCCGCTGCGCGACAGCCTCGCGCCCGGCTACGCGGTCGAAATCCAGGGCGGTGCCGAAGATGCGGCCGAAAGCCAGCAGTCGATCGCCGACAAGGCGCCGGTCATGCTCGCCGTCATCGTCGTGCTCCTGATGATCCAGCTGCAGCATTTCGGCAAGGCGATGCTGGTTCTGGCAACCGGTCCGCTCGGCATCATCGGCGCGGCCGCCGCCCTTCTGATCAGCGGCGCGCCGTTCGGGTTCGTGGCTATCCTCGGCGTCATCGCGCTGCTTGGCATCATCATGCGCAACTCGATCATCCTCGTCGACCAGATCGACCAGGATATCGCGGCGGGCATGGAACGCACGGAAGCAATTGTTGGCTCGGCCGTGCGCCGTTTCCGTCCGATCGTCCTGACGGCGATGACGGCGGTATTGGCACTGATCCCGATCTCGCGCGGCGTTTTCTGGGGACCGCTCGCCTATGCGATGATGGGCGGCATTCTCGTCGCCACCGTGCTGACCATTCTGGTTCTTCCGGCCGGTTATGCGTTGTTCTTCGGCAAGCAGCCCAAGGACGAGGTTACGGAGGCGGAGCCGTCAACGGGTGAGGCGGAACAGGCGCCGCATTACCCGGCCGCCATCGCGGCGGAGTAAATCACCGAAATCCCCGGCAATGGCCGGTATCAAGCGATGCCATGCATCCGCTGCGATGCATGGCGTGTGCGGTCAAAGCGACCGGTTGCGATATTGAAACGATTTATGTCGGGGTGAGCCATCCGCTACGCGCATAACGCATAGCTGCTCTGCAAAATACTGCCTACAATTTGGGCTGAATCAATGTATATTGAACTCATCGAAGTGATGCACCTCCTCCCGCAGAGCTTCGATAGTGTAATTGTCCTCACTCCTCCTCCCAGAGGGCATTTGCGGAACGGCAGCACTCCTCCTCCCAGTTGCCGTTCGGTTCTATTCGAAAGCCTGCCGCACCTCCTCCCGCGGCAGGCTTTTTCGATTCTGGGCCTCTTTTTCTTCTCCTCAAGCAAACATAAAAAACCGCCGCGAAGCATGACCTCGCGACGGCTGAAGCTGTTTTATGCGGTTCGATCAGCGCAGCGGTGGCGCGTAGACCAGACCGCCATTGTTCCAGAGGTTGTTCAGGCCACGATCGATCTTCAGCGGGCTGTCCTTGCCGAGGTGACGTTCAAAGACCTCCCCATAGTTGCCGACGGCCGAGATAGCCTGGAAAGCCCATTTCGGATGGAGACCAAAGTTCTTCGAAATCGCGCCGTCTGCACCCAGGAAACGCTTCTGCGCCACGGTACCGGACTCTGCCGTCTTGGCGACGTTTTCCTTGGTTATACCCAGTTCTTCCGCCTCGATCATCGCGAACAGGGTCCAGCGAACGATCTTGAACCACTGTTCGTCACCCTGGCGCACGGCCGGTCCCAAAGGCTCCTTGGAGATGACCTCGGGCAGAACCATGTAGTTGTCCGGATCGGTCAGCGTCAGGCGCTGGGAATAGAGAGCTGACGAATCCGTGGAATAGACGTCACATCGTCCTGTGCCAAATGCCTGGATGGTCTGGTCGGGTTTTTCAAAGGCAATGACGTTGTACGGGATGCCGTTGGCGCTGAAATAGTCGGCCATGTTTTGTTCGGTGGTGGTGCCGGTTTCGGTGCAGACCGAAGCGCCTGACAATTCCTTGGCGCTCTTCACGCCCAGATCCTTGCGGATCATGAAGGCCTGGCCGTCATAGTAGTTGGCACCGACAAAGCTCATGCCCAGATCGGTATCGCGCGACAATGTCCAGGTTGTCTGGCGCGACAGAAGGTCGACTTCACCCGATTGCAGGGCGGCGAAACGCTCCTTGGTGGAGAGCGGCACGTATTGCACCTTGCTGGAATCGCCGAGTGTGGCAGCCGCAACCGCACGGCAGAAATCGACGTCGAAGCCTGACCATTCACCCTTATCGTTCGGGCTCGAAAAGCCAAGCACGCCCTGGCTGACGCCACAGCGAAGTGAGCCGCGTTCGCGGGCGATATCAAGGGTGCCCGCCTGTGCTGCGGTGCCTGCCAGCGCTGCTGTGGCCACTAATGCAAGAATTGCTGATTTCATGGGTTCGTTCTCCTCCGGTTTTTTAAGTCGCACGTGTTCCGTCCGGGCAGCGCCAAGCGCTGCCAAGCTTTTTCTGTTTTTTCTTTGATATTCGCCGGGGTTGTCAGCCCCGGGCTGTCACCGCCTCGAATGTTTCCTCAAGCACCGCCAGCAGATGGTCCGCGTCACGCTTCGAGAAAATCATCGGTGGCCGCATCTTCAGGACGTTGTCATGTGGCCCCTCGGTCCCCATCAACACGCCGCGCTGCCTTGCTCCGTTCGAAACGGCCCGGGAAAACTCTGTCGCAGGCGCCTTGGTCTTGCGGTCGGTGACGAGTTCGATGCCGAGGAAAAGTCCCATACCGCGCACGTCGCCGATCACCTCATAGCGTTCCTGCATCGCCCGGAATCCGGCCATCAGATAGTTGCCAATCTGAAGGGCATTGCCGCGAAGGTTCTCCCCCTCGATGACATCCAAGACGGCGAGGCCGACGGCGCAGGAAACCGGGTTTCCGCCGAACGTGTTGAAATACTCCATGCCGTTGTTGAAGCTGTCGGCAATCTCGCGTGTTGTCACGACGGCTGCCAGCGGATGGCCGTCGCCGATCGGCTTGCCCATGGTGACGATGTCGGGAACGACGCCCTGTTCCTCGAATGCCCACCAATGGCTCCCCACCCGGCCAAAACCGACCTGAACCTCATCGGCAATGCAGACGCCGCCTGCCTCGCGCACCATCCGGTAGACCTCCCTCAGGTAGCCTTCCGGCAGGAACACCTGACCGGCAACGCTCGGGATCGATTCCGCAATGAAGAAGCCCGGACCTTCGCCCTTTGCCTGCATTTGCGCGATCAGTTCCGCAACGCTTTCTGCATAACGTTGGCCGTGTTCTTCGACCGGCCATTCGGTAGGGGCGCGATAACTGTCGGGAACCGCGGCCACATGGACATGCGGCTTCTTTTCCTTGCCGCCCTTGCGGCGGAACTTGTAGGGGCTGATGTCGATCAGCTCCTGCGTCGTGCCATGATAGGCCCAGTCAAGCACAATCGCGTTCTCGCGGCCGGTATGAGCCCGCATCATCCTCAGCGTCAGGCTGTTGGCTTCCGAGCCGCTGTTGACGAAGCCGGCAACCGTCAGCTCCTTCGGCAGCGTTGCGGTCAGCCGCTCGGCATAGGCGACGATGTTATCGTGCAGGTAGCGGGTATTGGTATTGAGCGTCGCCGCCTGCTTGGCCATCGCCTCCACCACGGCCGGATGCGCGTGGCCGATATGGCAGACATTGTTGAAGCAATCGAGATAGGCCCGGCCGCTGTCGTCGATCAGCCAGACACCATCACCGCGCACGAATTTTATGGGCTTGTCGTAGGAGATGGACAGGTTGGGGACCAGCAATTCCTTGCGCAGCTTGACGATCTCGTCATGCGACCGGCCGCTTTTCTCATAGAATTCCGGTGCGATACCAGCAAAGGCATTGGCGTTGGGGAAAAGCTCGGCCCAGACATCGAGATAACGCTCCTCGCCGACGCCGAGGATTTCCGTTGCGGAAAGCCTAGTGTCGATGGAGAGTTGCAGATGCAGGTGCGGCGCCCAGCCTCCGTTTTCCGCTGGAGCTCCCATTTCGCCAACCAGCGCACCGGCGTCCAGACGGTCGCCCGCCTTCAGCCGGCCGAGTGCTTCGTGGGCGAGATGGCCCCAGAGGCTGATGAAGGCCGGGCAGTCTTCTGGTTCATGGCGCAGCGCAATCAGGCAGCCGTAGCCAAGCGGGTCGGGCTCGATCTCGACACTGACGACTGTGGCAGCAGTCGGGGTGTAGAGCCGGGTGCCCGCAGCCATGAACAGGTCGAGGCCGAGATGGCGGATGCGGCGGGTGTTCTCGATCAGCCGCGACACGAACATTTCGCCGGAATAGACAGTGCGCTTCTCTCCCCATGGGCCAATGCCGAGATCGGCGCCGCGCTCGGCAGAGTAAGCCTCCCAGATCGCCTGCGCCTCGTCCGGCTGTTCGCCTGCGGATTTGACCGTCATCGGATGCTGCGGGTCGGCATAGGGAACGAGCGCTGCCGGATAGGTCGCCGCCGGGCGGTCAAGTAGCGGATGAAGTGTTTTCCGGTTGGCGTCGATCCAGGCTGTGACGGCGCGTGTGCCGGGTGTCGCCTCAAAGCCGCAGGCATGGCGCAGGATTGCCGTGGCAAAACGCGGGTTCATCGCATCGAGCTTGCGCAGCAGTGTCCAGGCAGGTTTTTCGCTGATGGCAAGATAGGGGTTGCCGCCCGTATGAGCGTGGCGCGACGCCGAGATTGTCACCGACGTGACGAGCCGCATGGCGATCAGGTCGAAGAGAAGATCAACTTCCTCCTCAAGCAACGGATATTCGGCATGGAAACCGCGGGCGATATTAGCGGCCGCACCAATCGGATCGGCGTGGTCGAGGCCGGCATAGGCGGCAGCAATCGCGACTTCGGCGATGACTGGCGCATAGAGCGCGTCGCCGAGATCGATCAGGCCGGCGATGCGATCGTGATTATCGTCGGCAACCAGCACGTTCCAGTCATTGGCATCGTTGTGAATGACCGTGGAGCGCAGTTTCGGCAACTTCGGCTCGACCACCGTATCGAAACGAGTGAGAAAACGCTCCAGCAGTGCCCGGTCTTCAGCACTGCCAATATGCCGGAGCCTGTCGGCGGAGCGGCCGACATTGCGGATGTTCCAGTCGAGATCGCGAAGCGCACCGGGGTGCATGAAGCCTTGCAAGGCGGTATCGAAGCGGCCAAGCAGACGGCCGAGCGATATCAGCGCTTCCTCGCTGCGGGCGGATTGTGCCAGCGGCAAACCGGGCACCCAGCCGACGAGGCGCAGGAGGTGGCGCACGCCATGGGCACTTGTCGTTTCGCCAAGGCTCGCACCCGAAATCGTCGGGCGGATATGCGGAACAGGCAGGTCGGGTGCATGTTCGCCGACATGGCTGAGAAGAGCCGTCTGGAAATCGCTTTCGACCGGCGGTTCGGCGGCATTGACGATCTTGAGGATATAGATTCCGCCGGTGCTGGCCGTCACCTTGAAGTTCTGGTCGCGTTCGCTGTCGAGCGGCGACAGCGATCCGTCGAGGCCATAATGCTCGGCCAGCAGGCGCTTGGCGTCGTCGATAGAAAAATCCGGTGTGGTCTTCAGCATATCGGTCATGATGGTTCCTCGTCTGCTCTCAGAGTTGCACGGGATGGCAAACCATTGCACCCGGCAATATGCCGGTTGCACCGGCATTATGTTTATAATAACCGTCATCTTGTCGGCACTTTGAAAGGCGCACAATCATGCAGGATACAGACGCGATCGACCGCACGATCCTGAGCATCCTGTCGCGGGAAGCGCGCATCCCGATGAAGTCGCTGGCCGGCCGCATCGGGCTTTCGAGAAGTGCCACGACCGAGCGCGTCAACCGGCTGGAAAAGGCCGGCATCATTCGTGGCTACCGGGCCGATATCGGCCAGCTGGACGAGGGACAGGTGCATGCCTTCCTGCTTCTGACTTTGAAGAAAACGCCGTCGATCGGCGTGCTCGACCGGCTGGCGGGCTTCTCCTCCGTCCGCAAGGTGTCGTCGGTCAGCGGCCAACTCGATCTGGTCGTCGAGGTCGAGGTCGGGTCAATCAACGCGCTGAACGAACTGAGGAACGAGGTGGCGACGATGGAGAATGTCGATGACCTGACGACCTCGATCGTTCTGCGCCGCGACATCGAACGCAGCTGAGCCGCGCTTGACTTTGCTGCAATTGCTTACAAACTGATTTCCAGGCTGAATGTGAGTAATCGACAGTATCCGCACCCGGGCTTCTGCCCGCAGAGTGTTGATTTCTCGCTGGTCAGGCTTTCCCGCGCCAACGCTGTTCCCCGAAAAATTTGAAAGTCTTTCGTTGAGCGCGTCGAAATGGACGGCTAGCGATCCGCCGCGCGAAAACGCACAATCATGAAACCGTGAATGAGACATCCGGCCTGCCGAAATGGTAGCCGGATACTGATCGGGCAGGGGCCCTGACAAGCCGTGACGGCTTGAAGATCGGTACAGTTTTGGTTGGTTCGCCAGAGGAGAAGGCGGTCCTGCCAAGTGGCATGCGCCGGGAATGGATTTTTCCGGCCAAGGGAGGAAATATGTTTGAACGGCTCTTCAAGCTGAGTGAGCACAATACGACGATCCGCACCGAACTGGTTGCGGGCGTCACGACATTTCTCACGATGTCGTACATCATCTTCGTCAATCCGGATATTCTATCGACCACCGGCATGGACCGCGACGCCATTTTCGTCGCGACCTGTCTCGCTGCCGCCCTCGGTTCGATCATCATGGCGCTGGTCGCCAACTGGCCGATCGGCATGGCGCCGGGCATGGGGCTCAACGCCTTCTTCGCCTTCACTGTCGTCGCCGCCCTCGGCTTCACCTGGCAACAGGCGCTCGGCGCCGTCTTCATCTCCGGCCTGATCTTCCTCTTCCTGACAGTGACCGGGATCCGCAGTTGGCTGATCCAAGGCATTCCGCATTCGCTGCGCAGTGCGATTGCCACCGGTATCGGCCTTTTCCTTGGCATCATCGCGCTGAAGAACGCCGGCATCGTCGTCGACAATCCGGCTACATTGGTCGGTCTCGGTAGCCTCAGGGCCACCGGTCCGCTGCTGGCGATCTTCGGCTTCTTCGTCATTGCGGTGCTTGATGCATTGAAAGTCCGTGGTGCGATCCTGATCGGTATTCTCGCCGTCACCGTGCTGTCCTGGGTCACCGGCGTCAGCCAATTCCAGGGCGTCGTCTCGATGCCGCCGAGCATGGCGCCGACCTTCCTGCAACTCGATATCGTCGGTGCGCTGCATGGCGGGTTGGTCCACGTCATCCTCGTCTTCGTTCTCGTCGAAGTGTTCGATGCGACGGGCACATTGATCGGCGTCGCAAAGCGGGCAAACCTCATTCAGGAAGGCAAGCCGAGCCGCCTCGGCCGCGCGCTACTAGCCGATAGCACCGCCATCGTCGCCGGCTCGCTGATGGGCACAAGCAGCACCACGGCCTATGTCGAAAGCGCCTCGGGTGTTCAGGCTGGCGGCCGCACCGGCCTGACCGCTTTGGTCATCGCCATCCTGTTCCTCGCCTCACTGTTCCTTTCGCCACTGGCAGGTTCCGTGCCCACCTATGCGACGGCACCGGCTCTGCTCTACGTCGCAGGCCTGATGATGCGCGAGTTAACCGAAGTCGATTGGGACGACCTGACCGAAGCCGCGCCGGCAGCGCTGACAGCACTTGCGATGCCCTTCACCTACTCGATCGCCAACGGTCTTGCGTTCGGCTTCATCAGCTATGTCGTGTTGAAAGCCTTCACCGGCAAATGGCGCGCCATCCACCCGGCCACCCTGATCGTCGCCGTCCTGTTCGTCATCCGCTTCGCGTTCTTCGCGGAGTGAGATGAGGCGGCGAACGATTGCCTCGTTTCAGATGATCTGTCCGTAGAACGGGCCGCATCCATTGCGGCCCGTTTTCATAACAGGTTCCGGTCTTTCGCTGCTAGCCAGGTGCAGACGCTATGACCAACCCCGATGTCCGTTACGAAAAGCAAGAGACGAAAGATCGCTTAGCATTCTTTGATAGGTTCAGCCGGATTGTGGACAATACCTCGTTGTTCCCGGGTAGTGGTGATTCATGGAGAGCGTGATGATAGAGGGCGTCGTGAAGATAAGGCGATCGGGAGATATCGGATGGACCAACTTGCGTATTCAATCGTGGTTCGAACCCCCTCTGTAGAAGAATATCTGCATCTTCGCGCGGTGTCGGGACTGAGCCCATTCTCGGAAGAGGCGGCTCGAAAGGGCTTGGAGGGGACCGTTTTTTCCGCGGTGGTTTTGTGCGAGGGCTCCGCAGTTGGAATGGGGCGATTGATCGGGGATGGAGGTTGTTTCTTTCAGATCGTGGACATCGCCGTTCATCCTGAACATCAGGGACGCGGACTCGGAAAGATGATCATGAAGGCAGTTATGGGCCATATAGAAAATGAACTTCCTGGCTCAGCCTATGTTAGTCTGATCGCGGACGTGCCTGCTGACACACTCTACGAAAAGTTCGGCTTCAAGGAAACGGCCCCACGGTCTCTCGGGATGGCATATCGTGTTGCACATTAAGCATGGCCGTGAATGGTGCACTTCCGGAATTTTCCGCCGCTGCTTCCGGTCCATATCAGTCTAGCCACGCGAAATAGCCTCAATCTTCTTCTGCTTTTCGCCCGGATTCCGCGTTGTTGGCCAAAGCCGTAAAGACCCGGCGGGGGTCTCAGCCGTTGCCGGGTCTCTTGTGTATCCGATCACGCAACGCGCGACCTCCGCCATCAGCGTCTCATTGCCAATCGGCCATCTCGTAGAGTGGCCGGATTTCGATCTCGCTCGGGCCGGGCATCGGATTGGGGCAGCGCTTCACCCAGGCGATCGCTTCATCCATATCCTTGACCTCCCACAGCCAGAAGCCGGCGACCAGCTCTCGGGCCTCGGCGAAGGGGCCGTCGATGACCGTCCGGCGGGAACCATCGAACGCGACGCGTTTGCCCGCCGAAGATGGTTTGAGGCCATCGGCATCGCGCAGGATACCGGCATCGCGAAGCTCATCGTTGAACTTGCCCATCGCCACCATCATCGCGTTGGTTTCTGCCGTGGGGAAAAAGCCTTTTTCGCTGTCTTCGGTCGCTTTGACCAACACCATCACACGCATTGTCTGTCTCCTCGCTAGAGCAGGCCTCATCGGGTCTGCATCCTAACGACGAATGGGTGTTTCGGAAATCGACATCCTTCTGCAAAACTATTTTCAACAATCGGAATGCAGTCGCGAGGTGCTGGCCTCAGCAATGACGGGAGGGATCAGCGGATCAAGAACGGCGTCTCATAAAAATGCTCTTCCAGATTGACGCCCTCGCCGGCGCGGTCGACGACGGCGAAATCGGAGAGCCCGTCGAGCGGTGTCAGGATACCGTGCCAGACATTGCGGCCGATATTGACGCCCTGTCCGGGCGCCGTCTTGAAGGCGATTGGCTCGCCCGGTCCTTCCGGCGTTTCCACGGCAACCACCACGAGGAACGGATGTTCGCTCAAGGGAATGAACGCCTGGCTGCCGAATGGGTGGCGCTCCACCATACCAAGCTCCAGGGGTAGCGGATAAGGCTCCCCGCGCAGCAGGCTGATCATCGGACGGGCCTTCTCGCCGGTCGTCTCGATCTTGGCCAGGTCATGATAGCGCACGCATTTGCCGGCGTTGATCGGAAAATTATGCGCTCCCTCGGTTTCAAGGACGTCGCCGAAGGGGGCGAAAGCTTCGCGTGTCAGCGGCTTGATATCGATCGTCTTCATCGTTTCTCTCCCCTCAGTTCGGTAACATGTCGGTGAGACGGAGCTGTGCAATCCGCTCGACCTGGCGGCAGGCCGTTTGAAATTCTGTCTGCCAGTCATTGCCGATGCGGCGCTGGAAAGCTGCCAGAATGTCTGCCTTGCCAAGACCGCGCACGGCGATGATGAAGGGAAAGCCGAATGTTTTGACATAGCGGCCATTGAAAATGTTGAACTGTTCGCGCTCTGCGTCCGTCAACGCGTCGAGCCCGGCGGATGCCTGTTCGCTGGTTGAGCTTTCGGTCAGGCGCTTGGCCTGTGCGAGCTTTCCGGCGAGATCCGGGTGGGCGTTGAGCACCGCCAGCCGCTCCGTTTCGCTTGCACCGCGAAAGACAGCCGCCAGCGCCGCATGCAGGCCAATCGCCGTGTCGTTGGCCGCGCCCAGTTCGCCTGAAAAGGCACGCCGTGCGATCCAGTCCGAATGTTCGAAAACGCCACCGAAACGGGCAACAAACGCCTCTTCTGAAAGACGCGAAGGGCGGTTTTCGTTCGGCTTGAAGGGAAATGCCTTTGCCCAATGATCAGCGATATCGATGCGGCGGGCGATCCAGACCTTGTCGTGGCTTTTGACGTAATCGATGAACCGGGCAAGGGCTGCGGCGCGGCCGGGACGTCCCACGAGACGGCAATGCAGGCCGATATTCATCATTTTTGGCGCGCCTTGTGCGCCTTCGGCATAGAGCACGTCGAACGTGTCCTTCAGGTAGCTGAAGAACTGGTCGCCGCTGTTGAAACCTTGTGGCGTGGCAAAACGCATGTCGTTGGTGTCGAGCGTGTAGGGAATGACCAGCTGGTGTTTGCCGCCGTGCTCATGCCAGTAGGGCAGGTCGTCGGCGTAGCTGTCGGAGACATAGGCAAATCCGCCTTCTTCGGTCACCAGATCGACGGTGTTTTCCGAACAGCGGCCGGTGTACCAGCCGCGCGGCCGTTCGCCGGTGACAAGCGTATGCAGCCGGATGGCTTCAGCGATCTGCTTGCGCTCCTCGGCCGGGTCCATGTCCTTGTGTTCGACCCATTTCAGCCCGTGCGAGGCGATTTCCCAGCCCGCACTCTGCATCGCCGCCACCTGTTCCGGAGAGCGCTTGAGGGCGGTGGCAACGCCATAGACGGTGACCGGAATGTCCCGCTCGGTCAGAAGCCGGTGCAGCCGCCAGAAGCCAGCGCGGGCACCGTATTCATAGATCGATTCCATGTTCCAATGGCGCTGGCCGGCCCATGCGCTGGCGCCGACGATCTCCGACAGGAAAGCTTCCGATGCGATGTCGCCATGCAGCACGCAGTTTTCGCCGCCTTCCTCGTAGTTGACGACGAATTGCACGGCAATGGGGGCTTCGTCCGGCCAGGCGGCGTTCGGTGCGTTTGCGCCGTAACCCTGTAGATCGCGCGGATATCTCATGAAATCATTCCTCCCAAAACGTTCGATTGACCAATTTCTAACTGCAAACCACGCGCGCCATTCCCCCTCAAAATTTTGAAAGTCTCGAACGATCCGCCCGCTACCGCAGGGAAGTGGAGTGACGGATAGTGGCCCAATCAATGCAGTCTTCGGGAGGTGAAACGCATGCAATCTGGAACAGCCGGCCGGCTGACGACCCACGTGCTCGACACGGCGCTCGGCAAGCCCGCCGGGAACCTGCGCATCGATCTCTTCCGCATCGACGGCGAGCGCGCCGAGCAGATCGGCTCCACCCGAACGAATGACGATGGCCGCTGCGATGCGCCGTTGTTGAGCGGCGAGGCGATGAAGTCCGGAACCTACGAGCTGCGCTTCCACGCTGGCGACTATCTCGGTCAGAAGGACGGCGAAGTCGCGTTCCTCAACATCATCCCCATCCGCTTCGGCATCGCAGACGTGTCAGCGCACTATCACGTGCCGCTGCTGCTTTCGCCCTACAGCTATTCAACCTATCGCGGGAGCTGAGCCATGACCGTGCAGATCCGCAGTTCCATCCGTTTCCTGCTCAATCGCCGCCTGGTCGAGCTCTCCGCCGTTTCGGCAGTGCAGACATTGCTCGATTTCCTGCGGCTCGACCGCAATTTGCGCGGCACCAAGGAAGGCTGTGCCGAAGGTGACTGCGGCGCCTGCACCGTGCTGGTCGGACGCCTGCTGGATGGCCGGCTGAAATATGAAAGCGTCAATGCCTGCATTCGCTTCGTCGGCTCGCTGGATGGCTGCCATATCGTCACCGTGGATTCGCTTGCTGCGCCCGGTGGTCCGCTGCATCCGGTGCAACAGGCAATGGTCGATACGCACGCCTCGCAATGTGGCTTCTGCACGCCCGGTTTCGTGATGTCGCTCTACGGCCTCTGGATGGAAAATCCGAAGCCTTCGGTGACCGAGATCGAAAAGGCGCTACAGGGCAATCTCTGTCGCTGCACCGGCTATGCCGCCATCATCCGCGCTGCAGAAGCCGTGTCGGTGATTGGCGATCTCGACCGGGATCCGCTGGTCGTGGAGCGCGCAACGATCATCCAGAAACTGGAGGGCTTGAAGGACGGCAAGCGCGTCGAAATGGGAGAGGGCGCCGAGCGTTTCATGCTGCCGGCCTCCGTCGAGGATCTCGCCGAAATCTATGAAGCGGAGCCCAAGGCCCGTATTGTCGCGGGTTCCACCGATGTCGGTCTGTGGGTGACGAAGTTCATGCGCGATATCGCGCCGGTCGTGCATCTCAGCCATCTCGATGAATTGCGCCGCATTGTCATCGATGAAACAGGCATCACCTTTGGCGCCGGTGTCAGCTACACGGAATCCTTTCCGCCGATCTCGAAGCATTTCCCGCAGCTTATCGAGCTCTGGAACCGCATTGGCGGCCAGCAAGTGCGCAATATGGGCACCATCGGCGGCAACATCGCCAACGGCTCGCCCATCGGCGATACGCCACCGGCGCTGATTGCGCTGGGTGCATCCGTCATCCTGCGCAAGGGCAAGGTGAGCCGCACTGTTCCGCTCGAAAGCTATTTCATCGAATACGGCAAGCAGGATCGCCAGCCCGGCGAATTCGTCGAAGCCGTGCGCATCCCGTTCCTCGACGAAAATGCGCGCTACGCGGTCTACAAGATCACCAAGCGGCTGGATGAGGATATCTCCGCCGTCTGCGGCGCTTTCCGCCTGGCCTTCGATGGCAATGGCAAGGTGTCCGGCGCCGTGATCGCCTTTGGGGGAATGGCCGGTACGCCGACGCGGGCCGACAATGCAGAGGTCGCGTTGATCGGTGCCGAATGGACCGAGGCGACGATCGACATCGCTATGGATGCGCTGGGCAAGGACTATACGCCGCTGACCGATTGGCGTGCATCTGCCGATTACCGGTTGCTGGTGGCAAAGAACCTTCTGCGCCGCTTCTATCTGGAGACGCAGGGCGATGAGACTGTCCGGCTCGACCGCAAGCAGGCTGTGTGAGGAGAAAACCATGAACGTCATGCAGCCTATCGACCGCATCCGCGGCGGCGTCCACGAAAACGAACGTCATGAGTCCGGCCACAAGCACGTCACGGGCACAGCCGAATATATCGACGACATTCCGGAACCCGCAGGCACGCTGCACGCCTATCTTGGCCTGTCGCAGCGGGCGCATGCGCAGATTCTGTCGATGGATTTCGACGCGGTCAGATCCGCACCCGGCGTTATCGGTGTCCTCACGGCCGACGATATTACCGGCGAGAACGATGTCAGTCCCGCGCACAAGCATGACGACCCGGTCTTTGCGACCGGCAAGGTCGAGTTCCATGGCCAGCCGATCTTCGCCGTCATCGCCGAAACCCGCGATGAGGCCCGCCGAGCCGCTGCCAGGGTCAAGATCGAGTATCAGGACTTGCCGCACGTCACCGATGTTCTGGAAGCGGCAGCCGCGAACTATCCGCTGGTGATCGATCCGCTAAAACTCGAGCGCGGCGATATCGCTGCCGGGTTTGCCAAGGCGAAGAACGTTCTCGAAGGCGAGATGCGCATCGGCGGGCAGGATCATTTCTATCTTGAAGGCCACATCTCCTTTGCCATTCCGGGCGAAGACGACGAAATCTTGCTCTATTCCTCGACGCAGCACCCAAGCGAAACCCAGCATATGGTCGGGCAGGTCCTCGGCGTTGCTTCCAATGCCGTGACCATCAATGTGCGCCGCATGGGCGGTGCCTTCGGTGGCAAGGAAACGCAGGCAAACCTGTTTGCCGCCGTTGCAGCGCTTGCGGCAAAGAAATATCGCCGCGCGGTCAAAATCCGCCCGGACCGCGATGACGACATGACGGCGACCGGCAAGCGCCACGATTTCCATGTCGGCTACAAGGTCGGATTCGATGATGACGGCCGGATCGAAGCCGTCGATGCGACCTTCTCGGCCCGTTGCGGCTTCTCTGCCGATCTCTCCGGCCCGGTCACTGACCGGGCACTGTTCCACGCCGACAACTGTTACTTCTATCCGCATGTCCGGCTGCGCTCGCGGCCGCTGAAGACCAACACCGTTTCCAACACTGCCTTCCGCGGTTTTGGCGGCCCGCAGGGCATGGTCGGCGGTGAGCGCATGATAGAGGACGTCGCCTATGCACTCGGCAAGGATCCCCTCGAAATCCGCAAGCTGAATTTCTACGGCGGCGAGGGGCGGAACCTGACGCCCTATCACCAGACCGTGGAAGACAACATCATCGGCAGTATCATCGAGGAACTGGAAACCTCCTGCGACTATGCAGCGCGGCGCGACGAGGTGCTCGCCTTCAACCGCAACAGCAGCGTCATCAAGCGCGGTATCGCGCTGACGCCGGTCAAGTTCGGCATCTCCTTCACCAAGACGGAATACAACCAGGCCGGTGCGCTGGTGCATGTCTATGCGGATGGGTCGATCCATCTCAACCATGGTGGCACCGAGATGGGGCAGGGGCTCTACACCAAGGTTGCGCAGGTGGTGGCTGATGAATTCCAGGTTGATCTCAACCGGATCAAGGTGACCGCGACGACCACCGGCAAGGTGCCGAACACATCGGCAACCGCGGCGTCGTCTGGCACTGACCTTAACGGCATGGCCGCCGCCAATGCCGCCCAGCAGATCAAGGCGCGGCTGGTAACCTTTGCCGCCGAGCGCTGGGGCGTCAGCGAGAAGGATGTCGCCTTCGAACCGAATACGATCCGCATCGGCGCGGAACGCATCGCCTTTTCCGAACTCATCAAGATCGCCTATGGTGCGCGCATCCAGCTCTCGGCGGCAGGTTTCTACAAGACGCCAAAAATCCATTGGAACCGCTCCGAAGGCCGGGGCCGGCCGTTCTTCTACTATGCCTACGGTGCCTCCTGCTCCGAGGTCAGCGTCGATACGCTGACCGGCGAATATCAGGTTGATCGCACCGATGTGCTGCACGATGTCGGCAAGTCGCTCAACCCGGCGCTCGACATCGGACAGGTCGAGGGTGCCTTCGTGCAGGGCATGGGCTGGTTGACCACGGAAGAATTGTGGTGGGATGCCAAGGGGCGGCTGCGCACCCATGCACCGTCGACCTACAAGATCCCGCTCGCCTCCGACCGGCCGCGCATCTTTAACGTCAAGCTGGCGGAATGGTCCGTCAACCGTGAGGAGACCATCCGCCGTTCCAAAGCCGTCGGCGAACCGCCGTTCATGCTGCCGATCTCGGTGCTGGAAGCAATCTCGATGGCGGCGGCGAGCGTTGCAGGTTATCGTATTGCACCACGCATCGATGCACCGGCAACGCCGGAGCGGGTTTTGCTTGCCGTCGAGCGTTTGCGGCAGGCAGCGAAGAACGGATAGGGTCATGGCCGCCAGACGCGAAGACATCAGGGATTTTCTGCGCCGCGAGCCGGATTGTGTGCTCGTCGAAGTGACGGGTGCTGCCGGCTCGACCCCGCGCGACACTGATGCCTGGATGCTGGTGGCGGCCGAGGGACTGTTCGGCACGATCGGCGGCGGCCAGCTTGAATATATGGCCATCGACCATGCCCGCCGCAGCCTTCGGCAAGGTGTTCCCGCCGAGGCGATGAATGTTCCGCTTGGCCCGGAAATCGGCCAGTGTTGTGGCGGCCGGGTCGGTCTCTCCTTCACGGCGATGAACACCGAGCTGGCAACCTTCCTCATTGCCCGGAGCGACCGCGACATGGCCGCCCGTCCACATGTCTACGTCTTTGGCGCCGGCCATGTCGGCGACGCACTCGCCATGGCCCTGTCGCTGGTGCCGCTGCGTGTCGTGCTGGTCGATACCCGCGAAGACGAACTCTCCGCTTCGACTGTTCCCGGCATCGAAACTTGCCTGACGGCCATGCCTGAAGCGGTCGTCCGTGATGCCCCGGCCGGAAGCTCCTTCGTCGTGCTCACCCATGATCATGCCCTGGATTTTCTCATCACCGCAGAGGCTCTGCGCCGCGACGATGCCGCCTATGTTGGCATGATCGGCTCCAAGACCAAACGCGCCACCTTCAAGAACTGGCTGTCGCGTGAAATCGGCCGCCCGGAGCTTTTCGGCCGCCTGATCTGCCCGATCGGCGGCACGGCTGTGAAGGACAAGCGCCCGGCAGTGATCGCAGCCCTGGCGGCGGCGGAGGTGATGACGGTTGCCCTGAATTACAGGGTGGGCGAGGCCGTCATCCCCGCCCGCAAGAGCCGAGCTGCGGCCGCCGCTCTCTAGCGCCTACTCCAGCATCTTGCCGATCATGCGCTGACAGCGTTCGGCCATGAAATCGATCATCAGCCGGACCTTCGGGTCCTGAAAACGCTTGTGCGGATAGATCGCGGCGAGCTGGACGCTGGCGGGTGGGTTGTCCTTGAGGATTTCAACCAGCGTTCCATCGTTGAGATGGGCCTTCACCTCGAACAGCGGCTTGTTGATGATACCCCGGCCTTCCAGTGCCCACTGGGTCAGGACATCGCCATCATCGGAATCGTAGGGGCCGCCGATCTCCAGCTTGCGGGTGCCGTCCGGCGTTTGCAGGGTCCAGAAATATTCCTTCGAGCCCGGATAGCGCAGCAAAAGACAGTCATGCTTGTCGTCGATCAGGGCATCGGGCGTTTCCGGCGTGCCGCGTTTTTCGAGGTAGGCGGGTGCGGCACAGACGACGCGCTGACAGTTGAGGATGCCGCGCATGCGCAGGTTGGAATCCTCCAGAACCCCGAGCTTGAAGGCGACATCGACGCCTTCGCTCAAGATATCGACATTGTGGTCGGAGAGGCGCACGCGCACCTCGATATCCGGATATTTATCGTGGAATTCAGGAATGCCAGAAGCGATCAGCCGGCGGCCAATGCCGAGCGGGGCGGTGATCCGGAGCGACCCCTTCGGATTATGCGAGAGATCGGCGATGGCGCTTTCCGCCTCGTTCACAGCCTCGATGATTTTGACCGCACCCTGGTAAAACACCCGGCCATGCTCTGTCGGCGACAGCTTGCGCGTCGTGCGGTTGAACAGGCGAACGCCGAGGTGGCGTTCCAGTTCCTTGATGCGATTGCTGGCGACGGCCGGCGTCACACGCTGGTCGCGGCCGGCTGAGGAAAGGGTACCGAGTTCAACCACCCGGACGAAGACGCGCACGTTATCGAGATAGGACATGGATTTCTTCTATCACATCGCAAATCGGACGGCATCGGGGGTGATCTTATAGATTTTTTTGAAAGTGTTGGGGATTAACCGGCATTTCGGTTGGTATCGCGCGATGGCAGAAAGCTCCCAAATAGGGAGGCCTACATGTATGAATACGCCATTGCCTGGGATTGGCTGACCTTCGCCGTCCGCTGGCTTCACGTCATCACCGCCATCGCCTGGATCGGTTCGTCGTTCTATTTCGTTGCGCTCGACCTCGGTCTACGCAAGCGCCCGGATCTCCCGGCTGGCGCCTATGGCGAGGAATGGCAGGTGCATGGCGGCGGTTTCTACCATATCCAGAAATATCTCGTCGCGCCGTCCAACATGCCGGAGCACCTGATCTGGTTCAAATGGGAAAGCTACGTTACCTGGCTGTCCGGCTTCGGCATGCTGTGTCTGGTCTATTATGCCGGTGCGGATCTCTATCTCATTGATCCGAACGTGCTCGATGTGTCGAAGCCCGTCGCCATCGGCATCTCGCTTGCCTCGCTCGCCTGTGGCTGGATCATGTACGACCTGCTCTGCAAGTCGCGCTTCGGCAATGACAACACCCGGCTGATGGTGGCGCTGTATTTCATCCTGGTCGCAGTTGCCTGGGGCTATACGCAGCTGTTCACCGGACGGGCCGCCTTCCTGCATCTCGGCGCCTTCACGGCGACGATCATGTCGGCGAACGTTTTCTTCATCATCATGCCGAACCAACGCATCGTCGTCGCCGACCTGATTGCCGGGCGCACGCCGGATGCCAAATACGGCCGGATCGCCAAGCAACGCTCGACGCACAACAACTACCTGACGCTGCCCGTTCTGTTCCTGATGCTCTCGAACCATTATCCGCTGGCCTTCGGCACCCAGTTCAACTGGATCATCGCCTCGCTGGTCTTTTTGATGGGCGTCACCATCCGCCACTATTTCAACACCCGCCATGCCAATACCGGCAATCCGACCTGGACCTGGCTGGCGACCGTGTTGCTGTTCATCGTCATCATGTGGCTTTCGACCGTGCCGAAGATCCTGAGCGGCGAGCCGGAACAGATTTCTGCCGCACAGCAGCCTTTCGTCACCGCCGAAGCCTTCCCGAAGGTGCGCGACACGATCCTCGGCCGCTGTGCCATGTGCCATGCAAAGGAACCCGGCTGGGAGGGCATGATCGTCCCGCCGAAGGGCGTGATGCTGGAGAGCGACGCCCAGATCGCCGCTCATGCCCGGGAAATTTATCTGCAGGCAGGACGCTCGCATGCGATGCCGCCCGCCAATGTGACCGCCGTCACCGACGACGAACGCAAGCTTTTGGTCGCCTGGTACGAGACAGTTGTGAACGGAGGAAAAACCCAATGACCGAACTCCTGATCCGTGGACGTGTGCTCACCTTTATCGATGAGCCCAAGGGTATCGATGATACCGCATCCTATCTGACCGTGGACGATGGTGCCGTTTTGGTGCGTAACGGCAAGATTGTGGCCGTTGGCGAATATACCGAGATCAGCAAAACAGCCGGCGCCGGCGTCGAGGTGGCCGATCATCGCCCGCATCTCGTCTTGCCCGGCCTGATCGATACGCATCTGCATTTCCCGCAGACGCAGGCGATCGCCTCCTACGGCGCGCAGCTACTCGAATGGCTGAACACCTATATTTTCGTCGAGGAACAGAAATTCGCCGAGCCGGAACATGCGGCCTTCATCGCCGGTCGGTTCATGGACGAGCTTTTGTCGAACGGCACGACGACAGCGGTTGCCTATTGTTCGGTGCACCCGCAGAGCGTCGACGCCTATTTCACAGCGGCCGAACAGCGCGGCATGCTGATGGTTGGCGGCAAGGTGATGATGGACCGCAATGCGCCGGATGCGCTGCGTGATACCCCGCAAAAGGGTTATGACGAGACCAAGCGGCTGATCGGAAAATGGCATGGCCGGGGTAGGGCGCACTATGCCATCAGCCCGCGGTTTGCCATCACCTCGACGCCTGAGCAGTTGGAGATGAGCCAGGCGCTGGTGGCCGAGCACCGCGATTGCTACGTGCAGACTCATCTCTCCGAAAACAAGGACGAGATCGCCTTTGCCACCTCGCTCTATCCGGATGCCAAGGACTATACCGACATCTATGCCCGCTACGATCTTTTGACCGAGAAAACGCTGCTCGGGCATTGCATCTATCTCAGCGACCGGGAAATCTCGGTGCTGGCGGAAACCGGCGCCGTCGGCGTGTTCTGCCCGACTTCCAACCTCTTCCTCGGTTCGGGTCTGTTTGACCGCGACCGGTTCGACAAGCTCGGCGCACGCTGGTCAGTGGCGACCGATGTCGGGGCGGGCACCAGCTTCTCGATGCTGGAAACGATGGACGAGGCCTACAAGGTGCTGCACCTGCAGGGCCAGCGCCTGTCGCCGCTCAATTCCTTCTACCGCATGACGCTTGGCAATGCCCGGGCGCTGGGGCTTCAGGATCGCATCGGGTCGCTGCATGTGGGTGCCGATGCCGATATCGTCGTGCTGGATTCCAGCGGCAAATCGGCGATGGAACTCAGGATGCGCACGGCAAAATCGCTGACCGACGAACTGTTCATCCTACAGACGATGGGCGACGATCGCTGCGTCGCCGAAGTCTATGTGGCGGGCAAGGCGATGAAGGGGCGGAAAGCTCCTGTGCGGGCTCTGGAAATGGCTTGAGTTTTGTACCCTCCCCTTCGGGGGAGGGGCTGCATGTGGTGCCAAGGTTATCATTCAGGAATGTCTGAAGCGGAGCACATCAGCAACAATGGCCGAGATATCGGCGTCAGGCCAGTGATGCACGTGCGGTAGCTCTTGCGGCAGATCGCTGCCGACAAAATATCCCCGGCGCGCAAGCTGCAACATCGGGATATCACCGTGGGAATCCCCCACGGCAACCAAGGAATGTCGTTCAAGCTCGAGCTTCTTGAGCAGCGCTTCCAGCCACGTTGCTTTGTCCTCCGGCCAGAAGTGAACAAGTTGGTGATCTTCGGTCAATCCCGTGCCAACCGCATAATCGGCGCCGAGATCTGCGGCCAGCCATTCAACTGCGAACTGCCAGGTAATCGAAACTAGGGCGATCTTTATGCCTTCCGCCCTCAGGCGGGCAAAGCCCTCTCTGACACCGGGGGCGAGACGGAGATCTTGAAGGTATCCGATAAGCTTGGGCTTGTTGAATGGAGCATACCATTCCAGCATGGCTTGCCGGCCGATCGTCATTTCTTCCCGGGAGCGAAGACGCTCAAACGCGTCCATTTCAGCGGAGCGTCCGATATTCCGGGCTATGCAGCCACAGATATTTTCTCCTCGCAGCAATGTGCCGTCAACGTCAAATGCCATCAGCTGCGGATTGGGAATGTTACGGTCCTTTCCAATCAATATTGATTCCTGCCTTTCCCATCGGCTTATACGAAATCTTGCGACGTACGCACATGCGGGAACTCTCCTCAAGGAGAGGTGGAGTTCCCTCTTCTCCCCGATGGGGAGAAGTGCCGGGCACAGCGAGGCGATGAGGGGGCTTTCGGTAAACGAAGAGTTCGCGGGCCCCTCAACGCCTGTAACCACGCCCGGAAAGTCCGCCGTGGGGTTTCTTCATGCTGACTTGGCCGGGGCGCTGGAAAGTGCCGGGACAAAGTTTATTTATATGACGCCTTCCAAGCGCCCCGTTCAGTGTTCGCCGATGGGCTACTCCGGTTTCTCTGCGGGGATGGCGGCGCCCTTTTGATACGGGGCGGCGTTTACGGCTGTTCGCCGTCTCGCCACGAACAGCCTGCCTTCGACACACCCGTCGCTGGTCCTCATGTGTGCCTCACAGGCACGCCCCGCCATTTTGCAGACGGGAGGGAAACCACTTTCTGACCATCCACCGGACAAAGGCTTACGTCTGTCCTCCGCCCGGCACCGGCCCTGTCTCACCGCTACGCCTAGCAGTCTCGCCAATGACAGGACGGCAATGATGATGGCACAGGTTTTATGGGCGGGGATTGGCGGGGATGATTTTTTTTGGATTCGGAGAGTGCTTTTTGCCGCGGCCAGATCTTCCAACACTCTCCGTCATGGCTGTGCTTGCCGCAGGCAGAGCCGCCAGCTTCGGCTGTTGTTTCCCGTTTATTCCCACCTTTCGTATGTGAGAAAGATCGGATTCAATCTTTGTTGGTAATTTTCCGTTAGCAATTGAAGGCAGTGGGGCGGGTGCCGCCTGTTTTTTGTTTTGCGTACGGGGTCCTATGCGTTTTTCGGCTGTTCCAGCGATCCTTCTTGCCGGCCTTCTTGTGGCCGGTTGCACATCGAGTTCCGGGCCGGAAAGCCTGGTGGCCGGGTTGCCGTCGAAGGAAACCACCAGCTCTGTTGTCCAGGCCCCGGTGCCTGCCGCCGATGTAGGTGCGGTGATCGCACAGGCCGAAAGCCACCCCGAGCAACTGGCCTGGGCGGGGCAGATTCCGCAGTCGCAGGCGTTTGAATCGGTGACGACCGAAGGCATGGCCGTTCCGGCCGAACGGCCGGTGGCGATGATCATGCCGGAAAATCCGCCAAGCGGCGCTACGCGCACCCGGCGCGGGCAAATCTATGGCCGTCAGTTCCGTGATGCGCATCCGATCAATTTCGGCAAGGCTTCGCCGCGCAAGCTCGCCGTTCACGGCGTTGACGTGTCGCGCTGGCAGGGCGAAATGGATTGGGCAAAGCTGCGCACGCAAGGGGCGAACTTCGCCTATATCAAGGCGACGGATGGCGGTGACCATCTCGATCCGATGTTCAAGACAAACTGGAATCGGGCCAAGGCTGCCGGCTTGAAGCGCGGCGCCTACCATTTCTTCTACTGGTGCCGTACAGCCGGCGAACAGGCCGATTGGTTCATCCGCAACGTGCCGCGCGACCCCGATGCGCTGCCGCCGGTGATCGACGTCGAATATAACGGTGAATCGAGCTGCAAATATCGCCTGTCGCGCGCCAAGGCGATCGAGAAAATGCAGGTGTTCATGGACAAGCTGGAGCGCCACTATGGCAAGCGCCCGGTGATCTACACTGCTCCAGACTTTTACCGTGACAACCTGGCCGGTGAATTCAAGGATTATCCCTTCTGGCTGCGTTCGGTCGCCGCCCATCCGTCGCAGGTCTATCCGGGCCGCAAATGGCTGTTCTGGCAATATTCCGGCTCCGGCCTGTCTCATGGCGTCGAGGGCAGGATCGACCTTAACGTGTTCCGTGGCAGCGAGAGCGACTGGCATGATTGGGTGGCGCGGAACTGACACGGCTGGACACTGCCGTGTTGGGTTGATAGAAACGGCGCATATGCTTCTGAGAAGCCCGGCACGGACGACCCTGCCGCGATCCTGATAGATGGGGACGGCCCCTTGTGAGGTTCACAAGTCTTGTTGCCGAAATCTTCCCCTAGCCTGTTCCACAGCCCTTTCTTGAAACTCGCCATCGCCTGGCTGGTCGTCCTTCTGTTTCTGTGGAAAGGCTCCGCCTGGCTTTTCCAACCGATGACGATCGGGGTGGCGATTGCCTGTTTTGCCGCTCTGTTTGGAACGATCCTTCTCGGTTCGTTCGGTGTCGTGCGCGAGGCAGACCATCTGGCGCACGAACTGGGCGAGCCCTATGGAACGCTCATTCTGACGCTTTCCATCGTGTCGATCGAAGTCATCCTGATTGCCGCCGTCATGCTCGGCCCGAGCGAGGCGCCGACCATCGCCAGGGATTCGATCTTCGCGGTGATGATGATCATCATGAATCTTGTCACCGGCCTTTGCCTGATTGCCGGCGCGCTGCGTCACGGCGAGCAGGAATACAATGCACAGGGGGCTCTGGCTTTCGTTTCCATGACCCTGGTTCTGGCCGGCGTCGCGCTCATTCTCCCCAACACGCTAACGACGGGGAACGGCACCTTCTGGCCATCGCAAGCCATTGCGATCGCGGTGCTGACAGCGGCACTTTACGCTGCGTTCCTGGCTTTGCAGATGGGGTCGTACAAAACACATTTCATGCAGCCGCCCGCGGGCGAAATGTCCATCCGCCGGGAAGCCGCTGATGTGACGGGCGCTGCTGCGCCCGCTCAGACCGGATCGAACCGCCGCAAGCTTTTGATTCACACCGTCATATTGCTGGCCTTGATGGTGCCGATCGTCCTGCTTGCCCACGATCTTGCTGTCGTCATCGACTATGGGGTGGCCATCGCCGGTGCGCCTGTCGCTGTCGGCGGCGTGCTGATTGCGATCATCGTGTTCACGCCCGAATCGATTACCGCCGTGAAAGCGTCGTTGAACAATGAAACGCAGCGGGCGATCAACCTTTGCCTCGGGGCCTTCGTCTCAACGGTCGGTCTCACCGTTCCCGCCGTGCTGGCGGTCGGTCTGGTGACCGGTAAAACGGTAATCTTCGGGATTTCGCCGGCAGAGACTGTATTGTTCGGATTGACCGTGGGCCTGACGGCCATGACCTATCTGGGGCGCAGAACGTCGATCACCCAGGGCCTGCTGCATCTGATGGTGTTTGCGGTGTTTACCGTGATGCTTTTCACGAACTGACGCCACTCTGCCTGCGGCGGCTTGCAATCGCCGTAGGACATGGATATCAGAACCTCGCGCAGGACGACCTGCGCCTCGACCACCCTGGGGACGGCCCCGCATCTCATCCGTGAGAGCAGGAGCCGCCCGTGAAAAACCTTATCCCCGCTTTCATCATTCAGTCTCGCGATCCCGTCGCGCGTGTTTTCGTGCCCTTGAGCCGGCGCGCGGACCCGTGCGTGATCGTGCTCTCTTTTCAAGGATAACCGATGGCCGGTCCTATTGAACAATTCGAAATCAAGCCGCTTCTGGAACTGAGCGCGGGTGGTGTCGATCTCAGCTTCACCAATTCCTCCGCCTACATGGTGCTAACGGTCGTGCTGGCCTCCGGCCTGCTTCTGATCGGCGCGGCGAAGCGGAGCCTCGTGCCCGGCCGTTGGCAATCGGTCTCGGAACTTCTGTTTGAATTCGTTGCCAAAACTCTGCGCGAGAATGCCGGTCAACAGGGCATGCGTTTTTTCCCGCTGGTGTTCTCGCTGTTCATGTTCATTCTCGTCGCAAACCTGATCGGCATGTTTCCCTTCGCTTTCACCGTCACCAGCCACATCATCGTCACCTTCGCGCTGGCGATGATCGTCTTCGGCACGGTGACGATTTACGGATTGGTGAAACACGGCTTCGGTTTCTTCAGGCTGTTCATGCCGGCCGGAATTCCGATGGTTCTGGCGCCGATCATCATTCCGATCGAAGTCATTTCCTACATGTCGCGCCCGATCAGCCATTCCGTCCGGTTGTTTGCGGTGATGCTGGCCGGGCATATTACCCTGAAGGTATTCGCGGGCTTCGTGGCGTCGATGACCGACCTTGGCACGCTCGGAATGATCGGCGCCGTCCTGCCTTTGGCGATGACCGTGGCCCTGACGGCGCTGGAAATGCTGATGTCGGTCATTCAGGCCTATGTCTTCACGATGCTGACCTGCATGTATCTGAACGACGCCTTGCATCCTGGACATTGATGCCGGCAAGCAGGCGCCCCGGCGTCTTTCATGACGTAGGCGTTTGGCTGTCGTCCCGCCGTCCGCCCATCGCCTGCGTCACGCCATCGGCTGCCGCCTTGACCACCGGTCCAAGCGCCGTTAGCGTTTCGTCCGGCAGGCGCACTGCCGGTCCCGATACGGAAATCCCGGCGATCGCTTCGCCGTATTCATTGAAAATCGGGGCCGCAAGGCAGCGCATGCCGAGCGTGTGTTCTTCATCGTCGATCGACCAGCCGCGCGTGCGGATGGTCTCGATATCGCCCAAAAGCTTGGGCAGTGTGTCGCGGGTTTTTTCGGTGAAATGGGCAAGCGGCCTGGGTGAGAGCAGGCGTTCGATGCTGGCGTTTGGCCAGGTCGAGAGGATGGCCTTGCCGATGCCGGAAGCGTGGATCGGGCCGCGGCGGCCGGGGCGGAAGAAGGCGCGCATCGGGGCGTGACTTTCGACCTGCGAGATGAACACGACATCGCCGCCGTCCTCGATGCCGATATTGGCGGTTTCGCCCGAATGCTCCATCAACTGTTTCAGGAAAGGGCGGCTGATCGTGCCGAGCTTGCGGAAGCGCAGGAAGGCATTGCCGATCTCGAAAGCTTTCAGCCCGATTGTCCAGGCACCGGTCTCTGCATCGTGGGTGACCATGCCATGGTTGGCCAGAGAGGTGAGCAACCGGTGAACCGTGGACGGCGCCATGCCTGATTGATCCGAAAGCTCGGTCAAAGCTGCGCCATCGGCTGATGCCACGAGGTCAAGCAGCTTCAGGCTGCGGTCGAGCACCTGCACGGAGGAGGGGACGGCGTTTTCGGCTGCCTTGCGGCCGCGTTTGGCGCGCAAAGGGTCCTGAGAGGTTTGCTTGTCCGGCATGTCGGCTCCGTGTTGTCTCGTCGTCCATCACATATTGCATCACTGCCGAAAGCGGAACGCCCTTGGCGCGCTTTGCGTCGATCACCTGACATCCACATGCGCTTAGCATGTCTCAAGACGTCGCCATTCCTATCGGATTCATTGAAGATGTTTATTTCCATCTGATGAGAATGATTTCCATTTATTGATTGCCCGTCGAAAAATTTGGATTACCCTGATCCTCACACGATGGAGGAATAGTCATGGCGAAAATGCGCGCAGTCGATGCGGCGGTTCTGGTTCTGGAGAAGGAAGGCGTCGATTGCGCTTTCGGGGTTCCGGGTGCTGCAATCAATCCCTTTTACTCGGCGCTGAAGGCGCGGGGCTCGGTGCGCCATATCCTGGCGCGGCATGTCGAGGGTGCTTCCCATATGGCGGAAGGTTACACCCGCGCCAAGCATGGCAATATCGGTGTCTGCATCGGCACCTCGGGTCCGGCCGGCACCGACATGATCACCGGTCTTTACTCGGCCCAGGCGGATTCGATCCCGATCCTCTGCATCACTGGTCAGGCGCCGCGCGCCCGGCTCGACAAGGAAGATTTTCAGGCGGTCGATATCGCCCGGATTGCCGCCCCGCTGACCAAGTGGGCTGTTACCGTCATGGAACCGGCGCTGGTACCGTTCGTCTTCCAGAAGGCGTTTCACCTGATGCGCTCGGGCCGTCCCGGTCCGGTGCTGATCGACCTGCCGGTCGATGTACAGTTGGCTGAAATCGAGTTCGATATCGACACCTACGCGCCGCTCGAAGCCTACAAGCCATCCGCCACGCGGGCGCAGGCTGAGAAGGCGATCGCCATGCTGAACGAGGCGGAGCGTCCGCTGATCGTTGCCGGTGGCGGTATCATCAACGCCGATGCGTCCGATCTGCTCACCGAATTTGCCGAGATTACCGGCATTCCGGTCATCCCGACGCTGATGGGCTGGGGCACGATCCCGGACGATCATCCGCTGATGGCCGGCATGTGCGGGCTGCAGACATCGCACCGCTACGGCAATGCCAACCTGCTCGCCTCCGACTTTGTGCTCGGTGTCGGCAACCGCTGGGCCAACCGTCATACCGGCAACGTGCCAACCTACACGGAAGGCCGCAAGTTCGTGCATGTCGATATCGAGCCGACCCAGATCGGCCGCGTCTTCGCACCTGATTTCGGCGTCGTCTCCGATGCGGGTGCAGCGCTGAAACTGTTCCTCGATGTCGCGACCGAATGGAAGACGGCGGGCAAGTTGAAGGATTGGTCGGGCTGGGCGGAAGAATGCCGCGAGCGCAAGCGGACCATGCTGCGCAAGACGCATTTCGACCAGACACCGCTGAAGCCGCAGCGCGTTTATGAGGAGATGAACAAGGCGTTTGGCCGCGACACCTGCTACGTCTCGACCATCGGCCTCAGCCAGATCGCCGGTGCGCAATTCCTGCACGTCTACAAGCCACGCAACTGGATCAATTGCGGCCAGGCCGGACCGCTCGGCTGGACGCTGCCTGCAGCGCTCGGCGTGCGTGCCGCCGATCCGGACCGGACGATCGTGGCGCTTTCGGGCGACTATGATTTCCAGTTCATGATCGAGGAACTGGCTGTCGGTGCACAGCACAAGCTGCCTTACCTGCATGTGGTCGTGAACAATTCCTATCTCGGTCTGATCCGCCAGGCGCAGCGCGGGCTGAACATGGATTTCGAGGTGAGCCTCGCCTTCGACAATATCAACCATTCCGGCGATGCGGAAAAGGGTTATGGCGTCGATCACGTGGCCGTCGCCGAAGGTCTCGGCTGCAAGGCGATCCGGGTCAGGAGCCCGAACGAGTTCCAGGAGGCATTCTCGAGAGCCAAGGACCTGATGAACGAGCACCAGGTGCCTGTCGTCATCGAGTTCATCCTCGAGCGCGTTACCAATATTTCGATGGGCGCCGACATCAATGCGGTGGTCGAGTTCGAGGAACTGGCCGAACGCGGCGAGGATGCCCCGACGGCGATCATGGCCCTGCTCGACTGATAGAAATACGGAGGATTACCCATGCCCAAGTTTGCGGCAAACCTGACCATGCTTTTCAACGAAGTGCCGTTCCTCGACAGGTTCGCACTGGCCGCCAAGGCCGGTTTCACGGCGGTGGAATATCTCTTTCCTTACGACTTCGACGCCAAAGCGCTGAAGGCGGCACTGGAGGTCAATGGTCTGACCCAGGTGCTGCACAACCTGCCGGCCGGTGATTGGGCCGCCGGTGAGCGCGGCATCGCGGTCCTGCCCGATCGTGTCGACGAATTCCGCCGCGGCGTGGCCTCGGCCATCGATTATGCGACGGCACTTGGCTGCACGCAGATCAACTGCCTTTCCGGCATCGCGCCGGTCGGGGTATCGGACGAGGTGCTGCGGGCGACGTTCGTTGCCAATCTGCGGCTGGCCGCAGGTGAACTGAACAAACACGGCATCCGGCTGTTGATCGAGCCGATCAACCGCTTCGATATTCCGGGCTTCTACCTCAACACGGTGGAGCAGGCTGCCTCGATCATCGCCGAGGTCGGCAGCGACAACCTGTTCATTCAGTACGATCTCTACCACCAGCAGCGTACCGAGGGCGAGTTGATCGGCACGTTCAAGACATACCAGGCGCAGATCGCCCATGTGCAACTGGCCGACAATCCCGGCCGCAATGAACCGGGCACGGGCGAGATCAACTATCCCTTCGTCTTCGAGGCACTGGATGCGGCCGGATATGACGGTTCCATCGGCTGCGAATACAAGCCGCGCACCACGACATCGGAAGGGCTGGGCTGGCTTGCCTCAGCCAAATCCGCCCGCGGCGCAGACATCATCAAGATCAGGAGTTAAGCATCATGGCCACAATCGGCTTTATCGGACTGGGTATCATGGGCACGCCGATGGCGCGCCATCTGCAGGATGCCGGCCACACCGTCGTTACCTCGACATTTCATATCCCGCCGAAGCAGGAACTGATCGACAACGGCCTGAAGTTCGTCGAAACACCTGCGGCACTGGCGGAGAAGGTTGACATCACCATCCTGATGCTGCCGGACACACCGGAAGTAAAGGATGTTCTGTTCGGTGAAAACGGCGTTTTCTTCGGTCTGTCGAAAGGCAAGCTGGTCATCGACATGAGCTCGATCTCGCCGATCGAGACCAAGGAATTTGCCAAAAAGGTCCGTGAAACGGGCGCCGAATATATCGATGCGCCGGTCTCCGGTGGCGAGGTCGGTGCCAAGAACGCATCGCTGTCGATCATGGCTGGCGGCGCGCAGGAAAGCTTCGACCGGGCTCTGCCCCTGTTGAAGCTGATGGGCAAGAACATTACGCTGGTCGGCGACTGCGGTGATGGCCAGGTGACCAAGGTTGCCAACCAGATCATCGTCGCGCTCACCATCGAGGCTGTCGCCGAAGCGCTGGTTTTTGCCTCGAAGGCTGGTGCCGATCCGGCGCGGGTTCGCGAAGCCCTGATGGGCGGGTTTGCCTCTTCGCGGATTCTCGAAGTGCACGGCGACCGGATGGTCAAGCGCACTTTCGAGCCGGGTTTCCGCATCTCGCTGCACCAAAAGGATCTTAATCTGGCGCTGCAGGGGGCAAAGGCCATCGGTGTATCGCTGCCCAACACGGCAGCAACGCAGGAGCTGTTCAACAGCTGCGCTGCTCACGGCGATGCCGGTCTCGACCATTCCGGGCTCGTCACGGCTCTCGAACGCATGGCAAACCACGCGGTCGCCTGACGACAAGGACCGGGCGGTCAGGAGGAGGGCCGCCCGGTTTCTTTCATGAATGAGGATAAAGACATGGCTGCGATCGCCCACCCGAAAGCCTTTCTCGAGACGCTGTTTCATGCGGCGGTCGCCGCTGCCGATCCGGGCAAGGTGCTTTCCGCCAATCTGCCGGAAAAGCCGAAGGGGCGCACGGTCGTCATCGGCGCTGGCAAGGGCGCCGCGCAGATGGCGCAGGTGTTCGAACGGTTGTGGGACGGGCCACTTTCGGGCGCGGTCGTCACCCGCTACGGTTATGGAGCGCGATGCGAGCGGATCGAGGTGCTGGAGGCATCGCACCCGCTGCCGGATGACAATGGGTTGAAGGCATCACGCCGATTGCTGGCCGAGGTCAGCGGTCTTGCTGAAGATGATCTCGTTGTGGCGCTGATCTGCGGTGGCGGCTCGGCGCTGTTGCCATTGCCGGCGGGGGACCTTTCGCTGGACGACGAGATTGCCGTCAACCGGGCGCTGTTGGCATCGGGCGCGCCCATCAGCGCCATGAACGCAATCAGAAAACATGTTTCGGGTATCAAGGGCGGGCGGTTGGCGGCTGCGGCCTGGCCTGCAAGGGTCGTCTCACTGGTGGTTTCGGATATTCCCGGCGACGATCCGGCACTGGTGGCCTCAGGGCCAACGATCCCGGACAACAGCACACGTGACGATGCGCTGCGCTACATCGAGCGCTATCGGCTGGACTTGCCGGAGACAGTGCTGGCATTCATTCGCAGCGACGCATCTACAGCTCCAAACCCTGCAGACCGGGCGTTTCATCGCAACGAGGTCCGGCTTGTCGCTTCGGCCGCGGTGTCGCTGGAGGCTGCGGCCGATCTCGCCCGTTCAGCCGGTATCGAGGCGGTCATCCTCTCTGACGCGATGGAAGGCGAGGCGCGGGAGGTCGGGCGCGTGCACGCGGCGATTGCCCGCGAGGTCGCCGTTCGAAACAGGCCGTTTCGCAAGCCGGTGGTCATTCTTTCCGGCGGCGAGACGACGGTGACGATCCGGGGCAAGGGCAAGGGCGGCCGCAACAGCGAATTCCTTCTGTCGCTGGCGCTCGGGATAGATGGAGCCGATGGCATCTCGGCGCTCGCCGCAGATACCGATGGCATCGACGGGTCGGAGGACAATGCCGGAGCCTTTGCGGACGTAACAACTGTCACCCGCCTAACCGAGACCGGTGTCGATGGCGCGGCGCTGCTTGATCGCAACGATGCCTGGACTGCGTTCGATACGATCGGCGATATCTTCAAGCCGGGCCCGACGGGGACCAATGTCAATGACTTCCGGGCAATGCTGGTGCAGTGACGGCTGGGCTTTGGTCTTCGCAATGTAAATGGGACCGCACCAGGCTCACTTCTTCCGTCATTCCTGTGCTCGTCACAGGAATCCAGTGCGCCGTGTCCACGGCGCGGATGACCTGGAATGTCGTCCGATAAGGGGACCTCCTCTCACGGCGCAGACGCGCCGCGGCTGGATTCCTGTGACGAGCACAGGAATGACGGGGAGATGGGGAATTCCGCAGCCTGCATCGACGGGCCGAAACTCCGGAACCAAATGCCCGCCTGCCAGTTTGTCTTCTCATGGGTTCAACGCGAGAGGATAACGGCGATGCTGAAATCATTGTCTGCCGCGGTCTCCGGTATCGAAATCGATCCGCAGCAGGGCGGCATGAGTCTGGCGGATTTCGAATGGCGTTACCGGGTGGTGATTATTTTCCCCGATGACAGTCATATCGAAGCGGCGCGTCAGGCAAACCAACTGCTTGCCGAGGCGGATGGTTTGCGCGAGCGTGACATGATCGTTCTGGAGGTCGGGCGCAACGAGGTCAAGGCTCTGTACGGGCCGGAATACGACCTCAATTGTTACGCCATAAGGTCAGATCTGGACGTGATGGACGGTTTTTTTGCGATGATGCTGGTCGGCAAGGATGGCGCGGTCAAATTCCGCTCGGACGAGGTGGTGCCGGCAGCCGTTTTGTTTGAGTTGATCGACCAGATGCCGTTAACCCAGAAGAAACGTTCGAACTGAAACCGGTCGGGTTCAGGCCGGGATCGCGAGCCATTCGTTGATCCCCGCAGCCGCGGCGCGCCCGGTGGCAAAACAGGCTGTCAGCAGATAGCCTCCGGTCGGAGCCTCCCAGTCCAGCATTTCTCCGGCTGCAAAGAGGCCGGGCAAGGCCTTCATCATATAGCGTTCGTCGAGAGCATCAAGGCGGATGCCGCCGGCCGAAGAAATGGCTTCGGCGATAGGCCTGGGCCGGACGACGGGGATGGGGAGCGTCTTGATCAGCCCCGCGAGTTGGGCTGCATCGTTCAGAATGGCTTGAGAGCCAAGCTCCCGTACCAACGCTGCCTTGACGCCTTCGAGGCCGGCGCCCTTGCGCAGGCGGTTGGAGAGGCTGATTTTCGCATCCTGCCGCGCCAGATCCTTTGCCAGGCGCTCGACACTGCGGCCGGGAGCGAGATCGACCAACAGGGTAGCGTGGGCCTGCTGCATGAGGCTGTCGCGCAAGGCTGAGGAATGGGCGTAGACGAGGCTGCCTTCGATCCCGTGGCGGGAGATGACGAATTCACCCGGAAAGGTTCCGGCGTCCGATGTGGTGGTGACGGATTTCAGCGGCGCACCGGCAAAACGGTCCTTGAAGACGCCGCTCCATTCAACATCGAAGCCGCAATTGGCGGGCTGCAGGTCGGCGATCTCGACGCCTCTATTTCTCAATAATGGAATCCAGCTTCCGTCGGCACCCAGGCGCGGCCAGCTGGCGCCGCCAAGGGCCAGCAGCGTCGCATCGCCTTGGACCGTTATGGGGCCATCCGGGGTGCCGAAGACGAGGCCGTCATCCGCGAAACCTGTCCAGCGATGGCGGGTCATCAACCTGACGCCCTGCGCTTCCAGCCGTCGCAGCCAGGCGCGCAGCAGCGGTGAGGCCTTCATCACGGTTGGAAAGACGCGGCCGGACGTGCCAGTAAAGGTTTCCGTGCCGAGGCCGGATGCCCATGTCCGCACGTCTTTCGGGGTAAAAGCGTCCAGTGCCTTTCGTAGGTGGTCCGAGGCCGTCCCGAAACGGGTGGCGAAGTGCTGATAGTCCTCGGAATGAGTGATGTTGAGGCCGGATTTGCCGGCGAGCAGGAATTTGCGGCCAAAAGTCGGCATGCCATCATAGACCGTTACGGTATGGCCGGACAGCGACAGCACCTCTGCTGCCATCAGGCCGGCCGGTCCGCCGCCGACGATTGCGATCTGTTTTGCTGACATGACGTGCTCGTTGCCCATTGTTCTGCTGCCGTCTTGGCGACTGCAGGCGTTTCGCGCAAGGACAATCGCGATCAATACCGGCATGGCATAGCGCCCTAGCGCTCAAGGCTTTGCCGCCGCCATATCGGACGAGCCGTTTCGCACCGCAATTTTTTACAAATCATGCGTGCAAGCTGCTGTCTTGGTTCGGAAATTGTTGTGCGGGTGTGTTAGTCTCGAAAATCGGTGCTGGTGCAGTGGAGAGGAGTCCACAGCACTGGCGTTTTGCAGCGTCTGCTGTGCGGGGAGGAATGCAGATATTCGCGACGGCTCTTCGGGCCGCTCGGGATGGCGTCTTCTTCCTTTCACACAGCGTGGTCCGACAGGGAGGAGGCCTGATGTATTCTGGCGGCTTGAATTTTGCCTTGGGCGAAGAGGTCGAGGCTCTGCGCGAAACCGTGCAGCGCTTTGCCAGCGAACGTATTGCGCCACAGGCGGCTGATATCGACCGGAACAACAGCTTTCCGATGCCGCTTTGGCGAGAGATGGGCGATCTCGGCCTGCTCGGGATGACGGCGGGCGAGGATTACGGCGGCATCGGTCTCGGTTATCTCGCCCATTGCGTGGCGATGGAGGAGATCAGCCGGGCTTCGGCTTCGGTGGCCTTGAGCTACGGCGCCCATTCCAATCTCTGCGTCAACCAGATCAACCGTAACGGCTCAGAGGCCCAGAAAGCACGCTATCTGCCGAAGCTGATTTCCGGCGAACATGTGGGCGCGCTGGCGATGTCCGAGCCGGGGGCCGGGTCCGATGTCGTTTCGATGAAGCTTCGTGCCGACAAACGCGGTGACCGTTATGTGCTCAATGGCAACAAGATGTGGATCACCAATGGGCCGGATGCCGATGTGCTGGTGGTCTACGCGAAGACCGATCCGGAAGCCGGGCCCCGCGGCATCACCGCGTTTCTGGTCGAAAAAGGGTTTGCCGGATTTTCAACCGGCCAGAAGCTCGACAAGCTCGGCATGCGCGGTTCCAACACCTGCGAGTTAATCTTCAGCGATTGCGAAGTGCCGGAAGAAAACGTGCTCGGCAGTGTCGGCGGCGGTGTGCGTATTTTGATGTCCGGCCTCGACTACGAGCGCGTCGTGCTCTCGGCCGGGCCACTCGGTATCATGGCGGCTTGCCTCGACGTTGCAGTCCCCTATCTGCATGAGAGGAAGCAGTTCGGCCAGGCGATCGGCGAGTTCCAGCTGATGCAGGGCAAGATTGCCGACATGTATGTGACGCTGAATGCGGCACGCGCCTATGTCTATGCCGTGGCGGTGGCCTGCGATCGCGGCGAGACGACGCGCAAGGATGCGGCCGGGTGCATTCTTTACGCAGCGGAACGGGCAACGGCTTTGGCGCTCGAGACCATCCAGGTGCTGGGCGGCAACGGCTACACCAACGATTATCCGGCTGGCCGGCTGCTCAGGGATGCGAAACTGTATGAAATCGGCGCCGGGACGTCGGAAATACGGCGTATGCTGATCGGCAGGGAGATTTTTGGCGAGACGGCTTGAGCGTGACGGGTGAAACTCTGCTGGATGTTGGGTCGGGGGAATGAATGGCCGTTCTGAAATCACAAATTACCACGTCCTCTGAAACCTTCCGCGCCAACAGCGCGGCGATGGCAGACGCCATGCGTGTTGTTGAGGAAGCGGCGGCGCTGGCTGCTGGCGGTGGCGGCGAGGTGGCGCGCGAGCGTCATATCAGCCGCGGCAAGATGCTGCCGCGCGAGCGCGTGGCGCAGCTGATCGATCCGGCCACACCTTTCCTCGAGGTCGGCATGACGGCGGCGCACGGGCTGTACAAGGGCGAGGCGCCAGGAGCTGGACTGGTCACCGGCATCGGCCGTGTGTCCGGCCGTGACTGCATGATCGTCTGCAACGATGCGACGGTCAAAGGCGGCACCTACTATCCGCTGACGGTGAAGAAGCACTTGCGGGCGCAGGAGATTGCAGCGGAGAACAATCTGCCCTGCATTTACCTGGTCGATTCCGGCGGCGCCAACTTGCCGAACCAGGACGAGGTGTTTCCCGACCGCGACCATTTCGGCCGCATCTTCTACAATCAGGCCAATATGTCGGCGGCGGGCATTCCACAAATCGCCGTCGTGATGGGGTCCTGTACGGCGGGCGGTGCCTATGTGCCGGCCATGTCCGACGAGGCCATCATCGTTGAAGGCCAGGGTACGATCTTCCTCGCCGGGCCGCCGCTGGTGCGCGCTGCAACGGGTGAGGTGGTGTCTTCCGAGGATCTCGGCGGCGGCGACGTGCATACGCGACTTTCCGGCGTGGCCGATCATCTGGCGCGCGACGATGCGCATGCGCTGGCTCTGGCGCGCCGGGCGGTCGCCAACCTGAACCGGCCATCGATAACCAATGTCGAACGGCAAGCTGTCGAAGAGCCTATCTACGATCCCGATGATATTGCCGGTGTCGTGCCTTCGGACCTGCGCACGCCTTACGATATCCGTGAGGTGATTGCCCGGGTCGTCGATGGATCGCGGCTGGACGAGTTCAAGGCGCGCTATGGCACGACGCTGGTCTGCGGTTTTGCGCATATCCACGGTATTCCCGTCGGCATCATCGCCAACAATGGCGTGCTGTTTTCGGAATCGGCGCTGAAGGGGACGCATTTTGTCGAGCTGTGCTCGCAGCGAAAGATTCCGCTGATCTTCCTGCAAAACATCACCGGCTTCATGGTCGGGCGGAAATACGAGACCGAGGGCATTGCCAAGCACGGCGCCAAGCTGGTGACAGCGGTGGCGACGACCAAGGTGCCGAAGATCACCATGCTGGTCGGCGGCTCTTTTGGGGCCGGTAATTACGGCATGGGCGGGCGGGCGTTTTCACCGCGCTTCCTCTGGACGTGGCCGAACAGCCGGATTTCGGTGATGGGCGGCGAACAGGCAGCAGGCGTACTGGCAACAGTGCGCGGCGATGCGCTGAAACGGGCGGGCACCCCCTGGACCGATGAAGACGAGGCGAAATTCAAGCAGCCGGTGCTGAACCTGTTCGAGACCCAGAGCCATCCGCTCTATGCCTCGGCGCGACTGTGGGACGACGGCATCATCGACCCGCGCAAGAGCCGCGACGTGCTGGCGCTTTCCTTGTCTGTGGCGCTCAATGCGCCGATCGACGATACCCGTTTTGGGCTGTTCAGGATGTAAGGAGAAAGACCATGAAACGTGATGCTTTCAATGCCAAGAACGCCCCTCAGCCGCGCGGCGGTTATTCGCAGGCCGTCCGGATCGAGGATTTTACCCGCGTGCTGTTCGTCAGCGGCCAAATTCCTGCTGACTCCGACGATGTATTGCCTGCAGGATTCGAAGCGCAGGCGCGACAAGTCTGGCTGAATGTCGATGCGCAGCTGAAGGCGGCCGGAATGAGCAAGACCGATATCGTCAAGGTGACGACCTATCTGTCCGACCGGCACCATACGATGGCCAACCGCGAAATCCGTGCCGAATATCTGGGCACTTTGGCACCCGCGATGACGGTGGTGATTGCCGGCATTTTCGATGAGAGCTGGCTGCTCGAGGTTGAAGTCGTCGCCGCGCAATAGACCGGGATAGATTGATGTTTTCGAAAATACTCATTGCCAATCGCGGGGAAATCGCCTGCCGGATCATTCGCACGGCGCGGCGTCTTGGCATTCGCACGGTCGCGGTGTTTTCCGATGCGGATGCCGGGGCGTTGCATGTCGAGCTGGCGGACGAAGCCTTCCGCATCGGCGCGGCAGCGGCGAGCGAGAGTTATCTCAACGCCGGACGCATCATCGCGGTTGCCGAGCGCTCAGGCGCGCAGGCGATCCATCCCGGTTACGGATTCCTGTCGGAAAACGCCGATTTCGCCGAGGCCGTCGAGGCGGCGGGCTTGGCCTTCATCGGGCCGTCGGCCGCTGCCATACGCGCGATGGGCCTGAAAGATGCGGCAAAGGCGCTGATGGAGCAATCGGGCGTGCCGGTGGTTCCCGGTTATCACGGCGAAAACCAGGATGCTGCCTTTCTGGGAGAGCAGGCTGTCACCATCGGCTTTCCCGTTCTGATCAAGGCCCGCGCCGGTGGCGGCGGCAAGGGCATGCGCCGCGTGGATCGGGTGGAGGATTTTGGCGCATCACTTGAAGCGGCGCGACGGGAAGGCGAAGCTGCATTCGGTGACGGCGCGGTTCTGATCGAGAAATACCTGATGAAGCCGCGCCATATCGAAATCCAGGTGTTTGGCGACCGGCATGGCAATGCGGTGCATCTGTTCGAGCGGGATTGCTCGCTGCAGCGGCGGCATCAGAAGGTGATCGAGGAGGCGCCGGCGCCGGGCATGACGGCGGAAATGCGCCGGGCCATGGGGGAGGCAGCCGTGAAAGCCGCCCGCGCCATCGATTATTGTGGTGCCGGCACGGTGGAGTTCATCGCCGATGTTTCCGACGGGCTCTGGCCCGACCGGTTCTTCTTCATGGAAATGAACACGCGGCTGCAGGTCGAGCATCCGGTGACGGAGGCAATCACGGGCATCGATCTGGTCGAGTGGCAATTGCGGGTGGCCAATGGCGAGCCGTTGCCATTGAAACAGTCGGAATTGTCGATCGATGGTTGGGCGTTCGAGGCACGCGTTTACGCCGAGGATCCTGCCCGTGGCTTCCTGCCATCGACCGGCACACTGTCGCATGTCAGCTTTCCGGCTGACGGGGTGAGGGTCGATGCGGGCGTGCGGCTGGGCGACCGGATCAGCCCATTCTACGATCCGATGATCGCCAAGCTGATCGTGCATGGCACGACGCGGGCAGCGGCGCTGGCGCGGCTGGCTTCGGCTCTGGAAAGCAGCCATATCGGCGGTGTCGCAAACAATCTCGATTTTCTCGCACGCCTCAGCCGGCAACCGGATTTCGTCGCCGGGCATCCTGATACCGGGCTGATCGACCGGGAGGTCGAGGTGCTGACGGTGACCGATGCGCCGGATGAAACGGCGCTGGCGCTGGCAGCCGTGCTATCGCTCGGCACCCTGCAGGCGCCGCCAGCCGGCGACCCCTGGCGGACGCTCGGGCATTGGCAGGTCTGGGGGCAGGCGACGCGCACGGTAACGCTGGATCATGCTGGCGAGAGGCATATTCTGCGTGTGGCAGCGCGCGGTCTCGACCTGTTTGCTGTCCATGGCAGCAGCCGGGTCATTCCGGTGCGGATTTCCGGCCGGTTCGACGGCGGTTGCCTTGTCGAGGCCGACGGCCGCCAGAGCCGGTTGCAGCGGCTTGAGATACCAAAAGGCTTCGCGCTTCTTGTCGATGGCCGCGCCTTCGATTTCCATGTTCCTGATCCACTGGACAGCGAAGCGGAAAGTGCGGCGGGAAGTGACCGCCTGACCGCGCCGATGCCGGGGCTGATCAAGCTGGTGCGGGTGAGTGTGGGAGACGCAGTATCGAAGGGCGACCCGCTTGTTGTCATGGAAGCGATGAAGATGGAGCTGACGCTTTCGGCCAGCCGGGATGGTATCGTCGATAGCCTGTTTGTCGCCGAAGGCGACCAGGCAGCGGAGGGCAATGTGTTGCTGATGCTGAAGCCCGAGGAGGCCTGATGCCTTCGGCGGGAAAAGGTTCTGCGGCGAGCCGGGTGTCGATCGTCGAAATGGCGCCGCGCGACGGTCTTCAGAACGAAAAGGTTCTGATCGGCGCGCAGGACAAGATCCGGCTGGTCGATATGCTGTCGGGCTGCGGTTTCGAGCGGATCGAAGTGACCAGTTTCGTTAGCCCGAAATGGGTGCCGCAACTGGCCGATGCTGCCGATGTGATGGCCGGCATCGCCCGGCGGCCGGGAGTGCGCTACGCTGTGCTGACACCCAATATGAAGGGTTTTGAGGCTGCGCTGGCAGCCGGTGCGGACGAGGTGGCGATCTTCGCCTCGGCCTCTGAAGGGTTTTCGCAGCACAATATCAATTGCTCGATTGCCGAAAGCATCGAGCGGTTTCGCCCGGTGGCACAGGCTGCCCGCGGTGAGGGGATTGCACTGCGTGGCTACGTCAGCTGCGTGGTAGAATGCCCCTATGACGGGGCGGTAGCACCGGAAAGCGCTGCCAAGGTTGCGGCGCAGTTGCTGGAGCTTGGCTGCTATGAAATCAGCCTCGGCGATACGATTGGCCGGGGGACGCCGGAGGCAGTGGACCGCATGCTGGTGGCCGTGCTGGCGGATATCCCTGCCGACAGGTTGGCCGGGCATTTCCACGACACCGCAGGCCGGGCTCTCGATAATATCGGTGTGGCTCTTGATCACGGCATCCGGGTGTTTGATGCGTCGGTCGGCGGTCTCGGCGGTTGCCCCTATGCGCCGGGGGCCAAGGGCAACGTGGATACTTTGCTGGTCGACAGCTTTGTGAAGAGCCGTGGCTTTGTGACCGGTCTTAATGAAGACGCGCTTGAGGCCGCATCTTCTTTCGCGCGCAGTTTGAGGAGTACGGCATGACCTACGAGACCATACGCGTCGCGGTTGACGGTAAAGGCGTGGCAACGCTGACATTGGCACGGCCGGAAAAGCACAATGCCTTGTCCGGCACGATGATCAGCGAATTGACCACGGTGGCAAGATTGCTGGGCGCCGATGCTGCCGTGCGGGTCGTCGTGCTCTCCGCCGAGGGAGCGAGCTTCTGCGCCGGTGGCGACCTCGGCTGGATGAAAGCGCAGATCGAGGCGGACCGCGCGGCGCGCATGAAAGAGGCCAAGCGGCTGGCGCTGATGTTCAAGGCTCTGAACGATCTGGAGAAGCCGGTCATCGCGCGTGTTCAGGGCAACAGTTTTGGCGGTGGCGTCGGGCTCTTGTGCGTCGCCGATGTGGCTGTTGCCGCCGATATCGCCAAGTTCGGATTGACGGAGACCCGGCTCGGACTGATCCCGGCAACCATCAGCCCCTATGTCGTGGCGCGGATCGGCGAAGGGCAGACGCGGCCCTTGTTCATGTCCGGCAGGATTTTTGATGCAGAGACAGCACGGGTGGCGGGCCTTTTGACGCGCGTGGTGCCATCAGGCGATCTTGACGCAGCGGTTGAAGCGGAGATCGAGCCCTATCTGCAGGTCGCGCCGGGGGCTGCCGGTCAATCCAAGGCTTTGGCGCGGTCGCTGGGCATGCCGATCACCGATGATGTTATCGAGGCGACGATCGAGCGGCTGGCCGATGTCTGGGAAACCGATGAGGCGCGGGAAGGGATTTCGGCGTTTCTGGAAAAGCGGGATCCATGGTGGCGAAAACCGGCTCAGCCGCTTTGATTGCCGTCTGCGCTTGAAATGCGCATGGTTTGAGCATATTTTGATAATGTACTTATCAATCCATGCTAGGAAAGTGTCATGACAGCTTTGAGCTTCGATATGACGGCCAGCCGGTTCGGGGACGGTCAATCGCCGTTTCTTTCGGCCGAGCGGGTCTCCAAGCAGCTTGGCGTCACTTTGGCCGAGCTTGCCCGGCTGATCGGCGTTGCCCGCAATACGCTGACGGCGAAATCTGGCGCGCGCAAGGTGGATCATGCCTTGAGCCACGTCGTGCGCATCCTGGCCATGGCCAGCGAAATGGCCGGCGACGAGAACCGCGCGACCATCTGGTTCAAGCATCAACCGATCCCCGGCTGGGCGGGCAAGACCGCCTATGATCTGGTAAGCGAAGGCAAATCGGACAAGGTTCTGGCCTATCTCGAGGCAGTGCGATCCGGCGTCTATGCCTGATAAAGTCAGGAAAACTCTGACGCTATGGCGCGCCTTCGTGCCGCAATGGGCCTTTGCGCCGCTTTCCGGCGAAGGGGCTGCCCGCTTCGGCGGCCGATGGAATCCCGTGGGTGCTGCGACGATCTATGCGGCGCGTGAACTCTCAACCGCCTGGGCAGAATATAATCAGGGTTTCGTCCAGCATCCGGCGCTGATCGCGCAGCTGGAACTCAAGGATGCCGCGCTCGCCGACCTCACCGATCCCGCGGTGCTGTCCGGCCTCGCTGTCTCCGATGATATTCATCTGTGCGAGTGGCGGATGTTGCTTGACGAACGCAAGGTGCCGCCGGCGCACCAGCTGCGACAGCGGCTGCTTGAAGATGGTTTCGATGGTGTCGTCTACCCGTCGTTCATGTCGCCGGGCGGGAGTTGCGTGGCGTTGTGGCGCTGGAACGCGAAAGGCGCACCGCGTCTTGACGCTGTTGATCCGGATGGCCGCTTGCCAAAGACGCCAGCGTCCTGGCTTTGACCCGGGTCTCTGTTGCAAAGACAAGTTAGGATGAAAGCTGCGGGCGATACGGCTGAAAACGAACGATTTTCTCCTAATAGTCTATAAAAGAAATAAACTTAATTATCTAAACGAATGGTCACGGTGTAATTTCTCTCTACTCTTGGGGAATAGCCGCGCATGTCCGACACACCATCCTATACAATCAAAATCCCGCACCGCCGCGTGGAATGGCCGACCGTCGTGCTTGCGAGCACAATCTATGGCGGCTTTCTGGCGCTGACATTCTGGTGGCAATCACTGCCGGTTCTTGTCGTTGCGCTTGCCGGCGGCTGGCTGATTGCCTGGCAGGGATCGTTGCAGCATGAAATCATCCATGGGCATCCGACCGGCAACCAGCGTATCAACGATGCCATCGGCTCAATCCCGTTGTCGCTCTGGCTACCCTATGAAATCTACCGTGAAAGCCATCTCGAACATCATCGCGACGAGCATCTGACCGATCCGATCGAGGATCCGGAATCCTCCTATTTTACCAGGACCGCCTGGGAGCGGCTGGGGAAGGCAGGCAAACGGCTTGCCCGCTGGAACACGACGCTGCTCGGACGGCTGACGATCGGACCGGCCGTCATGCTGGCGAGCTTTTTGGCGCAGGAAGTACGGCTGCTGCGGGCCGGCGAGCCTAGCCGGGCGCGCATCTGGACGGTGCATATGATCGGTGCCGCCGCAGTGCTGTTCTGGGTCACAGTGATTTGCGGTATGCCGTTCTGGCTGTATTTCCTCGGGTTTGTCTATTTCGGTGCAGCGCTGACGCGGCTGCGGTCCTATGCCGAGCACCGCTATGCCGAACGGCACGAGGAGCGCACCGCGATCGTCGAAAACAGCCACCTGTTCGGATTGCTGTTCCTCTACAACAACCTGCATGTGCTGCATCACCTGAAGCCCGGCATTTCCTGGTACCGCCTGCCGTCGGTCTACCGCCGCAACCGCGAAGCCTTGATCGGCACGAATGGCGGGCTGGTTTACAACAGCTACTGGGATATCGCCCGGCGGTTTTTCGTCAAACCCCATGATGACATTACGCACCCCAGGCATTCCTGACACAAGTGTTCCCGCGTGGTGCGCATCCAACTCCGGGAGGCCATCGCCGCATCCAAGTCTGGCGATACGGCGTCGGCCGGATTGTGCTAGTGACACCAGTCCCTTCTGAAAGTTTCTGAATGCGCCTTGCCAGCCTTGCCATGTATGCCAGTCCGCCGCCGCTTGCCGAAGCCACGGTTACGCTTTGGGGCTTCCTCAGCAAGGCCCTGAAGCGGGCAGGGCTCGTCGACGTCCCGGCCACGCTCGACGATGCTTTGGACTACCATCAGGCCTGGACGCGGCCGGATCTGCTGCTCGCCCAGACCTGCGGCTTCCCTTACGTCAAGCATCTGCGCGGCAAGGTGAAGCTGGTGGCGACGCCGGTCTACGGGCAGCCGGGCTGCGATGGGCCGTCGATGCGCAGCTTCATTGTCGTGGCAAGGGATAGCGCTGCTAAATCCCTTGAAGACCTGCGCGGTGCGCGGGCAGCGATCAACCAGCCCGGCAGCAATTCCGGCTCTAACCTGTTTCGGGCCGCCGTCGCGCCGCTTTCCCGTAACGGCCGGTTCTTTTCCTCGGTGATCGAAACCGGTAGCCATCGCAACAGCATTGCTGCCATCGGAGCTGGCAAAGCCGATGTCGCGGCGATCGACTGTGTCACCTATGGCAATGTGCTGCGATTTGATCCCGGCAGTCTTGCCGGTGTCCGTATCCTCTCGGAAACGGTCAAGGGGCCGGGGCTGCCGTTCATCACAAGAGGCGATGCATCAGACGAGGAGGTGGGTGTGCTAAGGCAAGTGCTGCAACAGGCCATTGCCGAGCCGTCTCTGGCGATGGCGCGCGATGTTCTCGGCCTGAAAAATTTTGCCGTTCTCTCCGACACTGACTATGAGCCGCTCGCCGAATTGGAGCGTGATGCGCGACGGCTGGGATATAGTGCCGTCGCCTGATATTTTACATGTAATTCAATATTATACGACTTCGTTCGCACGTTATGCATGAACCACGGCTAGCGTGTAACGCGTCCTCCAGAATCAGATTTCAAGTGCGTGGGCGCTGAAAAACGGCCCTCCGATGCCGCGGCGCGATGATTGCTCCGGCGGCGAAAACTGTCTCGTCCTGACTGTCACTTCATTTTACAGTTGACTCATATTCTATCCAAACTATTAGATCGGTGATAGAACGAATTAATTGAGATATCTGTGAGCGAAACCCTGCGCATCTCCCGGAAGTTTTCCCAAAGGGCCGTGATGGAGGCGATCATCCAGAACGGACCGATCTCCCGCGCCTCGATTTCAAAGCAGACGGGGCTCTCCAAGCAGACCATTTCCGAAATCGTCCGCCAACTGGAGCTGGATGACTGGGTGCGCGAAACCGGCCGCACCAGCGGCCATGTCGGGCGCACGGCGGTGACCTATGAACTCGTGCCGAATGCTGCCTATATTGCCGCTGTCGATCTCGGCGGCACGAAGATCCGTTTGGCGATTGCCGATCTGGCCTGCCAGGTTTTTGCCGAGGAAGTGGTTGCAACCGATCGGCGTGGGGGCCAGTTCGTTGTCGATCAGATCGCCGAACTCTGCGCACAGGCGGCAAATCATCTGAACATTCCGCGCGAGCGCATCCGCATGGCGGTCATCGGCGCACCGGGTGCACCGGACGCAAAGACCGGTCGCATCCTGCTTGCGCCGAATATCTCCGATTTCGATACGATGAACGTTGCCGCCGCCTTCGAAAAGGCGCTCGGCATGGACGTGATCCTGGAGAACGACGTCAATCTGGCGGTGCTGGGTGAGAATTGGCTGGGACAGGGGCAGGGAATCGACAATCTCGCCTTTATCGCGGTCGGCACCGGTATCGGTGGCGGCTTGATGGTCGGCGGCCAATTGGTGCGCGGCGCGATGAATGCCGCCGGTGAGCTGGGCTTCCTGCCGTTCGGTGCCGATCCTTTCGATCCGGAATCGCTGCGCACCGGTGCGTTCGAGCGGGTCACAGCTTCGATCGGCATCATGGAACATTACGCTGCGGCATCCGGCGAGACGGTGGCGGTGCCGATCATCTTTGAACGGGCGGCCAGCGGCGATGTGCATGCCAAAGCGACCCTGGACGAGACGGCGAAATATCTGGCCCGTGGCATCAGTGCCATTGCGGCGATTGCCAACCCGGAAAAGGTCATCATGGGTGGCTCGATCGGTCTGCGGCCGGAACTGATCGAGCGCATCCGCAAATTCCTGCCAACCTGCTTTCCCTATCCCGTCGATATCGAGGCGAGCCAGCTCGGGCCCCGCGCGGCCATTGTTGGTGCGGCGGCGATCGGGCTCAGCCATCTACACAACGCGTTGTTTGGCGCCGATGCGCCCGATAGCCGCGTGTCTCTGCCGCCGGCGGAAACCGTGACGTTCAGGGAGGCATTGCGATGAGCCCGTCGAACGCCCTGACGGAAAGGCTGCGCGCGGCGCTTGATCGCGACGATCCGATTGTACTGTAGCGCGAACGGAGCCGTCAGCGCGCTGCTCCTCACTCAAGCTACGATTGCCACCGTCGCGCGATTAAGTCCGACGTGCAACAGCTCTCGTCGTGTGACGGAATATCGAAGGCCCAGGGCAGTGTCCCGGGCTTTGATGGCTATTGCCGTGCTCACGCACCTTGCTTCATTTAAAGACATAAGCATTTCTTTATGTCTCTTGACGGGACTATCCATTTGCCGCATGTTTGCCGGATCGTGGTTCTCCGGAGTTCGCATCCGGAGCTAAGAGGGAATTCGGTGCGATGCCGCAAGGTGTCCATGCCGGAGCTGCCCCCGCAACTGTAAGCGGCGAGTTTCTGTTCAACTAAGTCACTGGGACGCGAATGCCCTGGGAAGACCGGACAGCGACGATGACCCGCAAGCCAGGAGACCTGCCGCGATAGATAACGTCCACGGGCGGGGTGTCCCGGTGCGCCGCTTTGCGAAACGGCAGGCCATGTCTCCCGTTCAATCTGCAACGCGTCCGCCAGTGCCTTGCCCTTAACAATCGGGGTAAGGAAAATGACCATCACGACAGCAAATCTGGGCTTTCCCAGAATTGGTGCAAAGCGCGAGCTGAAGTTTGCGCTGGAACGCTACTGGGCCGGAAAATCGGGCGTAGAAGACCTGCTCACTACAGCCAAAGGCCTCAGGGCCAAAAACTGGACACTCCAGAAAGACAAGGGGATCAACGTCATCCCCTCCAATGATTTCTCGCTTTATGACCACGTTCTCGATACCGCCGTCATGGTCGGTGCCATTCCCGCTGCCTATGGCTGGAAGGGTGGTCCGGTGGATCTCGATACCTATTTCGCTATGGCACGTGGCAGTCAGGGCGGTGGACATGCGAGCTGCGGTCATGCCGAGCATGGTCACGGCGTTCCGGCGCTGGAGATGACCAAGTGGTTCGACACCAACTATCACTATATGGTTCCGGAATTCACGGTCGATCAGGCATTTGAGCTGACAGCCAACCGGCCGCTCGAGGCCTTTCTTGAGGCTAAGGCGCTGGGGATCCACACACGTCCAGTCATTCTCGGGCCGCTGACATTCCTGAAACTCGGCAAGGCAGCACAGGATGGCATGTCGCCGCTCAGCCTTCTCGGCAGGCTGCTGCCGGTCTATGCCAAGTTGCTGACAGAGCTTGCGCAGGCCGGCGCCGACTGGGTGCAGGTCGACGAGCCCTGCCTCGTACTCGACCTTTCCGATGCCGAACGGGCCGCTTTCGCGCATGCCTATCAGACGCTTCGCACTGCGGCTCCCAGCCTCAAGGTGATGCTGGCAACCTATTTTGGCGCGATCGGTGACAATCTCGCGGTCGCATTGAAATTGCCGGTGGCAGGCTTGCATGTCGATCTGGCCCGCGCACCACAGCAGGTCGCAGTTCTGATCGACAAGGCACCTGCGGATCTTGTCCTTTCCCTCGGTATCATCGACGGACGCAATGTGTGGCGCGCTGATCTTGCCGGGCTGTTCAAGCGCATCCAGCCGCTGATCGAGGCGCATGGACATGCCAAGGTGCAGCTGGCGCCGTCCTCGTCCCTGCTGCACGTGCCGATCGATCTTGCCCTTGAAACGGCGGTTGATGCGGAACTGGTCTCCTGGCTTGCCTTCGCAACCCAGAAACTTGACGAACTCGCCTTGCTGGCAAAGGCCTTCGATACCGGCAGCGCCCAGGCAAACCTGGTGTTTGCAACATCGATCGCGGCGGCGAATGCGCGTTTGACCTCGGTCAAGGTGCATGATCCGCTGGTTGCAGGCCGTTTGAAGCAGGTGGATGCCGGCATGCTGAAACGCACGTCACCGTTTGCGAAGCGGCAGAAGCTGCAGCAGCAGAAATTGCGCTTGCCACTGTTTCCGACGACGACGATCGGTTCGTTCCCGCAGACGGCCGATGTGCGCAAGGCCCGCTCGCAGCATGCAAAGGGCGCGCTTTCCTATGTCGATTACCAGGCCTTTCTTGAGCGTGAGACAGAGCAGGCGATCCGCTGGCAGGAAGAGATCGGCATCGACGTGCTTGTGCATGGCGAGTTCGAGCGCAACGACATGGTGCAGTATTTTGGCGAACAGCTTTGCGGCTTTGCCTTTACCCAGCATGCCTGGGTACAGAGCTACGGCTCGCGTTATGTTCGCCCACCGATCATCTATGGTGACGTTTCGCGCCCGAAACCGATGACGGTTTCCTGGTGGAAATTTGCCCAGTCGCTGACATCCAAGACCGTCAAGGGCATGCTGACCGGACCGGTGACGATCCTCAACTGGTCATTCGTCCGCGATGATCTTCCCCGCAGCACGGTCTGCAAGCAGATTGCGCTGGCCATTCGCGACGAGATCCATGATCTCGCCGAAGCAGGTGCGGCGATGATCCAGATCGACGAAGCGGCCCTGCGCGAGGGACTGCCGCTGCGCCGCGCGGAGTGGAAGGCCTATCTCGATTGGGCGGTAGAGAGCTTTCATCTTTGCTCGACCGGCGTGCCGGACGAGACGCAGATCCATACGCATATGTGCTACTCGGAGTTCAACGACATCATGCCGGCCATCGCTGCCATGGATGCCGACGTGATCTCCATCGAGACCTCCCGGTCTAAGATGGAGCTGCTGACGGCGTTTACCGGGCGTGGTTATCCGAACGAGATCGGACCGGGCGTCTACGATATCCATTCGCCACGTGTGCCGAGCGTCGCGGAGATGGTCGAACTCCTCGATAAGGCAAGCGAAGGGCTGGTTGCAGGACAGATCTGGGTCAATCCGGATTGCGGCCTGAAAACGCGCAAATGGGAAGAGGTCAAGCCGGCACTCGTCAACATGGTTGCCGCAGCCGTGGAGCTGCGTACCGGTCTTGAACGCCGCCGTGCAGTCAACTCATGACGCCGATTGCAAAGCAACACACTGCGCCGGGGGATTCCCCGGCGCAGACCCGGCTCATCGATCTGGTTTTCCCCGGTGACACCAATCATGACGGCACATTGTTCGGCGGCGCCGGATTTGCTCTGATGGACCGGATCGCCTTCATCGCGGCCACGCGCCATGGACGTGTCCCTTTCGTGACGGCCTCCTGCGACCACGTCGATTTTCGCGCGCCTGCCCGCATCGGGCAGCTGGTCGAACTGGTGGCGCGGCCGGTTCGGGCCGGGCGGCGATCCTTGACCGTTGAGGTGGAGATGATCACCGAGGACCTGATCGGCGGCGAGCGGCACCTGTGTACGCGCGGATCGTTTGCCATGGTGGCGATGCCGGACGGCGACAAGCCGGATTGGCACGTGCCAGCGATTGCAGCAGAGGTGTCGGAGCCAGCCGGCACCGAACTCAGAATGACGGATATCGTCTTTGCCGATCAGGCCAACAGCTTCGGCAAGATGTTCGGGGGAGACGCCCTGGCGGCAATGACCAAGGCTGCCTTTGTCGTAGCGTCCCGGCACAGCCGCATGATCACCGTGCTTGCCTCGTCGCGGCGGGTGGATTTCAAGCATCCGGTCCCCGTCGGCTCTATCATCGACATGGTCGCCGGGATCGTCCAGACCGGCAGGCGTTCGATCACTGTCGCGGTTGAGCTTTGGGCGTAGACATTGCTCGACGGCAGCCGGAAACTGACGGCGCGCGGCGAGTTCGTCATGGTATCGGTCGGCCCGGACGGCCGGCCAGTGACCGAGGCGCGTGGCTCATAGCGGAAACCAGAACGGCTGTCCCCGGCGATGGCCCCGTTTATCCACAGCCGATTGCCGTCCCCGGTATTAACTCCCCATTATCCACAACGCCGCAAAAATTATCCGCCACGGAGCGGGTTTCCGGCATCTACACATTGACGTAATTTTCACATCGTATACTATATCTAGTGTTCAAGGTTCCTCTGAATTGCAAGGTTTGGAGGCTAAGAGGGAATACGGTGCGCTTGGCCATTCTGGCCGGACAAAACCGGAGCTGCCCCCGCAACTGTAAGCGGCGAGCGTCTGTTTCATTTCAAGTCACTGAAGCATCAGTCTTCGGGAAGACGGAATGGACGCCACGACCCGCAAGCCAGGAGACCTGCCTTAAACAAAACGTCCACGGGCGGGGTGCCCGGAAGGTCGCGTGATGTGCAGCGGAATGACTCCGCTTTGTGTTGCGTTCTTCCGATGTCCGCCAAACAGGCTTCGGGTGAAAGCATGTCAGTCAATCGAATTCGCAGACCTCAAGACGTGGGATCGCGATCGGCGGCGCAAGCCTAACCTCTCGCAAGCATCGCAATACAAGACCTGACGATCGGATCCGCGTGCAGCGGCTCGGAACCTTTCGTGCGCCAGCAACATCACAGACCACGAGGAACGTCATGAACATTACCGTCTACAGCAAGCCTTCCTGCGTCCAGTGCACCGCGACCTATCGCGCGCTCGATCGCGAAGGCATCGACTATCAGATCATCGACATTTCCAAGGACGAGGACGCCTTCGCAAAGGTCATCGGCCTCGGATACCAGCAGGTTCCGGTCGTCATTGCCGGGCAGGACCATTGGGCCGGATTCCGTCCGGACAAGATCAGCGCGCTTTCCTGAGCATGGCCTGAGCACGGATTGAAAAGCGATGGGCCTGATCGTCTATTATTCCAGTCTTTCGGAAAATACCCATCGCTTTGTCGCCAAGCTCGGTCTGAAATCGACCCGCATTCCCGTCAGCAGTGGCGGGGAAACGCCCGACGTGCGCGAGCCTTTTGTTCTCATCCTGCCGACCTATTGCGGCGATGACGGCAAGGGCGCGGTTCCCAAGCAGGTGATCCGCTTTCTCAACAATGCGGACAACCGATCCCTCATCCGGGGCGTAATCGCCGCCGGCAACAGCAATTTCGGCGAGACATTCGGTCTCGCGGGCAATGTCATCTCGGATAAATGCCGGGTGCCGTACCTCTACAGGTTCGAGCTTCTGGGTACGGACGAGGACGTCGCCAATGTCAGACATGGATTGGAACGATTTTGGACGTCTCAACGCTCGAACGCCCTTTGAAGGCGACGGAAACCGCGATTGACTATCATGCGCTGAACGCGATGCTGAACCTCTATGACGACGAGGGGAAGATCCAGCTGGACAAGGACCGGCTGGCCGCCAAGCAGTATTTCCTCCAGCACGTCAACCAGAACACCGTGTTCTTCCATAACCTGCGAGAGAAGCTCGATTACCTGGTGACCGAAGGGTATTACGAGCGCGAAGTTCTCGACCAGTATTCGTTCAACTTCGTGCGCGATCTGTTCGATCATGCCTATGACAAGAAGTTCCGCTTCCCGACCTTCCTCGGGGCGTTCAAATATTACACCAGCTACACGCTGAAGACCTTTGACGGGAAGCGCTATCTCGAGCGCTACGAAGACCGCATCTGCATGGTGGCGCTGGCGCTGGCGCAGGGCAACGAAGCGACTGCCCGCGACATGGTCGACGAGATCATTTCCGGCCGCTTCCAGCCGGCAACGCCGACCTTCCTCAATGCTGGCAAGAAACAGCGCGGCGAGCTGGTTTCCTGCTTCCTGCTGCGTGTCGAAGACAATATGGAGAGTATCGCCCGCGGCATCAATTCGGCGCTGCAGCTGTCGAAGCGCGGCGGCGGCGTTGCCCTGTCGCTCACCAACATCCGCGAGGCCGGTGCACCGATCAAGCAGATCGAAAACCAGTCGTCCGGGATCATTCCGGTGATGAAGCTGCTGGAAGACAGTTTCTCCTATGCCAACCAGCTTGGCGCGCGCCAGGGGGCAGGGGCCGTCTATCTCAACGCCCACCATCCCGATATCATGCGCTTCCTCGATACCAATCGCGAAAATGCTGACGAGAAGATCCGCATCAAGACGCTGTCGCTCGGCGTCGTCGTTCCCGATATCACCTTCGAACTGGCGAAGAACAACGAGGACATGTACCTGTTCTCGCCTTACGACGTGGAGCGCGTCTACGGCGTGCCGTTCACAGAAATCTCGGTAACGGAAAAGTACCGCGAGATGGCGGATGATGCCCGGATCACCAAGAAGAAGATCAAGGCGCGCGAGTTCTTCCAGGTTCTTGCCGAAATCCAGTTCGAGAGCGGCTATCCCTACATCATGTTCGAAGACACGGTGAACCGGGCCAACCCGATCGCCGGACGCATCACGATGAGCAACCTCTGCTCGGAAATCCTGCAGGTCAGCGAAGCCAGCGAATATAACGATGACCTGTCCTACAAGCACATGGGCAAGGACATTTCCTGCAATCTCGGCTCGCTGAACATTGCGGCCGCAATGGATAGCCCCGATTTCGGCAAGACCATCGAAACCTCGATCCGGGCGCTGACTGCCGTTTCCGACATGAGCCATATCTCCTCGGTCCCGTCGATCGAGAAGGGTAATGACGATAGCCATGCCATCGGTCTCGGTCAGATGAATCTGCACGGCTATCTCGCCCGCGAGCGCATCTACTACGGCTCGGAAGAAGGCGTCGATTTCACCAATATCTATTTTTACACAGTGACCTACCATGCCGTGCGCGCATCAAACCGGATCGCGGTCGAGCGTGGAGTAAGCTTCAAGGGCTTTGAGAACTCGAAATATGCCTCTGGCGACTATTTCGACAAGTATACGCAAGCTGAATGGATGCCCGCGACCGAACGTGTCAGGGAACTGTTCGCAACGGCCGGTATCGATATTCCAACGCAGGAAGACTGGAAGGCACTGAAAGAGGCGGTCATGACAACGGGCCTTTATAATCAGAACCTTCAGGCCGTGCCGCCGACCGGATCGATCTCCTATATCAACCACTCGACATCCTCGATCCATCCGATCGTCTCGAAGATCGAGATCCGCAAGGAAGGCAAGATCGGCCGCGTCTATTATCCAGCCTCGTTCATGACCAACGATAACCTCGAATATTACCAGGACGCCTACGAGATCGGCCCGGAGAAGATCATCGACACCTATGCGGCCGCAACCCAGCATGTCGATCAGGGCCTGTCGCTGACGCTGTTCTTCCGCGATACGGCAACGACGCGCGACATCAACAAGGCGCAGATCTATGCCTGGAAGAAGGGCATCAAGACGATCTATTACATCCGCCTTCGCCAGATGGCGCTGACCGGCACGGAAGTGCAGGGCTGCGTATCGTGCGCACTCTGATCCCCGGGAAAAAACGATGAACATTCAAATCAAGGGCAAAGCCGCGAAAAGCCCAACGGCTGTGCGCGCCATTAACTGGAACCGCATCGAGGACGACAAGGACCTCGAAGTCTGGAACCGGCTCACCGGAAATTTCTGGCTGCCGGAAAAGGTGCCGTTGTCGAACGATATTCAGTCCTGGGCGACCCTGCGGCCGGAAGAGCAGCAACTGACCATCCGCGTCTTCACGGGCTTGACCCTGCTCGACACGATCCAGACCAGCATCGGCGCGCCAAAATTGATGGAAGATTCGATCACCCAGCATGAGGAGGCGGTTTATTCCAACATCTCCTTCATGGAGGCGGTGCATGCACGCTCCTATTCCTCGATCTTCTCGACGCTGTGCTCGACGCCCGATGTCGATGACGCCTATCGCTGGTCGGAGGAAAACGAGCATCTGCAGAAAAAGTCGGCGCTGATCCTCGAGCAGTATCGCAATCCTGATCCGCTGAAGCGGAAGGTCGCCAGCGTCTTCCTCGAGAGCTTCCTGTTCTATTCCGGTTTCTATCTGCCGATGTTCTGGTCGAGCCGAGCAAAGCTGACCAACACCGCCGACATGATCCGCCTGATCATTCGCGACGAGGCGGTGCACGGCTATTATATTGGCTACAAGTTCCAGAAGGGCCTGGAGCGGCTGAGTGCTGAAAAGCAGCAGGAGATCAAGGACTTTGCCTACGAACTTCTGTTCGAGCTTTATGACAACGAGGCCAAATATACCGAAACGCTCTATGACAGCGTCGGGCTGACGGAGGACGTCAAGAAGTTCCTGCATTACAACGCCAACAAGGCGCTGATGAACCTTGGCTACGAGGCACTGTTTCCGGCCGAAGCCTGCAAGGTTAATCCGGCGATCCTGTCGGCACTGTCGCCGAATGCCGACGAGAACCACGACTTCTTCTCCGGTTCCGGCTCGTCCTATGTCATCGGCAAGGCCGTTGCGACCGAGGATGACGACTGGGATTTCTGAATCAGCCGCGCGCTGCTCCATCATCGAAACGAAAAGGCAGCCGGCGCACTCGCCGGCTGCCTTTTCTGCATTGTATCGGCTAAAATGGTCTCTGCTCATATTCTCCGGCGATTGTAACCGTAACGTACTCCCGCGCCGCCCGGAAAACGGCGATATTTGCGCGTGACAACTGTTTGGGGCGCAGCCTCAGCCGGTAGGGGAATTCGAGACCGACTGATATGCATCCGCCCAGCAACGCAGGTACAAGATCGATGTCGACCGGGACGGCGCAAAAGGGATTGTGGAAGCTGATGCTGAAGTTGCCCGCCTTGCGCGGCCCGCTGCAAATCCTGAGTGTCCAGAACGCGAGCCTGCTCAGCCTTTGCGATGCCTTCTACGACGCAAGCTCCACTCTCGAGGACATGCGAAAAGACCCGAAGGCCGATCGTGCGATAATCCGGGAATATGAGATCCTGTGCGCGGAGATCGAGGGAGAAGTCATCGAAATCTGTCTGCCAGCGCAAATGCCCCGGCGCTAGAAAATTCCCGCATCCATTTGTTTTATTTTGATTTTGTTGGAATATGCTCCAATAAAGTACAGGTTGGCGCGATTTTATCAATTTTGAAACAGTCAACGCAATTTTTGGCGATCAACGACGCCGATCTTCAGCAAAGAGCGTTTGACCGATGTCCCGTATTGGTATGTTAATGTGACCTTAAGTTGAAAAACTTGGGGGCGGGCATGAGCGACGAGCGTAAAGTCGATCGATCATTCTGCGAATATATTGACCAAGTCGAGGCGCAGTCGGAGATTGACCGGCTGCTGGCGGATGTCCGTTTTCAATCTCCGGAGCGCAACAAGAATTTTCTGCGCTTCATTGCCACAGAGTATTTCGAGGGCCGATCGGAGACGATCAAGGCGTATACGATCGCGGTGGATGTCTTTGGCCGTCCCACGCATTTCGATCCCTCCGTTGACCCCATCGTGCGCATCGAAGCGACCCGGCTGCGCGCCGCACTGACGCAGTATTATGGCACCCACGGAAGCGACACCGGCATTCGTGTCGATCTTCCGCGCGGCCGGTATGTTCCGGTCTTCACACGCATGGCGGTGAATGATGTGACCGGCCTTCCAGCTGAAACAGCCGGGCCGGATCTCTCCGATCCTGTGGCGGATACGGGGGACATCTCAGGCCGACGGTTTTGGGGGGCAAACGCCGGGCTGGCTCTAGCCTGGTTGCTGTTCGGTATCGGCATTGTCACGTATGCGCTGACGATCGGTCTTGACGCGTGGAACCACAATTCCTTGAGGCCGAAACCCCTGATTTCCATAGCTTTGGATGATGATGGGGATATGCCGGTGCGCGAAGTCGAGAAGATGCGGGATTATCTCACGGTAGCGATCTCGCAGTTTCAGACCGTTCGGCTTGCCGCTACCTCCGGTCCCGGGGTCGCGGCGTCGATGGGCGAGTGGACAGCGCCGAAACTCGTATCGGCCCTGCGAGGCCAGAGGGTGGCCGAGGATTACCATATTGATCTCAGGTATCGGGGGAAGGGGAGCGAAGGCTCTGTCTGGTGGCAGGTTACAGCCGTATCCAGCGGCGAAGTCCTGTTATCAGGTATCGAGACGGCGCTGAAACCGGATTCAGCTTCTTTCCGCCGGCCCAGAACCTGGCAAATCGGCTGGCACGGATACTTGTCGGTACCCGTGGTGTCATCAATACGATTGAAATAGGGCACGAACTCGATGCGCCGTCGCTTGGAAACGGCTGCACTCTAAGGGCAATCGCGGCGGGTGGGCGTGGCGATGACGGGGGCCTGGCGGATGCCCGAACCTGCCTGGACCAGACCTTGGCGATTGCGCCGAACGACGCCAGCGTGAAAGCGGAACTGGCCATTATATTGCTTGCACAAGACCCGATAGATGCGCCGACGGACTTCGTCGCCCGAGCGTATCGACTGGCCGGCGATGCGGTGACGCTCTCGCCATTTTCCGACCGTAGCAAATATGCATTGATGATCAGCCAGTTTCGTGTGGGCCAGACGGTGGCGGCGATTGAGACGGGATATGCCGCGATGGCCCTCAATCCCAACAACAGCGATATTGCTGCGCGGCTGGGGCTCTATCTCTTTACTGCAGGGCGTTGGGAAGAGGGCACGGGCCTTGCCGTGCGGTCAGCGCAGTTGGATCAGAATGTTGTATCTGACGGCCTGTTGACCCGCGCGCTGAATGCCTATCGCCTCGGACGTTTCGAGGATGCGCTGGCGCTGTCCCAGCAGTTGAAGAGTTTTGATGATTATGCGGTTCATACGGTTCAGGCCGCTTCCGCCGGCCAGTTGGGCAAAGCGGATGAAGCGCGATCGGCGTTGCTCAGCCTTGGAGCTGATCGCGCCGATTTCGACACCGCATTCCACAGGAGCATGAGCGCGCGCCGTTTCACACCCGAGATGACTGACCTTCTTCAGGCCGGAGTGTTGAAGGCGATCGCACAGAAATCGTGAGGCCGCAGTCCGGTTGATGATCGACGCAGCCTGCGTTTCGGTTGGGCGGGACTATGCGGATTTCCGAATTTCGTAAAAGTAACTGTAACGTACTTGTTGCAGCGCGCCGTTGTGCCAGACTTCCAACGCTCAGCCTGGCAAAGCCTGATGGCTTAGGCGGGCGACTGTGGACGCTTTCCTGCAGCCCAGCGGCTGGAAGGAAATGCCGGGGACAGGCGGCGATGATGGTGACTATCATGTTGCTGCCTCCAAGCCTGTTTCCGTGCGGCCGTGGAGTTGAGCGTGGCGATACTGAATGCCCATGATAAGGACGAAAGTGATGGTCAGACTTGGTTTTGTGTTGATGACCGCCGCCCTGATGGCCGGCTCCGCTCTTGCGGCCCCTGCTGTCACGACTGCGAATGTGAATTTCCGCTCTGGCCCGGGCACCGGGTTCGGTAGCCAGGGTCAGCTTGCCGAGGGAACCACTGTTGATCTCGGTGAGTGCGACGACAGCGGCGCCTGGTGCGCTGTTTCCGTCAAGGGTGAACAGGGCTTCGTCAACGGCAAGTATCTCAACCAGGCCGACGCAACAACGGACCGCCCAGGCTGGCCACGCGTCTACACGACGGACGGCGGTGCAGAGATTACGCTCTACCAGCCCCAGGTGACCGATTGGAAGGATTTCGCGACGCTTTCGGCGTTGATCGCCACCGAATATAAGGCGACCAAGGATGCAAAGCCGATCTTTGGCGTCATTGGCTTCAGCGCCGACACAGTATCCGATGCCGAGGCCGGAACCGTCATCCTCAACAATATCAAAGCGACTGAGATCAATTTCTCGGCGCTGGACCGCAGCCAGATCTCTGATCTGTCGCTGGAAATCGGTAAGCTGATGCCAACGGGCAATCTGACCTATCAGGAGGAACGCCTGACCGCCAGCCTTGCCGATTATCAGCGCATGGACGATGTTGAAGGTCTGAAATCCGATCCGCCGCCGATCTTCACCAGCAATACGCCGGCCATCCTTCTCCAGATGGACGGCAAGCCCGTGCTTGCTCCGGTCAAGGGTGTAACGGGCCTGTCCTTTGCTGTGAATACCAACTGGGACCTGTTCCAGGCCGATGCCGACAAGAGTTATTACCTGCGCGACGACAAGGCTTGGCTGACCTCCAAGGATCCGGCAGCTGGCTGGCAGATTGCGACAGCGCTTCCCGACGCACTGACGAAGTTGCCTGACGATGACAACTGGAAGGTGGCCCGGACCGCCATTCCACTGACGACGGTCGATGGTTACAAATTGCCGAAGGTGGTCTATTCGGAAACACCGGCCGAACTGATCCAGTTCGAAGGCGAGCCGAAGCTGGAGACCGTCAAGGGAACTGCGCTGAAATGGGCGTCGAACTCTGCCAACGACGTGTTCCACGATGAAAAGGGCAAACAATGGTACGTGCTTCTGTCGGGCCGCTGGTTCTCTGCTGCAACGCTCGACGGTCCATGGACATTCGCCACACCGAACCTGCCAGCCGACTTCCAGAATATCCCCGATGACGCGCCCTATTATTCGGTGCGTGCATCTGTCCCCGGCACATCGGAAAATGCAGAGGCTCGGCTGAAGGCCAGTATTCCGCAGACAGCCCGCGTCTCCACCGACGGATCGGTGAAGGTCGACGTCTCCTATAGCGGCGAGCCGAATTTCCAGCCGATCGACGGCACCTCGCTGTCCTATGCTGTGAACACCAACGAACAGGTCATCAAGGTCGGGGACACGTATTTCGTGCTCAAGGACGGCGTCTGGTTCCAGGGTGCGAGCCCGACGGGTCCGTTCACCGTGGCCAAAGCCGTGCCGGACGAGATCTACAAGATCCCGCCGTCGTCGCCGGTCTACAACGCGACCTATGTCCGCGTTTACCAAACCGAGCCGGATGCCGTCTGGTATGGCTACACGATGGGCTATCTCGGCGCCTATCTGGCCTGGGACACCTTTGTCTATGGCACCGGCTGGGCCTATGACGACTACTGGGATTACGGCTGGGCCGGTGGCGGCTACGTGCCCTATTATCCGCGTCCCGTCAGCTACGGGGTTGGCGCCTTCTACAATCCCGCGTTCGGGACATTCGGCCGATATGGCTATGCCTATGGCCCCTATCGCGGCATCGCGGGTGGGGCAGCCTATAATCCGCGCACCGGCACCTATATTCGTGGCGGTGCCATTTCCGGCCCGGCGGGCGAGCGTGGTTTCATCGCCGCCTACAATCCACGCACCGGCAATGGCGTGATGGCGCGCGGCGGTCACAATGTCTACGGCTCGTGGGGGGCGGCCAACGTCAAGCACGGTTCGGACTTTGCGCATATTGCCGGTGGCACGAACGCAGCTGGCGGCAACGTTCACTGGCGCAACTCAGACGGCAATCATGGCTTTGTAGCAGGCGGCAAGGGCGGCGACATCTATGCCGGCCGTGATGGCAACGTTTACCGCCGCGACAACGGGCAATGGCAGAAGCATACGCCGGACGGCTGGGATCCGGTGCAAAAACCGTCGACCGATAATCTGAAACAGCATGGCGAGAATTTTGCAGCCAAGCATCCTGACGTGACACAGAAAATCGGCCAGAACCATGATGCGGTAACCCCGGTCCAGCGGCAAACAAATCGCATCCGGCCCGTGGCGCCGGACAATCTCGGCCTTGATCGGGCAGGCCGCCAGATCGGCAACCAGCGGGCGTTCCAGCAGGATATGATCCGGCGGCCCTCAAGCGGTGGATTCGATGGCGGCGATTTCCAGCGTGGTGGCGGTTTTGGTGGAGGCGGTTTTGGCGGCGGCGGTGGCGGCGGTGGTTTTGGAGGCGGCGGTTTTCATGGTGGCGGAGGCTTCCATGGGGGAGGCGGTTTCCACGGCGGTGGCGGTTTCCGCCGCTAACGTTCCGGTGCACGCACCGTCCGGAGGCGTCACCTTCGGACGGCACTGGTCAATCCTGTTTCGAACGCTATTGTCCAAGCCACAACTTGACGGCAATCGAGGATGAGAAATGACAGGCTTGGACGGACAATGGAATGGGATCCGCATCGCCGATCTCGCTGGAAAAGCAATTCTGATCACAGGTGCCTCGACCGGCATTGGCGCTGCCCTTGCGCGTGCCTTCGCTGCGCAGGATGCAAGTGTCGCGATCCACTACAATGAGAGCAGACAAGCTGCAGCGGATCTTCTCGTCGAAGTCGAAAGCACGGGCGGCAAGGCGGTTCTCGTTCAGGGTGATGTCTCCGCCGATGGCGTGACGGAGCGCGTGGTCGAAGAGGCAGCCAGCCATTTTGGCAGGCTCGATGGGCTGATCAACAATGCCGGCGGCATGCTCGGCCGTGTGACGACAGCCGAGATGAGCGATGCGCATTACGAGCGGGTCATGAATCTCAATGCCCGTTCCGTGCTGGCCGCGACCCGCGCCGCGCATCCTTGGCTGAGGAAACAGGGCGGCTTCATCATCAACACGACCTCGATCGCCGCCCGCAATGGCGGCGGCAATGGCGCCATTCTCTACGCAGCCTCAAAGGGTTTTGTCTCAACGATCACCCGCGGCCACGCCAAGGAATTTGCCGGTGATGATATTCGCGTCAACGCGGTTGCGCCCGGTGTCATCGCAACACCGTTTCACGACCGCTACACCAGCCCCGAAATGCTGGATGCCCAGCGCAAGACCGTCCCGCAAGGCCGCGTCGGCACACCAGATGAATGCGTCGGCGCTTATCTGTTTCTCGCGTCTCCAACACTCTCCGGCTATGTCACCGGCCAGATCATCGAGGTCAACGGCGGCCAGTTGATGCCGTAGACCGGAACGCGCGTGCTAAACTCTTACCGCCGCCATGCGACGCGCATGCATCATGGCGGAAGCCGAAGCTTGCGGAGAAGTTCTGAAGTATGCCGTGGGGCGGCGAGCGCCAGCTGCGCGAGCGCTGCCGCAGCCCCCCGAGCGGGCTGCTGCTTGACGAGCCGTAATGCAACACCGGCTTGATTGAGCTGTCATGGGTGTCGTTGGTTGGGTTCCATAAGATAGATTACCTGATCAGGGCATGTAGCCGGGTACATTCTATTTCCAAGTGCGACATGCCAATGATTACAATGGCTGGTACATTCTATTTAGTAATGCGACAGTTGGGCTAGTTAGAGATGCGACAGTCTCGCCTCTTTATGCACTGGTCAAAACCAAACGTTGGGAGCAAGGATGACGACCTTCAGCCTGGTCAAGACCACGAGCAGTCGGAGTCGTCATGTCCTTTATGATCACCATGTCGCAGAAAGAATTGCATCGCCTCGAGGTCATCCAGAAGATCCGTGACGAACGCTTAAGCGTTGTTCTGGCTGCCGAACTGCTCGACCTCAGTCGAAGTCAGGTACACAGGTTGTTGCAGGCCTATGACCGGGATGGTCCAGCCGGCCTTGTTTCCAAGAAGCGATCGCAGCCGAGCAACCGGCGCCACACCGAAGAGTTTCGCAATGCGGCGCTGGACCTGATCCGCGAGCGCTATCTGGATTTCGGTCCGACGCTGGCGCGCGAGAAGCTGATCGAGCTACACCGGATCTCGGTTGCCAAGGAGACGCTGCGGCAATGGATGACCGAGGCCGGCATCTGGGTCTCGCGCCGGGAACGTAAGAAACGGGTCTTCCAGCCACGCGGCCGGCGCGACTGCTTTGGCGAACTGGTGCAGATCGATGGGTCGCATCACTGGTGGTTCGAGAACCGCGGCCCCAAATGCGCCCTGCTCGTTTATATCGATGACGCCACCGGCAAGCTCTTGCATCTGCGCTTTGCCGGATCGGAGAACACGTTCGACTATCTGCATGCGACCAAGGCCTATCTGCAGCAATGGGGCAAACCGCTGGCCTTCTATAGCGACAAGCACGGCGTCTTTCGTTCGACCCATGCGTCGGAGAAGGACCGGACGAGCGGCCTGACACAATTCGGCCGGGCGCTTTATGAGCTGACCATCGACATCATCTGTGCCAACACCCCGCAGGCCAAGGGCCGTGTGGAACGTGCCAACCAGACATTGCAGGATCGGCTGGTCAAGGAGATGCGGCTTCGCGGCATCGACACGATCGAGGAAGCTAACGCCTATGCGCCTGAGTTCATTACGGATTTCAACGCGCGTTTCGGCAAACAGCCACGCAATCCGAAGGACATGCACCGGCCGTTGGCCGATCACGAGAACCTTGATGGCGCCATGTGTCGCAAGGAAGTTCGCACGCTGTCGCAGGCTTTGACGCTGCGCTACGACAAGGTGCTGTTCATTCTCGATCCGACCGACATTTCCAGGCCCTTGGCCGGCCGAAAGGTGATTGTTTGCGATTATCCGGACGGTCGCCTCGAGATCATGCACGAGAGTTTTGCCCTACCCTACAGAACCTTTGACAAGCTGCGGTCGGTCCATCGGCCGGAAGTCGTCGAGAACAAGCGTCTGGACGACATGCTGTCGATCGTCGCCGAGATGCAGGCTGGACGTGAACAGCAACGGAGCAAGAGCGGCCCTCGCCGCACCGGGCAGACGGATCATATGTTCGGCATTCGGGACGGCAGCACGGCGAACGGCTATCAGAAGCGTGGCCGCAAGCCGAGGACAGATTACATGAACGATCCGGCGGTGATTGCAAAGCGGGAGAAGGCGTTATTGAGGCAAACAGCGGCGGAATAAGATCGTCAGTGCACGCCGATGTCGCTTTGCGTATCTGATTCCAGCTGCAGGCAGGCGGACCAAAGCGGCGTCTTGTGGAAGGCTCCGTCTTGAAGAAGCGTGAGCCCTTCTCGTGCCTCATAAAGCAGGCCCAGCCAGCACAGGCGCCGCAGGACACCATATTGGAGATCGGATTTTAGCTCCCAGGCTTCCAGGGTCATTTCGGTGTCGGACAGAGGTGCCATGTCTGGATAGAGGATCTTTACAACGTCCAATGGTGTGCAGCCCTCTCTCGTCTTGATATTGAGAAGATTGAGGAACATGCGCCACCAACGTAACCGAGCTTGGACCTCTTCTTTGCGCTCGGTGGCGTGGACATAGGAATAGAGATAATCCGTGGCGACGAGATCGAAGAAGGCTTGCGGGTTCATCAGGAACTCGTGGCCACGTCTGGTTGGCAGCAGCACATCCTTTTTCCGGCGAAGAAGCTTCAGATGGCGGGTCATGTCCCGCACGACCCAGAGCGGCGGCATGTCGCGTTCGTTCAGCACTTTGTTCATGCTGTAGAGGTCTTCGGCTGTGAAGTCGGGCCAGAGGAAGTTCACAGCGGCCCAATGCACGAATTTGCGGTTCATGGCGCCGGTCGCCGTCAATCCTATGCCACCCTCACCGTCAGCATAGGCAACGGACAGAAGCATGCCGCGAAGAAGAGGTGACAGCGCGGCGACATCGACGTCACCCTGCAGCTTTATTTTCGGAGCCATCGTGCGGTTTTGATCCCTGGCCTGCGCCAAGCAGGTGCCAGCGAGTATCGAGCGGCAAAAGAACAATTGCCAGTGAGAAAGCTAAAGCCGAAGGGGAATGTTATCACCCGCCCCCGCTCCGCCCTTGCAACCCGGCCCAGCCGGTCCGGTCGGGGGCTTGCCTCAGCGCATGTGGACATGTCGCGTGTCGCATTTCTAAACGGCTGAAGATGCGCCCAAAGTGACACTTTAACTTTGCGCAGATCCGGACAATTCAACCTTGCCGCCACAGGGCATGTAGCCGGGTGGGTTCGAGGATGAAGCGCGACAGACCCCTGACCTCGCCATCATCGCCGCATTCTCTTGGGGCTTGATTTTATCGTGGCGGGCGTGAGGATGATGCTGAACACTGCCAGCCAACTCTTGACCGGGAAGAACGCATGAAACTCCAGCTGATCCGCAATGCCACCCTGAAGCTCGAGTATGCCGGGCGTATCGTGCTAATCGATCCCTATCTGGCGCCGAAACACAGCTTGCCGTCTTTTACCGGCCGGTCGCCCAATCCGATGGTGGAGCTTCCACTTGGGACCGAGGATATTCTTGAGGGCGTGGAACTGGTGATCGTGTCGCATCTGCATGACGACCATTTCGATAGCGTCGCCATACAGCGGGTGCCGAAACATTTGCCGCTTTTTTGTCAGCCGGGCGATGAGGTGACGATCCGCAAGGCCGGGTTCACCAACGTGACGCCGCTGACCGAAAGCGCCGTCTGGGAGGGGCTGACGCTGACGCGCCGTGAAGGCAGCCATGGGCTTGGGCCGGTGGTCGAGTTGATGGGGTCGGTCATGGGCTTCAGCCTTGAGGCGGCGGACGAGCCTTCGATCTACTGGGCCGGTGATACGGTGTTCTATCCGCCTGTTGAGAACACGATCCGGAAGGCGAAGCCGGATATCATCATCACCCACTCCTGCGGTGCGCGGTGGGATGGCGATCTGATCGTCATGGACGCGGCGGAAACGGTTGCCGTGTGTGACGCAGCGCCGGATGCAATCATTATTGCCACCCATATGGAAGCGCTCGACCATGCCACGATCAGCCGTCAGGACCTACGTCAGGCCGCAGACGAAAAAGGCATTGCGGCTTCACGACTGTTGATCCCTGCGGATGGCGAGACGGTGGTCGTGGGCAAGTCTTAAGCGACGACGCAATCGCTGCCCTTCAGCGCCGACCATCAGCGCATGGTGTAACCACCATCGTTGTAGAGGGTTGATCCGTTCATGTTGCCGTTGTCGAGCAGGAACAGCGCGGCATCTACCGCGTCATCGACAGTGCCGACCTCGCCGGTGAGGTTGAGTGCCCGCCAGCCATCGAAAACCGGTTCGCGGAAGGCGGAGTCACGGTTGCGCCAGAGTTCGCTGTCGATGGTGCCGGGAGAGAGGCAATTGACCCGGATTGGCCGCAACTCCACGGCCAGCGCCCGGGCAAGACCTTCGATCGCTGCATTGCAGGCGGAGTAGGCCGGGTTGCCGAGCGGCCGAACCGAGGCTGCGCCCGACATCAACACGATTGCGGCATCCGTGGCGAGATGGGGTAATGCTGTGTGCACCGCCCAGTACTGGGCCCAAAACTTCGCCCGGAACGGGCTCTCCGCCGTTTCCGTATCTGCATCCCTGAAAGAGGCCGTACGATAGGTGGCACCCGGTGTGAACAAGCCGGCCAACTCATCTTCGCCGGCGAAATAGGTTGCGAGAGACGCCCTATCCTCCATATCGACTGTGCGGACGATGGCCAGCGGACCGAGCTGTTGCTTTGCCTGCTCCAGCCGCCCGCTGGATCTGCCGCCGATCAGGACCCTGTCACCCCGCTCGACAAGCCGTTGCGCAAGGCCGAAACCCATTCCCGAGGTTCCGCCGATGATGGCATATGTTTTCGCCTTTCTCATGGGATTGACTGTATTGCCGACTTTATAGCCTGGAAAGCGACGTTTGTTCGTGACATTCAGGACTTGTCTTCGCTAGATGGGTCATGTCGAAGAATGACCGAACCGGTTCGATCCGCATTTTCCTTGCGGTTTGCAGCGCGCGCTCCTTTGCGGCGGCGGCGGCGCAGCTGCGTCTTTCGCCCTCCGCTGTTGCCAAGTCGATTGCGCGGCTGGAGGCCCGGCTCGGGGTTCGTTTGCTCGAAAGGACCACGCGGCGGTTGCAACTGACGCAGGAGGGCGAGCATTACGCCGGCGTTTGCCGCCATGCGCTTGAAGAGATCGACCGGGTCGAGGCGGAACTGGTTGCCACCCGGAACGAGCCGAGCGGATTGCTGCGGGTCAGCCTGCCGCCGCAGTTTGGCATGTCGATCGTCGCTCCAGCGCTCTTTGCCGTGGCGGATGCTCATCCCCTTCTCTCCTTCGACATCAGGCTGAGCGCCGAAAAGGTGGATTTTATCGCACAACGGGTGGATCTGGCCGTAAGGATCGGCCATCTGCCCGATACATCCGGCCTGACTGCCCGCCGTCTTGGTACGCAGACGATCGTGCTCTGCGCGTCGCCGGGCTATCTCGATCAGCACGGAACACCCCAATCGATATCCGATCTTTCGCCGCATCGGCTGATCGCAAGCAGCGGCGAGAGAGGTATTGCTCCCTGGCCAATCGCAGGCCCAGATGGCGGCGTCGAGACGTGGACGCCCCCCGCCCGGCTGACGCTCGATGGCAGTGTCCTGATGCTTTCAGCGATCAAGACCGGCCGCGGTATCGGTTTGCTGCCGCAGTGGCTGGCAGCGCCGGAGCTGGCGTCCGGTGCTTTGAAACAGGTGCTGCCTGGGCGGATCGAGAGTGATCTGCCCATTCATGTGGTCTGGCCGACGACACCGATGATGCTGCCCCGATTGCGCGTAGCGATCGATGCGATCGTTGCAGCCGCCCGCAGTTCGGTTATTTCGGACGGCGGTCAATAGACCGGTTCCGGCTGCAATAACCTTTCACTTGCCCTGGAATTGCGGGGCGCGCTTTTCGACGAAAGCGGCCATGCCTTCCTTCTGGTCGCTGGTGGCAAACAGGGCGTGAAAGATGCGGCGTTCGAACAGGATACCCTCGCGTAGACCGCCTTCAAGGGCGCGATCGACGGCCTCACGTGCCGCCATGGTGGCGGCCTTGCCGTAGCCGGCGATCGTCTGGGCCGCTGTCAGCGTTTCCTCTAGCAGCTTTTCGGCGGGCAGCACGCGGGCGACGAGGCCGCAGCGTTCGGCCTCGGTTGCGTCCATCATCCGGCCGGTGAGGATCATGTCCATCGCCTTTGCCTTGCCGACCAGTTTCGTCAGCCGCTGCGAGCCGCCCATGCCGGGGATGACGCCGAGCTTGATCTCTGGCTGACCGAACATCGCGGTATCGGCGGCAAAGATCATGTCGCACATCATCGCCAGTTCGCAGCCGCCGCCGAGCGCGTAGCCCGAAACCGCAGCGATCTTCGGCGTGCGGAACGACGCGAACCGGTCCCAGGCGGCAAAGAAGTCTTCGCCGAACATGTCGGGGAATGACTTGTCGGCCATTTCCTTGATATCGGCGCCGGCGGCAAAGGCCTTGTCGGAGCCCTTCAGCACGAAGCAGCCGACACCGGGGTCGCGGTCGAGTGGCGCAAGGTCTGTCGCCAGCGCGTTCATGATCTCGGAATTGAGTGCATTGCGGGCTGCTGGCCGGTTGAGCGTGACGATGACGACCCGGCCCTGCTGTTCGACGATGATCGGTTTTTCCATGGGCGTGATCCTCTTGCAGGCGGTTCAGGGTTTTATCAGGCGGTACTGTCGGACTGTTGCCGTAGCATGTCGATGATGCCGGAAAAATCCTTGTCGGCGTTTCCAAGTTCGTTGAACAGGGCATAGAGTTCGGCGGCCTTGGCGCCAAGCGGCGTTGTGGCGCCTGCGGACCACGCAGCTTCCTGAGAAAGCTTCAGGTCCTTCAACATCAACGCGCCGGCAAAGCCCGGTTTGTAGTCATTGTTGGCCGGCGATGTTGGAACTGGGCCAGGCACCGGGCAATAGGTGGTCAGCGACCAGCACTGGCCCGAGGATACCGAGGCGACATCGAACAGCGCCTGATGCGAGAGGCCGAGCTTTTCACCAAGCACAAAGGCTTCGCCAACGGCAATCATGCTGATGCCGAGGATCATGTTGTTGCAGATCTTGGCCGCCTGCCCGACCGCTGCCCCGCCGCAATGAATGATGCGTTTCCCCATCGCTTCGAAGATTGGCTGAGATTTAGAGAACACGGCTTGTTCGCCGCCGATCATGAAGGTCAGTGTCCCCGCCGTAGCGCCGCCGGTTCCTCCCGATACGGGCGCATCGAGCGACGGGCAGCCCTTGGCGGCCGCCATGTCATGCGCCTTTCGGGCGCTGTCGATATCGATGGTTGAGCAGTCTATCAGCAGCGTGCCGGATGGCACCAATGCCACCAGTTCCTGCCAGACCGACAGGACATGTTTGCCGGCGGGAAGCATGGTGATGACGGTATCGACGCTAGAGACTGCCTCGGCAAGCGACGCACAGGCGGTGATGCCCTTGCCGCGCGCTTCGTCCAGCAGCGGTTGGGACAGGTCGAAACCCCTGACCGTATGACCTGCCTTGACGAGGTTGGCAGCCATCGGGCCGCCCATGTGACCGAGACCGATAAAGCCGATCGTCATGTTGTTGATCCTTCCTTGATCTTAGCCGCAAAGAGCGGATGGGCAGAGGGCTGGAAATAGGCATCGACGTCAGCTGCGGTGACATCGGCAAGCCGTGCTGGCCGCCACTGCGGATTGCGGTCCTTGTCGATCACCGCAGCCCGAACGCCCTCGTAGAAATCATGGCTGCGCAGGACTGCGGCCGTCGCCGAAAATTCCCGTTCCAGGCTATCTTCCAGCTTGCGCGTCTCGCGGCCAAGCCGCAGGAGGCGCAGCGTCACGTTGAGGCTGAGCGGTGATTTGGCCGAGAGAACGGCGAGGAGCTTTTCGGGGAAAGGGCTGCCATCCGCCCGCACCGCTGCGAGAATCTCTTCGATAGTGTTGAAGGCGAAGAGGCGATTGATGGCCTGCTGTTGTGGCTGCAGAACACCGGCGGGCGGCACATCTGAAAAGCCGTCGATCACGGTTGATATCGCCTTGCGCGGGCTGTCCGCCGGGAGCGATGCCAAAGCCTTGCTCAACTCGGCAAGCCTTTCGGACCGGATAAAAACATCGGCAAGACCGACGAGGATCGCATCGGCGGCGCCCAGTGGTTCGCCGGTCAGGCCGACATAGGTGCCGAGTTCACCGGCCTGGCGCGTCAGGAACCAGGATGCGCCGACATCCGGGAAAAAGCCGATGCCGGTTTCGGGCATGGCAAAACGGGTGCGTTCGGTGACGATCCGGTGGCTGCCATAAACGGAGATGCCGACACCGCCCCCCATGACGATGCCATCCATGATGACGGCATAGGGTTTCGGGAAAGCGCCGATGCGGGCGTTGAGTTTATACTCTTCGCGCCAGAATGTTGCCGGCTCGTGCGATCCGGCTCTGCCACCGTCATAGATGGCGCGGATATCGCCCCCTGCGCAGAGACCGCGCTCCCCCTCGCCCGTGACAAGCACGGCAGCTATGGCCGGATCACGTTCGAAATCGTCGAGCGCCGCCTCGATGTCGCGCACCATCTGTAGTGTCAGGCTGTTGAGCGCTTTTGGACGGTTGAGGCGGATACGGCCGAGTGCGCCATGGCGCTCGACCAGCGTTTCGGCTTGCACGGTGGTGGGATCAGATGTGGAGGGCATGGCCAAGCGCTTTCAAGGCGGCTTCCTGGAAGCCTTCGCTGCGTGTCGGGTGAGCATGGATCGTTCCGGCGATATCTTCCAGCCGCGCACCCATTTCGATTGCCAGCGCAAACGCGCTGGATAGTTCGGAAACACCGGCACCGACGGCCTGGATACCGAGAACGAGGTTGCTGTCCGCGCGCGCCACGATGCGCACGAAACCGTCTTCCGAGAGCATGGTCATGGCGCGGCCGTTGGCATTGAAGGGGAATTGACCGACACGGATTTCGAAACCCTGCGCCCGCGCCTCATCCGGTGACAGGCCGGCGGTGACGATTTCCGGATCGGTGAAGCAGACGGCCGGAATGCAACGTTTGTCCCAGGTCCGTTTCCTGCCCGCGACGATTTCGGCGACCATTTCGCCCTGCGCCATGGCCCGGTGGGCCAGCATCGGTTCGCCGGTGATATCGCCGATGGCATGGATGCCGCGCATGGATGTCCGGCAACGGTCGTCGATGCGCAGGAATTTGCCGGCGCGATCGAGGTCCAGTTCGTCCAGCCCCCAGCCTTCGGTGCGCGGCTTGCGGCCGACAGTCACGAGGATTTTGTCAGCGGTAAGCTGTTCTTCCGCGCCTTCGGCGGTTTCGATCAGAAGTGCGTTGCCGGAAAGGCTCTTGGCCTTGGCGCCGGTTAGGACGCGGATACCAAGATCGGCAAGCCGCTTGGCGACCGGCTTCACCAGTTCGGAATCATATTGCGGCAGGATCTGCGGCGTGGCTTCAACGACCGTTACCTCGGAGCCCAGCTTTGCAAAGGCGGTGCCGAGTTCAAGGCCTATGTAACCGCCTCCGACGACCACCAGCTTTTGCGGTACGGTTTTCAGGGACAAGGCCTCGGTGGAGGAAATCACCGGTCCGCCAAAGGGCAGGAAAGGCAATTCAACCGGTTCCGAACCGGTGGCGATGACTATCGTTTCGGCACGGATCACCTGCATTCCGGTTTCCGTCTCGACCTCGACGGTCTTGCCGTCGCGGAATTTTGCCCGGCCATGGACGATCTTGACCCGGGCCTTGCGCAGGAGACCCAGCACGCCGCTGTTCAGCCGTCCGACGATACCGTCCTTCCAGGCGATGGTCTTGGCGAGGTCGAGCTTGGGTTGTTCGACGGAGATGCCGAGCGGGCTTTTGCTGCCAGCCATGTGGCCGACCTTCTCGAATTCTTCTGCCGCGTGGATCAAAGCCTTGGAGGGAATGCAGCCGATATTGAGGCAGGTTCCACCGGCCTTGACGGCCTCGACGATGACGGTATCGACCCCGAGCTGACCAGCGCGGATTGCGCAGATGTAACCGCCGGGGCCGGCTCCGATGACGAGAAGTTTGCAGACGATCTCTTTCATAGGCTCAGCTTTCAATGAAAATCAGTGCGGGGGTTTCGAGCAGCGCCTTGATCCGCTGGACGAAGGTTGCCGCATCCCAGCCGTCAACCACCCGATGATCGAAGCTCGACGACAGGTTCATCATCTTGCGTGGAATGAACTGGTTGCCGTCCCAGACGGGTCGCATCATGATCTTGTTGACGCCGACGATCGCCACTTCCGGGTGGTTGATGATCGGCGTCGTGACGATGCCGCCCATGGCGCCGAGCGACGTGATGGTGATGGTCGAACCGGACAGTTCCTCACGCAAAGCCGAGCCTGTTCGTGCGGCGTCCGCCAGCCGCACCAATTCGGCGGCACAATCCCATATCCCGCGCGCTTCGGCATGGCGCACCACCGGCACGGTCAGGCCTGCTGGCGTCTGGGTGGCTATGCCGATATTCACGGCCGCATGGCGGCTGATAATGCCGGCATCGTCGTCGAAGGTGGCGTTGACGACCGGCTGCTCATCGATGGTCCTGACCATGGCCCGCATCAGGAAAGGCAGGATCGTCAGCTTCGTCTGGTCAGGCTTGCGGCCGGCGTTCATTGTCGCGCGCAGGTCCTCCAGATCGGTGACGTCGATTTCCTCGACATAGGTGATGTGGGGAATACGCGATGTTGCCAGCACCATTTTCTCGGAGATGCGGCGGCGCAGGCCGGTGACCTTGATGTCCTCGACTGCGGTTTTGCGGGCAAGGCCGGCGGGCGCTGCTTGCGGCTGCGCACCACGGGTAAGGAACTGGTCGAGGTCGTCATGGGTGATGCGTCCGGCCGGCCCGGTGCCGGTCACCTGACGCAGGTCGACACCGCTATCCTGCGCCCGAAGGCGGATGGCAGGCGAAGCCAAAGGTTTGTCCGCCAAGGTTTGCACCGGCGCCTTGGTGAAGAGTGCCGGCTGAATGGGTTTCTTCGCTTCGGCGGCGGGCGCACTGGCCAGCGTTTCAACAGGCTGCTCGGCAGGCTCGATCGTCACTGTTTCCGCCATCGGAACCGCATCTGCTTCGCCACCCTCTCCCACCACCTGGATGCGTACCAGCGGTGCCTTGACTGCAACGGTATCGCCGATCTCAGCACCCAGCCAGAGCACGGTACCATTGACAGGTGATGGGATTTCAACCGTCGCCTTGTCGGTCATGACAGCGGCGAGGATCATGTCTTCGCGGACGGGATCGCCGGGTTTTACATGCCATTCGACGAGCTCGGCTTCCGCCACGCCTTCGCCGACATCCGGCATCTTGATGATGAATTCACCCATGGTCACGCCTCCATCACTTCGGCAAGCGCACGCCCGACACGGCCGGGTCCGGGGAAATAATCCCACTCCTGCGCATGCGGATAGGGCGTATCCCAGCCCGTGACGCGAACGATGGGAGCCTCCAGATGATAGAAGCAATGCTCCTGCACCAGTGCGGCCAGTTCAGCGCCATAGCCGGATGTCAGGGTCGCTTCGTGCACGACGACGCAGCGGCCGGTCTTGGTAACGGATTGCACGATCGCATCGAGATCGAGCGGCAAAAGGCTGCGCAGGTCAATGACCTCTGCATCAACGCCCATTTCCTCGACCGCTGCCAGCGCCACATGCACCATCGTGCCATAGGCAATGACCGTCATCGCAGAACCCGGCCGGCGGATTTCCGCCTTGCCGATCGGGATGCTGTAATGGCCTTCCGGCACCTCGCCCAGGTCATGCTTGGACCAGGGTGTTACTGGCCTGTCGTGGTGGCCATCGAACGGGCCGTTATAAAGCCGCTTCGGTTCAAGGAACATCACCGGGTCGGGGTCTTCGATCGAGGCGATCAGCAGGCCCTTGGCATCGTAGGGATTGGACGGAACCACGACTTTCAGGCCGCAGACATGGGTAAACAGCGCCTCCGGGCTTTGGCTATGCGTCTGGCCGCCGAAAATGCCGCCGCCTGTCGGCATTCTGAGTACGATCGGGCAGGTGAAATCGCCGTTCGACCGGTATCGGATGCGGGCGGCTTCCTGGGTGATCTGGTCATAGGCCGGATACATGTAATCGGCGAACTGGATCTCGACGCAGGGTTTCAGGCCATAGGCGGCCATGCCGATCGCGGTGCCGACGATGCCGCTTTCGCTGATCGGCGCATCGAAGCAGCGGGTCTTGCCGTATTTCGCCTGAAGCCCTTGGGTGCAGCGGAAGACGCCGCCGAAATAGCCGACATCCTCGCCGAACACCACCACATCGTCATCGCGCTCCATCGAAACGTCCATGGCGCTGCGCACGGCCTCGATCATTGTCATTCTCGCCATGTCAGTATCCTGCCTTCTGCCGCTGGCGGCGAATATGGGGCGGCATCTCGGCATAGACGCCCTCGAAAATATCGCGCACGGACGGCTTGCCGCCGGCATGCAGGGTGCCATGGGTTTCGGCTTCCTTCTGCGCCTGGATCACCTCGTCGAGGATTTCGGCTTCGGCCTGGACATGCCGCTCTTCGGACCAGACACCACGGACGATCAGGTGTTTTTTCAATCTCAGGACGGGGTCCCCGAGCGGCCAGGCTTCAGACTCCGTCTTCGGGCGGTAAGCGCTCGGGTCGTCGGACGAGGAATGCCCACCGACCCGGTAGGTCACATATTCGATGAGCGTCGGACCGAGGTTGCGCCGTGCGCGCTCGGTCGCCCAGAGGGAAACAGCGTAGACGGCGAGATAGTCGTTGCCATCGACCCGCAGCGCCGGAATGCCAAAACCGAGGCCGCGGGCGGCAAACGTGCCAGAGCCGCCGCGGGCGATGCCCTGGAAGGTGGAGATTGCCCACTGATTGTTGACGATGTTGAGGATAACAGGCGCCTTGTAGGTCGAGGCAAAGACCAGTGCCGAATGGAAATCGGATTCCGCCGTGGAGCCATCGCCGATCCAGGCGGCTGCGATCTTTGTGTCGTTCTTGATGGCCGACGCCATCGCCCAGCCGACAGCCTGGACATATTGGGTGGCGAGATTGCCGGAGATCGTAAAGAAGCCGTGCTCCTTGGAGGAATACATGATCGGAAGCTGCCGTCCGCGAAGCGGATCTTTCTCGTTGGAGAAGATCTGGTTCATCATCTCGACCATCGGATAATCGTCGGCGATGAGCAGGCCCGCCTGACGATAGGTCGGGAAATTCATGTCGCCCTTCTTCAGCGCCTTGCGGAAGGCGCAACTGACGGCTTCTTCGCCCAGGTGCTGCATATAGAAAGACGTCTTGCCCTGCCGCTGCGCCATCAGCATGCGGGCGTCGAAGGCGCGCAGCTTCATCATGTGCTTGAGGCCGGTCAGCAACTCCTCATCCGACAGCAGTCCGGCCCACGGGCCGACGGCCTCGCCCTCACGGTTGAGCACGCGAATGATCGAATAGGCGAGATTGCGGATGTTTTCCGGCGCAGCATCGACCTCTGGGCGCGGTACGGAGCCGGCCTTGGCGATATCGACATTGGAAAAATCCGGCATACCGCCGGGCCGGACAGCGGGTTCCGGAACGTGCAGGCTCAATTGCGGGAACTCGGTCATGCCTCGTGCTTCCTCCCATTTTTACCCTTGTCTTCCAGTCTCCTCCCGGAAGTAGGGCTTCTTTTCTTATAGACTACGCGCAATGACGATGCGCTGCACGTCGCTTGTACCTTCATAGATCTGGCAAATGCGGACATCGCGGTAGATGCGCTCGACCGGATAATCCGACATGTAACCATAACCGCCATGGACCTGGATCGCATCAGAGCAGACTTTTTCCGCCATTTCCGAGGAAAACAGTTTTGCCATCGAGGCCTCCGTCAGGCAGGGTTCGCCGGCTTCCTTCAACTCGGCCGCATGGAGCACCATCTGCCGCGCTGCCGAAATCTGCGTCGCCATATCTGCAAGGCGGAAGGCAATGGCCTGATGCTCGATGATCGGTTTGCCGAAGGCGATACGTTCGCGGGCATAGTCGCGCGCTGCCTCGAAAGCCGCCCGTGCCATGCCGACTGATTGTGAGGCGATGCCGATACGGCCACCCTCGAGGTTGGCGAGCGCTATCCGATAGCCCTCGCCCTCGGCCCCCAGCCGTAAGTCAGCTGGAATGCGCATGTTGGTAAAGGCGATCTGGCACGTGTCTGAGGAATGCAGGCCGAGCTTCTGTTCGACGCGTACGACCTCATAACCCGGTGTATCCGTCGGCACGATGAAGGCGGTAATGCCCTTCTTGCCGGCATCGGGGTCGGTGACGGCGAAGACGATGATGACGTTGCCGTTCTTGCCTGACGTGATGAACTGCTTGGCGCCATCAAGAACGTAATGATCGCCGTCGCGGCGGGCGCGGGTGCGCAGGTTGGATGCATCCGACCCTGCCTGCGGTTCTGTTAGCGCAAAACCGCCGATCCATTCGCCAGAGGCCAGTTTCGGCAGAAACCGCTGTTTCTGCTCTTCGGTGCCAAATTTCAGGATAGGCACGCAGCCGACCGAACTGTGCACGCTCATGATGGTCGAGCACGGACCGTCGCCGGCGGCAATCTCCTCGAGCGCCACGGCATAGGCAACCGTTCCGGTCTCCGAGCCGCCATAAGCCTCTGGCACCAGCATGCCGAGGAAGCCGAGTTCGCCCATCTCTTTCAGTTCGGCCTTCGGAAAAGCATGTGAGACGTCGCGCTCAGCTGCACCTGGTGCCAGCCGCTCGCGGGCAAAATCGCGGGCCATGTCGCGAATCTGGATCTGCTGTTCAGACAGGATCATGTTTGGGTCTCCTCCCCTGCCTGCTCAATGCCGCTCGACTGCGATCGCTGTTGCCTCGCCGCCACCGATGCAGAGCGAGGCCATGCCGCGCTTCAAATCATAGCGTTCAAGGGCTGCCAGCAATGTGACGATGACGCGGGCGCCGGATGCGCCAATGGGGTGACCGAGTGCGCAAGCGCCACCGTGCACGTTGACCTTATAATGCGGCAGGTCGAGATCGCGCATCGCTGCCATGGGAACGACTGCGAAAGCTTCGTTGATCTCGAACAGATCGACATCCCTGAGGTTCCAGCCAGTGCGCTCGCTGAGTTTCTTCAAAGCGCCGATCGGTGCGGTGGCAAACAGGTTGGGAGCCTGGGCATGGGTGGAGTGGCCGGTGATGGTGGCAAGCGGCGTGAGGCCCCGGCGGTCCGCTTCGGAGCGGCGCATCAACACAAGTGCTGCGGCACCATCGGAAATCGAGCTGGCATTGGCTGCCGTCACCGTGCCGTTTTCGCGAAAGGCAGGTTTCAGCGTCGGAATCTTTTCGAGCCTTGCCTTGCCTGGCTGTTCGTCGCGGCTGACGACCTGTTCCGTCTTCCCTGCCTTCACTGTGACCGGCGTGATTTCGGTGTCGAACGCCCCATCCTCGATCGCCTTCTTGGCGCGGGTGAGCGAGGTGACGGCAAAGTCGTCCTGAGCGGGGCGGGTGAACTGGTAGGCCTCGGCGCAATCTTCGGCGAACGTTCCCATCAGGCGTCCCTTGTCATAGGCATCCTCCAGCCCGTCGAGGAACATATGGTCGATCACCCTGCCATGGCCGAGCCGGTAACCACCGCGGGCGCGATCGAGCAGATAGGGCGCGTTGCTCATGCTTTCCATGCCGCCGGCAACGGCAATGTTGGCGCTGCCAGCGAGGATCAAATCATGCGCGAGCATGGCCGCCTTCATGCCGGAGCCGCACATCTTGTTGACGGTGCTGGCGCCCGTGGCGAATGGAATGCCTGCACCGATTGCCGCCTGACGGGCGGGCGCCTGCCCCTGCCCTGCGGGTAGCACGCAACCGAAGACGACTTCCTCGACCAGTTCAGGCGCCACGCCGCTGCGCTTCAATGCGGCGCGGATGGATGCAGCACCGAGTTCCGGCGCGGTGGCGCCTTGCAGGTCGCCCTGAAATCCGCCCATGGCGGTGCGGGCGGAACCGACGATGACGATGGGATCATGCACTGTCATTTCAAACCTCCCGATACCGCGATCAACGCGGCCCCATGCGGAGCGCGCCATCCAGCCGGATGACCTCGCCGTTCAACATGGTGTTCTCACAGATATGGTGCACCAGAGCGGCAAATTCATCGGGGCGGCCGAGGCGCGGCGGAAACGGCACGTTTTTGCCGAGCGCTTGCTGGGTTTCAGGCGGCATGCCGGCCATCATCGGTGTTTCGAAAATGCCTGGGGCTATGGTGACGACGCGGATGCCGAAACGTGCGAGTTCGCGGGCAATCGGCAGGGTCATGCCAACAACGCCGCCTTTTGAGGCCGAATAGGCGGCCTGGCCAATTTGCCCGTCGAAAGCAGCGACGGAGGCCGTGTTGACGATGACGCCGCGCTCGCCCTCGCCGTCCGGTTCCTGCGTCTGGATGGCAGCGGCTGCAAGCCGGATCATGTTGAATGTACCGACCAGATTGATGCCGATCGCCTGCGCAAAACTTTCGAGGCGATGCGGGCCGTCGCGGCCCAGAACCTTTTCGCCCGGCGCAACGCCAGCGCAGTTTACCAGGCCATGCAGATGGCCGAATGTCTCAAGGGCCGCGTTGATCGCTGCCTGCCCGTCGGCTTCGCTGGTGACGTCGGTGCGGATGAAATGGGCGCTTGTCCCGAGGTTTGCGGCGATCTGCGCACCGGCATCCGGATTGATATCGGCGACAACAATGCGGGCGCCAGCCTCGGCCAGCAGCCGAGTAACAGCCGCGCCAAGACCGGAACCACCGCCGGTGACGACAAAAACCTTACCGGAAATCTTCATTGAGCTGCCCTTATCATGCGTAGGGGCGCGACAGTCAGTCCTCGATACGTCATGCAGCCTCCCCGCCGCGTTCCGTCCATCATGCCTGATTTCGATCATGGCATTTTGCCCGACTCTACGCTTGCGCAGTATTGCAAGCGATGACAGAACTGTCCTTCATTGTTCGGCCAGTTTTGCCACATGAGAGGAAAGCTGATGATGGACGCGGACCGGCGGATGATCTCGCCCTCGTTTGTCGAGGAAGCGCTCGATTGCCTGCGCCGGGCAGGCAAACCGACAGCGCCGCTTCTGGCTTCGCTGGGATTGCCACCCGTTGTCGAGAAGCCGATTTCGGCCGAAAATTATGGTGCACTATGGCTGGCGGTGGCAGCAGAGGTGGACGACGAGTTTTTCGGCATGGGCGAGCGGCCGATGCGGAGCGGCAGTTTTACACTGCTCTGTCATTGCGTGCTGCATGCGAAAACGCTGGATCAGGCCCTTCGCCGGGCGCTGCGGTTTCTCGGTGTGGTACTGGAGGATCCAAGCGGCGAGCTGGTCATTCGCGACGGTCTCGCTGAAATCGTGCTGACGGACAAGGGCAAGGCGCGATCGGCTTTCGCCTATCGGACGTACTGGATCTTGCTGCATGGCATCACCTGCTGGTTGGTCGGCCGCCGCATCCCCATCCGCCGGGTGGACTTCCGCTGCGCCGAGCCGTTGGAGGGGGCTGACTATCGCCTTTTTTTCGGCGCGCCCGTGCAGTTTTCGCAGCCCGTCAGCTGCCTCGCCTTCGATCGGGCGGTGCTGAAGCTGCCGATCGTTCGCACCGAGCAGGCCTTAAAACAATTTCTGCGCGGCGCCCCGGCTAATATTCTCGTGCGGTACCGCTATGACGCCGGTCTCGCGGCTGCCGTGCGCAAGCGGCTGCGCCAGCAGACGCCGGCGGCCTGGGCCGCGTTCAGCGATCTTGCCGCGCAAATGCATATGTCTGCCTCGACGTTGCGCCATCGGTTGCAAGGAGAGGGCCAGAGTTATGCCGGCATCAAGGACGAGATCCGACGTGACCGCGCCATCGAAATGCTGCTGGGAAGTGATGCAGGCGTCGGAGAGATTGCCGTGCAGCTCGGCTATTCCGAACCGAGTGCCTTCCATCGCGCGTTCCGGAAATGGACGACGAAGAGCCCCGCGGCCTTTCGGCGCGAAACGATCACGCCAAGCGGCGAATAGAAACGGCTGTTGGGTAGGTCAGAGCTGTCGCATCACAGCGAAGCCCGAACCCTGTCCCAGGCGTTGAACAGGTGTCGGCCGAGAACCTCCGACAGGCGCACCTTGTCACGGGCTTCGAGCGCCGTGATCATTTCCTCGTGTTCGCTGACGGCTGCCGCCCATTTTTCCGGGCCTTCATGGCCGATGAAGCGGATGCGCTTCAACCGGGTCTGCAGCATGGCATGGATATCGACGAGCGAGCTGTTCTGCGCCATCCGCACGATTGCGGTGTGGATGTCCTGATTGAGCTTGTAATATTGCAGGCGGTCAGCGGCCTTGTAGCGGTCGATCATCTCGTCGTGCAGTGCCCGCACTTCGGCGACCTCAGCGTCGGTTGCCATTTCGCAGGCGAGCCGGCCCGCCAGCTCCTCCAGCGTGCGCAACACCGTCAGCATGTCGTGGACATCCTTCGGGCTGAAACGCTTCACCACAGCACCCCGGCTCGGGACAAGCTCGACCAGGCCTTCGCTGGCCAGATATTTGATGGCTTCACGCAGCGGTGTCCGTGACACGCCGAGTTGCTCACCCAATTGGCCTTCATGCAGGCGTGTGCCCGGCTCCAGGTCACCTTCAATGATCATGTCACGCAGGTGATTGACCAGCGTGTCATGCAGCGCTGTGCGCCGGATCGGTCCGGCGCTGCCGTCGGCGCGGCGCTGCAGTGAGGATATCTCGTCCATGTGTTTAAGCCCGTTCCGCTCTGCCGCGATGAGTTTCTGAATCGTTTTTTCGCGCATTTCGAACATGAAGATTGACTGAACTAACGTCAACAAAAAATGCTGCATACAGAATACAAAAGACTTGATGCAGAATTTTGAATGGCGTATGACGGCTTCAACAGCATGAAGCGGAGGACCTTCACCATGACCCTGAGCGCCAACGATGCGCGTCCTGTCATTGCGCTCGCCATGGGCGACCCGGCAGGCATCAGCCCCGAACTGACCGCCAAGCTACTTTCGATGGACGATATTCGCGATGCGGCCCATCTGGTCGTGATAGGCGATCGCCGTATTCTCGACGAAGGGGCCGAATGCGCCGGGCTGACGCTCGACCTTGCTTCTGCATCGCTTGAGAATTTCGAAAGTGCGGGCACGGAAAAGCACGTGTTCATTGATCTCGCCCATCTCGATCCGGCTGATGTCGATCGCGGCGAAGCGACGCTTGCTGGCGGTACATTTGCCACCACCAATTTCCGTACGGCGCTGGGGCTGGCCGATAAGGGCCGGGCGCAGGCCGTCTGCTTCACGCCGTTTAACAAGAAAGCGATGCGTTTCGCCTATCCGGGCTATGACGACGAAATCCGTTTCGTCGCCGACGTTATCGGCTTCACCGGCAAGGTTCGCGAGTTCAACGTTCTGGAAAAGGTCTGGAATGCGCGCGTCACCTCGCACATCCCATTGTCCGAGGTTTCGGCCAATCTGTCGGTCGATGGTATCCTGGCGGAAATCGAGCTGACGCGGCAGTGCCTGAAGGCGGCCGGTTACGAGAACCCGCGCATCGCGGTCGCAGGCCTTAATCCGCATGCCGGCGACGGCGGCAGCTTTGGCATGGAAGAAATCGACATCATCGAGCCAGCCGTGCAGTTTGCCCGCCAGCGCGGATGGGATGTCGAAGGCCCCTTCCCGGCAGACACCGTATTCCTGCGGGCGCTGAAGGAAGGCTTCCAGGCTGTGCTCACCATGTATCACGATCAAGGTCAGATCGCGATGAAGATGATGGGTTTCGACAAGGGCGTGACGATGATGGGCGGACTGCCATTCGCTCTCTGCACGCCGGCCCACGGCACTGCATACGACATTGCCGGCAAGGGTACTGCTGAGGTCGGAGCAAGCCGTGAGGCCATTCTTCTGGCCGCTCGCATGGCGAAAAGAAGTGCCGCGCAAGCCGCTGCTGCCTGAATTCGAACGGTTTTGGTTTCTACCGGCGTGGAGGAGGTCCACGCCGTTCATCCAACGGAGGAGTTTTAGATGAAAAGTTCAGTCTCAATCGCATGCATCATGGCCGCCGCATTCGGTGTTGCCGCCCCGGCAATGGCTTTCGAGCCAAACCGTCCGGTTGAGTTCGTCGTTACGGCTGGTCCCGGCGGCGGCACGGACATTTTTGCCCGCACCATCCAGTCGATCATTGCCAAGTACGAGTTGATGAAGGCGCCCGTTGTTGTTACCAACAAGGGCAGCGCCGGCGGCGCGGAAGGCTTCGTCTATACGGCTGGCTACAAGGGCGATTCCTACAAGCTCGCATTCGGTACCAACAATGCCTATCTGCTGCCAGTTCGCGCCAAGGTTCCCTACAAGTCGGAAGACCTGACGCCGGTTGCAGCGCTTGCAGCCGATGAATTCGTTCTATGGGTCAACGGCAAGGCGGACATCAAGACGGGCGCCGATTTCGTCGCCAAGTCCAAGGAAGCCGGCAACTACAAGGTTGGCGGCAGTCAATCCAAGGATGTTGACCAGATTCTGACCTCGATGATCAACGAAGCAACCGGCTCCAAGCTCGGTTACATCCCGTTCAAGAGTGGCGGCGAAGCAGCCGTACAACTGGCCGGCGAGCACATTGCTGCCAACGTCAACAACCCGAGCGAAAACCTCGGCCAGTGGCAGGCAGGCATGGTCAAGCCGGTTTGCGTCTTCAAGTCCGAGAAGCTGAAGAGCGAAGGCAAGGTTGCCGGCGAACAGGGCTGGGGTGATATCCCGACCTGCAAGGAAAGCGGCATCGCGATCGACAACTATTCCATGCCGCGCACCGTCTGGATGCCGGCTGGTGTCGAGCAGGACGTGGTTGATTTCTACGCCGGTGTGCTGAAGAAGGTTTCCGAAACGCCGGAATGGGCCAAGTATCTCGCTGACACCTCGCAGTCGGCCGACTATATGAGCGGCACACAGTTTGCCGATTTCATCAAGGGCAATGAGGCTTCGGTCACGGAAGTGCTGAAGCGTGAAGGCTGGCTGGCTAAGTAAACCCACTCAGGTTTCCTGCGGACGCTTTGAGGGCGTCCGCACCCACCGGAAAGGTTTGAACGATGAGCGAGAACAGTGCCAAGGGTCTGTCCCGTTTCGCGATGGAAATCGGCGTCGCCCTTTTGACCGGCGCCTTCGGGGCCGCTGTCTGCTACGGTTCCATCGAGGCTGGCACAGGCTGGACCGACATGGGGCCGGACGCTGGATATTTTCCCTTCTATATCGGTCTCCTGATCATGTTCGGCAGTGCTGCCAATCTGATCGGCGCCGTGATCAAGCACCGCGGCAGCGGCGAGATCTTCTTCGAAATGGCCCGTTTCAAGGTGGTCCTGTCATTTCTTTTGCCGCTCGTTGCCTTTGCGGCGGTTTCTACCTTCCTCGGTCTTTATGTCGGTACGGCGCTCTATATCGCCGGCGCCATGACATTCCAGGGCCGCTACAAATGGTGGATCGGCCTGCCTGCGGGCATCACGGTCTCGCTTCTCTTCTTCGTCATCTTCGAAATCGGCTTCAAGGTTCCGCTCCTGAAAGGTCCGGTCGAGGCGTGGTTCGGGATCTATTGATCCTGCCGCCTTGTTGTCTTTAGGAGGAAAGACATGGAAAATATCGGTCTCCTGATCGACGGCTTCGGCCATATCCTGAGCTTCAACCATATTCTGCTGATGATGCTCGGCGTGACGCTCGGCATCCTAGTCGGCGTGCTTCCCGGGTTGGGGGCTCCCAACGGTGTTTCGCTGCTTTTACCGCTGACCTTCTCGATGGATCCGATCTCGGCGATCATCCTGTTGTCCTGCATGTACTGGGGCGCGCTGTTCGGCGGATCGACGACATCCATCCTGTTCAACATCCCAGGAGAGCCCTCGTCTGTCGCAACGACCTTCGACGGCTACCCGATGGCGAAGTCCGGACAGGCCAGCCGGGCGCTGACGCTCGCCTTCGTTTCCGCCGGTATCGGCGCACTGGCCGGTGTCGTGATGATCACGCTTCTGTCGGGTTGGGTCGCCAACTTCGCGCTGCGGTTCTCGTCGCCCGAATATTTCGCCGTCTATTTCCTCGCCTTTGCCAGCTTCATCTCGATGGGTGCGCAATCGCCTTTCAAGACACTGGTCTCGATGATGCTTGGTTTTGGCCTGGCCTCGATCGGCATGGACACGATCTCCGGAAACCTGCGCCTCACCTACGATATTCCGGAGCTGATCAAGGGCGTTTCCTTCCTGATCGCCGTGATGGGCCTGTTTGGTATCGGCGAGTTGTTGCTGACCACTGAAGAAGGCCTGCGCTTCGAAGGCATCAAGGCGCGCGTCAAGCTCTCCGAGATTGGCCGCACGCTGATGGAAATGCCGCGCTACTGGTTCACTATCCTGCGCTCTACCATCATCGGCATCTGGATGGGCATCACGCCCGCCGGACCGACCGCTGCTTCCTTCATGAGCTACGGCGTTGCCCGCCGTTCTGCCCGCGACAAGTCGATGTTCGGCAAGGGTGATCCGCGCGGCATCGTTGCCCCGGAAACCGCTGACCATTCGGCCGGCACCTCGGCACTGCTGCCGATGCTGGCGCTCGGGGTTCCCGGTTCCGCAACCGCCGCCGTCATGATGGGTGGCCTGATGATCTGGGGTCTGACGCCTGGCCCGACGCTGTTCACCGACCGCCCTGATTTCGTCTGGGGCCTGATCGCCTCGATGTATCTCGGCAACATCGTCGCCGTCATTCTGGTGCTCGCCACCGTGCCGCTCTACGCCTCGATCCTGCGGGTGCCGTTTGCGATTATCGGACCGATTATCGTCGCGGTGATCTTCTCCGGCGCCTATCAGGTGGCGAATTCGGTGATGGACATCTGGCTGGTCATCGCCTTCGGTCTGCTCGGCTATATCTTCAAGAAACTGGATTATCCGCTGGCGCCGCTGGTTCTGGCGATGGTTCTTGGTGACAAGGCGGAGGATGCCTTCCGGCAGTCGATGCTGATGTCGAACGGCGACCTGTCGATCTTCTGGTCGAACGGCCTTGTCTCCAGCCTGATGGCGTTGGGTCTGGTGCTGCTCCTCTCGCCGCTGGTCTTTTGGCTCATCGGACTGGCCCGTGGCGGCAAGCAAGATATCGCGGCGTCAGTCGACGATGGAAAACCGGCGGCCTGATCTGCCGCCGTATCTCCCTGATATTGGAAGGATTGAACCATGACCGCAGAACCGCGTCGATGGAATAGAGAGACCTGGCCGATCGCAGCTGCGATGATCCAGTATCCGAACGCCCTGCCCGACGGGCGCTCGGTTCAGGACCAGTCCGTCGAGGAGTGGGCAGCAACGCTCGCAGAGGTCGTCGACGCCGGTTTTACCGAGGTCGATCCGACCGACAGCTGGATACGGCTCGCCGACCTATCGCCGGCGCGTATCGACGCCTTCGTGGCGCTGACGCAATCGCTCGGGCTAACGATGCCGGCGATCTCGACGTCCCGCCGCAGCGTCATCGATGCGCAACATGGCGACGATTACCTTGCCTATGGTCACCGGGTGATCGAGACGGCAAAGACTATTGGCGCCAGCTCGGTCTCCTTCGGTCTGTTCGAGGCATTGACCGATGCGCAGAAGAAGGCGCTGTGGTTCTGGACCGTCGATGGCGCGAAGAACCCGGACGATGCCGCGACATGGCAAAAAGCCGTTTCGCGCATTCGCGAGCTGGGTCGCCATGCCGAAGAGCTGGGTATCGAGCTGGCGTTGGAGATGTATGAAGATACCTATCTTGGCACAGCGGAAAGCTCGGTCCGCTTCGTCGAGGATATCGGCCTTGCCAATGTCGGGATCAATGCCGATCTCGGCAACCTCATCCGTCTGCACCGCCCGGTCGAGCACTGGCAGGAGATGATGGCCAAGGTCGCGCCCTATGCGAAATACTGGCACGTGAAGAATTACACTCGCACCGAGGATCCGGCATCGGGCGTCATCGTCACGCATCCCGCCCCGCTCGAATCCGGCATCATCAATTATCGCGCCGCCATCCGCATGGCGCTGGCACATGGCTTTTCGAGCCCCTTCCTTTGTGAACATTATGGTGGCGACGGGCTTTCCGTCAGCGCAGCAAATCGCGATTATCTGAGGCGCATCCTGCCTCGTGACCAAGGACAGACGTCATGACCACCATTTTCGATGAACCCGAGGATTTTGCAGCAACGGCGCTTTCCGGTTTCGCCGCGATCTACAGCCGTTATGTTCGCCACGTGAAGGGCGGTGTCCTGCGTTCAACGGCGGTGCCGAAAGGCAAGGTTTCGGTCGTTATCGGCGGCGGCTCCGGTCATTATCCGGCTTTTGCCGGTTATGTCGGCCCCGGTCTTGCCGATGCCGCGGTCGCTGGTGACGTCTTCGCCTCCCCTTCGACGGCCGCGGTGGCAAGGGTTTGCCGTCACGCGGATCAGGGCGGCGGTATTCTGCTCGGCTTCGGCAATTACGCCGGTGACGTGCTCAATTTCGGCGTTGCCGCCGAGCGCCTGCGCGCCGAAGGCATCGATGTCCGTATCGTTCCGGTCACCGATGACGTGGCAAGCGCGCCGGCTGATGCCGCCGCCAAACGCCGCGGCATCGCTGGCGATCTGGTGGTCTTCAAAATTGCCGGCGCAGCGGCGGAAGCCGGCATGAACCTCGACGAGGTCGAGCGCGTGACGCGCCATGCCAATGACCGCACGGTTTCCTTCGGCGTCGCCTTCAAGGGTTGCACGCTGCCGGGTGCTGGCAGCCCCCTGTTCACGGTTCCGCATGGCCAGATGGCGCTGGGTCTTGGTATCCATGGTGAGCCGGGCATCAGGGAAGAAAACATCGTTTCGGCGAAGGATCTGGCAAAGCTCCTGACTGAAAAGCTCTTGGCAGAGCGCCCGGCCGGAACCACGAAGGTCGGCGTGATCCTCAATGGTTTGGGCGCGACGAAGTATGAAGAGCTGTTTGTGCTCTGGACGACGGTCTCGACGCTTCTCACCGATGCCGGACTGGACGTTGTGGCACCGGAAGCCGGTGAATTCGTCACCAGTCTCGATATGCAGGGCTGCTCGCTGACACTGCTGTGGCTCGACGACGAACTGGAAACACTCTGGTCAGCGGCCTGCGATACGCCGGTCCTGCGGCGCGGCGCAACGTTCTCGACGGAACCGGCAACTGGCGCGCTTGACGACGTCGAAGGAAAGATCGCGTTTGCGCCCGCCTCCGAGGCTTCAAAGGAAGCCGGGAAATGTGTTGCGAGCCTGCTCTCTGCCGTTGCTGCTGCGCTGAAGGATGCGGAAGACGAGCTCGGCCGAATCGACGCGCAGGCCGGCGACGGCGACCACGGTCAGGGCATGCGCCGGGGTTCGGCCGCTGCACTCGACGCCGCCAATGCCGCCGTTGCTGCCGGCGCTGGCGCTGCCAGCGTTCTGGCCGTTGCCGGTGACGCCTGGGCCGACCGTGCCGGCGGGACATCGGGCGCCATCTGGGGCTTGCTGCTGCGCTCGTGGAGCAATGCGCTGAGCGATAGCGATGCCGTTGAGAAGGATGCTGCCGTCAAGGGTGCCAGGCTTGCGCTCGAAGGCGTTACCAGGCTTGGGCGCGCCCGCCTTGGTGACAAGACGCTGGTCGATGCGCTTATCCCGTTTGTGGAAACGCTGGAGCGTGAGGCTGCTGCGGGCAAGTCGCTGCCGGACGCATGGGCGCTGGCGGCCGAGGCTGCAAAGTCCGCTGCCGACGCGACCTCGGCGCTGACACCGAAGCTCGGCCGCGCCCGGCCGTTGGCAGAAAGGAGCATCGGCCATCCCGATGCCGGCGCGATTTCCCTGGCGCTCGTCGCGCAGGTGGCCGCAGATTACATCTCCAGCAACACCGCGCGATAAATCAGATCACACGTGCTTTGAGCGGCCATGCAGGTTTACTGCGTGGCCGTTCGTTCTTTGCCTTCAAGGGATAGCGCGATGTCAGCTCTGCTGCGCCAGTTCCTTATCGATCGCAGAAACAAGCCGTCCATCCTCTGCCGTGACATCCGGTGAAAAGCGCGCCGCCACCTTGCCATCGCGGCCGATCAGGAATTTCTCGAAATTCCATAGCACGTCGGCTTTGTTCTCAGGCTCGACGCCGTAACCCTTCAACCGGTCACGCATCGGACCTTCGCCGATGGCGTCAGGCGCAATCGACGTCAGGCTGCGATAGAGCGGATGGATCGCCTCCCCTTTGACGGAAATCTTCGAAAAGATCGGGAACTGCACGTCATAGGTACTGGTGCAGAATTCGACGATCTCGGCTTCCGTTCCGGGCTCCTGCTCCATGAAATTGTTGGCCGGAAAGGCAAGAATGACAAGCCCTGCGTCCCGTTTGGCTTCATAGAGCTCTTCGAGGCCTTCATATTGTACCGTCAAACCGCATTTCGATGCGACATTGACGACCAGCATCACACGACCGCGAAATTCGGCAAGCGTCGTCTGACGTCCGTCGGCTGTCTTGACCGGGATATCTAATGGGGAAGATGTCACGTTGTCCACTCCGCTCCCGATGCCAAACCGGAAAGCCGGTGGGAGCCTCGTGTCCCGGTCAATCCTTGTCGTTGAATATCTGGTAGAGAATGCCAAGTCCACGCTGACCGTCGCGATTGCCGATGGCAGCCAGCGCCTCGAACACCCGCCGCGCATCAGCATAGCGTTTCAGCCGAAGATAGGCATACCCCCTGAGCGACAGAAGGTCGGTTCTTTCGGGGGAGATTTGCCTTAGCTGATCGAGAACAAGCAGGGCTTCTCGTGAGCGGCCGGCGTCGAAAGCCGCGACGGCTTTGTCGGCAAGGATTGCCTGTTGCAGTTCGAAAGCGCGTTGGCGGTTCTGTGGTGCCTTGACGGCCGATACTGCAGCCTTGCTTGAGAGACCGGCGCGCAGGTAGGCCAGGCTTTGACCATAAGCTGCATCTTCGCGTGTCTTTGCCGAAGAGCCGAGCATGCCGACTTCGAAGGCCGCTGCAGCTTCCATCGGTCTGTTTCGTTCCATCAGGCACCAGCCGCGCGTCAACGCGGCTTCCGGAGCAAGCGTTTGCGGGTTAACCGTGGATTTGCAACCCCGATCGACACTAATGGTCCTGCGCGGGCGTGTCACGGAGACCTGTTCCGGCTGATCGTAATCCACGTCCTGTGCGGCCGCTACCGTGCGCGGTTGCCGTCTGACGATGACTGTTTCATTTGCAACAGGCACCCGCCGCTTGGCCGTATCCGGTTCTTCGACCTCGCCGACCTTGGCAATACGCTCCGAGCGCCCGGCCCAGAGGCGCTGGATTTCGGTCAGGCCCTTCAGATCCTCCAGCTGCTGATAAGTGACGGCCAATCCGTATGCCGATGGTTCGTCGTCGAGCTTCCAGCTGAGGGCTGTGCGGAACCATTGCAGGGCCGTTTGCGGCTGGTTCAGCGCACGGGCATACCAGCCGAATTGCTGGGCAGTTGACGCATCACGCGATTTTATCACCTCGGCGGCAATCCGCTTCAAAACCTCGCCGGAAAGGGCAACCGGCGGCGCGAGCGCCAGCAGGTTGGCGGTGGCGGCGAGATACACAGCTTTTGCGTCCTTGGAATCGTCGCGCCAGCGATACATCGTGTCTTCGGCGGCAAGCTGGTCGTTGCGGTCGATCAAGGTGAGCGCCAGGCCTTGCGATGCAGATGCCGTATCTTCCTTGTCGCGCGCCTTGCGGAACCATTTTTCCGCCGCTTCCATGTCGCCGCGCGGCAGGTAATACCAACCGAGCAACAGGGCATCGGAGGTAAGCCCACCGGTCTCCGCCAGGCGCTCGACACGCGACAGATATTGCGGCGGGACGACGACCTTGCCATCGGCATTGGCTTCGGCAACAAACCGGCGCGCCAGGTCGTCGCGGATGCTGTCGAATTCCATCGTGCCGTCTGGTGAGGCTTTTTCCTTGGCGAGAAGATCCTCGACGCTCTTGGAGGGAAGAATGGCAGCGGCCTTTTGAACCGTCGCAAGGCGCTCGGCGGCATTCTGGCAATTGTCCAGGATGTAGGAATAGGCGTCGGCCGCGCGCTGAGCCTTGTCGGTGCGGAAGAAGGCTTCAGCCACGCGCCACAGGACATCGACCTCGCTGCAGGTCAGCAGGCTTGGTGTTTCCGAGCCGATCCGCACGACGGTTTCATATTGTTTCAAGTCTGAGGCATTGATCAGCCGCATGCGGGCTTCAGCCACGGTCAACCGGTCGATCAGATCTGCGGGCGGTTTCCATGCGGGTTCCGCGACCTGACGCTCGGCGATGGCCTTGCGGACTTCGGCGTAGCGGGCCTGAGCGTAAAGATCCCACATCGTCTCCAGTTGCTTGTCCTCGTTTTGAGGAACAGCCAGTGGGTCCTTTGGCGGCACCCAATCCGGATAGAGTGCTTTCAAACGGGAGATTTCCGCCTGCAGTCTTGCCGTATCTCCACGGCTGGCGAAATAACGCAGCGCGCTTTCGTCGACCGTTGCCGTCGTTGCTGCCGTCACCACCGTGTCGAGCACCGGCTGGGGAGAGCGTTTGATTTCCCGGAAGACAGGCGTGTTTGCGCCAGCGATGCCGGTTTCTGTCTGCTGAACCAGGCGCGATGATCGCGCAACAGGTTCTTCGGCATCTGCCAGCGAGAGGGATTGCATCGCATGCTTGATATAGTCGGGCTTGTTCATCCCGACGAGGCCGACCGCGATGACCGCTGCTGACAATGCGATGAAGGTCGACTTCATGAGCACTCCGGCTGCTGAGCAGCAATAATAGATAGCCCCAGCAAATGGAGCGTCGAAGGATAGTAGCGGGTCGGCGCAAATTGCTTCAGATCTTCCGGCACCGCTGTCTTGTTCACCACACAGGCCAGAATATGGTTAATTATTCGATAACCCGGATCGGTAAGGTTGTCCTTCGACTGTCCAGATTCTATATCTATGGTTGTATATTCTCCATTTGCACCAGAAGTCCCGCGCATCAATCTCGTCAACAAATCCCGATCTGTTATACCAGCGCGCACTAGATAAAGCGGGATGCGCAGGGCGTTGTAGCCGAATTCGGCAGGAAATCCGGTTGCCGGCGCCGGCGGCGATTTTAAGGATACCCAATCTGAGGGAAGCTGTTTCGGGCCAAATCGAAGTTCATTCAGAATGGCAACACCATCGGCACGCAGCTTTGCCCAAACCGGCGATGGCGCCAATTGATCGAGCACCGGGAAGGCTTCGAAAATCCAGTAGGAAGGATTGATGACGGGGCCGTCATCGCGGTCGGTGGCGGAAAAACCTGTGGCGGCTGGTAGAAGCAGGGTCCGCCCGGAAACTTGAATAACGGTCTTCTCGAGGATGGCGCGTGCGATGCCGGCGCCATTTTTGATGTAGTCCGGGCGGTTCCACTGTTTTCCGGCCAGGCCCAGCGCGTAGGCAATCAGGATGTCGCCGTCGGTGGCATTGTTGATGTCGGTAACATGCGGTTTGGTTGCGGGGTTCCATTTCCACGCCGCCAGACCATCGCTGCGCAACAACAGCTCCGTGCGGGTAAAGGACCAGATCAGTTCGAAATCCGCAGGGCTACCGGCAAGGACCGACAGCAGCAGCCCATAACCCTGGCCTTCGCTGTGGCTGATATTGCCATTCGCATCATCGATGATGCGGCCACCGGGATCGAGAAATTTTGCTTTATATGCCTGCCAGGCCTCGGCGGCGATCAAGGGCTGCTGTGCGGTCGCCGGAGTGCTGGCCATACAGAAGCTGAAAAGTCCTGCAAGGAACGCCGCCAGCAGTTTTCCTCTCATTGTCGCCGTCCGAGGTTGCCGAGCATTGTCGCAGTCGCCAACCCCAGGATGACGGCAAGCACGGCGAGCAGTACCGCATAGGACAGGATGTTCGTCGACAACCAGTTGGCGGCAATGAGCCGGTAATTGGAAAAGGATCCGGCCTGAGTCGGCACGAACTGGAAACTGTTCACCGGCACGGTCTGCACCGTTTTGGTGCCGCCCTCATATGTCGAAATGCGCCCGTCCAGTTGTGACCAATTTGCCTGTCCGCTCAGGGACTGCATGCTGTCGCGCAGATCTTTACCGGTCGGTGCCGCCACGACAGTCCAGGTTCCCGTCCCATCGGGGCTGGACGCCTGCGCCATCAACAGCGATGCCGCGCTCGATGGCATGAAGCTGCTTTCGGATCGCGGTGCAAAACGCAGGGACGTCAGCGTGATATCAAAATTCTGCTTCAGCCATGCCTCAAGGGCGCTGATCTGGCTGCTGAACAAACCTCCTTTCAACTTGTCGCGCCATTCATCATAGGCGGCCTGCGTATCAACGCCCTGCGCCTGAGTGCCTGTATCAGGCCCCCAGGTGTTGCGGCTTGCCTCTGAGATATTCATCTGGGTGAAGACCATCGGTGGCATCTGCGACAGGGAACCGATGAAAATAGCGCTTCTGTTGCCGATCAATGCCGGGGAAGCGACTGTCTCCACAGCAAGCGGATGGCCGGCACCGACGGCAAGCCGCCCAAGGAATGTTGCGGCTGCCGAAAGGGTATTGGCGTCGATGCGATCCATGAAGAGCGGAACAGGGTCAGTACCCCTGTTGTAAGGTGCTCCGGTTCCCGCCGTTGCTGCGAGATTGGGCAGTTGTCCGACGCGGGCAAAGTCCGGCATATGGAATTCGGACGTATCGAACAGCGCAAAGCGAGGGGCATCCGTGCCGGTTGCCCCGGGTGCGCAGACCTTGTCGGTTTCTGTTTCCAGGATTGCCTCGATTGCGATCGTATTCACGCCAGGACGAAAATGCCGCATCGTGACGTTGATCGGCAGATGACGAAGGAGCCCGCCGCCCGACGAGGTGATTGGAACGGTGGAGGCGATGCTGTCATTGACGTAGATATCGATATGGCTGCCCGGCAGGACGGCTGCGGTATAGGCCGCATCCAACAGGATGACGGCTTCGCCATAAGCGGCGGCATAAAAGTCCGAGGGAATGCCAATGGTGAAATCCGTGCGGAAACGCCTGCCGGTGAACTCCTCGGTTTTCAGTCCCAGCTGCGAAAAAGGAAGACGGCTATCGGAAAACAGGAACGGCGCATCCGGAGCGCGCCAGCGCTGGGTGGTAATCACGTCGCGGCGAACCGGCCCGGCAACATCGGTCGGTGCGACAATGCTTTCGATCGCGCTGCGGATCGCCTGCCATGTCGGGCCGGTGATTACCAGAACCGGTAGTCCGGTTTTTGCGTCCTGGACAAAGCCCGCAACCGGCGCGGATGCGGCGCCATCAGGCAAGGATGCAAAAAGCGGTGACAGCTCGGCGGGCGTGCCGACGAGGACGGTCATCTCTCCGGGGCCGGATGGCGGCAGCTTGTTGGTTTCGAACGAGAAGGATTGGTTTGGCATATCGGCGAGAACCGCCAGGCCCTGCGCCAGGCGCATCAGTGGGACAGTTGATCCGGGTTGTTCCAGCGCCGGGACAACAAAATTGAACCGGGTAAGGCCGCTTTCATCGACGCCGATGGCCCTGATGTCGTCAAGGCTCTGCATCGGCAGCGGATCGTTGCCGGCAAAACTGAGATAGGTTTTCTCGGCGTCGATATTCGACCACAGCTCGTAGGTCGATTGAACGGAGCAGTCGGTGCGGTGGCGCTGGTTGGAGCGCATGCGGATCAGGTTTGCTCCCGGCTTCAACAGATCCTTGGGGAGATTGAGGCTGAGGTCGGAGATGGATTCCGGCGAGCGGATGGCTTCCTCGGCGATTTTCGTATTGTTCACCTCAACGGTCAGGCGGGACGTTTCCGGGGCAACGAAGATCGAATTCTGATAACCGAGGTTGAGCTTTGTGCCTGTGGCGGCCTGCTGAGGCGTGAGATAGACAGACCATAGCCGATCTTCGTACTCCCCGGTCAACCCAAGGCTGCCTTCCGGAAGAATGTATCGATTGAAGGCTTCGGTTTCGACTGCCTCGACAACAGGCGCGACCGTCACCGGCTGGGAGGCCGGTGGATTCTTGGCCTGATCGCCCTGAGGTGTCGTCACCACGGGGCTTTCCGAGGCTGGGCGCTCCGGCGTCATGTCGAAAGGGACCGTCTGGGCGTGGAGCGAGCCAGCCGGCGACGCAAGCAGCGTGAGAGCAAGAATTACGGCTTTCGTCATTTTTTAGCTCCCGCAGAAACCCGTGGCTTGCCGCTTGCCCCCCGATTGCTGAAGAAATAGGCGAGCCCGCGGCTCGTCTGATAAAAGGCCAACCCGAAGAACCAGAGCGTTCCACGGAAGAGACCCGGATTGTCGCGGCGCGACATTTGGAATTCCGTCCATTGCTGTGAGTTTGCGAAAATCAGATCGGCGACGAGACTGTGATCACGCGCTGCTTCCGGCAGGTATTGGCATCCCATCGTGACGATATCGCCGTCGACTTTCGTGTTTCGGACCGCGATCGGAAGGATTTCCGCAGTCTCTCGGCCATGCGGCGTGAAACGGATCAGGCCGCGTGTATCGACGGCGGGAGAGCCGATCGTCTTTGCATAGACATTGATGCGCGCGCCGTAGACCGAAACGTCATCGATCGTTGCTGGATACCATTGTTCACCGAGACCGAATTCGCATTGGCGCGTGACCTTGACGCGGCGCGTTGCCGACAATTCACCGCGCTCGGAAACGACGCCGAGTGCACATCCGGCGAGGATGAGGTTGAGCAGGTTCCAGCCGCCGACGACCAGAGTGACATCTGCCTTATAAGGTTCGGTATAGACGCGGTATACGGTCACCAGCAAGGCAAGCAAGAGAACGGCGAAGATGATGAAAAACGGCCTGCTGATTTCGGACAGACGGCTGACCAGCACAGATTCATCCTTTGCGGTCACCTTGAAGCTCGGTTTCCTCGGGTTGATGATCGCCGAGACAACCGCCGGAAGGAGATGAACGGTCTGGACGTATTCATACAGTTCAGAAATCCATGGCCAGCGAAATGAACCGTACAGGTAGTTCTGCATCATCAGGTTCACCAGCATATAGGCGAGTGTATAGCCTAGGAACTCGCCTCCGGAGGCGGTGAAGATTTCCAGATCGAAGAACAGGTAACAGAGCGGCGCGAACAGGAAGATCGTCCGGGGAAACGGAAAGAGCCAGAACAATGTCGATGACATGTAGCAGAGACGCTGTGGGATCGACAGGCCGCGCTTCAGCGGTGGGAATTTGAAGCGCAAGATCTGCATCATGCCCTGGGCCCATCGGCTACGCTGGCCGATGAAGCTGGCGAAGGTCGCGGGCTGAAGACCGGCGATCAGCGGTCGGTCGACATAGACGCTGTTCCAGCCGCTGGCATGAAGATCGATTGCAGTTTCGCAGTCTTCGGTAATGCTGACACCACTGAAGCCGCCGGTCTGGTCGAGCGCCTGCCGGCGCAATACGGCCGCCGATCCGCAGAAGAACGAGGCATTCCACTTGTCGAGGCCCCGCTGGATGATGCCGTAGAACATCTCGTTCTCGCTTGGCATCTTTTCGAAGGTACGCAGATTGCGCTCGACGGGATCGGGATTGAGAAAGAAGTGTGGCGTCTGAACGAGGAACAACCTCGGATCGTCTTCGAAATAGCCGACCGTTTCCAAAAGGAAATCCCGGGCAGGCGCATGGTCGGCGTCGAACACGGCGATCAGTTCGCCTTGCGAATGCTGCATGCCGTTGTTGAGATTGCCCGCCTTGGCATGCTCGTTGCGGTCGCGCGTCAGATACTTGACGTCAAGATCGATGCAGAGGGTCTGCAATTCCTCATGGCGGGACTTGGCCGTCTGGCTTTCAAGAAGGTTTGCCGAGGTACGCTTCTGTAGCGTGCCGCCGTCGTCGAGAAGCCAGACAGTCAGCTTTTCGGCGGGATAGTCCATCGCTTTTGCTGCGGCCAGCGTGTTGGCCAGCAGATGTGAGTCTTCATTGTAGGTTGGTACGAAGACATCGACATTCGGATATTTTCCCTCAGAAGCGGCCCGCGACGGCCGCGACGGGAGCGGCATGGCAACGACGAACAGGCTGAGCGCCAGCATCATCACGCTGTACATTTCCGCCAGATAGAGCAGGAAACCGGGAATGAAGTTTTCCAACTGATTGATTGGCGGCAGCGTGCTGGTGGTGCGCCAGTAGACGTAGCGCATCACGATTGCCGTGCCGAAGGCGAGCGCCGTGAGACGCCAGGTTCCCTCGGCCTTGAGGATTTTCAGGACGGCCATGAACGTGACCACAGAGATGCTGGCGATCAACTGGGTCTGAAGGTTGATCGGAAGGGTGACCAGCGCAATGACGCAAAGGGAAGCAATCCCCCAGAAAAGAATAATGCCTGCCTTGCGCATGGTTGGTGCCTTTCAGGAGGCCACCCGGCGGCACGGAGATGCCGGCGGAAGCCCTCAAAACGCCATGGTCAACTCAAACTGCGATCGGCAATTCGGATCATGCCGGTGTTATTTGCATCGTCCGGCATCCGCTGACTGGTTCACACAATCCGGGGAAGGAACGACGATCCCATTCATATCCCCTGTTGTTGGTAAAGGAATGGTTTCTTCCGGCGCCGGTTGTTTGATCGGAGTGACTTTTTCCGTCGTCACAACGACCCGCCGGGGCTGTACGACAGGGCGTGCCCTCTCCACTTCGGCGGCTGGCATCATGTTGTCACGCACGTCGTTCGTCTTGGGATAGATGGGGTTTCCGGCCCGGCCCAATGTCGGTTCAACGCTGGGGGGCTCGCCGTAAGGGTTCCAGCCCGCAGCATTGAACGCTCCGCGGATCGTATAACCGTACATGGTGCTCAGCAGCTTTTCTTCGCTTGCATCTTCTTCGCAGAGCCGCAGGCGAACCTGGATCGTGCCGCCATTCTGAAAGGCCGTTCTTGCATCCTCGGGCGAACGGATCTGCTGCCAGGCATAAAGGCACGCATCGTTGCCGCGGCCGCGACCATAGGCATAGCTGAAGGGGCCGTAATTGTTCTGCAGGTAAATCGGCGATTGCCTGAGCGCGATGCCGGGTAGTTCGCGGCGCATTTCCTTGGCGATTTCGCTGGCGCGCACAGATGAGTAGCCAAGGGATCGCGTTCCTTCGAACTTTGATCCGACGGGTCCGTACAATTGGACACGCATGACATTCTGTCCGGGCGTGGAGGCGGAGGTGAACAGGAAGATATCCTGCTGGGTCGCATTACGGAAACTGCGTTCGACGATATTGACGATGGCCGGCCCGCCGGGACCCGGCAGGGCAAAGGCGGTATCGTCAGGCACGGTGGTTGCGGTATCGGACAACCTGACGCCGTCGCGCGCCCCACAGCCTGCAAGACCAAGCGTCAGGGCGATGCCGGCAAGCATATATAGAGCGGCTGAGGTGCGTGGAAAAGACAATATGCCTCCGTCAATTTCTTCGCGGATGGCTCCCGGCCTTGCGCGATTTCGAATCAGATCGGATCGATTCATCATCCATTGATAAATCATGAGGCTAGATTCGGGAATCCCCATTCATGATAGGGCACAAATCGGAGTTGCCAGTTTCACGGCTGATGGCGGTTTCCGGCTAACATCCGGGGTGATTCTAGTTGAGAAAAACCCGCACGCTGGCGGCACGTCCGGCTGCGTCGATGACGGTCAGCGTCGAATAACCCGCGCCATCCGGCACCCACTGATTGACGCGGCGCCGTGAGGTCTCAGGCAGTGGCTTGCCATTGGCAAGCCAGCGGAAGGGCGCCCTTCCCCCCTGCAGTTTGAGGACCAGCGGCATGGGTGTGCCTGCAGTATCAACGCCGAGCTCGACGCGGGCGCCTTCCGGCGGATAGACGATCTGCGGCGCCGCTTCGCGGACCGTAGCGGAAACGAGCCCGCTGGAGGTCAGCGAAAAACGGCGTTGGCTTATCGGCAATTCCGCTTGGGCAATACGGACTGCACCGGCCGGAGCGCGAGGCAGCGGCGTAATGGCGACGCCTGATTTCGCAAACCCCTCAAACAGGATCGGGGCTGCTGATCCATAGCCGGTCAGACCGGGGACTGCGCCGTTGTCTGGCCGGCCGACCCAGACGCCGAGAACATAACGGCCGTCAAAGCCGACAGACCAGGCGTCGCGGTAGCCGTAGCTCGTTCCGGTCTTATAGGCGATGCCGCGCTGAACGGCCCCTGCCGGCGGCAAAACACCTGACAGGATATCGGCGATCTGCCACGTGGCGACAGGATCGAGAAGCGGTTCGTTTTCGATTGCCCCCGGTTGCTCGCGAATGCCATCGCCAAGCCGGACGGGTTTGCCACGATTGGCAAGTGCAGCATAGAGCTGTACGAGATCCTTCAGGTTGGTTCCCAACCCGCCGAGGCCGATCGCCAGGCCGGGCGCCTCGTTCGGCGGCAGGATGGGACGGACCTCGGCGCGCCGGAAGCGCACCATCAGCCGTGTAGGCCCAACGGAATCGAGCAACCGCACCGCGGGGACGTTGAGGGATAGCTGCAGCGCCTGGCGGATGCTGACATCGCCCTGATAGGTCATGTCGAAATTGCGCGGCCGGTAGCCAAAGAAATCCGCAGGCCGATCTTCGATGATGGTTTCCTGGGAAACCAATCCTTCCTCGAACGCAAGGCCATAGATGAACGGCTTCAGCGTCGAACCCGGTGAGCGGGAAATGCGGGTCATGTCGATCCAGCCGGAACGGCTGGCGTCGAAGTAATCTGCAGAACCGAGTTCGCCGACAATCTCGCCGGTGCGTGCATCGGCCATGACCATGGCGATCGATACTTTCGGACCAAGCCGGGCCGCCGCTTCCTTGGCGACCGTTTCCAGTCCTTTCTGGATGGTTCGCCGCAGTGTCGTCTGATGCTGGACGGCTTTCGGCTCTTTGCGCCGCGCTGCTTCGGCGAGATGAGCGGCAAAGGCCGGCAGTTGCAGGCGACGTTCTGGTACGGCTACCAAATTGGCGCGCTCCGCCTCCCCTTCCCCGATGACAGCGGAAACCGCCATGCGTTCCAGAACCCGTTGCCGCGCCGCTTCCGCCGCCTTCAAATGGCGATCCGGGCGGCGTTTCTCCGGGAGCTGGGGAAGGGCGACAAGCAACGAGGCTTCGGACACGGTGAGACGGCGAGGCTCCTTGCCGAAATAGGCAAGACTTGCGGCGCGAATGCCTTCGAGATTACCGCCATAGGGCGCGTGGGTGAGGTAAAGATCGAGGATCTCGGCCTTGCTCAGCCGCCGCTCGATCTGCACGGCGCGGACGAGCTGGCGAAACTTTGCAGCAAACGAGCGCCCTTCGCGCGGCTCGATCAACCGCGCCACCTGCATCGAGAGCGTCGAGGCGCCCGAGACGATACGCCCATGAGCGGCGAACTGCCAAGCGGCGCGTATCAATGCCCAGGGATCAACCCCCTTGTGCTCCCAGAAACGCTGGTCCTCATAGGCAATCAGCATGCGGACGAATTGTGGATCGACCTCGTTCGCCGTTGTCTGCAGCCGCCAGCGGCCCTCCGGTGTCGCGAAGGCGCGCAACAACTGCCCGTCCGCATCAAGCACTTCCGCTGATACCGTGCGTGCCTTTTCTAACGGCGGCGGATAGGCGCGGTCCGCAGCGTCAAGGCCGAGCATGATGGCAACGCACAAAAGTGCGGAGCCCAGCAATGCGGCGCAGATTTTTGCCCAGAGAGACATTATTCGACCGCCTGAACCTCCATGCGCCCCATCGCGGAGCGTGCGGAATATTGCGGCCGGTACATGTCCTCGATGCTGGCTGCCGGATGATCATAGGTGCCCGGCGTGACAGCGCGAACGACATAGGCGACGGTAATCGTGCGGTTGTCACCCGCGGTGCGATCAAAGGCGGCGACGAAGCGGTCCGTGCGGAACTCCGTATGCGCCGCCTCGACCTCGCCGATCCATTCGAAGTTCGACAGCTTGGCGCTATCCACCAGCGTCGGATTGTCGATCTCGAACCCGGCAGGAAGAAGATCGGTGATCAGCACACGCGACGGCCAGGTGTTGCTCTCCGTCGCATTGATAACGACGACGTAACGCTCGTTCTGCCTGGCCTCCGTGACATTGGCCTCCTCACCGTCGAGCGTGTAGTAGGCGCGCTCGATGCTGAAGCCATTGCCGCCGGCAGGCAGCGGGAATGCCGGTGCTGCAACGGTCGTCACCACGGCGGCCACCGGTTCGCTCGACCGGTTGGTGATCGTCACCGGCTGATCGAGGACCTCGTCGCCGGTGAGACGTGCGGCATAACCACCGCTGTGTGGCGTGCCGTTGATGTCGAGGTTCAGATCGCTGTCGCCGCCCTGGATGGCGCGGGCCGCCATTAGCGTCCACATCTGTTCCTGAGTGCTCGTATAGGATTTCTGCTCCCATTCACGGGCAACGATCTTGGCGAGTTGCGGGATAATCGTCGGTACAGGCCGGGCTTCCGCAGCCAATGTCAACACGGCGGCGTCGTCACGCAAAGCTGAGCCATAATCGGAGCGATCCAGGCTGGCATTGCTTGCCGTCGTCGACATCTGCAGTGCTTCTTCGAAGATGCTCTGCGAACGTTGGGCATCGCCATAAAGAGCGAGTGCTGCAGCCAGATGGCCCTTCGACAGCGGCGTCGGGAACTCCGCGAGCTTGGTGTCGGCATAATACCGCAGATCGCTAATCGCTGCCTTGCGGTTACGGGCGAGCACGTAAAGAGAATAGGCGATTTCGTTGCCCTGGCTCTTCATGTCGACATCATAGCTCATGGCATTCTGCAGATTATCGAGCGCCTGGACCATCGCCTGATCCGGCACCTGATACTTCTGCTCGCGGGCACGTGTCAGGAAATCCGTGACATAGGCATCAAGCCACAGATCACCGGAGCCGGGGCTCCAGAGGCCGAAGCTGCCGGTCGAGGATTGATAGGACAACACCCGGTAGATGGCTTCCTGCACGCGCTTCTGGACATCGCCATCTTCGGGAAGTCCGGATTGCTTGGAGAGTTCGCTCAGATACAAAAGCGGTAACGCCCGGCTCGTTGTCTGCTCGGCGCAACCATAGGGGTAGCGGTCGAGCGATGTCAGCAGCGCCGGGATATCGAAGGCGGCAGAGCGAGTGACGCTGATGCTGACGGCAGAGCCCTGCAGCATGCTTTCCGCCAATAGATCGCCATCCACCTTCAGGCTGGCATTCGGCTCAATGGTCAGGGGATGCCGGGTCGTCACCGGAAGGGAAGCAGGCCGCACCGGAACGGAAACCGACTGTTGCAGCGACAGGCCATCGGCGCTGGTCAGTTCGATCGAGATCGCACCGTCGCCGGGGTGAACGCCGGAAAGCGGTAGCGTCAGGTCGAACTTGCCGCCCGGCTTGACGCTGAAAGTCTGTTCGGCTTGCGCCGCGTCGATCACAACGGAGGAGCTGCTTGTCACCTTGAGGTTCATGTCGCCAGCCGGGCCATCGGTATTGGCGATATCGAGCCGAAGCTCTGCCTTGTCTCCAGGCGCCAGGAACTGCGGCATGCTTGCCGTCACCACGACCGGATCGCGGATGACGACATCGGTTGACGCATGGCCGACGCCAGCCTTCGACCAGGCGACAGCCATGACGCGGGCAGTGCCGTTGAACTGCGGGATATCAAAGCTGATGATCGCCTTGCCGCTAGCATCGAGTTGAACGGGGCCGGAGAAGAACGCCACCAGCTTTTCGGTCGGTGGTTTGCCCTGCAGCGCCATCTGGCCGCCGTCGCCACCGGTGCGCAGGCGCCCGGTTGCGCCGAGAGAGCCATCGATCAGCCGTCCATAAAGGTCACGGATTTCAAGGCCGAGCTGGCGCTGGCCGAAATACCATCCGTCCGGATCGGGCGCTTCGTAGCGGGTGAGATTGAGGATGCCGACATCGACGGCGGCAACCGTGACATAGGCCTCGTCGCCTACACCTGCCCCGGTCACTTCCACCGGAATATTCAGCGTCTGACGCGGCAGCGTCTTTTCCGGCAAGTCGAGCTTGACGGTGAGCTTGCGGTCCTCGGGATCGACAGCCAGCCATTTGATGCCGATGGAGCGCATCGGCATGCGGCTTTCCTGCGCATCGCCCGGACGATAAAGTGTTGCGGTGACATAGGCTCCCGCGCCGAAATTGGCAGTAATCGGAATGTCGACTTCGCCACCTTCGGCGGGAATGGTCGCCGTTTTCGTGGCGATCAGCTTTTCCGAGCCGATGGTGACCAGGACTTCCCCGGCAAAGCGCGGCGATACGCGCAGCTTGGCGATGTCGCCGACGGCATAATTCTGCTTGTCGAGAGCGACTTCCAGACCATCCGGTGTTTCCGTCGAGCTTGCCGTGACATACCAGCCGGAATCGAACTCGACGCTCGATGTCGGGCCATCGATATCGGCGGTTTCGACTTCAAGCCGGTAGCGGCCCCAGCCGGCGGAAATGGCAATCTCGCCGCCATCCGGGGTGACATCCAAGGTGCCGGTCGAAACCTGCTTGGTCGACGTAACCGGTTCATATTTCCAGGCGGTGCCGTCACGGTACCACTGATAGTCCTGCTCGACGCGCAGCAGCTTCCAGCTCAGGCCGGACTTTGCCTGTTTGGCACCGCTCTGGTCGATAGCGATAACGTGGAATTTGCCGACTGCATTTTCAGCGAGATCGCCGGAGAATTCCGGCTTGATGCCGATCATCGCGCCGGCCGGCTTGACCGGCAGTGTCAGGGAGCGCTCGACGGCACGGCCGCCAGCTTCCTGAACGCGTACGGTGATATTGGCGTTGAGCAGCTGCGTGGTCGATGGAACCTCTGTTAGCGTGACGTCGAATGTCGCCTTGCCGTCCTCGTCGAGCGGCTCCAGTCCTTCGAGCGTCGTGCGGCTGTCTTCCGTTGCTTCCTCGTCGGCGAGGCCGAAGACATAGCCCTTGAAATCGGCGCTTTCACGGGTTGGCTTCAGGCCGACTTCGCCTTCAAGTTCGAGACCTGCAGCGGGTGCGCCATAGAGGAAGCGGCCGTCGATGGTGATGGGGGCCGGCGTGCCGATCTCGATCTGCTTGACGGTGCTGGCCATGTCGAACTCGACCCGGTCCGGCACGAAGTCATCGACCTGGAATTGCTTCTCGCTGATCGCCGTTCCCTTGGGATCGGTGAAGATTTGGACGGTCCAAGTGCCGCGCATCGCGTTTGGTTGCAAGGGGAGATCGAGAGCATAGCCACCTGCCAAACCGCCATCGCTGACGACACGGCGATCCTCGACGCCATCCGGTCGCATGAAGATGAAGGTCAGGGGCAGTTTCTCGATAGCCACCGAAGCGCTATCGCGGGCAAGAGCGGAGATATGCACGGTTTCACCGGCGCGGTAGATGCCACGTTCCGTCCAGGTCAGCACGTCGATGGCGCCAGGGGCTGCACGTCCCGTGACGCCACGATCGGAAAGGTCAAAGCCAGCACGCGTGAGGTCGAGGAAAACGAAATCGTCAGCGGCACTCTTGGCGGTGATGACTGCCGGCGTCATGGCGGCGGTGCCGCGCAGCAGGCCGGCATCGAAGGTCGCGCGGCCATCCCCGTCGGTGGTCGCGGTGCCGAGGATTTCATTGTTCTTGGCAAGCAGCGTCAGTTCGATGCCGGACATCTGCTTGGCCGATGCCAGCGACCGGGCAAAAACGGACAGGCCGTCTTCCCCGGAATAGGTGGACAGGCCGATATCCGAGATGACGAACCATTGCGTTGCCTGGCTGTCCCACTCGTTCGAATTGCCGGTAGCAGATACGGCGGTCAGGACATAGACACCGGGCTTGCGCTGCGGCAGGGCCTCATCGACCGGAAAGCTGGTGACGACTTCCTTGTTGAGATCGGTCGCAATATCGATCGAGCCCTGCCAGACCATTTCGCCGTTTTCATCCTGGATGCGCTGGGCGCTGTAACCATCGAGCTGCGTCAGGAACTGCGAGGCCGTCAGCAGCGAGGCAATGTTGCGATCGCCGACGCGATAGAGTTTTAGGTTGGCGCTTGCAGTGTTGACCGAGACGATCGGAATACCGCGACGGGCGGTTCCCGGCAAAACGAAGCTGTCGCCGGTGAAGCGGACCATCGCCGCACGGTCGGGGACATAGATGTCGAGATTGACGTTGGTTTCCAGTGGCTCATCGACAGACGACGGCAAGCCGGAGCGGAAGGCCACCTTGTATCGCTGACCGTGGGTGAGGCCCTCGACGCAGATCTGGCTGCCTTTGGCTTCGACAGCCTTGGGTGTGGCGCCATCCAGAAGGACGAACGGCGTGTAATCGACACCGGCCTTGACCAGCGGTTCGGAAAACTGGACGCAGACCCGTGGCGTGGCGCTGTCGGAATCGATTGTATGCTCGGTTACGCGGAAGCCCTGGCGGGTGCGCAGGTCGGTGTATTCGGCGCGAACGGATTTAGCTTCAACCAGTTCGAGGCTGGCCTTGTAGGCGCTGAGCGCACCACGGAAGTTCTCGACGTTCTTCAATGCTGCTGCCAGAACAGCCAGCGCTTCAGCCCGCGATTGTGTGCCGCGTGACAGTTGATAGGCGTTGAGGGCTGCAAGCGAGGCCTGAGTGGCAAGTTCGGAGTTGCCGTAAACACGGTTGGCAGCACGCGCGGCTTCGATCCATAGCGCGCCATCATCCGGGGTAATGGACAGCGCGCCCTGAAAAGCCTTCAGTGCCGGGGCAACGTTGCCAGCTGTCAGTTCGCGGTAGGCCTCAGTCTTGCGGCCATTCAGCCCGAGCGCATCCTGATCTGCCAGCACCGACAGATTTTCCTTGGTGGCGCGCGCGTCGCTCAAAAGTTGATCGCTGACGAACGGCAATGCTGGCGGTGCGCCAATATCGGGCTCTGCCGCCGAAGCGTCGACGACCTTGCCCGCCACAGCACCGGCGAACGTGTTGAGCGTGTTATAGTCGGATTTGAGGAAGCACCATTTCACCTTGGGATTATAGGTGAAGGCGCGGCAGGAGGAGTCTGCGACGCAGACCTTCTCGCAATCGGCAAGGGAAACGTTCTGTTCCGTCCGCAGGTCGAAACCGAAGTAATCGCCGTCCTGCGTGGTGACGATGTGCCTGCCTGTTTCCGCCGCTTGAACGGCGGGTGAAAAAGCAAGTGCACTCAGAATAATCGCTGAAAACCGGATAAACGCGCGCATAGACAAAAGTCCTCCCCAACGCTGCCGTTTTGACCGGTTTACTCTTTAGGCTCGCCTGGAGCTTGTCAACCGAACTTGGGCAGCGGCCGTTTCAATAGCCACTGTCCTGGTTAACGGCTGAACGTTACGATTTAATCGCGGCGTTGAGAATAAAAGGCGCCGATCCGGGTTTGTCCTCATCAGGATTGCGACACCTTGAGCGCGGGGCGGTGATCGCCAGCGATCGTCTCGCCAAACGGACCGGTGTTGGCGCTTGGCTTGTGGGACTTGACCGGGTGGTTCAGAGGAAGATTCGGCAGCACGAGTTCGCCGAACCTGTAGGCCTCTTCCAGATGCGGATATCCGGAGAAGATAAAGGTATCGATGCCGATCTGGCGGTACTCTTCGATCCGGGCTTTGACCTGATCGGGATCGCCGACCAGTGCGGTCCCTGCCCCGCCGCGAACGAGACCGACGCCGGCCCACAGGTTGGGGCTGATCTCCAGCTTGTCCTTGCGGCCGCCATGCAGCTTGCTCATTCGGCTTTGACCGACCGAATCCATCCGTTCGAAAACCTTCTGAGCTGCAGCGATCGTATCATCGTCGACATATTTGATCAGTTCGTCGGCTGCGGTCCAAGCTTCCTTGGCCGTTTCGCGAACGATGACGTGAAGACGAATACCGAAAGTGACCTCGCGGCCTTCCGCTTTAGCGAGCGCACGGACTTCCGCCACTTTCTTCTCGACATCCTCGGGTGGCTCTCCCCAAGTCAGGTATTTGTCGATCGTGCGGGCTGCGACCTGCTGGCCAACACCGGAGGAACCGCCGAAATAGAGTGGCGGATGCGGCTCCTGCACCGGCTTGAACAAGAGTTTTGCATCCTCGATATCGAAATGCTTGGTCTTCGTGGTGACGTCTTCGCCCCGCAGCACGGCCTTGTAGATGTTGATGAACTCTTCCGTGACCTCGTAGCGTTCCTCATGCGAAAAGTGGATGCCGTCGCCCTTGTTTTCGATCGGGTCACCGCCGGTGACGACGTTGATCAGCAGCCGGCCATTGGAAATTCGGTCGAGCGTCGCGGTCATACGCGCGGCCAGCGTTGGAGAGAGAAGGCCGGGGCGCACGGCGACGAGGTAGCGCAATTTCTCCGTCAACGGGGCAAGCGCCGAAGCGACGATCCAGCTGTCCTCACAGCTGCGGCCGGTTGGGATCAGCACGCCGAAATAGCCGAGCGTGTCGGCCGCCTGAGCCACCTGCTTGAGGTAGTTGAGATCGACATTGCGGCCGCCGATCGATGTGCCGAGATAACGGCTATCGCCATGGGTTGGCAGAAACCAGAGAACGTCGATCTTGTCCGGAACGGTGCTCATGCGCGATTGTCTCCAGCGTTTATGAATGCGGAATGTGTCATCGCCTAGTTTTTCCGGGAACGGCCGTTATCGCAAAATTATAATATCTATAAATTTTATTGAGTATGGAAAATCCGTTCGCGTTTGCGGGCTTCTTGAGACGTTACACCCGGCGAACGAGAAGTGCATCGCTGAACGATTGAAACGGAGCGGTGTGCCGGAACAACTGCGTGCAGCGCCCCGGCTGGTTGGGGGAGCTATTGCCGGCTGTCAGCTCGCCTGCAATTGCGGCAGCGACCGGACACTAATCAAGCCGGCAGCCGCGTAGGCCTGCGTGACGATCTCCGGAACAAGGTCGATATCGGGCAATGAGCCTAGACCGAGAGGACCGATTGCGAAGAGGCCGGCTGGCCGGCCCTTCGGTGTTAGCAGCTCCCCCGCAGGGTTGACGGCGAGACCAAGCTCGAGCTCGTCTGTCGCCGCAAGGCCCGCTTCCAGGAGGTCGACGACAACAGGATCCTTGAGATCTGGCGACAGGCAGCGGCAGTCGATCACCTCGTTAGCGGCGAAATGGCTTTCAGCTGACTGGCCGGCCCATCGTACCAAAAGTCCATCCGGGGTGCGTTTCAGGGTGGTCCCGCGCTTGAGTTCAGTCAGCCCGCTGGCAAATTCGCGTTCCAGTCTTGCATGCACGTCGGCGGGAAGCCGGTTGCGATGGCTGTCGTAGATCGCGCGCAGGTGCCGGTTGAACTGCCGTTTCTCGCTGGGTGGTAGCGACGCCCAAAGGGTGCGCGCGCGTTTGCGCAGGCCGTTCATTGCCGCCTGCCAGCTCCAGCCGTTTTCTTCCGCGTCAGCGCAGGCGTCGCGCACGAAGCGGACGATTTTGCGCAGTTGCGAGGGCATGGGCTGCGTTGGAAAGACGGCGTCGGCAGGCATGCGGGTGTGCGGCTGTGGCAGAAACCCGCGGCGCGACAAGATGGTGATATGACCGGTAAAGCCGCCGTCGCGCAGCTGCAGAACCTGATCGACGGCGCGCAAGCCATTGCCCATGACGACGACATGCCGGTGTGTCTCGGCGCGCTCAAGCAGGCGCGCGTCCATATCTTGCTCGGCCGTCTCAAGCGGTGCTCTCAAACCGTAGCCAGTGGCAAGCACAACCGTATCGTAGATTGCCTCGCCACCGTCGGCCAGACTGAGCGTGAACAGGCCATTGTCGTTGTGGCGGATATGGGTGATGCCTTCGTTGGACATCTGAACGGTTACGTCCTTGCGCTGCGCCAGCGCTTCGGAAAAACGCTGGTAGACATAGTCGCTGAATGTAGCCTTCGGCACGAAGATCTGGCCGAAACCGGGGATTGCGGCGGACACTGCTTCGCGAAAAGGCGCGTTTGCCTGCAGCCAACGGGTAAAGTCCTTCGGCTCGCCAGTCGAAACGGAAAGGTCTCGGGCGCGGCTGTTTAGAATTTCAGTGGAACGCGCCGTGGCCAGCGCCTGACCGCCGCTGATGATAGGGCGCGGATCGAACATGCGCAGCCGGAATGGCTGGTTGACCGACTTCAACAGGGCGATGGCCATCATCAAGCCGGAAAAGCCCCGGCCGACGATTGCGATCTGCAGCGGCGGATCGCTCAGCGGACTGAAGGGCGACGAAAGACCATGAACCGTCATATCATTTCCTCCCCGCATCATGCGGCTGGATGGTTGAACCTCGGCACCCCTACTCAAACGCCAGTTCATTAATACGCGGCATACTCTATATATTTTGTCATTTTAAACACGGGCAAGCCATTCTATCAAGCCGTTTTCACGTCCTGTTAAAACGCGATATGTTTCCGTTACTTAGTCGGCAACTCCATGGGTAACCTACTTCCCGCTGCACCGAAAGTAGGTTTCTTACACCCAAAATATCATGGATCAGCGCGGCCAGCACGCAGCTTCTCAAACCGGCGCAGGAAGACGCCGATATCGCTGCCGCTGCGGTGTAGCTGTCTTTTGCGTGTCATGACACACATCACCCTGGCCGCGGTGGAAAACGTCATCTCGTCCAGCGAACTGTTGCTGCTTAAGGGCTTGGTCAGTCTTTCGGTAATGGCGCTGACCATGTTATTCGGCAGAATATCGGTGCAATCCCGCATATGATCGAATACCAGCCCGATCGGCACTGGCATGCTCAGATGGTAGACCACGGGAACGTCGGTTTCATCGGCCCAGTCGTCATACGCTTCGAGTGCATCGCGAAACAGCAGATGCAGCGTAATAGGAGCGTGGCCTTCATGCAATTCCGGTAAAAGGTTGTTCATCTGCACATCCTCATCGTTGCGAACGGTGGTTGGTGCCGACAGAAATCGACCTAACGCATAAATACACGAGAGAACGCATTGTTCCCTCGTGCTCAAAATAAACTTTCGGCAATTTTCAGGACTGTTCGCCCGGGTTTTTGGTCAGTGCAGTCCGCCGACGCCGAGCAGCCGCTCCACCGCATCATGATCAGCTGTCAGCGCCTGCGGTGTACCGCTCCAGGCCACCCTCCCCCGCTCGAGCACGATCACCTGATCGGCGAAATCAAGGGCGCTTTGGATGCGCTGTTCGACGAGCACGATGGTCATGTTGCCAGTGATGGCAAGTTCGGAAAACGCCTTCATCAGCTCTTCGCAGATCACTGGCGCCAAACCCTCAAGCGGTTCATCGAGCAACAGCACGGTGGGACGTCCAAGAATGCTTCTGGCCGTGGACAGCATCTGCTGCTCGCCGCCGGAAAGCTGGGATCCGAGGTTCCCCTTGCGTTCGAAAAGGCGGGGAAACATCGCGTAGGCATCCTGAAGATCGCTCTTTGGCCGGTCTTTCAGGCCAACGAACAGGTTTTCCTCCACCGTCAGTGTCGGAAAGATGCACCGCGTCTGTGGTACGTAGCCGAGCCCCGTACGCGCACGCAGGGCGCTTGAAATGCTGGTGACGTCGGTTTTGCCGATGCGGATGCGACCGTCATACCGTTTTGTCTGCCCTGCGAGTGTTGCGAGCAATGTTGTTTTCCCCATACCGTTGCGGCCGAGCACTGCGAGGCGTTGTCCGGCGGACACCGAGAAGGAGACGTTTTCCAGAACCCGCGTCGGCCCGTAACCGGCTGACAGATTTTCGACCTCAAGCGGCGTGGCTGGCATTGGCATAGCTCCCGAGATAGGCCTCGCGCACGGCGGCGTCCTTGGTGACGTCGGCGGGCGAGCCGTCGAAGATGATGGTGCCGGCAGCCAGCACGATGACCCGCTTTGCAAAGCGGAAGACCAGATCCATGTCATGCTCGATCATCAGCACGGCAAGATCGGCCGGAAGGTCGGCAAGCGCCTGCTCGATGCGGCCGGTATCGCTCTGCGGCACGCCTGCGGCCGGCTCATCGAGCAAGAGCACTTTCGGTTTGAGGGCCAGCGCCATCGCGATTTCGAGCAGGCGCTGCTGTCCATAGGCGATCTCACTCACCTTGCGGTGCATCAGATCGTGTAAGCCGAGCTTGGAGAGAAGCTCGCTCACCTCGTCCATGACATCGGGCATCGACAGAAAGTTGCCGAACATCTTTCCCGCGCGCCCGTCTCGCTGAAGAACGGCCAAGGCGACATGTTCGGCCGGCGTCATCTCCTGAAACAGCCGTGTCACTTGAAAAGAGCGGACCAGCCCGCGCCGGACGCGGCCGATCGCGTCGATTTTCGTGATGGTTTCGCCGTTGAGACGAATCTCACCGGAATCCGGCCGTAGATTCCCGGTGACGAGGTTGATGAAAGTGGTCTTTCCGGCGCCGTTCGGCCCGATCAGCGCCACCCGGTCACCCGTCGCCATGGATAGAGAAACGTCGTTGGTGACGGTCAGGCCGCTGAAGGCTTTTTTCAGATTGAGAACGTCGAACACCGCACTCATGGGCGTTTCTCCAGGCGGCGGGCGACAAAGCCGGCGGCGGTGCCGTAAAGCCCCTTCGGAGCGAACAGGACGACCGTGATCAAAAGCGCGCCGACCATTGTCAGCCAGTGGAAGGGGTTGGCGGCCGAGACGTAATCCTCGAACAACATGAACACCACCGTGCCCATCAAAGCGCCAAACAATGAGCCGGTGCCGCCCAGAACCAGCATGACCAGAGCTTCCGCCGATTGGGTGAACGACAAGCTGTCGAGACCGACAACCTGCGTCGAGACCGCATTGAGGGCACCGCCAACACCTGCGACCGCACCGGAAACGACATACATCTTGATCAAGGCGATCTTCGGCGAGGCGCCCATGGCCATGACGCGCAGCGGGTCTTCCTTCATGCCGCGGCAGAGCATGCCGAATGGCGAGCGGACCAGAAAGCGGAGGAGGATGAAAACCGCAAGCAACAGAAAGACGCCGAAGACATAGGCGGTCTGGCCCCACAGATCGAATTCGTAGACGCCGAATAGTGGATCCGGTGAAATGCCGGAGAGGCCGTCGCTTCCACCCGTCCACGACGAAGCCTTGTTGGCAAACTCGTGGAAAAGATAGATCAGCGCGATCGACAGGACGAGCTGTGGCAATCCGTGTGCCCGCAGAATGATCACACCGCAGACGAGGCCTGCAATTGCTCCCCCAAGAATGCCGGCAAGTGTCATCAGCAATGGGCTGGTGATGCCAAAATGTGCGGCGGCTATTCCGGCAGCATAGGCGCCCGAGCCGAACAGCGCCGCATGGCCAAGGGTTGCCACACCGCAATAGCCGGTGACGAGGTCCAGCGACAGGACCAGCAGCGCAATCGCGATGATCCGGGTCAAAAGCGCCAGATTGTCGGGAAACAGAAGATAGCCGATCGCAGCAGCAGCGACGATGGCGCCGATGCCGATCAGGTCACGACCGATGCTACGGTTCCGGGGAGCGGTCGTGGCGACCGTTTCATGGTTCATGAGGAGTGTCATCCTATCGAGCCCGTCCGGCAAGGCCGCGTGGGAAAATGCAGATGATGGCGATGACCGCGAGGTAGAAGAAGAATTCTCCGAATTCCGGCATCAGGTAGCGGCCGGTCGTATCGATACCGCCAAGGAGGAGGCAGGCCAGAAGCGCTCCGGGAATGGACCCCGCGCCCCCAACCGACACGACGACCAGGAAAGTGACCATGTACCGCAGCGCAAAGTAGGGCTCGACCGGCAGGAGTTCTGCACCCAAGACGCCGCCGAAAGCTGCAAGGCCGACAGCAACGGCAAAACTCACGGCATAGATGATTTCGGTCCGTACGCCGAGGGCTGCCGCCATGGAGGCATTGTCGACGGAGGCGCGTAATTTTACCCCAAAGGCCGTCTTTTCGATGGTGTACCAGAGGCCGCCGGCGACAACCAGACCGCAGACGATGGCAAAAAGGCGGTGCACCGCGATTGTGCGGAAGCCGAGGTCGGCGGAGCCTTGAAGGGCTGCAGGTAGAGGGATCGTCTTCAGCGTCGGGCCAAAGACATAGTTGGCGATGCCGATAATGCAGAAGGTAATGCCGATGGTCATCAACACCTGCGTCAGTTCCGGCGCGCCATAAATGCGCCGGTAGAGCAGCCGCTCGATCGGGATTGAAATGATGACCGTCCCGAAAATAGCCAGCAGCACGGCTGCGGCGTAGCCAAGCCCGAGATCCTGCGCTGCATAGGAGGCAATGTAACCGCCGATCATGGCAAAGGCGCCATGAGCCAAATTGACGACGCGCATCAGGCCCATGGTGACCGAAAGGCCGATCGAGATGATGAAGAGCACCATGCCATAGGCAAATGCGTCGATGGCTATGCTGAGAAAGGTCTGCATCGCTCGAGTTCCACTCGTTGTCTGCGGGAGATGGGAAAGCCCTCCCCTCCCCCGCGATCGTAAAATCCGGGCAAACGATCGGCGTTGCAGATTGTCCCGCTACACGCCGACAGGATTTGCCGTTGGGCCGCTTACTTGACGGCAGCGAGCCCAGGGTCGCCCTGTTTCTCGAACGTCTGGATCTCCTTATTGTAATAGGAGCCGTCGTCCGCCTTGGTGACTTCGCGCAGATAGATGTTCTGCGTGATATGACGCGATTCCGGATCGATCGATACCGGGCCGCGTGGGCTGACCCAGGACAGACCCTTTACCGCATCGACAGCTTTCTGCGCATCCTGTTCTCCGCCCGTTGCCTCGATCATCTTGTAGATGACGTTCATACCGTCGAAGGCACCAACTGAAGGGAAAGACAATTCAGCAGGGTTGCCGATCGCCTTGGAGGCGGCTTTGACAAATGCCTTGTTCTCCGGAGAATCGTGAGACACCGCATAGTGGAACGTCGTCTGGATACCGAGAGCGGCGTCACCGAGCGCCGGCAGATCGGATTCCTGCGTCAGGTCTCCGGGTGCGAAGAATTTGATGCCGCCAGCTTTGAGACCGTTTTCGTTGAAGGCCTTGACGAAACCGAGTGTCGTCGGACCAGACGGCAGGAAGGCGAAAACGCCTTCCGCTCCGGAATCTTTGATACGCTGCATGATCGGGCTGAAATCGTTGGTGGAAAGCGGCATGCGGATCGCCTCGACGACTGCCCCGCCCTCCTTCTCGAACCCGGCCTTGAATGCGTTCTCGGCATCGATGCCCGGCCCGTAATCACTGACGATGGAGATGACTTTGGAAACACCGGCATCATGCGCGACCTTGGCGATCGGCGTAGAAGTCTGCCAAGTGGTGAAGGAGGTGCGCACGACCAGCGGGCTCTTCGTGACAATGGCCGAAGTCGCAGCATTCATGACGATCAGCGGCACGTTTGCCTGCTTGAGGATCGGTGTGACGGCCATCGCATCAGGAGTGAAATAGAATCCGGCGAGATACTGCACCTTTTCCTTGACCACCAGTTCCTGTGCCAGCGCCTTGGATTGGGCCGGGTCGGCCGCTGGTAGGTCGCGGTAGATGATCTCGACTGTGTCATCGCCAATTGTCGTGCCGTGCATGGCCATATAGGCATCGATGCCGGCCTTGAAATTCTTGCCCTGCAGCGCAAATGGTCCCGAGAATGGGCCGACGACACCGATCTTGATCGTGTCGGCATAGGCACCGCTACTCATGATGATGGCCGCAAACGCGGCGATAATGGCCTGTTTCATGTTTCTCCTCCCTGGATGACCGGCATGCTCCCGAAGAACCGGCACAGAATGACTGACGGAACAGCTAATCTCAGTTTGTCATGCCGAATGGTAATGTAAAATGAAATATCAAACGGGATTTCATACTCAAATGATTATGGATCAGGGCATCTCAGGCTTAAGGCGTTCGCTCCAACAGCCCATGGCGGCTTCATCACCTGGCATAAATTTTGATACGGAAATGTCCGTTTGCGCGCGACAAAGCGGCCCTTCCCGCAGAGAATATGCTGCGTATGTCGATGAGTCGTTTCTGGCTCCCCTCCCCTCATTTTTCGGTACTGGGCCTGAATCAGAATTACACACATGAATCATTTGCATGCGCGTTTTCCACTCTGGCACATTTTCAATGCCGGGAACGCCTTGGATTCATGAGCGAAATGCATCGGGTGGTGCTGCAGATTCAGTTTCTCACGTCTCTCGGGTAAGCAACTGTTAACCAATAACTTCTTGCACGAATCGTTGCGTTGCGTATCGTCACGGTTATATCTCCCATCGGGCCATTTTACCGTGACGAAAGTTTTTGAACGTGAGCAATGCCATTCGAGCGACCAAGATTGAGCGGAAGACCGTCGATGAGACGATCGGAGACCATGCGGCAATCATCAGCTCGCAGCTTCAGGCGATCAGCGAAGCGCTGTTCCCGCCGACCGCCAACAAGACATTGCGCCGGTTCACTTCGGGTGAAGCTGCACGGCTGATGGGTGTTTCGGATTCGACGCTGCGCAAGATGACGCTTGCCGGTGAAGGCCCCCTGCCCGATCTTACCAGCAATGGCCGGCGTCTTTATACGCTACGCCAGATCAACGAACTGCGCGAAAAGCTGGCCCAAACTGTGCGTGGCCGGGAAGCCTATAATTTTGTACCGCGCCGTGGCCCCGAGGATCATCTGCAGGTGATTGCCGTCACCAACTTCAAGGGCGGTTCCGGCAAGACCACAACTTCGGTTCATCTGGCCCAGTATCTGGCGCTGCAGGGATATCGCGTGCTCGCGGTTGATCTCGATCCGCAGGCAAGCCTTTCCGCCCTGCTCGGCGTGTTGCCGGAAACGGACGTGAAGTCGAACGAGACGCTCTACGCTGCGATCCGTTACGACGAAGAGAAGCGTCCGCTGTCGGAGGTTATCCGAAACACCTATTTTGACGGCCTCGATCTGGTCCCGGGCAATCTCGAATTGATGGAATTCGAGCACACAACGCCACGTGCCCTGACGACGGGGGTACGGGATGCCGACGGGATTTTCTTCACCCGTGTTGCGCGCGCCCTCGATGAAGTTGCCGACAATTACGATGTCGTCGTCATCGATTGCCCGCCGCAACTCGGTTACCTAACACTGAGTGGGCTCTGCGCTGCGACATCGATGGTGGTAACTGTTCATCCACAGATGCTCGACGTTGCGTCGATGAGCCAGTTCCTTTTGATGACGCATGATCTGCTCGCTGTTGTTCGCGAAGCCGGCGGAGAATTGAAATACGATTTCATCCGCTATCTGCTCACCCGCTACGAACCGCAGGACGCGCCGCAGACGAAGGTGGCTGCCCTCCTCCGCAATTTGTTTGATGACCACGTCATGACCAATCCGATGGTTAAATCGGCTGCCGTCTCCGACGCAGGACTGACGAAGCAGACACTTTACGAGATCGGCCGGGAAAATCTGACGCGTTCGACCTATGACCGGGCAATGGAGGCCCTCGATTCCGTCAACAACGAAATCGAGTCTCTTGTCCGTCAAGCATGGGGACGTACGCCAAAATGAGCTTGCTTCACACATCGCGAACCGTGTGTTGGGAACTCCCAACAATGGGAAACCGGCGTATCGGGGTGTTGGTTAGAGTGGTGCCACTGGCACCTTTTGCTGTCTCCAGATCATCGTTGGGAACTCCCAACGGACGCGTTTTATGTTACAATGAAGGTGGCCCGCTGTGAGCCGAAAAGATACCGTCAACACGCTGTTCATGCGAAAGCCGGAAGGTTCGGCGCCGGTCGCTGGTGTGGAGAAAAACACCGACCGCGTTCGCACCGGCGCCATTTCGGCGATGGGCGCATCGCTCCAGGAAATGACCGAAGGCGCCCGCAGCGCCGCAAAGCTGCAGGAGCAACTGGCTTCCGGCTCGTCGGTGGTCGACCTTGATCCTGCCCTGATCGATCACTCAACGGTGAGTGATCGAATTTCCATCACGGTCGATCCGGGTTTTGAGGCGCTGGTCGACAGCATGCGCGAAAACGGGCAGCAGGTTCCCATCCTGGTGCGGCCGCAGCCTGCATCGTCGGGTCGTTTCCAGGTTGCTTATGGCCGCAGGCGTCTTCGTGCCGCAGCGCAGCTTGGCCGGACAGTACGGGCAATCGTCCAAACCCTGACGGACAATGAGCTTGTCATCGCCCAGGGCAAAGAGAATCTCGACCGGCAGGATCTCTCCTACATCGAGAAAGCACAGTTCGCCCGCCGTCTGGAGGATGGTGGGTACGACCGAACGACGATCATGGCGGCACTTTCGACCGATAAAGCCGATCTCAGCCGTTACATCACTATTGCTAGAAGTATCCCGGAATACCTTGTTCAGGCGATTGGGCCAGCACCAAAAGCGGGGCGGGCGCGATGGGCGGCATTGGTCGATCGGGCCGAACGCAAGCAGCATATGCTTGAGGCTCTGATCACCGCCGCAGACTTTCTGGCAGCCGATAGCGACACGCGCTTTACCCGCGTTTTCGAGATGCTTGGCGCGGAGCCGGCAAAACGGAAGCCGAAGGCACAGGAATGGAGAAGTCCGCAGGGGCGCAAGGCGGCACGCATCGAGCGCGACGATATCCAGACACGAATTGTTTTTGACGAGCGCCAGGTTCCTGACTTCGGCGGATATCTCGCCGATCGCCTGGACGATCTTTACGCGGAATTTACGGCAAGCCTGAAACAGGGCGGCCGACAGTAGTTTATGCCGGGCCACTGCTTGGCAGCGGCCTTCAGATCAACCGCTATCGAAGGATAGGCACAAGAGGAAAATAGGCAAAGAAAAAGGCCCCCGAAATCTATTCCGGAAGCCCTTCTCGACTGTTTGGCGACTGAGAGAATCACACTTCTTGGAATCGTAGTCAAGTCTCTTCATCGAGATAGACGTCATTTCGACGAGCCGGACAGCTTTGCCTTTGCGAAAGGCAGAGGCGATGGAAGGTGGAAGTGTGACGACGCCCTTTGGGCGGCGGCCGATGACTCTTGGCATGTTGGCAAGCCAGATTGCGGCCAAAGATATTGAAGTCGGAAAGAGCACCGATAAGTGGAAGCTTTACCGGGCGCTATGCGAAGCCAGGCCGCTCATCGGTGTGACCGATCGTGCGTTGGCGGTGATGAGTGCGCTGCTCAGTTTTTATCCGAAGGATGAACTGTGCGAGACCAATGGTCTTGTTGTATTCCCATCCAACGCGCAGTTATCCCTGCGATCCCACGGCATGACCGAACAGACGATCAGGCGTCACCTAGCCGTGTTGGTTCAGGCGGGCCTGATCGTCCGTAAGGACAGCCCGAACGGCAAGCGCTACGTGCGCAGAGGCAGTACGGGCACGATCGATGATGCTTTCGGGTTCTCTCTAGCACCATTGCTTGCCCGCGCTGACGAGATCGAGCAACTGGCGGCGCAGGTTATTGCTGAGCGCTTGCATCTGCGGCGTTTGCGTGAACGGCTGACGCTTTGCCGGCGCGATGTTTCCAAGCTTATTGAAGCAGCAATCGAAGAAGGGGCGAGCGGCAACTGGGAGATGATTACGGTCCATTTCAGAGCCCTTGTTACGGCAATTCCACGCACGCCCTCAGCACTAGAAGTTGAGACGGCACTCGGTGAAATGGAAATGCTGCGCGAAGAGATCATCAACCAGTTGGAAATTCAGGTAAAAACAGAAAAAAAGAACGGCAATCCCTTCCAAAATGATTGGCACATACAGAATTCAAATCCCGAATCTATCCTTGATTCTGAACCTGCAAGGACGAAAGAGCAGGGCGAAAACTCAAAGCCAACCCAGATGAAGCAGAAAATGCCGATGGCGAGACACCGGTCTGATCATGGCCGTGACGCAAGCAGCATTGCTGCAGCGGCAGACGAGGGGGGGCAAAGTCATTCAGTGGCAGTGGGCAAGATGAAGGCGTTCCCGTTGGCTATGGTGCTGCAAGCATGCCCAGAAATTATCCCTTATGGCTCCGGTGGAGCGATTTCGAACTGGCGTGATCTGATGGCAGCGGCTGTGGTTGTCCGCTCGATGCTTGGGGTCAGCCCGGATGCCTATCAGCAGGCATGCGAGATCCTCGGGCCGGAAAATGCGGCTACGGTGATTGCGTGCATTCTGGAGCGGGCAGGGCATATCAATTCGGCCGGTGGCTACCTGCGGGACCTGACGCGGCGCGCGGAAAAGGGCGAATTTGCCATCGGCCCGATGATTATGTCGCTTGCGAGGGCGAACGGAAATTCTCTGAGAAGGGTCGGCTAGAAAGGGGTGATTAACCTTTATTTTCTATTGAATGAGGTGTGCCCATTGCGCGTGAATTTTGAGTGAGCAGGTCCCTATGCGTCTTTCCCGAACCAATTTTTCGAACGGCTTCGATAACACCGGGGATCAGCCCGTAGACCCGGAAAATCATCTGGGAAAAGCGGAGCCCCAGCGCCGTATCTATGGTGCTCCCGTAGATGTGAAAACCGACGAAGGCCCATACGAACCGGATACCGACGCGATGGCCGAGATCGAGGGGCGAGGGGAGGCACCGGTCTGGCAGAGCGCTTTTGTGCTTGGACCGAATGTGCGGTTTACCCGGACACCGGAGAGTGTTTATGCGAAGCGGCCGGCCAGCGATGCCAGGAAGGAACCGGAAGATCTGGGCACAACTGCGCTCGCGGTTTCCGAAGCAACGGAGACTGCCGTTGTGATTGTGGAACATCTGCCGGTTATCGAGCCTGCACAAGAGGAAGCGCCGGTGGTTTCCGGCATTCAATTGCTTTCGCTCCGTCTGCGGCAGGAGCTTGAAACATCGCTGAATGAACCAGCTGCGGTCGAATATGCAGGCCTTGCCGATATCGACTTGGCGTGCTTTCCGGCCGAGCCGGAGACTGTGGCCCCGCACGTGACCGAAACGACGATGAGACAGCCCAGTTCTTTCCTGCATGTGTCCGACGAAGTGTTCTGGAACACGATGGATATGGCAGCTGATATCAACAGTCTTGCGCAGGTCGAACATTGGCAGCCCCCTGAGGTTGACTCCCCATCCGGTTCTGTAACGGCGCTCTACCGCGAAATCGGCATAAGCAAGGCTGGCCGTCATGTTGAAGCACCTGTCGTTAGCCGTCCGGCCCCCATCAAGACGCAGGTTGTCGAAGTAAGCCAGCCGGTTGCTGCCGATGTTGCGATCCCAGTTGAACCCGTGCGTATCGCAAAGCCACCAGTCGCTGTTTCCAGACCCATCCGGGCAGTCCGGCCCGATACCTTCATGGCGATTCCGGAAATGACGGCTGAGGCCGGCGCTGGTGAGTATGAATTTCCCCCAGTGACACTGCTGCAGGAGCCATCCGTTCAGGAGACGGCTGTTATTACGCAGGAAGCGCTGGAGCAGAGCGCCGGTCTTCTAGAAAGCGTGCTTGAGGACTTCGGCGTCCGCGGCGAGATCATCGATGTTCGCCCGGGACCCGTGGTTACGCTTTACGAATTCGAACCGGCGCCCGGCGTTAAATCCTCTCGCGTCATCGGCCTTGCCGACGATATAGCGCGCTCGATGTCGGCGCTGTCGGCCCGCGTTGCTGTTGTGCCCGGCCGGAATGTCATTGGTATCGAGTTGCCGAATCCGGTGCGCGAAACAGTTTATTTCCGCGAACTGATCGAGTCGGAAAATTACCAGGAAACACGTTTCAAGCTGGCGCTTTGCCTCGGCAAGACCATTGGCGGCGAACCGGTCATCGCCGAACTCGCCAAGATGCCGCATCTTCTGGTCGCTGGTACCACCGGCTCGGGCAAATCGGTGGCGATCAACACAATGATCCTGTCCTTGCTCTACCGCTTGAAGCCGGAGGAATGCCGGCTGATCATGGTCGATCCGAAGATGCTGGAATTGTCGGTTTACGATGGCATACCGCACCTCCTGACGCCGGTCGTTACCGATCCGAAAAAGGCGGTCATGGCACTCAAATGGGCCGTGCGGGAAATGGAAGACCGCTATCGCAAGATGTCGCGGCTCGGCGTACGGAATATCGACGGCTACAATGCACGCGCCGCGATGGCGCGGTCAAAGGGCGAAACCGTCCTATGCAGCGTTCAGACCGGGTTTGACCGGTCGACCGGCGAGCCGATTTTCGAACAGGGGGAAATGGATCTCGCACCGATGCCTTATATCGTCGTCATCGTCGACGAGATGGCCGACCTGATGATGGTCGCCGGCAAGGAAATCGAAGGTGCAATCCAGCGGCTGGCCCAGATGGCGCGCGCTGCCGGTATCCATCTGATCATGGCGACACAACGTCCCTCGGTCGATGTCATTACCGGCACGATCAAGGCCAATTTCCCGACGAGGATCTCCTTCCAGGTCACCTCGAAGATCGATAGCCGCACCATCCTGGGCGAGCAGGGTGCCGAGCATCTGCTGGGGCAGGGGGATATGCTTCACATGGTGGGAGGCGGCCGCATTGCCCGTGTGCACGGACCGTTCGTCTCCGACGAGGAAGTCGAAAAGGTTGTTGCGCATCTGAAGACGCAGGGACGCCCGGAATATCTTGGCACTGTCACCGAAGATGCCGAGGAAGTCGACGAGCCGGCTGAGGACGACGCTGCGGTCTTTGACAAGGGGGCGATGGCGGAAGAGGACGGCAATGACCTCTACGACAAGGCGGTCAAAATCGTACAGCGCGACAAGAAATGCTCGACCTCCTACATCCAACGCCGTCTGCAGATCGGCTACAACAGAGCTGCGTCCTTGGTTGAGAGAATGGAGCGGGAAGGGCTGGTCGGTTCGGCAAATCATGTAGGCAAGCGGACGATCCTGTCTGCAGGCCGCGAAGTTGCGGAAATGCCGACTGGTGACGAGGAATAGACGCCGGTGGATTTAATGATTTTGGGCAGGCGAGGGTACCGACTGGTGATGTGACGCGGTGCGGGCGCCGCGGCTGGTGACAGGTTTTTGTGCGGCTGTGAAAGTGCCAGTTGTTAGGTGATATTTCTGTTGGGCCGCGTTTCATCTTCCTGTTTGTATTTTGGACGGGATTTGGGAGATCGTGTCGATAATCTCACGCAACTCTCGCTGAAGGCGAGAACAAACGATAATGCAGACATCTGGCTCAGATTGCCGCGTTTCGATAGATGTCTGATTTGTCATGCGGGACCAGTTCATCCGTCTATCTATACCAAGCCCCGCCCTGTGCCGACGGGGAACTCAAGTTCTACTGGCTAGATTTTTCATTGATCTCGCCCACAATCAAAACGTCTTTGGGCTGTGTTATCGGATGAGAAATTGTGAGCTTGCGCATCGCAACGTTTGCCGATGGTTCACCCATGAACCTTTAGGCGCTACGGTCTGAAGTGCTTGCTGGTATCAGACGCTCTCGCAACCGATATCAAATGCAAGATGTCCGTCTTCCTTTGAAGCAGGCGATCCCAAACAATTGAATAGATATTTCGTTAATTTATCGAGTGCTACAATGCGTGCGAGGCTGCGCGTGAAGTTTTAGGGCGTTGAAACCGCCAGCACAGCCTTGGCGCTTACCGATTGAGCGCCGAAACCTGAAATTAGGAGGCCGGGAAAACCGAATGTCCAGCGGGACGAGTAGGGTTTCCAGTGTTGCTTTTGGTGTTCAGAGGCGTTCTGCGGGCGTGTGCCCCTATATTGCCTTGTGGTGGCAAGCGACACAAAGCCTGAAACTTGGCCGGTCTCTCAGGGGCAAATACTGCGCGGCATGATGCGTGCGGTCCAATCAAATGGAATGACTCCAGCAATTCAGTTTCGAGGGTAACCGACATGCCGTTGGCGGTTTCGCTGTACCGTTTCAGAGAGGACTAGCATGCCCGCCATGTTGAAATCATCCGTCGCCTATAAAATTGTCGCCACCACACTTGCCCTGATTTTCCTGAGCATCGCGATGGTCGCTGGCATGATGATGTATAATCTGCAGAAATTGGAAATGGAGCAGGCTCTTGAGGACACGCATGCCGCGGCCCGTACCATGGCAATCATGTATAGCCTCCAGGCGAGCGACCTTAAGGTCGATCTGAACGGCAGCTCGCTCACCGGCATCACGGCGGAAGCCATCTCTGCTACGGCCGATCATCATCTGGTGGATCGCACGGCGGCATCCATCGATGGCGTAGCGACTATCTTTTCCAAGACTGCCGCGGGTTTTGAGCGGATTTCGACCAACGTCAAGAAAAGCGACGGCACGCGGGCCACTGGCACGATGCTGGCGGCGGATCACCCGGCCCAAACCCTTCTTGCACGCGGTAAAGCCTATTTCGGGCCGGCCCAACTGTTTGGGAAGGACTTTATGACCGGTTACTTCCCGGTGCTGAATGCCGCTCGGCAAACCGTCGGTGTTTTGTTTGTAGGCCTGGCGATGGACACCTATGTGGCGAAGATCCACCATTTGCAGTTAGTCGCCATGCTCTCTGGTCTGATCGTACTGGTTCTGAGCGCGGTCCTCACCCTCGTGTCTAACCGTGTCTTGCTGAAGCCGTTCGGCAGGTTGATCGATGCAGTGGGCAACGTTTCCGAGGGCAGGCTCAACAGCGACATCCCTTATGCGGATCGTCATGACGAATTCGGCAAGATCGCACGGGCGCTGGACGTGTTTCGCGGCAATGCGACAGAGCGGCGGCGTCTCGAAGCGGAGACGGAGGCAGCGCGTGTGCGGACGGCGGACGAAGAGGCCGCCAGGCACGCTAGTGAAACCAGAAAGACAGAACAGGATCAGTTCGCGATCGATGGCCTGACGGCCGGGCTTGTGCGCCTTGCTGACGGCGATGTCACATGCCGCATCGAGCAGCCGTTCGCGCCGCATCTTGAAGGCTTGCGCGACAATTTCAACGAATCCGTTTCCCGCTTGCAGCAGGCGTTGCAATCGGTCGGCCAGACTGCTGCATCCATCAATGCCGGAGCGAAGGAGATCGGCGCGGGCGCCGACGATTTGTCGAAACGCACCGAGCAGCAGGCAGCCTCCGTCGAGGAAACGGCGGCGGCTCTCGAACAGATCACCACGACGGTCAGGAATGCCGCAGCCCGCGCTGCGGAGGTCGGTAGTCTGGTGAGCAGAACGCGGGCCGAAGCTGAGAAATCCGGTGATGTCGTGCGCAACGCCGTCGAGGCCATGAGCGGTATCGAGCAATCATCTGGTGAGATCGGCAACATTGTCGGCGTAATCGATGAGATTGCCTTCCAAACCAATCTTCTAGCTTTGAATGCGGGCGTCGAGGCAGCGCGCGCCGGCGATGCCGGCAAGGGTTTTGCCGTCGTCGCTCAGGAAGTCCGTGAACTGGCCCAACGTTCGGCTAGTGCAGCAAAGGAAATCAAAACGCTGATCACCAGGTCGAATGGGCAGGTTCAGTCGGGCGTTTCCCTCGTTGGGCAAGCCGGAAAAGCGCTGGAAACCATCGTCGCAGAGGTGAAGGAGATCAGTGGACATGTGAATGCTATTGTCGATGCAACACGTGAACAGTCGATCGGCCTTCAGGAGATCAATACGGCCGTAAACGCCATGGATCAGGGAACACAGCAGAACGCTGCGATGGTTGAGCAATCGACTGCGGCAAGCCATAGTCTCGCATCCGAAGTGCATCAGCTCAATCAGCTCCTGTCGCAATTCAAAGTCGGTTCATCAGACCCTGTCCGTCCGGCAATCGGGGTAGTCGCATCCAGGCAGCTGCAAGCCGCATCGCCAGCCCGCGTGTTGCATGGCAGGGTGGCGAAAGCATTCAACGGTAACGCCGCAAGGGCGCTCGCTTCCAACGTGGATTCCTGGGAGGAGTTTTGATCATTCCTTTGACAAAGCCGAAGTCCATTCAGCGGGCTTCGGCTTGTCTACGCCAATACGTAAGACTCGATTGCTGCCGCAATGAATTCCTCTCTCGCCATCTCGCTTGATATCTGCCAATTCAACGCAGCTTTGCATTTGCCTTTTGCGTTTTCGAAATGGCTGCCCCGCTCGATTGGCCAACGGTGCGTGAGGTAGTCAAACGCATCCGAAGGGCCACGGATTATTTCTGACGCCCCATACCCAATTCTGATCATGACAGGTACGTGCCATTCCCTCTCCAACCCGATGGTTGCGCTACCGGCATCCATTGCTTCTATCCCTCTCAATCCACCGATATGATTTAGAGTTTTCCATAAAGTTCGAAAACGCGCCATTCATCCAAGGCTAATCAAAAGGAGCTAAGCCCATTCGCACCCAAAGTGATGACGGCTCCGTCAACCTGTTAAAATGACCCATCCCGCAAGGGCGGCGATCACAAAGCCGAACACCATGACGACGGCGAAAGAGTACTTGAGAAGAAAATCGCGCATAACGACGGGATATCATCGGCAACCGAACCTGCCAACCCGGGGAGGGGCCGTTTCGCAAACACCGTCTCCCTGTTCCGAGCCGACGATATAGGCATTCAAAACTGCGGCGGCAGTTCTTAGAAAATCTTCCCATCGAATTCCGGGTCTCAGAGCTAGAACGCATAACCGTTCGAAAATCGGCTCCAATCTCGATTTACAATATAGTGGCAATAGAAGGAGGGCGCGCGCATGACGGGCGCGTGCCCCTCGCCAAAAATTCAAAACGACAGTCTTGATGTGCGCTTAAATGTGCATATATTGTGCATATTCTTTTATTGGAGTGCACTATGGTACAGGCTTTTATGGCACACGCATCTGTGGTCTCAGGCTTCGTCGATAGCCTGCAGGAGCCACGTACACCCTACATTTCTCCCAATCGCCTATCCAAGGCGCTCGGTGTTCCAGTAACCGGATTGGCGGAATTGACGGGCGTTCACCGCAATACGCTGCGCAATCCCTCCTCGGAGCGTCTGCAGGGTCGCATGCGCGAAATGATCAAAGTCATTTCAGCTGCGGCCGAGCTGACGGGAGCCCTTGATAAGTCCATCTACTGGTATCGAAACGAACCCATTCCGGACTATGATCATAAGACAGCCGCCGAACTCGTCGCAGAAGGTCATGTCGAGGCCGTTCTGGCATATATCCGGGATCTTGGTAACGGTGCACGCGGGTGAGGCTTACAGGCTTAGGCCCGCCGGGCGAGGTTTTTCATCGCTTTCTTACGCCAAAATGGGCGCATCTTCCCACAAGCGGGGCAGGGGCCGCGAGCGACGGCGGTCGCTTCAATCGACCGGGTGTTGAAGCGCTTTACCTTTCAAGGGCGCCGCAAACTGCGTTGGAGGAGTATCGCCAGGGCGCCTCGATTACACCGCCGGCAACACTCGTAGCATATACTGTAAAACTAGATCCTGTCGTCGACCTGTCAAAAGGGTTCGATCCTTTGGTTTGGGATGCAAAATGGGCGGGATGGGATTGCCAATGGCGAAAGATCGCCCGGATTGATCACAGAACCCCGCCCTGCTGGCTGTTGTCGGATATAGCCGTCACGTCGGGATACAAGGGAATTCTCTTTCCTTCACTGCAACACGCGGGCGGAACAAATCTCGTTGTATTTTCTGCCAATGTCCAAGTGGGCGACATTATCGAGGTTCACGATCCCGAGGGGCGACTACCGAAAGATCAGTCGTCCTGGACATAACTTCGAAGCCTAGACGGCTAGCTATGTCACGGTTTCTTTGCAAGTTAAACTGTTCGATCTGAGCGCTTGGCGGGAGGGGAGGCATACAATCGCCTGTCGGCAAACCAACAACCCAGCTGGCGATGTGCTGAGAGACGTCGCCGCTTCTCGAAGACGGAATTTTTAGGCTTTTGCGCGATGATACGAGCATTCCAGTCATGCCGAGCGATATGACCGATAATGCAACATTATCTGTCGTATTTGTGTCACGACATGGCGTGCGGTTCAAGTCGATATTACTGGCTAAATCCGCGCACATGATTTACACTTCGGTGCATGGATTCGCTCGCGCCCTCCGCTTCAATTGTCCCCGACTGGTCGCCCCGCGTGCCGGGTTGGGCACTGCCGCGTGGTCGCGACATCAACGAGATAGATGCCGCCTGCGACGGTCATGAAGCGTAGGGATGAAGGGAGCCTGCTGCGAAAATCAATGCTCTCCAGAAGCTCTTAAGAATAGGGCACGCCGGAAAAATTCGTGCATCCGGACTGTTCCAGCCTATCGTGGAATTGCGGATCCGCTATCGATATTTTCGGGAAATAGATGCTTAGCACCGACCGAAAGATGCGAATGCAGAACGGACAAGCCGTAGCAATAGTGCAGTGGCGTCAAGCCGAGATACTGGGCGATCGACGCCGCATTGGCGTCGAGGTTCCGAGTGGAGAGTTTTACCGCCCTGGCGCGGCCAGTACTTCCGGATGTCATCAGCAGAAGCGCCAGATCGGGATGCGGCGGAATACCGTGCTGGCCGCGGCTGCGGGGAGGTTCAATCAGCCACCAGCGGCCGTCGATATGGAGAAAGCTGATTTCGGGCGCAAAGGCCTCGTCGATGACGGCGCCCAGCGCCGGGTCCGTTGGAGGAAGCAGGACACCGGCATGGCCGGCTTGAAGGGCGGCGAGGTAGCCGATGATTGCATGCTCAGAATGCGATGCTTCCACGCCGACCGGCATTTTGTGGCAGTAGAGGGCCGAGGATTTCTGAGTTACACGATCTGCCAGTTCCCGTATGTGATCGGATCACGGTCTGGAAAAAGCATTGCAGGCGCATCACCCCAATTTGCCAGGGCGGAGATAAAAAGCGGTGCCATGGTGTGCGATCTTGACGGAATGGGAAGGGACGTTGGATAGGCTCCCTATGAAATGCATGATTGCTATTGTCAAGTTATTGGCGGCGCAAAGACGGTTGTGCGTTGATGCCTAGTGTGTCAGCAGTCAGGGTCAGCGCTATAGACGTGCGCGGCCAGGAATTTGAGGGGCTTCCTGAGGGAATGGCCCGATCAGCATGGGGAACGAATGATCGGAACGCCGCAGTAGCAGACCAGTAACACGGCGCGGTTCGGGTAGACAAAATAGGGTGACTACCCGACTTTCCCAAATCTTCACTTCACGAAGCAGTCATGAGGTCAAATGCTGGAACGAAGTCAGTAACGGTAAGGAGACTACCTTTCGATAACGGCTGTCACGGCGGCGTTCAACGCGTTGATCTGTTGTCCGTTCGGCAGCCGTTCGCCTTATGCGAGTATCACGGCGGTTTTCACACGTCCGAGAAAGGTCACTGGACTTTTATGTAAGCGGCGCCTAATCTTCTCAAGCTGTTACCTTGGCCGAAACCGGAACGGCGTTCATTACGAAAGTATTTTTTGACATTCCGTATTGTGAACCTTCTCAACGATCTGTATTTCCGGGGCGATTTTGAGCCCGCTACCTGTTCGGTGGCGGGCTCTCTATAGACCAGGCACGAATATATATTGAGTTATAGAGCCCGAAATAGTATGATTTGGTCATGGAGACAGACGCACGGAAACTGAGCGAATCAGCGCTTTATGAGCTTCGCCTGCAGGTGGTCCGGTTGTCCAAGGCCGATCACAAAGTGATGCGGATTGTCGAGTTGACGGGCCTGTCGTGGCAGGCGGTTCGCAAGGCGATCGACGGCTATGAAGCGGAAGGTGTGGCGAGCCTCAAGCCAAAGGATCGCGGCCGATCCCAAGGCGACGGCCGCAGCCTGAGCCCTGAGCAGGAGGCGCAAATCCGTCGCTTGATCTGCGACAAGCGTCCTGAGCAACTGAAGATGGAATTTGCGCTGTGGACGCGCGGGGCGGTGATGGAGTTGATAAGCCGGGAATGCGGTATTTCCCTGAAGATCCGCGCTGTCGGCAATTATCTGAAGCGCTGGGGGTTTACGCCGCAGAAGCCGATCCGTCGGGCCTAAGAGCAAAATCCGCAGGCCGTGCAGGCCTGGCTGGAGGCGACCTATCCAGCGATCGAAGCGCAGGCCAAGGCCGAGGGTGGTGAAATCCGCTGGGGCGATGAAACCGCTGTTATCAACGCAGACGTGCGCGGCCGATCTTATGCTCCCAAGGGAGAGACGCTGGTCGCTTACGCGCCGGGAAGCCGAGCCAAGTTGTCGATGATCTCGACCGTCACCAATCAGGGCAAGACGCGCTGGATGATCATTGAAGAGAACTTCGGCGCGGATCGGCTGATCGAGTTCCTCGAAGCGCTCATCAAAGATGCGGATCGCAAAATCTTTCTCATCCTCGACAATCTCCGGGCGCATCACTCGAAATTAGTCAAGGCATGGCTGGAGACAAGCAAAGATCAAATCGAGATCTTCTATCTTCCCAGCTACTCGCCTGAATTGAACCCAGATGAGCGGCTCAATGCCAGCCTCAAGCATGCCATCAGCACCACCGTCCCAGTCAAAACCAAGGCCAGGCTCAAGGCCGCGGCCGAAAGCCACATGACCGGCCTGGCACAGTCGCCACACGCCGTGCGAGCCTTCTTCCGCGACCCCCGATGCCGATACGCAGCCTAACTATCACCGTGCCGGATCAATAATTCGGGTCTCTCGACCCGAAAAATCAATATTGACTGCCGGCTACGGCGATGGATATCGGCCCCTTGCCAGCGGGAAAATAAACATTGAGCTTGGGAAAGCCAGGGAACCTCACCCTGCGGTGGGGGGTTGCAGAGCGCTAGGCAAGGCGGAAGCAGCACTCTCCAAATTGATACGAAACGCTCAATATTGGCTGCCGATAAACGCGATCTTTTTCGTGTTGGGAGTGAACCCTCCGGATGCTCCACGGTCCAGAAAATCTGACACCCCGCCCTCACGCTCAGCGGGTCCTCATCCGACTGACAGGTTCAAGTAGAGGCAATATCCAGTAGCCAATCTGTCCGGACCTACATCGTCGCGCGGTCGCATCGCCCATGCTCCATCACAAAATTGGCGTTCTCCTGAAATTCGGCCAAGTGTTCCAGTAACCTGGCGTGATTAGACTTCGCAGGAGATGCTATTTCCTCCAGCGCCTCGCAAAGGAGCCGATTACGCCATCCAATCCATTATCACATAGGAGGATGGGGCATGCACCGCCTACCACCTTTAGCAGTTGTAGTGAGACCGATTGCTAAGGTTTGCGGACAATCAAAAGCTGGCAGGATGGTTTTGTTGCAGAGGCGTGATCTGGCGGGCTTATTTGGGCGGCTGCAACCGGGTGGCGTGACAAAATCCGCGCGGTCGCAACAGTTGGCCAGATGCCCCAACGTTAATCCAAATTGTCCGGGAAACACCATGACCCCCTCTCGTGAGATTGCCTTCATCGACCCCTCAGTGACGGACTTCGAGACGCTGCTTGCCTGTCTGAGACCCGACGTCGAGCCAGTGGTGCTTTCGAAGAACGAGCCGGCGATGACCCAGATGGCGCGGATCCTGGAGGCGCGCGCGAACCTTGACGCGATCCATGTGATCGCGCATGGCCGGCCCGGTGAAGTAAGCTTCGCGGCGGGGCCGGTCTCGTGCGAGACGATCAAGGATGAAACGACCGAACTTCCTTGCTTTGACACAGCACTTGGAATGGATAAGGCCCTGCTGATTTGGGCCTGCGAGACCGGCGCCGGTGAACGGGGAGATGCCTTCATCGATGTGCTAGCAGCAAGGACAGGCGTTCGCGTCGCTGCGGCGAGCGGTATTGTCGGCGCGGAACTCCGCGGTGGAACGTGGTCGCTGGATCGCGGTGACGGCGCCGGTCGTCCGCCGCTTTCGCCGGAAGGCATGATGACCTATGCCGGGATCATGGCGACGTTCACGGGCACCAGCGGCAACGACACGGCGAACGCCACGACGGGGACGCTCACCGGATTCTCGGGCGGCACGGCCGCACAACTTCAGGACACCAGCGGCGACACGTTCAATGGCGGCAATGGTGCAGATGCAATCGTCGCCGGTAGCGGCGACGACACGATCAACTTGGGTGCCGGCCAGTTCGCTGCGGGCGAGTCAATTCAGGGTGGGGGCAACAGCGCTAGCGGCACGCGCGACCAGATCGTGCTGACGGCCGGCGGAACGACCGACCTTTCGGTTGGCACAGTTTCCGGCATCGAAACGCTGACAGGAAATACGAGCAGCGATACCGTAAGGATGACCGCGTCGCAATGGGCCGGATTTGCCACGGTCGATCTCGGCAGCGGCTTGCTGACGACCGATGTGCTGAACGTTCTGGCGAGCGGAAATATCTCGGCTCTTACCCTGCCGACGGTCAGCAATGTCGAAACCGGCAACCTCACCGGTACGTCCGGCACCGACACGGTAACGCTCAGCGGCACCCAGCTCGACGCGATCCTCATCGGCTCCGGCACGATCAATCTCGGCGCTGGAACCGGCGATACGATCAACCTGACCTCCACATCGACCGACCTCAATTCGCTGGGAGCGACGGATGGATCCATTCAGGGCGTCGAAGCGATCTCGGCTTCAGGCGCAGCAGCCGGCGTCACGATCACGCTGGGCGGCCAGAGCGAAGCGTTCGCCATCACCGGGAGCGGTCAGGCCGACAGTCTTACCGGCGGGGCCGGGGCCGATACGATTGTCGGCGGCGGCGGTGCTGATACGATAAGCGGCGGCGCAGGCAATGACACGATCACCTATGACGGTTCGGACGTATCGATTGCCGGCGGGACAAACACCGACACGCTGGTGGTCACCGGAGCGGCAACCATCAATCTCGCGTCTGCGGACCAGAGTTCCGGAGACACCGCAGGCACCACCGGCTTCGAAAATGTGAATGCGAGCGGAGCGATCGCGGTCGTCAGCCTGACAGGCGACGGCAATGCCAACATACTCACCGGCGGCGGCGGCGCCGATACGATCGTCGGCGGTGCCGGCGCTGACACGCTCAACGGTGGGGCAGGCGATGACACGATCACCTATGACGGCTCGGACGTATCGATTGCCGGCGGGGCAAACACCGACACCCTGATGGTCACCGGAGCGGTGACCATCAATCTCGCCTCTGCGGACCAGAGTTCCGGAGACACCGCAAACACCACCGGCTTTGAAAATGTGAATGCGAGCGGAGCGAGCGCTGCCGTCAGCCTCACTGGCGACGGCAATGCCAATGTGCTCACGGGCGGTGGCGGCGCCGATACGATCGTCGGCGGTGCTGGCGCTGATACGCTCAACGGTGGGGCAGGCAACGACACGATCACCTACGACGGCTCGGACGTATCGATTGCCGGCGGGACCAACACCGACACGCTGCTGGTCACCGGTGCAGCGGCGATCAACCTATTGTCTGCCGACCAGAGTTCCGGCGATACGGCCAATACGACTGGCTTCGAGAACGTGAATGCGAGCGGATCGAATGCGATCGTCAGCATTACAGGTGACGGCAATGCCAACGTGCTCACGGGCGGCAGCGGTGCCGATACGATCGTTGGTGGAGCTGGCATCGACACGCTCGCCGGCGGTGCTGGCAACGATCTGGTCACCTATGACGGCTCAGACGCATCCATCGCCGGTGGGGCTGATATCGACACACTGCTGGTCAACGGTGCCGCGACGATCAACCTGTCGTCTGCCGACCAGAGTTCGGGCGATACGGCCAATACGACCGGCTTTGAGAACGTCAACGCGAACGGATCGATCGCGGCGGTCAGCCTGACGGGCAGCGGTGGCGCCAACGTGCTCACTGGAGGGGCGGCAAACGACACGCTTAACGGCGGTGGCGGCGATGACACGATTGATGGCGGTGGTGGAACAGGCGACACCGTGGTCTTCACCGGGGCATTCGCGAACTATACGATCGGCCTTTCAGGGGCCACCTACACGATTGCCGACAACCGCAGCGGCTCACCGGATGGTGCTGATACGGTCACCGGTGCCGAAAATTTCCAGTTCTCCGACGGAACGCGCACCGCAAGCCAGCTCAACCCGACCGCCCAGAACAAGATCGTCCTGGAAAACCTGAAGCAGGGCAACCCCATCAGCGAATGGGGCATCAATGGCGACGGGGAATATACCAGCATTCAGGGCTTTGCCACCCAGATCAGTACCAATATCGGTCAGACGGTCGACTTCAAAATTGCGACCAACTCGACCAACTACCGGATCGAGATCTATCGACTGGGTTATTATGGCGGCGCCGGCGCCCGTAAGGTGGCCACGATCCAACAAACGCTCGGCACCGCGCAGGTACAGCCGCATCCGATTGTCGACATGTCGCGCGGCCTCATCGACGCGGGCAACTGGGCGGTGTCGGCGAGTTGGGCCATTCCGCAAGATATGGTTTCCGGGGTCTACATCGCCAAGCTCGTGCGCGAGGACGGCACGGCAGGCCAGAGTCACATCCCCTTCATCGTTCGCGACGACAATGCGGCCAGCGATATCGTCTTCCAGACCTCCGACACCACCTGGCAGGCTTACAATGCCTGGGGTGGCGCCAGCTTGTATTATGGCGAGGTACCGGTCAATCCGGCCGATATGATCGGCTACATGCCGCCCAACTGCAGTTGCGGCCTGACCGCGATCGGTCGAGCCACAGCGGTCAGCTACAATCGCCCAATCATCACCAACACCAGCCCGATCGGCGGCACGCATGATTTCATATTCGGCGTCGAACATTCGGCGATCCGCTGGCTCGAGCAGAACGGCTACGACGTCTCCTATATCTCCGGTGTCGATGCGACGCGAAGCGGCGGCCTGTTGCTCAATCACCAGGCTTATCTTTCGGTCGGTCATGACGAGTACTGGTCGGCTGAACAGCGAACCAACGTCGAGGCGGCGCGCGACGCCGGCGTCAACCTTGCGTTCTGGAGCGGTAACGAAGTCTACTGGAAGGTTCGCTGGGAAACCAGCATTGACGGCAATGGTACGCCGTATCGGACGATGGTCACCTACAAGGAAACCTGGGGTGGGACCCCCGATCCGAGCTCCACGGCGACCGGAACGTGGCGAGATCCACGCTTTGCCGATCCCGGCCAGAAGCCGGAAAACGCGCTGACAGGTACCATGTTCACGGTGGACGGCTACCGGCTGGACACGATCACCATCCCCTACGACTATTCCAACCTCCGGTTCTGGCGTAACACCAATGTTGCCAATCTGCAGCCGGGCCAGACCTACTCCCTGGCCCAGAACCTGCTTGGCTATGAGTGGGATTCCGACGTCGAAAACGGCTACCGGCCCGCCGGGCTGATCAACATGTCGCTGTCGACGGTTTCGGTCGACACCTATCTACGCGACTACGGCACTTCGGTCGGTTCTGCGACTGTAAACCACAGCCTGACCATGTACCGGGCCGAGAGCGGCGCGCTCGTCTTCGGCGCGGGGACCGTCTTCTGGTCCTGGGGCCTTGATTCGAACCATGAAGGGGCGGCCACACCAACCGATCCGAATGTCCAGCAGGCTATGGTCAACATGTTCGCCGACATGGGCATTCAGCCCGGGACGCTCGACGCGAGCCTGATCCTGGCGACACAATCGACCGATACGATCAAGCCGACCTCGACCATCACCTCTCCAACCCTGGGCGCGAGCTTCGTCGAGGGACAGAAGGTCACGGTCACGGGCAGCGCACAGGATCTCGGCGGCGGCATCGTCGCGGGCGTCGAGGTGTCCCTTGACGGCGGCCAGAGCTGGTGGAAAGCGACAGGCCGCGAGGCCTGGAGCTACAGCTGGGTCGTGCAGGCGTCCGGGACCTACAACATCATGTCGCGCGCCGTGGACGACAGCCTCAACCTCGGCACTCCGTCGGCGAGCACCCAGGTCACCGTCAATCTGCCTTCGACATCAAGCCTCTGGACGCTTGCCAGCAAACCGCAAATCGAAACCAATCTCGACCGGGACGGCATCGAGGTGGGCGTCCGCTTCCAGGCGGCGACGGATGGCGTTGTCAACGCCATTCGGTTCTACAAGGGTTTCTACAATGTCGGCCAGCATGTCGTAAATCTGTGGACGTCCGCAGGTACGCGGTTAGCCACCGGCACGTCCTCCGTCGAACCCATAACGGGCTGGCAGACAGTAACGTTCGCCAATCCGGTGCGTCTCACTCCCGGAACGAGCTATGTCGCATCCTATCACACCGGAGGATATTGGTCATCGAGCAACAATTATTTCGCGTCGAGCTATACGAACGGCCTGCTCACGGCTCAGGGCGGCGTCTACGCGTATTCCAGCGACAGCAACGGCATGTTCCCGAGCAACAATTTCACCTCAAACTACTGGGTCGATGTCGTTTTCACGCCGGACCCCAACCAAGCGCCGACGCCAACGGCCGATTCGGGGTTTTTGGTCGGAAAGAACGGGATGCTCCCGATCTCCTTCGCCGCGCTGGTGGCCAACGACACGGATCCGAACAGCGACCCGCTGACCGTCAGTGCGGTCAGCAATGCTACCAGCGGAACCGTGACGCTCGACGCCCAGACCGGCAATGTCATCTACACGCCGAATGCCAACTATAGCGGGCCGGCAAGCTTCACCTATACGGCTTCGGATGGGCGCGGCGGCACGGCGACCGCCAATGTATCCCTGACGGTCGAACAAGACCCTGCCGGTGTGTCGCTGTTCCAGTGGACAGAAGGGCCGGCGGGGCCGGCGGTCAACGACCAGCCACTGGAGCTTGGGATGAAGTTCACCGCATCCGTGGTCGGCACGATCACGGGCGTACGCTTCTACAAGCCGGCAAATGCCACCGGGCTGCACACCGGTTCGCTGTGGTCGTCGGCGGGTACGCTGTTGGCCACCGTCACCTTCACCAACGAATCCACCAGCGGCTGGCAGACCGCTACCTTCTCCAATCCGGTTGCGATCACGGCGGGAACGACCTATGTCGCCTCCTACCATACGACCGGAGTCTATACAGCCACCGCGAACTATTTCAACAGCGCGAAGGTCAATGGGTCGCTGACGGCTCCCTCATCCGCGACAAGTGGCGGAAACGGCCTCTATGCCTATTCGCCGGGCACCGCGTTTCCAACGACCAGTTTCCAGGCCACCAACTATTGGGTCGACGTCGTCTACAAAGCCTCGACCGCCAACACCGTGCCGATTGCAAGCAACGACAACGGCTACACCACTACCCAAAGTACGGCCGTGACGATCGCTGCATCCGCCCTCCTCGCCAACGACACGGATCCCGACGGCGACGCTCTGACGATCACCGGGGTAAGCGGCGGGGTCAACGGTTCGGTAAGTTTCAACGCGCAGAACAACACAATCACCTTCAATCCGACAGCCGGCTATACCGGGGCCGCGAGCTTTATTTATTCGATCTCCGACAGTCGCGGCGGCACGGCTTCGGCCACCGTCAATCTGACGGTTTCTCCGCCCTCGACGGCAACGAGCCTGTTCAGCCTTTCGGATACCCCGGCGATCACATCCGTGAACGACCCGAACTCCGTCGAACTCGGCATGAAGTTCGTAGCCTCAGTCGGTGGAACCATCACCGGCATGCGCTTCTACAAGGGAGCACAGGACAACGGCCCCCACACGGGGTCCATCTGGAGCACTACCGGCGTGCGGCTGGCCACCGCGACTTTCATCGGCGAAAGCGCCAGCGGCTGGCAAACAGTGAACTTCGCCCAGCCGCTCACCATCGCAGCCGGCACGACGTACGTGGCCAGCTATCATACCAATGGCAACTATGTGGTAACCTCCAATTATTTCGCCACCAGCCGCACCAATGGCGAACTTACTGCTCCGTCCAGCAGCACAAGCGGCGGCAACGGTGTCTATACCTACGGGACGAACAGCCTGTTTCCCACGTCCAGCTACACTGCGTCGAACTACTGGGTCGATGTGCTCTACCAGCAGTCGACCCAGAACTCCGTGCCGGTTGCCGTCACCGATTCTAATTACTCCACAACCGCTGACACACCGCTCGTCATCCAGGCCTCGGCACTGCTCGCCAATGATACCGATGCGGATAGCGACACGCTGACAATCACCGGGGCCAGCGGCGGGGTAAACGGTACCGCTTCGTTCAACAGCCAGACCAACATGGTCACGTTTACGCCGACAGCAGGCTATACCGGCGCCGCGAGCTTTACCTATTCGATCTCCGACGGGCGCGGCGGCGCGGCTTCGGCCCAGGTTTCTCTGACCGTTTCTCCGCAACCAACGACCCAGAGCGTCTTTACGGCGAGCAGCACACCGGCGATCATTTCGGTGAACGACAATAATCCGGTCAACCTCGGCATGAAGTTCCAGGCGGACACGGCAGGCTGGATCAGCGGAATCAAATTTTACAAGGGCTCCAACAACACCGGTTCGCATACCGGATATCTCTGGTCGTCGACCGGCACGCTGCTGGCAAGCGCGAGCTTCGGCGGCGAGAGCGCCAGTGGCTGGCAATCGGTCAATCTGGCCCAGGACGTCGCGATCCAGGCGAACACCACCTATGTCGTTTCGTACAGCACCAACGGAAATTATTCGGCAACGGGCAATTTCTTTACCTCCGACATCACGAACGGCAACCTGCGCGCGCTTTCGTCGGCGCTTAGCGGCGGCAACGGCGTCTACGGTTACGGATCGAGCGGGCTGTTTCCGAACAGCACATACAACAGCGCGAACTACTATGTGGATGTGGCGTTCAGACCGCAGCTGGCGGCGTAGGGCGGAGCTCACGGGAAACCGGTGGCGCGAAAGATGGAGTATATGATGAATACTGAACTCTACGCCGATGGCATCGGAGAAATTACCGTTACAAACTCGATTGTCAGGATCGATCTGATGAGCCTTTCCGCTACCGAAAAGGACGGGCAAAACAATCCGAAACCGGTTTTCCGCCAGAGGATCATCATGCCAATTGATGCCTTCGCCAACGCCGTCGACCTCATGCAGAAAGCGCTGGGCGGGCTGGTCGAGGCAGGCGCGGTTCGCCGGTTGTCCGGTGTCCAGGACATGCCGCAGCTCGTCCCCGCCGACGCGGTGTAGCCGGAGGGTAACCGCAACCATATCGATGACCATCAACTATAATTGCGACACGCGGGTGTCCTCAGGTAGCCATTGGGGTACTCCTTGCATAAGATTCGTCCATCCTTGCTTCTCGATTGAAAATCGGTCATGCCACTCGGGTGAGGCCGCCACTATTAACTAGATGGCAGTAATTGGGGTGATGCCTGATGCGCGGATCGAACGCAGTCGAGCAGCCCTCGTTCCGACCCCTATTACCGAGTCGACAGTTTGGTGCGTTTTCTCGCGAGTAATAGCAAAACCGCTCTCTACGCTGGGGTTCGTTCCACCGATCACCAATCTCGACCGTGCCGCACACTGCCGTAACGTCGCTGCTCGGTTCCCCCTACTGGCATTGCGAGATTTGTCCTGCTCATTTATCGATGGCTGCGGTGTGCGGGTCAGTGGACCAGGGGCGGCGGAACGCTGTCGATACCTTCGTCATTCCAATCCGAATATCGCCGTGTTTGGCGAGGAGCGACAGAGGCTTTTTCTGCGCCCACCATGCGGCCAATCCCAAGGCCACACCGCCAACTATGGCGCGCCCCGAAAAGGCGGGCGCGGAGATTTTTCCGGACACTGGCAGGAGAAGCAGTTCCGGCACAAAACGGTGCATGAGATAAATGTGAAAGCCCACCGCGGAAATCGGCAGGATCAACGTCTTCATCACCCCGGAACCGGCACGCGCGGCAGGAACAAGAGCAAGGCCAGAACCGGGATTTGCAGAAAATATTTGATCCTGGTACCGATCCAGACACTCTCGTAGAAAGCGAAGAAGCAAAACACGGCTGTAACACAGCCATCGTGCTCAGGGGTATGCCTGTAGATAAGACCCGACTGATCATGATGTCGCCGTCGCGGTTTAAAGCGCTGGAGCAGTTCCGTATTCGCCTTGAACCTTGAGACCCGTCAACCTGGTTGCGGAAAATGGACGTGCGGCTCTATACTTACGATGGCAAGATGCTGCTCGCGGCCACACGCCTTTATCAAGGTCAGACTACCAATTTCAGAACTCCGGGCGGCGGCTTTGCCTCGGTTCTGGTGGTATGACACGCCGGATTCATGAATAAAAACAGGGGCTCGTCGAGCCTGGTTCGCTTTGTTTTCGGTCGCGGAGCTGCAGATTCCGATGACTGCATGGCAAGATTAATCGTTGGCAATCACAATACCGACCTGACCTGTAGTGATTTTGGCGGTGAGTACCGAGGCACGCGATTGTTGAAATCAACCACGAGCTAGCTGTGGACGTTCGTCACATCCAAACTGACGGACGAATTGCGGCCCATAGCAAATCTTCGACCGCCGCTCGCATATCTGTTATAAATAACGCCGCCTCTTTTGATTGGTGTATACTCTTTTCGTCGCTTGCCTTGGGAGGGGTCAATGTGGAACCGTGCGATCTTCCTATTTCCTGCCGCAATTATCTTATCCGTTTTTGGGGCACAGGCTGCAGAACGGTCGCCATTTCACGTCTCGCATTTCCAGGACGACGTTACCGTCAATCTAACCGTGACATCGCTGCAGACATCGCTTGTTCGGGACTACGACTTCGATGTGACCGTCGGCCTGACCGAATTCGATAGCGCGGGATCGGTCAGGTACATCGACCGGGGAAGCCACGACGTCCGTGTGAAATGCGACGGTGCCGGCAAGGTCTTCGTTGGTGGGGCGGTTTACGTTCCAACGAGTGGTGTTGCAGGAAGCGACTGGAAAGAAGACCTTTGGAAATCGGTCTGCATGTCCCCGGTTTCATAGCCGGCCGGCGGCACGAGATCGGCAGCACGACGAATATAGGCGATGTTGAGCGACGCTTTCCTGCCTGGGATATTGACGCCGTTTGTGTACACCCATTCATTGGCCCCGAACATATTCGGCACTTCTTCGATCACGCGCTCCGAAACCACGAGTGGCGACTTCAAAAGACTCGCCAGCGACTCGAGGCGTTGGGCGACGTTGACGGCGTCTCCGATCACGGTGAACTCGTCATGGAAGCCGCTTTCAAGGACGCCGCCGAGAACCGTGCCATAGTGCAAGCCGATCCCCACATCCAAACGGGGGCCACCCTTGCCGATGCTGTCGTTGCGCCAGTCGTCGAGTGCCGCGGTCAAAGCCAAGGCACACGCCAGTGCCCGCTGCGCATCGTCCACCTTCGGCCTGGGTTGCCCGAACACCGCCATCACGCCATCGCCGATGAATTTGTCCACGGTCCCGCCATAGGCGAATACAGTGCCGGCGACGATGTGCCGATACCCGCCGAGGACGCGGGCAAGCTCTCGTGCCGAAGCAGTTTCCGCATATGATGTGAAATCGCGGATGTCTACAAACATGATCGCCGCGTCCCGTCGCTCGAGGTCTAGCGTGGCACTGGCAGTTTGAAGATCGGCGACGACCCTTGGCGAGAAGAAGCGCGACAGGTTCATTCGCTTCTCCTCGATCCTCAAAGCCTGCCTGATGGTGCGGTCGTGATCGCGAGCCAACAGATATACGGCCAGCGCGGTGAAAGCGAAACTCATCGTCAGACCGAGGTCCTGGTTGAAGAAGTTAGAGAGCATTGTCCCTGGGGTGCTGGAGTGGTGACGAAACGCCATCACGGCAAGCATCAGTACCCATGCCGACACCACTATCGTCGAAAACAAGACGATCAGCCTCCGGTCGAGCTTCAGGGCGACGTGGTTCAGAAGGATGAAGGACACGACCAGGCTCGATGTCGTAAGGTTGTGGTCTTCCGTGATCGGGCTAGCCAGAATGTGTTCATAGAGAACGACGACCACGAGTGCCGCGTCGAGCGTCACGAATGTGGTGCCGAGGTGCCTCTGTTTCGGGAAATAGACGGCCGATGCGACGGATGCGACGCCCACGACCAGATAAACCAGACTCACGATGACATGGGTCGTAAAACTGGCGAGGTCGTCGCCGAACACCAAGTTGGCGAACAGGATTGCAAGGACGACGAACCGCAGCGAGGCCGACCGTATTTCCCGCGTCGACGCACTGTTGCTGAAGGGCGATGATTTTTGATTCATTGATCCACGTCGGCACGATCGACAACTGTCGATCCGAAGGATGATCTTGGACGGACCGAGCGTTTGGAACGCTCGGCCCGATCGCGTTACTTGATTTCCGTGACGGTCAGCTTGCCCTCGACGCGCTCGGCGACGAATTCGATGCTCGCGCCTTCCTTGAGCTTCTCAAGCATTGCATCGTCCTTGACGCGGAACACCATGGTCATCGCGGGCATTTGAAGGTCCTTCAGTTCCTCGTGGATGAGAGTGACCTTCTTCGCCCTGGCGTCGACCTTCTTGACCGTGCCCTTGGTGAATTCGGCAGCAAAAACCCCGGAAGCCAGCGTGAAGGCGAGAACCGTCGCAGAGGCGACCTTGATGAATGTTTTCATGTCCATATCTCCTTGTATCGGGTTACTTCTTGGCCACGGTCACGTCGCCGTGCATTCCGGCGTCGTAGTGGCCGGGAACCAGGCAGGCGATCTTGAAGGTGCCGTCGTTGGTGAACTTCCAGATAATCTCGCCGGATTTTCCAGCGGCCAAACGGATCGCGTTCGGGTCGTCGTGTTCCATCTCCGGGAACTTCTCCATCACGGCCTTGTGCTCGATGATCTTGTCTTCCTGGTCGAGGACGAACTCGTGGTCCAGCTCGCCAGCGTTCTTGATGGAGAAGACGATGGTTTGACCTTTGCGGACCTTGAAGGTGTTTGGGGTGAAGATCATCTTGCCGTCGTCCGTCTCCTTCATGGACACGCGGATGGTCTGGGTGGCCTGTGCCTTCTTGCCGGGCTCACCGACAGCCATGGCTTCGCCGTGACCACCAGCATGTGAGCCGGAGGCGAGGGCCGGAGACGCGAGCGCCGCGAGGAACAATGCGATAATTGCAGTCTTCATGATTCAGTCCTTTGGTTGGTTGGGAGATGAGATCAGCCGTGCTTCATCGGCTTTGGCGTGATCTGGGTTTTGGCATCCTTGGCCTTGGGCGTGTCGGGAAGCTCACCCGTCCACTCCCAGGCCTGCGTACCGGGTGGGTTTTCGTACCAGCCGGGATCGGTGTAATCGTCGGCCGCGATGCCCTCGCGGACCTTGACGACGGAGAACATGCCCCCCATCTCTATGGGACCGTGTGGACCCCATCCGGTCATCATCGCAACGGTGTTCTCCGGAATTTCCATTTCCATCTCGCCCATGTCGGCCATGCCAGCAGTCCCCATCGGCATGTATTCGGGGCGGAGTTTCCTGATCTTTTCCGCGACTGCCTTCTTGTCGACGCCGATGAAGGTCGGGATGTCATGTCCCATGGCGTTCATCGTATGGTGCGACTTGTGGCAATGGATCGCCCAGTCGCCGACGTATTTGGCATCGAACTCGTAGGCCCGCATCGCGCCGACCGGGATGTCGATGCTCACCTCGGGCCAGCGGGCTTCCGGCGGCACCCAGCCCCCGTCCGTGCACGTGACCTCGAAGTCGTAGCCGTGCATGTGGATCGGATGGTTGGTCATGGTGAGATTGCCCACCCGGACCCTGACCCTGTCATCCTTGGAGACCACAAGCGGGCTGATGTCTGGGAAGATGCGGCTGTTCCAGGCCCACAGGTTGAAGTCCGTCATCTCCATGATGCGCGGAACGTAGGTGCCGGGGTCAATGTCATAGGCGCTGAGCAGGAATACGAAGTCCCGGTCCACCGGCATGAACTTCTCGTCCTTGGGATGGATGATGAACATACCCATCATTCCCATGGCCATTTGGACCATTTCGTCCGAATGCGGGTGGTACATGAAGGTGCCCGATTTCACGAGGTCGAACTCGTAGACGAAGGTCTTGCCGACCGGAATGTGCGGTTGCGACAGCCCGCCGACCCCATCCATTCCGGACGGAAGGATCATGCCGTGCCAGTGGATGGTGGTATGTTCCGGCAGCTTGTTCGTCACAAAGATGCGAACGCGGTCGCCTTCGACCGCCTCGATGGTCGGGCCTGGCGACTGGCCGTTGTAGCCCCAGAGATGGGCGGTCATTCCCTCGGCCATCTCGCGCTCGACGGGTTCGGCGACGAGGTGGAATTCCTTGACGCCGTTGTTCATGCGATGCGGTAACGTCCAGCCGTTCAGGGTTACGACGGGGGTGTAATCTGGTCCCGATGAGGGCCGGACGGGCGTCTGCGTTTCGGCGGTTTCCATCACTGCAGCCTCTGGCAGCCCCATGTTGGAGGTCTTCGCCCAGGCGGCAGTCGAAACGAGGGCTGCGCCTGCGCCGAGCATCTGTCTTCTGTTGAACATGTCTGTGTCCTTTCCTAGTGACCGCCGCCGCGTTCGGCAGCCGCTGCGACTTCCGTTTCGCCCCCGGCAGCGCCCGCGCCGCCGCCATAAATGGCAGGCGCGAGATTGGCTTCGGCCAACCAGAAATCGCGTTTTGCGTTGACGGCCAGGAGGATCGAGTTGACCTTTTCCCGGCTGTCGGCGAGCAGTTCGAACGTGTTGGTGATCATGCCGTTGTAAGTGAGGAGGGACTCTTCCTCGATCTTGGTCCGCAACGGCACGACGCTGTCGCGGTAGTGTCGGGCGATATCGTAGTTCGAGCGGTAGGCCTGGTAGGCGGACCGTGCCTCGGAACGAACGTTCACCGCTTTTTCCGCCAGCAGGTTCGCGGCACGCATGTAGGACAGCTCGCCTTTCCGCATTCGGGCCTTGCCGCTGTCGAAGATCGGAATGACGAACTCCAGCGCGACGTTACCGGTCGTGTCGACGTTCTTCTCGCCGTCCTCCAATTCACGTTCAGTCTCGAACCCCGTCAGGATTTCGAGATCGGTCACGTATCGCGTTGCTTCCGTAAGTTTGTAAGACTTGGCCGTGGCGTCGAGATCGAGCTTGGCCATCTGCAGGTCCACGCGACGTTGGAGTGCTTCCGCCTCGATCAGGTCTCGCTTGATCAGACCCTTCGGGAGCTGTGCCAGGCGATTGGGAATCTGGTAGTCAGCTTCCACACCCCACAACCCCATCAATCGAGTCAGCTCCTCTTTCGCGAGGCGGACCTCAAGTCTGGCCTTTGCCGTCTGACCCGCCAATTCGGCATAGAACACGTGCTCGCGCGCCTGGCCGCCCTTGGTCAGTGCACCTGTTTCGCCTAGTTTTTGCGCAAGGTCCGAAGCCGCGTCTGCCGCCGCCTGCGCCTGGTTGAGCTGGGCGACCGTTTCCCAGGAGGCAACGGCGTTGATCCACGCCCGCCGGGTATCGGCGGCGAGCTGCAAAGTCTGGAGGGCCGCATTGAGCTGGGCCTTGCGGAACTCGGTATCGGCAATACCCACGTTCCGTTTGTGCGTGGCGAGGGCCAGGAGGTTGGTGGCGATCACGCCTTCGACGGTCTTGAATGCTTCAAGCCCCGGCGTGCCAATTCCGATCAATCCCACTTCGACTGTCGGGTTCACGAGCATGGTCGACTGCCATGCATCCGCAGCAGAGTCACCGAGATCGGTATAGGCTGCCTGGAGGCCCTTGTTGTTGAGGAGGGCGACTTGCACCGCTGTCTCGACGTCGACGTTTTTCTTCGCCAGCAACGACTTTACCCGACCCGAGACGGCCTGGGCATCGTGGCGGTTCTGAATCCAGACCGTGTCTTTTCCAGTCGCTTCTGCGGTTTTGTTGTATACGGACGAGAAACCGGAGTTCTTCTGGGAATACTCCGCTGCCGAGACGCATCCACCGAGAATAAGCGGGAGCGCGACAGTCGCCGCAAGCTTGAGTTTCGTAACGTTCATGACGCGCCTCCGTCTGGGGCCTGCGCGTCGTTCTGGTTTCGCCACGGTTTCGGATCGACCGGGACGCGGTGCGTGTAGCCCGTAACGGGGCTATGATAATGGACGGGACGAACGTCGACCGGGAGGTCGGCAAGGTCGCCCGAAGCAATGACTTCAGGGGGCAACGTGGCAGCGCAGCCGCTTGTGAAAAGCGGCAAGGCAACCACCAGAAATATAGGTTTCATGGTGTAATCCGAATAGGAGATGGCAGCGGCGCAGCGAGCAATAACACCCATCTACGCACGTTCAGACCCGTAAGGACGGGCGTGTCCTATTCAGATATTAGGGGGACGATGCAGCGGAACGAGTTCGCCGACGACACGATTGTCGTCGATGAAATTGCGGATGGAATCCATCACGACGGGGCCGCCGTCCACATCGCCGGTCGCGACAATCGCAAAACTCACGCAGAAGTCTTTACAGCACTCCGTCTTCGCAATTTTTTGCATATCATCCGGAGATGCGCTTTCGTCTCCATGGACGTGATCGCCGTTTGCCATCTCGTGGTGGTCGTCAGATTGGACGGTTGTGGATGTCGACATCGGCCCATGCATTGCTGCCGAAGCAGTGGGCAATGAGTATCCAGTCAGTGATGCGATGATCACCAACCGAAGCAGAACCAGCATTTTTGCCAATGTGATTCGATACATACCCATGCCCGAGGACTACCATCAGTCCGGAAGTTGTCAATTGCGAGCTTCATCTAGCCGATGATTCGCGTCGTTTATGTGGCGCTGCACAAGGGAACATTCCGCCGATGAAGCACTATGAAACCTTTGTAAGCCTTCCAACGGTGGCAAGGTCAACAAAAGTGCCAAGCGAATTTTGGTGGGAATGACGGGCTTGGTGGATCGCGGACATCCACTTCAATCACTGGAGTTTACTCTGTAGAATTCGGGCGCACTTCCATCTTTTCCGATCCACCCGCTATCCGGCTGATAGCCATAGCGGTCCCTATGGAAAACGGCGGAGCATTTAACGTGGGATACTCAATCCAGGAGGCGGGAATGTCACAGACTATCGTCAATTTGCGCTACATGGTCGACGACGTCGAAGCTGCCGTCGAATGGTACACCAAACACCTACGCTTCTCGCTTATTTCCAGCCACGCACCCGCTTTTGCAGACATCAAGCGCGGATCGTTGCGGCTTTTGCTCAGCGGGCCGACGAGTTCGGCGGGACGCCCAATGCCCGATGGCGAACAACCGCTCCCAGGTGGCTGGAACCGCATTCACCTCATCGTCGATGATTTGCCTGCCGACGTCGCTAGCCTGCGTATTGCCGGAGTTCAGTTCCCTAACGACATCGTCACGGCCCCTGGTGGATCACAAATCCTTTTGGTCGACCCTTCCGGGAATCTCGTTGAACTGTTCCAGCCCGCTCGCAGCTGATCGCCGTTTCAACTGCGAAGTCTATGGCTCGTCCTTGCAGGCTTAGTCAGGGATCGGCTAATTCGGTCGATGTCATGCCGCCACAGTTGTAAGCGTCCAAGCCATTCCCGCCAGGGCGCAGACCAGCAGAGTGCCGATCACCGACGCTTTAAAGCGGAAAATGGCGGCCGCCGCTGCTAGCGATAGCACCAGCGACGGAAGGACAATCGAAGTCATCACCGGAACGTCAATCGAGATTGGCCCGATTTGTCGGGTGGTGACCTGCGCAAACAGCGTGTGTAGGGCAAACCAAACGGCAAGGTTAAGGATGACGCCAACGACAGCCGCAGTGATCGCCGACATCGCGCCCGTCAGAGCGACGTTACCGCGCAGCTTTTCGATGAATGGCGCTCCGAGGAAAATCCACAGGAAACACGGGATGAACGTCACCCATGTTGTCAGGATCGCCGCAAGCGTCGCTGCCATCATCGGACTGATTGAACCCGGATCGCGGTAAGCGCCCATAAAGCCGACGAACTGCACAACCATAATCAGCGGGCCTGGTGTCGTTTCGGCCATTCCGAGACCATCAAGCATTTCGCCGGGTTTAAGCCACCCGAAATGCTGGACAGCTTCCTGCGCGACATAGGCAAGTACCGCATAGGCTCCGCCGAAGGTCACCACGGCCATTTTGCTGAAGAAGACGCCGATCTGGGTGAAGACGTCCTCCGGTCCGAGGTAGACGTAAAGCAGCGCAACCGGAACAAGCCATAATATGAGAAAGACGGCCGACACTTTGAGTGACCAAGCAAGGTTTGGGCGAGCGTGGGCTGGTGTCTCTTCGCCGAGAGCCGAGTCCTCGTCCTTTAGTGTTGGTCCTGATCCCGCTTTGTGGCCGCCGCCGACACGGAACAGCGGCGAACCGGACCGGCCGCCGATGTAGCCGACGATGCCTGCCGTCAGGATGATCAGCGGGAAAGGCATGCGGAACACGAAGATCGCGACGAAGGCGGCCGTCGCGATGCCGATCATCAACCTGTTCTTGAGCGCTCGGCTGCCAATCCGGAACACCGCCTGAACGACGACGGCGAGCACCGCAGCCTTCAGTCCAAAGAACAGCCCTTCGACCACGGTGACATTGCCGAAGTCCGCATAGATGTAGCTGAGCCCGAGGATGGCGAGAAACCCAGGCAGAACGAACAGGATGCCCGCAACCAGACCGCCCGCCGTGCGATGCAAAAGCCAGCCGATATAGATGGCGAGCTGCTGTGCCTCAGGTCCGGGCAGTAACATGCAATAGTTGAGGGCATGTAGAAAACGATGCTCACCGATCCAACGCTTTTCGTCGACGAGTATAAGGTGCATGACGGCGATCTGTCCTGCCGGACCGCCGAAGCTCAGCGCGGCAATCCGCAGCCAGACGCGGAAGGCTTCGCCGAACGAGATTCCGTGGTCATAGGTTTTCGAGGCCGCAGTCGGGGCGGCCTGATCAATAATGTTGGTCATGTCAGGCTCCCTTCTTTCCTGCTGGCCAATTGTGCGTCTCGTCAGTTGCATCTCTGCACCAGCGATAGAAGGCATCGTATAGAAGGAGGCCCGCTTCCATCTGCTCGTGATCGTCGGCAAACATCCGCGAGAGCCCAAGCGAAGCCGCAAGCAGGCCGGGTGCCTCGGGGGCTAGATCGAGACGGGACGTGTCTGCGCCGCGCACAATGGTTGCCAGACGGAGGAGAGGTGGGGACGAGATACCAAATTCCTCCACCATGACATCGAAGGTGCAAAGCTCGCCGCGATGGCTCCATTTGATGTCCGCCTCAATGTCGAACGGAGCGCCTCCGAAGCGGTCTGCGACCAGTACGACCTCGGACGGCGGCACGAACAGGAAGACGGCGCTCGGATCGACGAAGCGGCGGATGAGCCAGGGGCAGGCGATCCGGTCGATTTTGGGCCGCGCACGTGTGACCCAGACAGTCTGTCCGGCGGCATTCCGAGGAGGCAGGAGGCTCACAGGAACGACGGGGAGCTTCTGGGCGATCCATGCCTCGAAACCGCCTTCCAGAGTGTCCGCTGGTATTCCGGTCTGCCGCAGCCACGCTGCAACGCCGTGGCTGAGCTTCTGGCCGCGCTGGCAGATGACTATCGCCGAGATTCCATCCAACGAGCCGATCCAGGTATCGAGTGTGCGGTAGTCCCGCCGGATTGAGCCGGGTATCATGCGCGGATCGGCATCGAAGTCCTCTTCTATGCGGACATCGATGAGGGTCGGGCATTTTGGTGTGCCGATAAGGCGGGCAAGTTTGTCGGGGGAAATTTCCAATAGTGAAGACATGACGCGTCCTTCCGTTGATCGGTTGTTGGACGCGATACTTCGGCTGTCGCCTCGTGGGGTGATCGCGACCCCATGGATGGTGTTTTGAAACGATCTCCCGATACTGTCAAGCGCTTGGCCGACTGTTATGCAATAGCCACCCATTGAACGGCCGTCGTACTCAACGTTCTTGACCTACGGATAAGCCCATTCAGCCCTCTGTCAGATAATCCGGACAGGAAGCTGTCAGCGTTGTATGGCGATCCAAATCTATAAATATCCAGATTGCGATGACATAAGCTGCGGTTTGCTCTGAATGGTTTTTTGAGAATGGCCCGCATTTCCAGCACCAGGTCGTCAATTTGGCGCGAAGTCCCGAAGGGGATTTGGGCGCTTGGCTTTGTGTCTTTGCTGATGGATGTCTCATCCGAGATGATCCACGAACTGCTACCAGTCTACATGGTTACGGTGCTCGGAGCCTCGGCGCTGACGGTCGGGATCATAGAAGGCATTGCCGAAGCGACAGCCTCCATCACGAAGGTTTTTTCCGGCGCTCTCAGCGATTGGCTTGGAAAACGAAACCCGCTTGTTGCAGTTGGTTACGGTATGGCGGCGCTGACCAAGCCGGTGTTTCCGCTCGCGCCCTCGATCAGTTGGCTCATCTCGGCGAGGTTCATCGATAGAGTTGGAAAAGGTATCAGGGGAGCGCCCGTGACGCGCTCATCGCCGACATCAGTCCTGTTCATCTTCGAGGTGCCAGTTATCAGTTTGCCATCGTTTTCTGGATCGCTGTTATCCCGGCCGCCCTGTCATTTCTCTTGGTTGTTTTCGCTGTCAGAGAGCCGGAGCGACAGCCGGGGTTGCGACAGGTTCGCATGCCGTTCAGCCGCTCCGAGCTTGTCCGCTTACCTTTAAACTACTGGGTCGTCGTCGGTTTATTCGCCGTCTTCACCCTTTCCCGCTTCAGTGAAGCTTTTTTGATCCTTGATGCGCAGGCGGTCGGCTTGACTGAAAGATATCTCGACTAGCTTGGCCAAGGCAGAGTGCGCAGCAAGCAAGCTATCAGTGCACCGGTAATTATTGCTTTACCCGTAATATGCATTAGTGGCTAGTGCACGTTACGGATGGGGTTGACACAGGCTGGGGGATGCTCTACGTTTTGCATCAACAAGACCCGTCCACACGTGCTCTCTCCGGGGGGCGTCCTCGAAAGAGGCGTGCAAAATGGCGGGTTTTTTGTTGTTTAAAATTCCTTTTAATAAAGTCTCGTTCACTCCCCTTCAGCAACTTACGAAATTGCAAGACCGAGGTCTTGTGGTTTCAAACGAGCCGCAAGCGCTTTCCTACCTACAGCATGTGGGCGGTTATCGCCTAAAGGGCTACTACTATCACTTGCTTGATCATTCAACGAAGGAATTCCCAAAGGGCTATTGTTTCGAGCAGATTGCGGAGCGCTACGAGTTCGACCGCCATTTGAGATTCCATACATTTGCGGCGATCACGCGTCTGGAAACATCCGTGCGATCCAACATCGCCAACCACCTCAGTAGCACATATGGACCGCACTGGTTCCTCCGTCACGACCTCTTTAACAAGACCGAAAAATGGTCGCCCGGTAAGCTGGTCCGAAAGGTCGAGGAAGAGGTTGGTCGATCAGCCGCGCAGTTCGTGAAACATTACTACAGGAAGTTCGACGAACCGTATCTTCCACCAAGTTGGAACGTCGCAGAGTGCGTTACCTTTGGGATGTGGTCACTGACATACGACGCGTTGAAGAACTCGGGCGATAAAAAAAGCATTTCGGCGAAGTACCGGGTTACGAATGTCGAAGTCTTCGGCTCATGGCTGCATACGCTCACGGTCGTCAGAAATACCGTCGCGCATCACAGTCGACTGTTGAACCACAAGTTTGTGGCCGGGCCACAAAACTCCAAGGAAAACAAACTGAAATTTTTGGATGCGCATTCGTTCTACTCTGCCGCTACGTTGATGAACTACATGCAAAACGTGACATCGCTACCTAACAACTGGAAGAACGACCTCATTTCGACCTTCAACGCGTTTCCCGGCGTTAGCATAAGCGAACTGGGATTCCCAGCTGGATGGCAGTCGCGACCGGGATGGTAGTGGCTTATGTTTGGAACGGCCATTGCATGAACTGCTCCGAAGTCTCGAAAAAATCCGCGCCAGATTCTGCCTCAAGGTCAGCCATCTAACCTATGTTTGGTGGTCTTTGCTACCTAACGCCGCATGATCGAGACCAAAGGGAGGGAGAAAAGCGCGACGATAACGGACATCGTGACATGCATGAACGACAGCGCGAGCGATACTAAAAGGCCGCGAAGCATTCCCGCCGACGAACCGGCCAGATAGGTCGCGAGGACCGACTTGCTGTGGCCCGGCGTCATCGCATGAATGGCTCCGAACGCGATTCTCATCGGGAGGAAGGCGAGGAAAGCGCTCCAGCGGGTCCCGCTGGCAAATGCCTTGATGTGGTCGCCGAAGCCCTGATAGATGTCGCGCTGTATATCAATGACGAACTGCCACACGGATCACATCCAACTCAGCGCGACGGCCGTCAGCACTAGGTAGCGGGAAACCTTGGCGATTGTGACCAAGAAAAGGAACATCCAGAACGGCTCCCTCAGCACGCCAGCAATTACAGTGAGCGGATCGCCAATGATCGGCAGCCAGCTCCCAAGCAACGACCACTTTCCATATCGTTGGTACCAACGCTGCGCTTGCGCAAGCCGTTCGGTCCCGACGGGGAACCAGGCTCGGTCTTTGAAGCGCTCGATACCGATGCCGAGCAGCCAGTTCGCAACGGACCCGAGGACGTTTCCGGCACTGGCGACGGCAACCAAAAGGGCGGTCGGATAGTTCCCAGTCAGGAGGAGTCCGACGAAGACCGCCTCCGACTGAAATGGCAGAATTGTCGCCGCCGCGAACGCGACGAGAAACAAGCCCATATAGGCTGCGAGATCACTCATGCGTGAATGCTCGCGTCCGGTTCCTAATGATGGTGCCCCTCGGGCTCAAGCATCTTGAACGAAAGCCGTTCGCTGTCCGCGCCGTTGGCGAGCACTAGCTCGGCGTCGAACTCGTGCGGCTCGGCCGGGGCTTCAAAGCTCTGCAGCAAATGGTGGTTGCCCTCGACGGGAAGCAATGCGTGCTTCTCAATCATCCCACCGTCCCGCTGGATTGCCACGGTTGCGGAGAGGCCCTCGGCGTGGCGGGATAACTGGAGGCGAAACCGTTCCCCGTCTGGGGTGTCGACGATTTTCAGGAGGCCTTGTGCCAGCTTGCCGCTCACTTGGAATGGGTCTGGGGCATGATGTTGTCCCTGTGGCTCCGGCGCAACGATCCTGACTGTCGCGACGGCTAGCGCCGGGATATGGGCGAAAAGTTCAGTCTGGAGATTACCAGTAATGACGTTGGCCTCCGCGAGCAGAACACTTTCGTCGATGATCACCGCCACATCGACATGAAGCTCGTGGCCGAGCCAGCGTGCTTTAGCCTCTTTTACCTTGTCGATGCCTTTGATGTGCGCTGCGGCGTGCTCGATCTCGTCGATAACGCCCGGCTCAACACCATCCAGCATCCTTGTCAGCACTGAACGAGCGGACTGCCAGACAATGCCGAAGATCGCCAGTGTAATGAGGAGGCCGACAATGGGATCGGCGAGCGGAAAGCCAAACCAGACGCCTATGGCACCGGCAACGACGGCTAGACTGGTCAGACCGTCCGTGCGAGCGTGGTATCCGTCGGCGATAAGAGCCGCACTGTTGATTTCCCGCCCAACCCGGATGCGGAAGACGGCGACAACTTCGTTTCCAATAAAGCCGACAATGCCAGCTCCAATCAGCCAGCCCAGATTAGAAACAGGTTGAGGATCGATGAGACGGTGAATCGCTTCGTATCCGGCGACCAACGCGCTGAGCAGAATAATCACGACTATGATGATGCCAGCGAGGTCTTCCACCCGACCCAGACCATAGGTGAACGTTTTCGTTGGCTTCCGCCGAGCCAAGACGAAAGCGATCCAAAGCGGAATTGCCGTCGTGGCGTCGGCCACATTGTGGATCGTGTCGGCGAGCAATGCGACGCTACCAGATATCAGGACCACCACGATCTGCATCGCCGCCGTCAAGGCAAGGATGACAAACGACCATTTGATGGCCCAGATGCCACGGCCTGTCGTGGCAATCGTCGCGTCAATCACACCATGCGTATGGCCGTGCGGTCCGTGATTATCGTGACCCCGGGGGGAGTGGCTGTCGCTGTGGCTGCCAAATCCAAACCAGTCGAGAACTTTATTCCACATAGTCTGCTCACATTGCTCTTCCGTGTCGCGACGCCTTGATGGTCGCGCACTGATTGATCAAAGGTATTTGGTGATCGTCTTGAACTCGTCGATGGTCCGTCGTTGGTCGCCGCCGAGCGGCCCGACCGCTTCATCAAGGCAATGATCGAGGTGGTCCTGGATCAGTGTTCGCTTGGCGTTGGTAATCGCCTTTTCGACGGCCTGAAGCTGTTGGGCGATGTCCAGACATGGTCGGCCGCCCTCGATCATCGCAATTACACTTTTGAGATGTCCCTCGGCTCGCTTCAGCCGTTTGACAATTTCCGGATGAGTGTCGTGTCGATGTTCCGTCATCTTTCCTACCTATCCCCCTGGAGAGGATATTTCAAGTGGATCGTCTTGTCCAAATTCCAGAAGCGGGGTAACAGTTCGACTATGCTGCTTCGCTCGACTAAAACACCGCTTAACGTTCTCACCGCATTTATGGCGGGGATCGCGGTCCTGTTCCTAGCGCTTGCTGGGATGGGCGATCATGCCCCACAGCTGCATTCTGTGGCCGTTGTCGTAGAGACGGTTGATCACGATCATGCTCATACTCATAGCCACGGCGATCTCGACGTTGACATATCGTCGGACAAGAATGCAGACCATCATCACGCTGACCATACTCACGATAAAGCAGGCCTTGTGGCAGCTGTTGGTATCGAAAGTCGCTTCCGGTCCACTCCATCCTATGGTGTTATTTCCGAGCGATTAGCCGCCGGACGGCTTTACGGCATTGATCGTCCTCCGCGTACCGTGGCGTTGATCTGACAAGTGCCGCTCCGGCGGCGTGTTCAACGCAATCACGGAAATTCCATATGAAACAACCACCTCTTGGAGGCAGCGGTCGGTTTTTGTCCCGACCGTTCGTTCTCCAGCTTTTCCTTGCCTTAATTTCGGTATTCGCCTGGGCGGGAACGGCGGCAGCACATGCCGTCGCTGAGGGCGATAAGGGTTACATCCAGGAAATCACTGGCGTCCACCTGATCCCGTTTATCTACCTCGGGGCGAAGCACATGGTGACCGGATACGATCACCTGTTGTTCCTCTTCGGCGTGATTTTCTTCCTCTACAGGCTGAAACACATCGGCATCTACGTCAGCCTGTTTGCCATTGGACATTCGGCGACCATGCTTCTGGGCGTCTATTTCGGGTGGAACGTCAGCTCCTACCTGATTGATGCGATCATCGGTCTGTCAGTCGTCTACAAGGCGCTCGATAACCTCGGTGCCTTCCAGCGATGGTTCGGCTATCAACCGGACACGAAGCTCGCCACCCTGATCTTCGGCTTCTTTCATGGCCTTGGGCTCGCGACAAAAATCCTGGAATACGAAATCGCCCAGGATGGGCTCGTTCCCAACCTGCTCGCATTCAACCTGGGCGTCGAGATCGGTCAGCTGGTCGCGCTTGCGATCATCCTCATTGGCATGAGCTTTTGGAGGAAGACGCCCAGCTTCATCCGACATGCCTACAGCGCCAACGTCCTCATGATGACCGCCGGGTTCGTGCTGATCGGATATCAGCTCACTGGCTATTTCGTCGCTTAATCAGAAAAGGAAACCACATTGTTTAATTCCCAAACACCGGCTCCGGGCGAACTACCGTCCGCGAAGCAATTGGTGAAGTCCACGGTCATGGCCGCTGCTGTTGCGGTTGTCATTCTTGTCACCGTTGTCTTGCCGTCTGAATACGGCATTGACCCGACTGGAACAGGCAGCGTTCTTGGTCTGACTGAGATGGGAGAGATCAAAACCCAGCTCGCAGAAGAGGCTGAAGCCGATCTCAAGAAAACGCAGGAAATGCAAGTCCCAGCCACGATCAGAGCCACGCCGCAGCAGGGTTCGAGCCTGATGGATCGCCTGATCCAGGAATTTGGCGTCCGGGCGGCATTTGCCCAGGAGGTGCGTCAGGATGAGATGTCCGTAATGCTGAAGCCGGGTGAGGCGACTGAGATCAAACTGACGATGACGGCAGGAGCGAAGGCCGCCTACGAGTGGACTGCAGAAGGTGGGGTCGTGAACTTTGACATGCATGCCGACGGCAACAGCGGTGAGACTATTAGCTACGAAAAGGGGCGAGCGAAACCGTCTGGCTCTGGTGAACTACAAGCTGCTTTCGACGGGAAGCATGGTTGGTTCTGGCGCAACCGGTCGAATGGCGACGTCACACTCACTCTCAAGACCTCCGGAGCGTACTCCGAAATCAAGAAGGTGATGTAACCGTGTCGTCATGCCGGATAACGGGTTATCTGGCATGACGCATCCTCTACAAAACCACCGTCAGGCGCGTTCTGCAGACATCTCGGTTCAGTGCAGTTAGGCTCCTATGAAGCGACAAGCTTCATCTGCGACCATATTTCGTTAATGATTAGCTGGCGTGGCAGGGAAATCATTTACGGGCGGAACCGTTTTGCTGGGCAGGAGTTTATGTGACATCTCCGCTAAACCTATCTGGCCCGGCGGACGAAGGGACGCCGTCGATGCTCAGGTTTATGAGAGTGATTACCGTTTACCGCTTGATTGCGGTGGTTTTGCTTTTGCTAAATTTTGAAGCTATGCCGGCGGCCCACGATAGTCCCGACGCCCCTCGTTGCTCGCCATCATATCAGTCCATCTCTCATTCGAATTCTGGTCAAGCACACGCCTGCTGCAGCAACATGACCTGTTGTCCAGTTTTGCCAACATGTGCGACGGTTAGTATCCAAACATTCGAGAGGGCAGAGGTTTTTGCATATCCTGAAGCTGAACTGTCTCTTCTTCTGATCCGTGCGGTCTACCCGCCTCCAAAGCTCCTTAGCTGATTGGCTGAATCCAAATATGTGAATCCAAACAGGAGAATAGAGATGAAAACTCTCGTAAAATATTCGCTCGCTGCAGCAGGCGCTCTTTCAATACTCGCCATTATGCCAGCCGCCTCTTTCGCGGAGATGGCCTACCCGGAAAAGTGCAAGTCCGAGATGGACATGTCGAAGATGGACATGCCTTCGGGTGGCATGAAGATGTCCGGTGATATGGGTATGGGCGATAAGATGACCGACGATCAGAAGGCATCAATGGCAGGCATGAAGTCGATGAACATGAACATGATGCAGGGCATGATGAAGAAGGACGCCGACGTTGCCTTCGTCTGCGGGATGATTGCCCATCATATGGGCGCGATCAGCATGTCCGAGGTCGAGCTGAAATATGGTGATAACGAATGGGCCAAAAAGACCGCCCAGAAGATCATCGACGCGCAGACCAAAGAAATTGCCGAGATGACTGAGTGGCTCGACAAGGAAGCGAAGTAGGAAGGGGAGCACGAGCATGCATCACCTTTCAAACGAAATGAAACTCTGCGTCGATAATTGTCTCGCCTGCTATCGTGAGTGCTTATCGGTGGCTATGGGGGCACTGCCTGGAAATGGGCGGCGAACACACCGAGCCGAAGCATTTCAGGCTCATGATGGCCTGCGCGGAAATCTGCCGAACTTCGGCTCATTTCATGCTCATTGGTTCGGAGCATCACAAGCACGTCTGGCGTGAGTGCGCCGAAATCTGCGCTCGGTGCGCCGAGGATTGTGAACGGGTCGGAGACATGGAGTCGTGTGTAGCGGCTTGCCGTCGCTGTGCGGAGAGCTGCACAAAAATGGCGGCTTGAAAAGTCGGGGGAGAGCACGTTCATCCGTTTTCTCCCCCGACAATCATCAAATTGCTGCTCTGCCGACCTCGTTACCTCAACATCAGCCTGTGCGGAGTAGGGGTAGATCAACGTGTTTCATCCTTACCTACCCGGTCCCCGCTGTGCGCGGTGGCCGTGACCACCATGGCCATGGATTAGATGCAGTAGAGGGCAGGCCAACACGAGAATGCAGGGCGCGAGACCCAATGTATGCGTCCAGTGCTCGCGCAGCAGGAAGAAGGCGAGAATGACGCCCAGCGACGCAGCAATCAGCGTCCATTTGCGATCCCATCTCATATCCGCACGCTCCTCAATCTCAGGGCATTGCCAATGACACTTACCGACGAAAGCGCCATCGCGGCCGCTGCGATGATGGGCGACAGTAAAAGTCCGAACGAGGGGTAGAGCACTCCGGCGGCAATTGGGACGCCAACCGCGTTGTAGATGAAGGCGAAGAACAGGTTCTGCCGGATATTGCTCATTGTCGCGTGGCTGAGTTCACGAGCCCGGACAATCCCTTGAAGATCGCCTTTGAGCAATGTTACGCCCGCACTCTCAATCGCGACATCCGTGCCGGTTCCCATAGCAATTCCGACATCTGCAGCAGCCAGGGCCGGGGCGTCGTTCACGCCATCTCCGGCCATGGCGACGATCCGGCCTTCTTCCCGCAAACGCTTTACGATCTTGCTCTTGTCCTCCGGCAGGATTTCAGCCTCGACCTCGGTGATCCCGAGTTTTCGCGCAACTGCGTCGGCCGTCGTCTTGTTGTCGCCTGTCAGCATGACAACCCGGACCCCTGCCTTCAGCAAAGCTTGAACTGCATCTGGCGTCGTCGTTTTGATCGGGTCGGAGATCGCCAAAAGGCCTCCAACACGGCCGTCTATAGCGATGAAGATTACCGTTGCGCCTTCACCCCTCATCGCTTCCGCTTGGCTCGTAAGAGCCGAGACATCGATATGAGCTTCCTCCATGATGCGGTGGCTGCCTATGATGAGCCCGCGTCCGTCGACACTCCCCTTCACCCCTTTGCCAACCGGGCTATCGAAATCTTCCGCGACGCCGAGAACGAGCTGCCGTTCCGTCGCCGCGTTAACAATGGCAGTTGCCAGTGGATGCTCGCTTGCCCGTTCCAGTGTTGCCGCCAGGCGAAGCAGTTCGGATTCTGTGAACCCATTTATCGCGGCCATCGACGTTACCTTGGGCTTCCCCTCGGTCAGGGTTCCGGTCTTATCGACGACCAATGTGTCGATTTTCTCGAAACGCTCCAGGGCTTCGGCATTCTTGATCAAGACACCAAGACCTGCACCCCGGCCAACGCCCACCATGATCGACATTGGGGTCGCAAGGCCCAATGCGCAGGGGCATGCGATGATGAGCACCGCGACTGCGGCCACAAGGCCGTGGGCAAAGCGCGGTTCTGGTCCCCATATCATCCATGCTGCAAATGCAACGATGGCAATCCCGATCACCACGGGGACGAACCAACCGGAAACTTCGTCGGCCAGGCGCTGGATGGCCGCTCGCGAGCGCTGGGCGTCCGCAACCATGCGGACGATCTGGGCCAGCATGGTGTCGCGGCCGACTTTTCCTGCCTCCATGACGAAGCCACCAGTCTGGTTCATCGTGCCGCCTATCAGCTTTGCACCGACCTCTTTGGTGACGGGCATCGATTCACCTGTGATCATCGATTCATCGATTGAACTGCGACCTTCAACAAGGCTGCCATCAACCGGGACTTTTTCACCGGGGCGAACCCGAAGCCGATCCCCGACGACAACCATCTCCAGGGCGATGTCCTCGTCGACACCCTCGCGCACGCGGCGTGCCGTCTTGGGAGCAAGGTCAAGAAGTGCACGGATGGCACCTCCGGTCTGTTCACGGGCCTGCAACTCCAGCACTTGTCCAAGCAATACCAGGACCGTGATGACGGCGGCTGCCTCGAAATAGATGGCGACAGAACCGTCGGTCGAGCGGAGAGTCGCCGGAAACAGGCTGGGTGAAAGAGTCGCAACGACGCTGTAAATCCATGAGACACCAGTCCCCATCGCGATCAACGTGAACATGTTGAGGCGCATAGTGACGAGGGACTTCCATGCTCGCTCGAAGAATGGAAAGCCTGCCCATAGGACGACAGGTGTAGCAAGAACGAGCTGAATCCAATTCGAGGTCTGGGCACCAAGTACCATGTGAAGATTGGTGAGGTGTCCACCCATCTCCAGGATGAGAACTGGCACGGACAGTAGGAGCCCGATCCAGAAACGGCGTCTCATGTCGAGATATTCGGCGCTTGGCGCGGTATCCGTTGTGACCGCTTCCGGTTCGAGCGTCATTCCGCAGATCGGGCAGTTCCCGGGGCCAATTTGCCTTACCTGCGGATGCATCGGGCATGTGTAAATGGCGCCCTCCGTCTGATCGGTCACCGGACTTCCTTCGGTTGCCAGCGCGGCCTGAGCGTGATGTTCGCCATGATGGTAATACTGACCTTTATGGTCCTTTTGTACGTCCATTGGATTTGGTTCCCTATTGGTTCGTCTCGTTCGGAACGTTCCCCTGGCTGATCCAAGACTTTGCAAGGAGGCGCAGTACCGGGGTGTCGGCAATTGTCATCAACATGGTCGCCGTGCGGGTATCGCAGGCACCCGACGATCATCCCGCCGTTGAGCGGAGGTGTTCAACCAATGGAACGGGGAGGGCCGAGAGCAGGTGAGGAGCTGTGGCCGGTGATGGACTGCTGAGGATCAAGGTATAGCTGGGCGGCAGAACCCACGTAAAAAACTACAGGGTTCGATGCCGGAAGAATGACGTTGCACAGGCTGCATACGCTTTTGCAGCAAGCCTTCTTCTCGGCAGCGTGGAGATCACCTTGTCCAGCTACTTCGCCCATCGACGTTTCGATATGTACAACTTGAGATAGGTCGTTATCGCATCTAACGGGAGCAGCCTCGGCCATCGGCGCGACGAGGAACATAATTGCGACCAAAATGGCCAGCAATTCTCTCGCATATCTTCGAATGGTTTGGCATACGGCGACCATGTTCCGCTCGGACCCCATTATCGTATTCAAGCACAGTGCCGTGCCGTCGCAAGAGTTGCGTTGATCTTGATCAAACGCGAAGACGTTTCCAGACCCCGAAGGTTGGGCCTCCATCCGCCGGGATGGCCAAAAGTGGGAGGAACAGCCTCCGGGAAAATGGAGTGTAGCATGGGGATGAATGCGAGCGTGACGAAACTAGCCGTTCTCGTGTTTCCGATAGCCGTTTTCGTCACGGCGATCTCCGTAGCAACCGCCCAAACCGCCGCGCCTGGTAACATTGTCCAAAGACAGGACGGCATGAAGGCGATGGCAAACGCCGCCAAGTCCATCAACGCCATGTTCAAGGACACGTCGCCATACGACGCAAAAACGTTCAAAGCGGCCGCCGAGGCCATTCGGGCCCACTCAGGAGCTACCCTGTCGGCGCTGTTCGACGGTTCCGGCACCACGGTTGGCTCAAAAGCCAGCCCAGGCATTGAAACCGACCGTCAACAGTTCGACACGTTGGCAAACGACCTTGGCATCTACGCGTCCGCGCTGTCTCTCGCAGCTGATCGAAATCCCGACACGCTCGGCCCCGGAACACGGATGCAGGCGGGAGATGCTATGGGAGGTGGACCTTTCGCGAGAAAGGTCGATGCAGCGAGAGATGCAGCATCAATGCCCGCAGAACATGCTTTCCACATGATGCTTCAAACTTGCACGTCTTGCCACGCCAAGTTTCGGATCGAGAGTAAGTAGCGTGAGGTTACAGCCTCTGATGGCCTTACGGAAGGAAGCAGGTCATCTGATCGGAGAAAGGGGCTTTGCCAAGCCCGCAGAATTCAAAGGTTATCCCGGAACGTCATGCCTGCTTTAGACGAAAAATCGACGCCGGGGGGGATTTGTCTCGTTCAGGCGATTTTTGAGGATACTCAGCTGGCTGTCGGCCGAAGAAGGCAAGAATGACATCGGCTCTGAACCTGAGGGCGCAAAATGATGCTCTGGGCTTTTTGTTGAGATGGGTCGTCATCGACTTCCTTTAAACGGTCGAGGCGACGCTTTAGCTCCTTCGAAATCGACGTGCGGTGATATGGCGACAGCTTCCGCCAAGTCTTGATTTCCTCCGTCGTACGGCCGCAACCCAGGCACCACTTCTTGCGGGGGTCGAATTGGCAAACGTCGGTACAAGGGGAAACAACTTTCAACTTCAATTCCTATTTTAGATAGGCGCGAATGACATCGATCAGTTCGGCGGCACCTTCATCGCGCTCTTTCTGGGACAGCCCTTCGGCGGCAAGGTGCATCAGGATATGGTCTTCGATGACTTCGCCCATGAGACCATTGATGGCCCCCCTCGCACCGGCGATGGTCTGCATGACCTCGACGCAGCCCTTATCCTCCTCTAGCATCCGCTCGACGCCTTCCATCTGTCCGCGAATACGTCTTACGCGGTTGATCAGCTTCTGCTTCTCGCGGATGGTGTGGGTCATGCGGATGCTCCTGAGGATAGCGGTGGATTTGATCAAGCCGCGCGGGCTTCAACTTCCACCGTCACATGCGACAGATCATGAATTGCCGCAAGCTTTTCTCGGTAGTAGGACGGCGCATGAGCGTGGTCCACGACGATAGACACGATGGCACCGTGATGGCCAGGTCCGAGCTGCCAGATGTGAAGATCGACGATTTCAGCACCTTCCTTGACGAGGATTTCCTGAATCTCGTCGGGAAGGTCTTCGCCTTCAGGGACATAGTCGAGCAGGACGCCACCCGCATCGCGGATCAAACCCCAAGACCAGCGCGCAATTACGACTGCACCAACAATGCCAATAGCTGGATCAAGCCAAAGCCAGCCGTACAAGCTACCAAAGACCAGTGCAGCTATCGCCAGCACGGAAGTTAACGCGTCTGCAAGCACGTGGATATAGGCAGCGCGGAGGTTTTGATCCTGCCCCGCGCCATGGTCATGCCCATGATCGTGCCCGTGATGGTGGTCGTCCTTGAGGAGCCAAGCGCAAACCAGGTTAACGACCAAGCCAATGACAGCCACAATGATTGCTTCGTTAAAATCGATGGCCATTGGTGACTGGAAGCGACGAAAGCTCTCCCAGCCAATTAGAAGCGCGATCAGTGCGAGAATTACTGCGCTGGCAAACCCTGCCAGGTCGCCGAGCTTACCTGTGCCGAAAGTAAAGCGGCGATTACTAGCGTGCTTGCGGGCATACAGGTAGGCCAACGCCGCTATGAGCAGGGCGGCTGCATGAGTGGACATGTGCCAACCATCTGCCGTTAGAGCCATCGAGCCAAACATGTTTCCGGCAATAATTTCCACCACCATCATCGTGGCAGTGATGGCGATCACCAACCAGGTGCGCTTCTCATTCCGGTCGTGATTGTCGCCAAGGAAGAAATGCTCGTGCGCGGCCTTGAGGGAGCGACTATTGCTTTGATCGTGTGGATGGGGGTGGTCGTGTGCATGCTCGTGAGGTGGCTTCATCGCCTGAACTCCAAATTGGATATAATAGGGGGGTATACTATATAGGGCTTAATAACAAGCCTGTATGGTCAGGCCGCACGCGGCTGCTTGTTTTGCGAGTGAGTGGTTGGTCGAGGGCAAGTCCCACAGGCTGATGTCGCCACAATACGGGCCAGTCAGAAGCCACCAGCACAAGTTGAAAAACGGGTGCGTACCTCACCTGAAGTGTCACATTTTCATCTTGTGCTACTGCTACTTTAGGCTAAGGATGCATGTGCTGGAGGCCGCGAGGAGGCGGCTTCTCAACAAAAAAGATGTCAATTCTTGGGAGGGAAATGATGCAGAATTCTGATATCGCAATACCACCAAAAGACCTCAATATGCTCCAGTCGGTTCTTGACGCTTGGTGCACACAGCAGCGCATTTCGCGCAAAGATGCCACCGCAGAAGCAAAGATATTGATCAACGAGTATCAGCGCGGCAATCGCTCGCAGATCGCACTCATCGATGCACTTATAAATAGCACCACGCACTAGCGGGCTCAACTGCCGCTTATAGTCGAGAACCCGGCCTAACCGGCCGGGTTTTTCGCGCTCAGGTGATCCGGTATCACATGCCAGCGCCCTTCCGAACATCACTGCGAAGGCTGTAATAATCGACTGACACCGATGTCCAACGGTGTGCAAGAGTCCGCTCGGCGTATTAGTCGTCCGGTCCGTCATCGGGAGCCAAATTGTGGGCTCGCCATTCCTGCTTGGGGATTTCGCTACCCACCAAAAACGCAAACGAGACAATCTTACTGATGTCGGCGGTCACGGCCCATTTGAAACCGATGTTGTACCAATGACTTTTACTTCGAGATGCACCGCCGTCGGCGTCAATTGCGGTGGCTGCCATTTTCGGGTCTGACATCGCGTAGGCCACTAGATAGTCCGGTTGAAACGTTTTGTTCCATCTATGGACCTGCTCCATCGCTTCGATGTTGCACAGCTGAATCATATGCTCTTCGGTCGCCAATTTGCGGAGAGCTTCTCGAACCTTCTTGCTCCTTGGGGCCGCCAGTATCTTGGCGGCATACAGCTGGCTCGCAGCAACCATTCGCGCGGGCTCGACCTCGCGTTTTCCGATAGGCGGCAGTTCTTCGGCACTCGCCTTGTTGGTTTCCTCGGCCTGAACAGCTGGGGCCTCCGCAACAGGGGCAATGTGCTCGGTGGCTATTGGCGGCTGTACCGCGAGGTCCACATTTTGCGGTGAGACCATTTCAACGGTGATACCCTCGTCATCCGGTGGGACAAATTTCGGCACGCTGGGAATGAAGGTCAAAACGATAGAACCGAAAACCAAGTGGGCGATAACAGAGGCAAGGACGCTCCAGTTCCAGGCTCTGTGCTTCGACCTCGCGCCGTTACACCTCAACGGCAGCGATGCCGTGGGTCCGGCATCGACATCAAATGAATTGACCGTCGGGTAGCTCGAAGAATTCATTCAGTCCTGTCCGAAGCAAGTCGGTAAACTCGCCGTTTCCCCATGGTTCGGTCAGGCAGGTACCACTTCATCGCATAATTGCCACTGGCAAACTCACGGATATATCGTAGCAGGTGATGCCCTCGCTCGTCAGCGGAGGCATCACCTTGCTCATTAAGGTCGGCTGACAGTCACAGGATACCCAGCTTTCTCAATCGCCTGGCCAATCACGGAAGGATCAAGAGCTGTCTCCACCTTCGCCTTCCTTGACGCTAGATCGATTGTAGCAGCGGCGCTCGGGTCGGCGGATTTGATAGCTTTCTCCACGGTACCCTTGCAGTGGCCGCATGTCATGTTGGGGATATCGAACTCGTACATCTGTTGTCTCCTTTCGATGTGTTGCCATGAATGTGGGGCTTCCAACGATGGGAGGGTCAAGGGGCTGCGGTCAGAGTTTAACGTTTTTTGCATTTCCGTACACGCGAAGGAGTATCAACTACTTACGACCATGTTTTCGCGCGGGGAACCAAGCGACTGCACTTTTTCGTGAGATGTCTTCCAATGAAGGTGGCTCCGTGCCAGACTAACACCATGAGGTTCATGAAGGTCATCCATCGACTGCTGTTCGTGACCGCCATGCTCGGGACCATCGTCGGTCCCATGGGCATCGGGGCGGCTGACAGTGCCATGGCCGCCTCGGGGCCCGCCGCGATGGACAGTATGGCTGGCATGGATATGCCTGACGACATGCCGTGCTGTCTCGACGAACAACCGACCAAGCCTGACTGCGGGAGCAAATCCTGCCCGCTTGCCGTGCTCTGCACGACGGCGATCGTCGCTCAGGTGACGACCTCACATTCCTGGTCGTTGAACGTCGGGTGGACTGCCCATCGGTTCCTTATTTCTCCATATGCCGAGCTTGTCTCCTCGCTGGTCGATCCGCCAGTGCGCCCTCCAAGAGTCTGATCCCAGGTCATCGAACATGTCGTCGATTCTGCACGGTCGCAAGGTTGCGTCCGCGCGGTACCGATGGTGATCCATATTGACTGAAGACGAGGTCGCAGACCCGTCCGGATGAGACATTGAATCATGAAACAGACCACATTTTACGCGAGGATCGCGCTCCTTGCTGGAGCAATGCTGTCCAGCACCGCCACCGCTTCTTTCGCCGGAGCGCAAGACTACGAATTCCAGGCCGTCAAGACGGACATCAAACAGGGGGCAGGGGAATCCGTATCCGTCCGCTTGATCGATAAGCGAACTGGCAAAACGGTCCCCGATGCCGTCATCTTCACCACCCGGATGGATATGGCTCCAGAAGGCATGGAGATGATGACCACGACTGTGGACCCATCAACCTCCGCTGAACCGGGCGTCTACGGCTTCACAACGAACCTTTCCATGGAAGGCGGATGGCGGTTCCAGGTCGCCGCCAAGGTTCAGGGTGAGCCTGAGACGGTCCAAGGCGAAGTCGTCTTCAAGGCTGTCCCGTGAGCACCTCGCGCATCATTGCCACGCTCTCCCTCGCCGCGATCGTCGGCGGGGTAGGCTATTGGGCCGGAAAGAACGATGGAGGTGCATTCTTGCAGCGATACGTCGAAGGCACCGGGATGGCCGCGGGGGCTGAACCGCGACCCGAAGGAACGGGAGCGGTGATCTACTACCGCCACCCGGACGGGTTGGCCGAATACTCGGCCAAGCCGACGAACACCGATGACGGGCGGCCGTTCACGCCCGTCGAGGCAAGCGAGGACATCAGCCTCGGTGCGACCGGTGCGGTCGCGTCTGAGGCCGGTACGGCATCCGTCACATCCGAACGAAAGGTCCTATACTACCGCAACCCCATGGGGCTTCCCGACACGTCCAAGGTGCCGAAGAAGGATTCGATGGGGATGGACTACCTCCCCGTCCATGACGGCGAGGTCAGTGACAGTTCCACCGTCAGGGTTACGCTCGGAAAACTCCAGCGGACGGGGGTGAAGACCGCGGTCGCCGAAAAGACAACCGTCAGCCGGAAAATCCGGGTGCCCGGAACCGTCACACTCGATGAGCGCATGGTCAGCATTGTCTCGATGCGGGCGGACGCCTTCGTCGAGGAGGTCGCAGACGTCACCACAGGCGACCGGATCGCGAAGGGAGAAGACCTCTTCCACTTCTATTCGAAGGAGATCGCCACTGCCGGGGCCGAATACGCGACCGAGATGCGCAACGGCGGCAAGCCGGCCCCGGATTCCGGCTCGGCGCTTCGCCTCAAGAACCTCGGTGTTCCGACGGCCACTATCACCAGCATCGCGGCCGAGAGAAAGGTGCCGCAGAGCATCGCCTACACCTCGCCCCGGGACGGGGTCGTGCTGGAGCGCATGGCCGTGAGTGGCATGATGGCCGAGGCTGGAGACATTCTCTTTCGCATCGCCGACATCTCGAGGGTATGGGTGATCGCAGACGTTCCTGAATATGAGCTGGGCTCCGTCCGCAAGGGTGCTGTCGTCTCCGTGGCCGTTCGCAATCTGCCTGGCACGACGTTCAAGGGAACGGTTGATCTAATCTATCCAGAGGTCCAGATGCAGACCCGGACGACGAAGGTGAGGATCGAGCTTCCGAACCCGGCGGGGCAACTGATGTCCAACATGTATGCAGAGGTCGAGATCGAAGCCGGAGCCGGGAATCCCGTCGTCGCCGTTCCCAACAGTTCGGTCATCGATACGGGCGACCGCCAGATCGTCTTCCTCGACAAGGGCGACGGCAGGTTCGAGCCGATCGATGTCTCTCTCGGTGTACGTGGGGAGGACATGACCGAAATCACCAAAGGGATCGCAGCAGGCGACCGCATCGTTGTTTCCGCCAACTTCCTCTTGGATGCCGAAAGCAACCTGAACGCCGCATTGAGCGCGCTGACCATCGATGAGGTGAAACCATGATTGCGTATATCATCTCGTGGTCCGCCCGTAATCTTCTGCTGGTCTTCTTCGGCGCGGTGCTGTCCATCGCGGGCGGCGTCTACGCACTGCGCACCTTGCCGCTCGATGCGATCCCTGATCTGTCCGATGTCCAGGTGATCGTCTTCACCGACTATCCGGGGCAGGCTCCGCAGGTCGTCGAGGACCAGGTCACTTATCCGCTGACGACTTCGATGCTGACCGTACCGAAGTCGAAGGTCGTGCGCGGCTTCTCGTTCTTCGGCGTTTCGTTCGTCTACGTGATCTTCGAGGACGGGACCGATCCCTATTGGGCGCGCAGTCGTGTGCTGGAATTCCTGAACGCCGCCGCCAGCCGTCTGCCAGACGGCGTGTCGCCGAGCCTCGGGCCGGATGCTACGGGCGTAGGCTGGGTCTACCAGTACGCCGTCGTCGCCAAGGAACTGTCGCTGGCCGAGCTACGTTCGCTTCAGGACTGGGTGGTACGTTTCGCCGTCTCCAAGTCCGAAGGTGTGGCTGAAGTTGCCAGTGTGGGCGGCTTCGTCAAGCAGTATTCCATCGTCGTCGATCCCGCCCGCCTCAAGGCCCAGAATGTCACGCTGTCGGATATCGCTGATGCCGTGCGATCGAGCAACCGCGACGTCGGCGGCCGGACCGTAGAAATCTCCGAATTCGAATTCATGGTGCGCGGCAAGGGATACCTGCAGGGCATCAAGGATATCGAGAGCATCGTCCTGAAGACGAATGCGGGGGTTCCGCTGCGTCTGTCGGACGTCGCGCGGGTAGAACTCGTGCCTGACGAGCGCCGCGGCATCACCGAACTGAACGGTGAAGGCGAGGTCGCCAGCGGTATCGTCCTTCAACGCGACGGTGCCAACGCGCTCACCGTCATCGAGAACGCCAAGGAAAGTCTGGCGGCGGTGCAGAACAGTCTTCCGGCCGGCACTGAAATCCTGCCCGTCTATGACCGTTCGAAACTCATCGAAGCGGCTATCGAGACCTTGAAGGGCACACTGATCGAGGAATCGATCGTCGTTGCGCTGGTGACGGTCGCGTTCCTGCTGCATGTCCGAAGCGCGTTGGTGGCGATCATCATGCTACCGATCGGCATCCTGATCGCATTCATGGCGATGCGGGCGCGGGGTCTGGGATCAAACATAATGAGCCTTGGAGGTATAGCCATTGCCATCGGTGCGATGATCGACGCCGCCATCGTCATGATCGAAAACGCCCACAAACACCTCGAGCGCGCTCCACCAGACAAGCCTCGAACCGAAGTCCTGATCGAGGCGGCAAGCGAGGTTGGTTCGGCGCTGTTCTTCAGCCTATTGATCATCACCGTGTCATTCCTGCCGATCTTCACGCTGGAATCACAGGAGGGCCGCCTGTTCGGGCCGCTCGCCTTTACCAAGACGTTCGCGATGGCGGCTGCCGCGCTGCTGTCGATCACGCTTGTCCCTGCCTTGATGACCCTGTTCATTCGGGGTCGCATCGTCCCCGAACATAAGAACCCGCTCAACCGACTGCTGATCTGGATATACCGCCCGGTGATCGCTGGCGTCCTGAAGGCCAAGAGCCTGACGATCCTGGCGGCTGTCGTGATCCTCGGCGTGACCGCCTGGCCCGTGCAGCACATCGGCAGCGAGTTCATGCCCAATCTCGACGAGGGTACGTTGATGTACATGCCCACGACACAGCCAGGCCTGTCGTTGACGAAGGCCGCCGAGCTGATGCAGACGCAGGACCGCATCATCAAATCCTTCCCGGAGGTCGAGACGGTGTTCGGCAAGGCGGGCAGGGCGCTGACGGCAACCGATCCGGCTCCGACCGAGATGTTCGAGACGATCATCACCTTGAAGCCGAAGTCCGAATGGCGGCCAGGGGTGACATCCGACAGTCTCAAGCAGGAGATGGACGCAGCGCTCCAGTTCCCTGGCGTCTCCAACGCCTGGACTATGCCCATCCGCGCCCGCATCGACATGCTATCGACGGGGATCAGGACGCCCGTCGGTGTGAAGGTCTATGGCACCGACCTGAAGGAGATGGAGAAGGTCGCCCGTGACATCGAGACCGTCCTCAAGGCGGTGCCCGGAACGTCGAGCGCCTATGCCGAGCGTGTCATCGGCGGGTACTATCTCGACATCATTCCGGACCGCATGGCTCTGGGGCGCTACGGTCTTTCCATAGACGACGTCCAGGACGTCATCGGGATGGCTCTCGGCTCTGAGGTCGTCACGTCAACGGTCGAGGGCAGGGAGCGGTATGGCGTCGCCATCCGCTACCCAAGGGCGTTCCGAAGCGATCCGCAATCCATCGCCCGTGACGTCCAGGTTTCCCTGCCGGGAGGCGGCACGGTCCCGCTCGGCGAGGTCGCGGAGGTCAAGCTCACGCGTGGTGCCACCACTATCCGGACGGAGAATGGCCAGCTTGCCGTCTACATTTTCGTCGATATCGCCAACCGCGATCTCGGGGGCTACGTCGCGGAAGCCCAAGCTGCCGTCGCGGCAAGCGTCGAGATGCCTGCTGGCTATTCCGTCGCATGGAGCGGCCAGTTCGAATATCTCGAACGGGCCAAGGCCCGGCTGATGATCGTCGTCCCGCTGACGCTCTCCCTGATCTTCCTGTTGCTCTACCTGAACTTCAAGGCGCTGACCGAGACGATAATCGTCATGCTGTCCCTACCGTTCGCCCTTGTCGGCGGCATCTGGATGATGTGGTGGTTGGGCTTCAACGCGTCGGTGGCCGTCGCCGTCGGTTTCATCGCCCTCGCGGGCGTGGCGGCCGAGACCGGGGTCATCATGTTGATCTACCTCGATCACGCTTTCAGGGACGAGAAGGCGAAATGCGCCACCGAGGGCCGAGTGTTCGGAAAGGAGGACCTCAACAGGGCTATCATGTTCGGAGCTGTCGAGCGGGTGCGTCCCAAGATGATGACCGTCGTAGCGATCATGGCAGGCTTGGTGCCGATCCTCTGGAGTACGGGCGCGGGATCGGAAATTATGCAGCGGATCGCCGTGCCGATGATTGGCGGCATGGTATCATCGACGCTGCTGACGCTGGTCGTGATCCCAGCCGTCTACGGGCTAGTCAAGGGCTGGCGTCTTCCTGTCAGGGCGGATGCTCGGCCGGATGAAATCGTATCTCGATCGCCCGTCTTGAACGAGGCTGCCGAATAAAGGTGGCATCCATGATGAGCGATATGATGAGCAGGGGTATGACGTGGGGCATGGGAATTGCGGGTCTGTTCGGCATCGCCGTGGTTGTGCTCGTAGTCGCGGCCTTGGTCAGATACGTATTCTTCCGCTAGGGGGCGGTCACTTCGACCGCGGTCTTTTGCGGCGATAACACTGGTGAAATTGACCCACCTCTCAAATCTCAAGGTTGATGAGGGGCTGATTTCGCCCACCTGGCACAACCAGGGGCAAGACCCATGCGAAAGATCGTTGAAAGAACATTCAGTTTTATTCTATTTGGGGCCGTTCTCACAAGTGCTTGGGCTTTTTTGTACAGTCCTGGCATTTGGAGAAGAAGGTGCCGGGCAATTCCCTTTATAGAAGAAATGACGACCGGGGTGGACAGGCCTGACTAGACCTGCGCCGAAGACAGCCATCGCCGGACTGTGCCGCCGAAGACCGCGCTCTGAGCCTCAAGTTGCCTGGGGCTTCTCGCGGCTGCTTCCTTTGTTTTGAGGACCTCCTGCTGGGCGATATCCACATCCGCCCGAAACTCCGGTAATGAGTGCAGCTTCGCGACGGTGGCTGCGGCCATGAAGCGGCCTGAGAGAATGTCACTTTGCCAGTGGACATTGCAGATCATCCGGCTCTCCCCAAACGACCGGCCTCGATAAATGACAATTTCGGCCCGTTCGGGTATTATCTCGGCCAGCACGAGAGCAGTACCCACCCGAGAGCGGTGTGGCCTGACGGGTAGGAACCATCCGCTCGCAGGTCCGCATCTTCGTCAGGGGTGCACATGGTTTCACCATTGACGACGAAGGGCCGCAATACCTGATATTGACGCTTCGCGCCATCGGTGGATGTGCTCGTATCGACCAGGACACGTTGAATCAGTTGGTAGAGCCGGGGCGTTTCGTTTCGTGAAATATCGATACCGGCGGCGCACTCGAACGCTCCGATCGCATCTTCGGAAGCAAGGTTTGCGTCTCTGATGGCTCAATCCCATCGTGCCCTTCCTCGGAGTGCAACTGCACGATCTTGCATTTGCTGGTCGAACTCGGCCGATTCCGAGCCGGAACCGGGAGGAGCCGGAAGCAACGTAACACTGTCGAGTTTCTGATCGTCTGTGAGATATCCCGTAGGCACCCCGGGTATGAGTTCGGCCACACCCTGTCTCATCTGGGCGTTCGTAGGCAAAGTGCCAATGAACATGGCCAAGCTCAAAAACGCGGCCCAAGATATTGCATTTCTGCTCATCCCTGCACCTAGACACCGTAGAGTTTAATGACGCGAAAATGGTCCTTGAGGTAAAAGCCACAAAAAAACCCATCGCACTTTTGCGTCTGCGCAATTCCGATGACATCCGCCTCATCAAGTGCGCGGTGCGCATCACCGACGAGCTCGGCACTTTTTCCGCTGTGGCGCAAACTACTATAGATAGCTGCTTTCCCTATGACACAATTTGCAAGGCGGCGAGTAGCGGGGTTGGCTCCAACAAGGCGTAAGGTCGTCCGGATGTTGACCGCAAAAGCCATGTCAACCTCGAGAGAGAAAGTCGTGGTCGATCTACGCAAGATGGGCACTATTCCTAATCCACATCGGATCGGCTTTCATATCGAATTTATGCCTCCAAACTTGTTGCTCATCAGGGCAGGTCCACGTGTCATTATATTGTCGGACGTCCACCGAGCGCGTCCGGCTTTGATCCTACTTCCAGGCCACGACAGTCCTAGGCTTACTCGAGACAAATGCTCCGGAAAGGAACTTTTTGGCCGTATGCGAAAAATGAGTAATGGGTAAGAGCCTCACGCGTGTCGTGTCTCCGTCGCCGACCCGCATCGGTTTGACGCTATTGTAGGAGCGCGCGGCACCCAGATTTAACGAAACGGGGAATGCGCCGTCAACGCCTCGCCTTTGGTCACCGTCGAACTGCGGGAAACGGGCACGGCCGTGGACGACCGCTCGGCATCAGGTAAAGCCGCGTCGCGAACAACAATAAAGCCCGCATGCTGAGGGGAGGTAGACATGCGGGTGGTAGGGGATACAGCACCGAGGTCGAACCGTCTCATCGCGGCTTCTGCTCAGATACACGACTGTCTTTCTTCTGGACGAACGCGAGATCATCAAAGTAGCTGATCCGCAGGTGTTTCAACACCTTTTCCATCTCGTTGTTTGTTTTTTCAATAGGCCAGTTATGTGCGCTGGCGTCAGCCATAATTTTCCGTACGGCCCTTTGAACCGCCGTCTGTGAAGCGAGCTTTGGGTTCACATGGCTAAATCTAACTTTGGTTGATACGAGTTTCATGGCACCCTCCTTCTGGTAGAGAAACGATTTACCCTTTTGTTAGTTCCTCTGGGCGTTGAAACCGACATCGACAATACAGACCGTCGGCCGATGGCCTCACTACAAGCGTGTTCAACGATTCCGATGGCAACGACAGGTTCGAGCGCTCAAGCCGGGATGTCACAATCCTCAACGCCGATGGTAGCCGCGTTCAGGCGGACCCGCATCCATTCCGCTCAGCCGCCGCTTTACCAGCTGGTGGCATCCAGGCGCAGGATGACAGCGCTCGAACATTGCATCAGACGTCTCCAGGCATGCGATAACTCGTGCCGGTGCGAGCCAGTGGGTGCTGATAATTGGCGAAATTCGGCGCTCTACAGCCGGCCGGTACGCAGGTTGCTCCATAGCCTATTTGAAAATACGAACGGCACCCTTTTCTTCAAGAGCAGAGAAGGTGGCCGGCAGGGAGTCCCACAGTTCGCGAGACTTCCGCTCATTCTAGCGCCGGGCTTTTTACGACCAGCAGCGCTAAAACCGACCGTGGCCAGAAGAGGCTCAGATGCCCGCATGAAACTTTCGCCGGATAAGACGCACGGGCGCATTTAAAATGCTTCGGCGTTCCCTATCAGTAGTTGTCCAAAGCTCTGTTTCTAGTGCCGACGATACCTTCATATTTTGGCTTTAAGGCCTTTCCGACCTGACGCTGGGAGGGTGATGTCAGTGCCCCCCTACTTCGTCCTGCGGACTTTCCTTTCAGCGTGCGTTTTTTTTGCAGCAAGGCCCCCCGAGCGCTTGGCGACTTTCTCGCATTTGACATGCTGCGCGTCGAGTTCCTTATAGGAGAGGTCGCAATCTCGGTGGAACATCACCGTGGATTTCGGCGCTAAAATCCCAATTGTGCGACAGGCAAAATTCGGGCGCAAAAGCGGAACTCTAAATCGGGACTTTCGCCAATCGGTCACGCGGCTGCTTTCAGCAGCCATGCGTCATGGTTCTTGAGAAAAACGTTGAGCCGGTCGGCATAGTCATCGGCGGCGGCCTCGCGCACGCTGGGGCGCTCGGCTAGTGCATTTCTCCATGCCCTAACGCGCGGTAGCGCATCGAATAGCCCGGTCGGCGTGATGGTGTCGAACACGTCGAAATAACGGAAGATCGGCGCGAAAACAGCATCGACCAGGCTAAATGCTTCACCGACGAAGAATGGGCCGTCCCCTAATCCGGCCTCGACGCGGACAAATTTGTCTGCCAGCACTCGGCGCTTTGCCTCATATGCTGCGGCGTCCTTGGCCGTCTCGAACCCCCAGAGGTCTGACAGGATGGAGGAACCGAACTCCATCCAGCCACGGAGCCGAGCCCGGGCCAGCGGATCGGTAGGATGAAGCGGCGCGCCGGGCTGCGTTTCCTCAAGATATTCGCAGATCACGGCGCTCTCGAACAACACAGCGTCTGTGCCATCGTCCGATTTCACGATCAGCAGCGGCACCTTGCCGAGCGGAGAGATGGCGAGGAACCAATCGGGCTTTGCCGCTAAATCAACATAGCGGCGCTCGAACGGAACGCCCTTTTCCGCAAGGGCGATCGCGGCCCGCTGGACGTAGGGGCAAAGATGGTGGCTGATGAGGGTCAACTTAACGTCGGGCATGGTGAAATTTCCTATTATGGGGTTTCAGCGAAAGGCGGGGGAGGATCGTAGCGCATAGCGGCCATCACCGAGCAGTAGCTGCGAGATCGACAGGACGATGAGGTAGAGCGGATATTCCCAACCGCCATTCGGTGCGTTGAACACCCAACCATTGCCGGCATGCGCCCAAATGATCGCGCCGAGAAGCGCCGGGATCAGCGCCACGGCCGCCCAACGGGCATAGATACCGAGAACAAGCATGACACCGCCAACGGTTTCAGCGGCAAAGGTGACGTAGGCCAGCCAGCCCGGCAGGCTGATGGATTCGAAATAGCCCGCCGTGCCAGCAAGCCCGAAGGTGAATAGCTTGAGCACGATGCTATGGGCGAGATACATCACGCCGAGGCTGACGCGTAGCAGCGTCACGGCGTAGTCGGTCAGGCGGTCTTGGGTCACGAGCGAGGTCTCCGATGGATATAGATGCAATTGCATTTATATAAGCACTTGCCTCGCCGGTCAATATAGATGTAATTGCATTTATGTCCGATTCCTCAGAGATCAATTCCCCACAGCCCTCTCAGTCCGTGACGCGAGCATGGGTGCGCCTTATGCGAGCGCAGCAAATCGTCCTCGACGCGATCGAGCAGGATTTGAAGGTGGCCGAGCTGCCACCGCTTGGATGGTATGATGTGCTGCTAGAGCTAGCGCGGGCCGATGATGGCAGGCTTCGACCCTACGAGATGGAGCAACGCACGTTGCTGGCGCAACACAACCTGTCTCGCCTTCTCGACCGGATGGAGAAGACGGGCTTGGTTCAGCGCGAAGTGTTTTCGGAGGACGGGCGCGGCCGTTGGGTTATGATCACCGAAGCCGGCCGCGCCATGCAGGCGCGCATGTGGCGCGTCTATGCTCCCGCCATCCAGCGTCATTTAGGCGATAAGTTGGACGAGGCGCAGGCCGATCAACTGGCCGAACTATTGGCGGCATTGTCGCAGAAATCCTACAGAGCGCCCAAAAACTCAATCGAGGGCTGATCGTATCGCGCTTTTAATACCCAGCCCGACAGAACCCGACAATTGAAAATCTGGCCCCGGAAGAAGCGCCGAGCACCCCTCGATCCATCGATGCAAAAACCAACGGCCATTTAGCTACACAGCCAGCGCATTGCGTTCGCTCTTTCGGTCCGGCCAGGTGGGGTCCTCGCCTCCGTCTAGAAGGGCCACACGCTGACCGATTTCGCGGAAGAGGAGATACCAATCCACGGAAAGAAATCGGACATCGCGCTTCCGTGCGCCGCGCTCGGTTGACCAGGGCGGCAATGGCGGGGCGTGTCGTGCTGCGAATAGCTCCAAGTAGCGCCGATGGAGCGTCGCTCGGTCGAAAGACACCCTCCTTCTGGCCCCGGCTCGACAAGGGAGCGCTGCCGGACTGTAATCCAGAATGCAGCGATCCGTTGGGCGAACGGAGTGTTGGTTCGCTAAATCTCGGCTAAACATTAAATTAAGCGCGCTATGTTACTAAAGTCGGGACATTTATCCGTTCGGGGCTTGTTTAGTAAATGAATTTGGTTTGGCAGGTATTGGCCGGAAACCTAGCGACCGTCGCGCTGATCCTGTCGATTTGGATGCACCTTTCGTACCGCCTTTACCGGATGTCACCTGCCTGGCAGCGCGTGGGCTTTGGCGGGATATTGGGATTTGCGGCAATCGCCTCGATGTTGCTGTCCGTGGAATTCGAGCCAGGCATATATTTCGATCTGCGCCTGGCTTTGATCGAAGTTTCCGCAGTCTTCGGCGGACCGGTTTCGCTCGGTATCACTGCGGTGATGACGATAGCCTTTCGTATTTTCCTGGGAGGCGCGGGTGTCGTGCCCGGTGTCATCGGTATCGTGATCTCTTCAGTGATTGGACTGGTGATGTGGCAAGTGGCCGGCCGGCGGCCCATCGAGCGGCCGCCAGCGATCCTGGCTGTTGCGGGCGTCGCCGCCGCCCTTGGCCTCGCTGTTCTGGCCCTACTGCCGCCGCAGCTCTTTCGGAGTGCACTTGAGGCGATTGGTCTCCCGATTGCAGTGCTGAATTTCATGACAACCGGTGCATCCGGATTGCTGATAACCTACTTCAGGCGTTTCACGCTTGAGCGGGACATTCTTTACGCGGCACTCACGCAAGCGCCGGACTATTACTACGTGAAAGATCTCGATCATCGGTTTGTTGTCACGAATCTGAATGTTGCACGTCACAACGGGCGGGATCGATCCTCTCTGATGGTGGGACTCAGTGATTTCGATCTCGTTCCGGAGCAGAGAGCACGGGAACTTTATGAGGCCGAACGCAAGGTGCTCGAAACGGGCGAGACCATCAGCCACTTCGAAGAATATCTCATTGAGGAGGGAAATTGGGCCCGGTGGTATTCGACATCGAAGGTGCCGTTGCGCAATCGTCACGGGGAACTGCTTGGTTTGGCCGGCGTGACTGTCGATATCACAGACAAGAAACGATTTGAGACGGAGTACCAGAGCAGCCGGGAGGTAATGGCCCAGGCGATGGCCGAAATGTCAGACGGATTGGCGATGTTCGATGCGGCAGACCGTCTGGTATTCTGTAACGATCAATACCAGGCCCTGTTTCCGCGTTCCGCTTATGCACGGCAGCCGGGCGCGCACATCAGCGACATTGTGCGGGCGGTGGTTCGCAATGGCGAACGGAAGGACGTGCCCACCGACGCCAGCGAAGAGAGCATTCAAGCTGCGGCGGCAACCTTGCACACAAACCAGGACGAGGTGATTCCGCTCTTTGATGGAAGGTGGTTGGCCATGCGCACGCGCGTTGGCGAAAACGGGTCGGCACTGGTTGTCGTGTCGGATATCACCGCAATGAAGGAATCCGAACTTTCCCTTCGCAAGCTCGCCGATCAGATGAAGGGGCTGGCGCAGACCGACGGCCTTACCGAACTTGCCAACCGTCGATACTTTGATACGGCATTGGCGACAGAGTTTTCCCGCGCGTCACGAACCGGAAGTCCCCTCTCTCTTCTGCTGATCGATGTTGATCGGTTCAAGCTTTTCAACGACGCATATGGACATCTTGCCGGAGATTCCTGTCTGATACAAATTGCCGGATGTCTTGAGGCCTCCGCCGAGCGCGCGGCCGATCTGGCCGCCCGCTTTGGCGGCGAAGAATTTGCCGTGTTACTACCAGAGACAAATGCCGAGGCAGCTGTTGCCATTGCGGATCGGTTGCGCGAAGGAATCCGGGAACTGTCGATCGAGCACGGTGGCAGCGAGTTCGGTATCGTTACGGCAAGCATCGGTGTTGCTATCCTCACACCCGAGTCACTGTTCTCCACCCCGGCGGAGTTGATCGGTTGCGCGGACGCAGCTCTCTACCGATCGAAGGACGCCGGGCGTGACAGGACGAGTTTGATGCGGCTTGGTAATCAAAGGCAAGCCCGGCCCACGGACAACATCCATCTGATCTGAGGTTGGAACATCTTGCCTGCTGCTCAGATGGAACTGTCCAATCGAGGGAGTGCACTCAAGACAGGCGATGCGCGCCTCGTATCTTGCGGCCGCCGGCGGGTTGCGTTCGACGTGTGCCAGCGACGGCGCAATTTCGAAAACTGAACTTTGACGTTGCGACTTCTCGAGGCAGGGGGAGCTGCCTGCGAACGACGTAATATTACTGGGTTCTGCAGCACCTAAGGACGGGCGCTGATCTGGCACGCGCTGGCACAGATAAAACATACGGTCAGCATCAAACTCGTCAAGGCGAGCATGGGGAGAGTTCTCGTCGTTCGAGACAGTGGCAAAATCCCGCCTCGGTTTGCCAATGAAACGGTGTACTCCGACCTTACGTGCCCGAAGATGTTGGGCCGAACTTGTAAGCGTTCGGAATCGACCATGGTCGATTGATTCAGAACTTTCATTTGACGTATTTATCGGCAGTGGGGCCCAGCTTCTCTACCGCATCGATGCCGAACGAAACATGTTCCGGTTCACCACGTAAGCGTGGAAACGGATCTGCTCGGCATTCGGCGCTGGGGGAGAATTGGTACAGACGCCAAGATGCGTATCGAGGTCTGTCCCAGTTCATCACCTGGCCGACCAAGCGTATTTGGTGCGGGCGCATGAAAATGGCCAGCCGAAAACGACCAATGGAGCATCGAATTTGGATGGACGCGGCTTGATCGCGAGGAGCCGGGTACCGGTGTCTGCGAATGAACGCCGCCTGAATGGTGCCTTCAGCTTCCGTTCCGACGGGAGCGTCTAAAAGAAAGATGTTCAACCGCGGTCCAATCCGCCTGAGGAGACACAGTCATGATCCGCACGTCTTTCATTGCAACCGCACTCGTCGCTCTAGTTGGCCTCACGGCTGCAGCCCCCGCCATGGCCAACGATGTGCGTATCGAACAATATGGCTGGTCGAACTCTGCCGGTGGCGCGCAGGAAGGGTACGGAAACAGGATCCGGACCTACCAGAATGGAGGTTACAACCGAATTGTCGGCCATCAACACGGCCGCCATAACCTTTCGGCTGTCGGTCAAGAGGGCAATGACAACTACGGTGCCACCTATCAGAACGGTAACCGCAACGTAGCCGGCATCGGCCAGTTTGGCTCCAACCACACGACCATCCTTACCCAGGACGGCAATGGCAACATCGCGGCTGGCGTCCAGGTAGGTCGTGGCTGTAGTGCCAATGTCAGCCAGGGCGGCAACGGCAATGTCGCAGCCTTCGTCCAGGCCTGCCCGTAAGCGGCTGCTCGATGATGTGAAAGAGGTCAAGATCGCAACAGCAGACCAATAGGGGATGACCCATGCCAAATAGCGTCAAACACCCGCGCCGTCTGATGACGATTTTCGCGCTGGTCCTGCTTCCCGTAGGCGCGATTGCGGCCATGACGACTGCCAACCAGTCTGACGGAACGCAGCCCTGCGAAATCAAAGCAACGCCCGCAGCAGGTATGGTGATACTGGATGCGCTCGTCCACGTCGACAAGCCTGTCGGCGGAACTTACACCTTTCATGTCGAGAAATCAGGAGACGGCGGCAGCTCTACGATCAACCAGAGTGGCGATTTTGATGCCACAGCGGGACATTCGGCAATCCTTAGCTCCGTCTCGCTCGACTCTAAAGGAACCGCATACAAAGCCACACTGGATGTCGTGATCGAGGACAAGAGTTTCAGCTGCACGAAGCAGATCGGTGGCAACTAATTGGCCCCACAATCTGCAAATTCCTCTAAAAGGGCGCCGGTTTCTGGCGCCCTAGCCTTCGGTCGAGCCGAACGACTGAATGGCAACTGAACGGGCAATTCCGACTGGGTTCAGCTACAAGATGCCAAAGTTAATCATCGGCTAAAGGCGGCCGGCAAATGGAGATCAGGATGACCCGCAACGTGCTTAAGATACTTACAGTCACTCTTCTTGCTGGAAGCTTGGGGCAAGTAGTCTTGTCCGCGCCAGCCTATGCCGGCGGCGGGATTTCGTTCAACCTCGCGCCGGACAATGCCGAGGATGCGGGTCTTTTCTCAACAGGACTGCGCGTCTATTCGCTCTACCGCGGCCTGAAAGACGCTGACATCCGGCAGCGGGGCCGTGGTAACGCGGCTGGCATCGCTCAGGCGGGCCGTGGCAACCTCGGCGTCATCCAGCAACGCGGCAACGGTCATTCCGCAACCTTGCGGCAGAATGGCAACAACAACGCCTATGGCATTTTCCAATACGGGAAAAATGCTGAAACCGACGTGGTGCAGGATGGGGACAACGGCAGTGGCGCTACCTTCAGCTACGGCTGGTAGGCAGTTCACAACCGTCGAGAGGGCGATGTCACGTTAGTTCAACGGGTCTTCGTCTCGGTGGGTTGAACCGGGATCTTAATCGATTCGTCGCGTTGAGGTGAATGGTTGAAATTCCCGCTGCCGCCCCGATAATTTGATATCGGCCGTGTTGTTCTGTCTTGGACGCGAGCGCGTTAGACCTGACATCGATCTCCCAGTTATGATCAAGAACGGATGGGCGGTGATCGTTGCCGGTATACGCGCCGGGATTCCTGTCCCGGAACGTCTTTTCTCAAGTTTGCCGGCAAGCATGAGTTTGCCACGGATGGTTTCAAGGCCGTCGCGTCGTCCCTATGCCGCCATTGCCTTCAGTCAGAGCGGATCAGCCGTAGGCAGCAGCACGGTGAGGCGGAGACACCAGGAGATGTTAAGGCGCCGACAGGCAACCATTTTTGGTGATTACGAAGCGCGCGATGTGTTTGTTCTTTTTCTAAATAAGCAAGCGTTATAGTAGGTGCTACCCAATTACGGGCGGGACACCTTTTATGAAAAACAAGATTTTTGTTATCACCACAGCAATCGCTCTTTTGCTGACACACGTTGCCGTCCCCATCGCCGGTTTTGATCCGGTCTTTGCTGCCGCTACGTCTGCTGCGGACGGACTTCCAAAGCCCGCGATTTCCCGCGCACTCGGCGCGCTCCTGCTCCCGATCAACAAGCAGGTCATCAGGACATTCAAACTCGACGAGTCGGATCAGGGGCTGCTCGTTCTTTCCGTCAAGCCGAATGGGGCGGCCGCCAAGCAAGGCATAAAGGCAGGCGACATTCTCGTGGAAATCCTGGGCCGAAAGGTACACAAGCCGATCGATGTAGAGAGCTGGCTCGGGAAATCTGCACAGCGGGGATAAGTGGAATTTCTGCCTGACTTCGGCTTAGATGCCGGGAACAGGAGGTGGCATGATAAGACGACCGCGCCGGAATCACAGCCCGGCTTTCAAGATCCCATGGGGAGTGAACAGCGGCCGAAGCTCTGGCAAAGTGAGGCTGCAATAACGCACTCACTCCAGAGGAGACGCCGTCATGGAAGCTGTAACTTCGAAACTGCAT
>NZ_JAWQUM010000007.1:0-348995 GCF_033447125.1 Rhizobium sp. PL01 | reverse complement strand
CGTTATAGAGCCCTATGACACGGTCTTGGTCACATCCTTAACCGACGTCGCAAATTCTCCACTCATTCGCAGTGTTCTGCCGATGGATCTCAGGCTCGATGTCTGGCTGTCGATCATACGACTACTGCTCTGCGGCGGGGAGTATTTTCCGCCGGGACTGATCCGTCAGGCAAAAACCCGCGACCCCAAGGCAGCCTATCCAAACAGCGGCATTGCGCAGACCCACATGGTCAATATGGCCGAACTGACCACACGTGAATCGCAGATCCTGGGAATGGTTTCTCATGGCCTCCAAAACAAGCTGATTGCTGCAGAGTGTGGATTGTCCGAGCATACCGTCAAAATCCACCTGCATCACATCATTCGGAAATTGGGTGTCCACAACAGAACGGAAGCCGCAGCACGCTTTCGCAACCTCCATGACAGCGCAAGAGCGATAGTTGAGAACTGAACCGGGATGCAGCCGGGCCATTCCCATGCTGAGCCGGAACCAGAAATAAGGCCAGACAGCATGGGCGAGCACTCCGGCTGGAAAACGATGGCGCGTGGATAACGGATCGTGGACTAAATTGGTCACACCGCGTGATGGCGCAGCTCACTCCACAACCCGTTACCAACCAATGCCCGCACCGGTCCAGTGGACGTCTGTTGATAACCCGATCGGACCGAACAGACGGGGCACGCAACACCTTGAACCCCTGAGAAGGGCCGCAGCAAAGATCGATCCGGCTCTCGGCCGCGGCTCTATGCCGCTGGAGTTGGTTCGCCCAGCGAGAGCATCAACCGGTTTGCCCAGTTGAAGAAAGCTGCACCATGGATCGTATCGGCGATTTCGAGATCCCCGAGACCTTCCGACCGCAGCCGTTCGATGTCAGTTTCGCCGAATGTAGAAGGGGTTTCCGTCAGCGCGACCGAGACCTGGGTGATCGCATTCCAGCGACCGCTGCCGAGATCGGCGTCCGTTCCTTTATCAAGCAGTCTCTGCACATCGCCGTTACGCTTGGAATGGTGCGAAGCAAAGCGGGAATGAACCGATGCGCAGAAGATGCAGCCGTTGAAACGCGAGGCGGCCGCAGCGGCAAGCTCGCGTTCCGCCCGGGGCAGACCCGCCTTGGTATTGTAGAAAATGTCCTTGTCCGTCTTGGTGCGTGCCTCAAGGATTTCCGGATCGCGGGCAAGCAGCATGAAATAGGGCGATTTCGAGCGTGAGACATCGACGAGCCCCGCCCAGTGCCGATCGGACAAATCCTCTTCTGAAAGCGGCTGCAGCCATGGCGTCCAGCCGATCTCAGCTTGAGTGAAAACGGCCGGGCGATTTTCGATGGTCGGGTTGATAACGGTCTCGGTCATATGTTGTTTCCTTATTCGGCTGCCGTTGCGGATGCGAGAACGCCCTCGCCCGCCTGGGAAAGTGCTGCGAGACCGGCCGCCACGCGGATCTGGAAGGCAAGGAATGCGACGATCTGCGACAGGGTAACAACCGCCGTCGTTGTCCATCCGGCATCGAGCAATACCTGCAAGGCCTCAGGACTTGCTTCGCGCGGCCGATAGACCAGCAGATGACTATGTTCCAAAGCAGCCGCGAGTTTTTGCCCGAGAGCCGCATGGCCGGATTCCGATACGGTGAAGGCCGGTCCCGGCTTGTCTTCGCTGGACAGTGGGCCGGACGGATAGTTTCCGTAGGGCCCTTGGGCCTGGCCGGCTTCGATTTCGCTTTTCACCGCAGCAATCAGCGGCGCGCCGCCATCGACGCCAGAGGCATAGAATGTCTCGGCTGCGTCCGCGCTGTGCAATCCGGCGACAAAGGTCGCGACGAGGAGCCGTTCGATCCGCGTGACATCGCCTTCGTGCCCCGGCTCGAACAATGCGAGATAGCTTTTCTGGGCGTTGGCGCGTGTTTCGGGCCGTTCCTTGCGGATGCGATCGACGAACGATCCGGAGTGGATATCTGCCAGACGGTCGATGATGTCAGGTGTGGGTACAGTCATGGTCGTTGCCTTTCTTTAAAAAACGGAAATCACGCGGTTGCGGCCAGCTGGCGCCGCTGCTGTACGGGCGGCTGACCGGCCCAGCCGAGCGCCGGGGCGACGACGGTTGCGGTCAGTTCCAGCGAGCGCAGAATGTGCTCGTGGGGTGGATCCACCGAGTGCACCTGGAAGACCAGATCAGTGACACGCGACAGCGCGGTGTCGGCCCGCAACGAAGCGATCACATCGTCGGGCGTCCCCACATGCACGTCAAAAGCCTTGATCAAGTCGGCGGTGGTCGTCCCCGTGACGATGTGGCCGCTGGCGACGAAGCGTTCGCGGATGCGCTGCAATCCCAGTTCGGCGAAATGCAGCGCTTCCTTGCGGTCATCGGCGACAAACAGGCTTCTGGACCCAAGGATGCGCGGGGTTCTGCCTTTCGGTAGGTTGGCGAAATAGGCGTCGAGGATCGGGTTCTGCAGATCCCAAAGTGCGGCTTGCTGGGCCTCGGGCGGACGTGGCTGCGTGCGCGACAGCATCAGACCGTCGCCATCGCGCCCGGCACGCTCGCCGCCGCCAACCGAAAAGGTTGCCTGCCAGATGCGGTCCAGCAGATGCGGCGCTGTCGGATAGAGCCGGTTACCGCCGATAAGCCCCCGGCCAGCCCAGGCATCGCGCACAGTGGCAAGGCTTTTGGCGTAGACGGCTCCCCGGTCAGCACTTTCCAGTCCGAACGGCAAAAATGCCTGAGGTGATCCGCCGGTACCGAAACCGATCTCCAGTCGCCCATTCGACAGGATGTCGAGCACTGCCGTATCTTCGGCAACGCGCACCGCGGCCTCCATCGGCAAGGTTATCACGCCGGTGCCAAGCCGAATGCGAGAGGTCCGTGCTGCCAGCTCGGCGAGGAAAATCAGCGGTGCAGGGAGCCCGCCTTCGGCTGCATCGAAATGGTGCTGGGCCACCCAGGCGCTGTCGAAGCCGAGCTTTTCGGCATGAATGATCTGTTCGCCAACAAGGCGGTATCGGGTCGCCGCATCGCCATGATCGAGAACGCGGCTGAAAAAGCCGAGCCGTTTGGACTGGACGGGATGTGTCATTACAGATTTCCTGAATTCGTCGAGATTGGCCGATTGGCAAGCAGCGGGTATTTCTTGCCGGGAATGGCGTCGATCAGTTCCCGGGTATATGCGCTCTGTGGGTGTGCGAAGACGTCTTCGACAGAACCGCCTTCCACGATCTTTCCGCCATTGAGGACGCTGACGGTGTCGGATATCTGGCGCACCACCGCGAGGTCATGCGAGACGAAGAGATAGGTGAGGCCAAGGTCGCGCTGCAGCGTATCGAGCAATGACAGGATCTGCGCCTGCACGGTCACGTCGAGCGCCGATACGGCTTCGTCGAGAATCAGGATCTGCGGGTTGAGAACCAGCGCACGGGCGATGGCGACGCGCTGGCGTTGGCCGCCGGACAGCGCATGCGGCCGGCGCTGCAGCACGTCGAGCGGCAACCCGACCTTCTCGATGGTGCTGGCGACGACCTCGGCACGTTTGGACCGCGCTATGGGTTCGAAATTCAGCAACGGCTCTTCGACGATCCTAGCGATCGTCTGTCGCGGGTCGAGCGAGCCGAACGGATTTTGATAGACGAGCTGGATCTTTTTGCGCAGCAGTCTCAACGTTTCGCGCGGTGGCGCGGAAAGATCGATGCCGTCGACAATCACATTACCGGCGGTCGGCTTTTGAAAGGCTGCGACGGTCCGGATCGTCGTCGTTTTTCCTGAACCTGACTCGCCAACCAGCGCATGCGTGGTACCGCGCCGGACACGGAAGGACACATGATCGAGGGCGCGAAGACCCTTGTCCTTGCCGCCAAGGCCGAAATCTTGGACCAGTCCTTCGACGATGATGATGTCGGCGGCTGCTTCTCCCTGAGTAGGTTTAGCAACGGCGGCAACGCGACGCTGCCGTATGTTGAGCGAGGGCGCGTCGGCCAACAGCCGCTGCGTATAAGCGCTTTGCGGGTTGGCCAGAATATCGGCGGTCAGACCCTGTTCCTGGATGCGTCCCTGCTTCAGTACGATCAGCCTGTCGGAGCGGTCGGCGGCGACACCGAGATCATGGGTGACAAGCAGCACGGCCGTGCCATATTCCCGCCGAAGCTCGTCGATGAGATCGAGAATGTGCTTTTGCACCGTCACATCAAGCGCGCTGGTCGGCTCGTCGGCGATGATCAGCGATGGTTTGAGTGCAATGGCGATGGCGATCAGCACGCGCTGCTTCATGCCGCCAGACAGTTCGTGTGGATATTGTCTTGCCCGAAGCGCCGGCTGGTTGAGGCCGACGCGTTCGAGCAGTTCGATGGCACGCGCATCGGCTAAAGCGCTGGAAGCCTTGCGGTGGATAACAAGGATTTCCGCGACCTGTTTGCCGATCGTCTTGACCGGATTGAGCGAATTGCCCGGGTCCTGCGGCACAAGGCTGATCACCGATCCGCGTATGCCGTCGAGCCTTTTCTGCGGCCAGCCGGCAATCTCCTGGCGGTTTAGCCGGATGCTGCCGCTTTCGAGCCGTCCATTATCCGGGAGAAGGCCGATGATGGCTTGGGCTGTCGAACTTTTGCCGGATCCTGATTCGCCGACGAGAGCCACCACCTCACCGGGAGCAACGCTGAAGTCGATGCCATGAACGGCAGTCCGCGTGCCGCTCTGGTCACGATAGGAAATGGTCAGGCCGGACACGTCCAGAACCGGAGACGGAAGAACAGTGCCTTCCAAGCGGCCTCCATGAGAAATGGTCATTGCTGCGCCCTCCCGATTGCCTGGCTTACGCGATTGACCGAGAGAACCACCAGCACCACCACGATGCCGGGTGCTGCCGTCAGCCACCATGCGGTTGCAATGTAGTTGCGGCCCTCGGCAATCAGCAGGCCCCATTCCGGTGTCGGCGGCGGTGCGCCGTAGCCGAGGAAACCGAGAGTGGAAATCTGCAGGATGGCGGAGCCGACCTGAAGCGCGGTGAAGGCGATCACCGATGTCAGCGAGTTCGGCAGGACATGGCGCCAAAGGACCTTGAAGAAGGTACCGCCGCTGCCGAAAGCGGCCTCGACATATTCGCTGCGCCGGACGCTGACGACCTCCGAGCGGACGAGGCGGGCAAAACTCGCAATCGAGGTGAAACCGACGGCGATGGCGGCGTTGACGGTGCCGAAACCAAGCAGGATGATGATGCTGAGCGACAAAAGCAGCACGGGGATCGATAGAAGAACATCGACGAGGCGCATGATGACCTCATCGATCCAACCTCCGACCGAGCCAGCGATCACACCGAGGGTGGTGCCGACGAACAACCCTATCGCCACGGCGGCGATTGCCCCGGACAGTGAGTGAACGGCGCCATAGACGAGGCGCGTATAGAGATCGCGGCCGAGGGAATCCGTTCCGAGGAGATGGAGCGTGCTTGGCGCCTTCAGCTGCTGGCCCGGCAAGCCTTGAACCGGGTCATAGGATGTGAACAGGCCGGGCGCGACAGCCCAGAGCAGCGCGATTGCGAGTATAATATAGGCAAGGACCAGACCCGGCTGGATCCGGATAGCGTAGGAGCGCGCTTTCGCAGGTTCCCCGATGGTTGCCGCGGCGGCAGGTGCCGGGGAAATCCAGTCTAGCGGATTTGGGCTGTCGATATTGCGATGCCGTTCGGTCGTATCGAGAATGGTCATGCCACGCCCCCAAGTTTTGCTTTCAACCGTGGATCAAGTACCGGATAGAGCAGATCGACGGCGAGGTTGATGGTGACGAAGGCTGCGGCAGAGATCACCACAATGGCTTGCAGCACCGCCACGTCCTGAAAATTGACAGCCTGTTCCGCCAGGCTGCCGATGCCGTTGAGGCCGAACACCGTTTCGGTGATGACAGCTCCCGCCAGCAACTCGCCGAACAGCACGCCGGCGACGGTCAGCACAGGCAGGAAGGCGTTCTTGGCGACATGCCGCCAGAGCACGAAGGTGTGCGAAGCACCTTTGGCACGGGCAACGGAGACGAATGGCCGCGTCAGCACCTCGTCGATGTTGCGCAGGAGGATTTGCGCCATGGGTGCTGAGATCGGCAGTGCGATGGTGAGAACAGGCAGGACCAACCCTTCCCACTGACCCGGATTGATCACCGGCACCAGCCTGAGCCGGAAGGAAAAAATCTGGATCAGAGTGATGCCGAGCCAGAAGGTCGGGATAGAAACGAAGAGCGACGGAAGCGACTGGATGATGGAGCGCAGACGGCCAAAGCCGGGAAGATTGGACAGGACCGCGATGATCATCGCAAGCAGAGTTGCGGCGGCAAAGGCAAGCCCGGCAAGCCGGATCGTCGATGGCAGGTTGGCCGCCAACTGGGCGCTGACCGCGACGCCGGCCTGCAGGGAATAACCGAAGTCGCCGGTGAGGAAATTACCGATCGTGTGGACATATTGCAGCACGACCGAGCCATCGGCGTCGTAGGCGGCGCGGATATCGGCGATCTGTTCGGCGCTCAATCCATATTCCGGGTTCTGGAATTTGATCAGCACCGCATCGCCGGGCATTGCCTGCAGCAGCACGAAGGAAATCGTAAACGCTGCCCAAAGGACGAGCAACGCCTGCCCCACCCGCGAGAAAATGTATTTTGCCATTCGTTATCCGCCTTGTCGTTGCAGCTGGCCCGGCAAAGCACCGGGCCAACTTGGAGCCTTTAGTGTTCGGCAAGCCAGGTGCTGTAGAAGCGCGGGCGGCCAACAGCTTCAAAATCGACGCCCTGCAGATAAGGCGCGCCCGCATAGGCCTGCGGCTCTTCGAAGATCGGGATCGCATAGGCCTGGTCGAGCACGTAGGTCTGCACCTCGCCGGCAATCAACAGCCGTTTTTCGCGGTTTGGCTCAGAAGAGAGCGCTTCGAGCAAACCATTCAGCTTGTCATCGACGAAGGATTTGACCTTGTCGCTCGGACCACCCTTCTGGCGCAGCACATCGCGGTTCTTCGGATAGTACTGGCTCTTGATCACGTCCGGATCGGCACGGCCGACCATGGCAGGCGAGACCGGGGTTTTAGCCGGATCGAGATCATCGACGGTCCTGCTGCCGGCGTCGCCAGCCAGAACGTTCAGCGTCACGCCGAGCTTGGCCCATTGTTGGGAGACGAGCTGCAGAGTTGCCTTGTTTTGCGGTTGTGGCGGCGATTCATAAGCCGTCAACACCAGCGGCTGGCCATCCTTTTCGCGGATGCCGTCGGCGCCCGCGATCCAGCCGGCTTCGTCAAGTAGCTTTGTCGCCTTGGCCGGATCAAAGGTCAGCTTTGCTGACAGATCGACATAACCCTGAGCCGTCGAGGCGAGGATCGACTTGGCCTGCGGATAGTTGGCCGAGAACAACGTCGAGATGATTTCCTGCGCATTGGTGCCATGCAGCAGCGCCTGGCGGACGCGGACATCGGCAACCAGCGGGTTGTCCGGACGGAAGACGACGCTGTTGTTGACGCCACGTGTCGGTGCTGCGTAAATCTTGTAGCCCTGCCCCTCGACTTGCGCCTCATCATAGGCCTGCACCTGGCGGATGAAGTCTGCCTGTCCAGACAGCAGAGCGCCGATACGCACGCCGTCTTCGCCGGTGATGACGTATTTGATGCCATCGAGATAGGCACGGCCCTGATGTTCGATCTTTGCCGGCCCCCAAACGTAGTCCTCGCGCACCTTCAGCGACAGTTCCTTGCCAAGCGTTTCGCTTTCGACGACGAACGGTCCGGACCCGATGATCTTGGTGGCATCGCCAAGCTGCTCGAAGGGCAGCGCCAGGGTCGCCAGAGAAACGAGGCCTGAACCGATGACCGATGTTCCCTGCAGGAAGCCTGGTGATGGTTTCTTGAAATAAAATTTGACGGTCAACGGGTCGATGACTTCGCTGCGATCATAGTTGTTGATGACTTCGGAGACCGGCTGCTTCAGCTCCTTGTTGCCGAGACCGAACGTATCGAAGTTCTTGGCCACGGCATTGGCATCAAGCGGCGAGCCGTCGGAGAAGGTCACGCCCTTGCGCAGCTTGAATGTGTATTCCGTGGCGCCGTCGTTGACCGTCCAGGATTCGGCGACCCAGGGTTCTATCTCCAACGTCTTCGGGTTCTGATAGGTCAGTTTGTCGGTGATCTGGTTGAGCACGCCGCCATTCGGATAGAAGCCGCCGGCCGGTGGATACAGGTTGGTGTGCGGCTGCTGTTCCAGATAGATTAGCGTTCCGCCCTGCTCCGGCTTGGCAGTATCCAGCGCAAAGGCGGCGGACGAAGCCAGCGACATTAAGACCGCACTGATTGCGGTTGCCGCCTTGAATTTTCCCGAAATTCCCATTGAATATCCTCAAATTGTAAGCTGAGGAAAAGGGTAGACCAACCGGGTTTTTTATCAATATATTCTATTGAATTAGTGTTCTATTTTATCTGCACCCCGTGGAAGAAAGGGATCGCCGAACGCCATTTCTCGGCAACAAGGGCCCTAGCGGCATCGAAAATCCGACGGCCACCGTTTTGAAATCCCGCCCATCGCTTTCGCTATGCGGCCTGTAGGCGTGCGGTCCCGCTCCACATCTGTGCGGCGGTGGTGTGAAGCCCGCGATGACGGTCGGCTGGAACATCGCGCCGAGGTATAATGAACAGCTTGGCGAACGGATCATGAATGGAACCGGGCAGACATAAGTCCTTTTACAATACGTCCCTTGGTCGGTCGGTTGATGGGAATTCACCGCCCGGTTGCTCAGCATTGTGCGAACGATGTCCGACGCCGGGCATGAAATCGCGCTTCACGGACCCCGTAGGCTCGTGGTTTACCGGTGCCTGGGCGTCTGTCGTCTTCCTCCTCTTCAAAATGCCGGTCGTCGCGGTGCATGAGCGCGACAATGGCCCGCATTCCCCGGCGAGCTTCACCGCTACAAGCTTCTCATAGAGGCTGAATATTCGTGCTTGCATTCATGCTCTCCGGTTTCAGGAGGAACACCTTAACTCGGCCTCCAGGAAACCTGGCAGCAGGCCAGAAAGTCCGGCAGGTCATTTTATAGGTCCTGAACCTGGATAAAAACCCCCGGTAATATAGCGGCAATTATGGGCGCCTAGAAAACTGAACAGCCACCCGATGAACCTCGACGGTTCGCGATAATGAGATCGGTTACGGCTTGGAAAAAAGGAACCGTAGTTATGGCTCTCAAGTGGGCGAAGAGGCTGGTTGTCGCCGGGCTCGTCTTGGAAATAGGTTATTTTGCTGTGCGCTATACCGAACCCGCATGGGGAGCGTCCGGGTCGAACGAGCAGGTGAAAGAGGCTGTGACGGCCCCCCGCCTCGACAAGCCACTGGAGCTTGCCCGTATGGAGGTCACGAGCATCAATCCCGCACGCATGGTTGAGCGGTTGCGTGTCAGTGGCGAGCTTCGGCCCATCAATCGTGTCGTCCTGCGCGCAAGAGACAGTGGGAAGGTTCAGGATATCAGCGCGCGCGAGGGCCAAGCCGTCAGAACTGGCGATGTCTTGGTTCGCTTCGAGACGAATGAGCTGCAATCCGCGCTCGAACAGCGTGAAAGCGACCACGATGTTGCTCACGCTGAATTGCTTCTGGCGATGCAAACACTCACGAGGATTGTCCAGCTCGTTCAAAAGAACGTGGCCGCCGAGGACCGTCTCGACAAGGCAAAAAGCGAGATCGCTTCCACAACAGCCCGGCTTCGAGGTCTCTCGGCCCAGGTGGACATGGCGCGTACGGCTTTGCACGACGCTCAGGTTTTCGCACCTTTCGATGGTGTCGTCTCGAAGCGGTCGGTTGATCAGGGCGCTCGTGTGAGCGCGGACGCGGAACTCTTCACCATTGTCGACACGACCACTCTGGAAGCAAAAGTGCTGGTCTCCACGCGCGACGTGCCCCGTGTTTCCACCGGACAAACGGCTGAGCTGCAGATTGACGGGTTTGGCAAACAATCATTCAGCGGACGCGTGGTCCGGATCAGCCCCGTCGCAGACGATGGCACACGCTTAGTGCCTGTCTACATCAGGCTGTCCAACCCCAGTAGGCAGTTGGTGGGTGGAATGTTCGCCACCGGCTCGATCCTGCTTCGCCAAAATGAGGATAGAATCGTCATCCCCGCAGCGTCGTTGCGGAAGGGCGAAACGGGAGCCTATGTCCTGAAGCTGGAAAAGGGATATCTGGTTCGGCAACCGGTGACCGTGGGGTCGAAGTGGGACGAGGGGGAGAGCCTTGAGATATCCGATGGTCTGGCAGCCGGTGACATGATCGTCACCGTGCCGCTGCCTGAGCTCCAACCGCACACTCCTGTCACGATCTCAGAGGCTGGCTGACATGTTTCTGACCCGCATTTCGATCAACCACCCGGTGTTCGCCACCATGATGATGGTCGTGTTGCTTGTATTCGGTGCATTTTCCTACGGGCGTCTCGGGATCGACGAATTTCCAAACATAGATGTTCCCGTTGTTGTTGTGTCGACGAGCTATCCTGGCGCGACACCAGAGACGGTTGAGAGAGAGGTGACCAGACAGGTCGAGGAAGCATTGAACACAATCAGTGGCCTCGATAAGGTTACATCGACCTCCTACGAAGGAAAATCCGTCGTCGTCGCGATGTTTAAGCTCGAGGTCCAAAGCGCGGATGCGGCTCAAGACGTCCGCGAAAAAGTGGCAGCCCTTGAAGCTGACTTTCCGAAAGGGGCAGAAACGCCCGTCGTGTCGCGGGCGAACCCAGCGGACACGCCTATACTTTCGATTGCTGTCAGCTCCGCATCGCTTGGGGTGCCGGAGCTGACAGCCATTGCCGACAAGCGGGTGGTTAGCCAACTCACCACAGTTCCTGGTGTTGGACAGGTCACTCTGGTCGGCGACCAGAAACGGCAGGTAGACATCGTCATTGATGAAACGCGGCTGCGCGCCCTGGGCGTCGGTGTTGCCGAGGTCATCCACAGTCTGCGAACCAGCAACCAGAACATGTCTGCCGGAAGCATCGTCAGCCATGTTGCGGAGCGCACTATTCAAGTTCAGGGGCGAACGTCGGAACCCAAGGATTTTCTGGACATGATCGTCGCCCGGCGCGGCGGTGGCCCAGTCTATCTCGGCGATGTCGCCACGGTGAAGGTCGGCTCGGCGGATCTCGAAAGTCGCGCGATCTACAATGGCAAAACTGCCCTCGCAATGGATATTGTCAAAATCCAGAATGCAAATACCGTCCAGGTCGTGGCGGACATCCGCAAGCGGCTTGATCAATTGAACGCTGAACTAAACACCAAAGACATACAGCTTCAGATCATCACCGACACCTCAATCCCCATTCAGGAATCGCTCACTCAGGTCCGGTCTACGCTGATTGAAGGAGCGGCACTGGCGGTTGCTATCGTCTTCCTTTTCCTCAATTCGTGGAGAAGTACGGTGATCACAGGACTTACCCTTCCAATCGCGATGGTGGGGACCCTCGCAGTCATCAGCTTCCTGGGCTTTACGCTCAATACGCTGAGCCTGCTTGCCTTGACACTCTCGATCGGGATTCTCGTCGATGACGCGATCGTGGTACGCGAAAACATCACGCGCCATCTTCATATGGGCAAATCCCATCTGAGAGCGGCCTTCGACGGAACCAATGAAATCGGGTTGGCGGTGACAGCAACGACCGCTACCATCGTGGCGGTCTTTCTCCCCGTCGCGTTCATGGACGGGATGGTTGGCCGCTTCTTTTACGAGTTCGGGGTGACCGTTTCCGCCGCCGTGCTGATCTCGCTCTTCGTCGCCTTCACGCTCGACCCGATGCTCTCCAGCGTCTGGCATGATCCTGATGCTGAACCAGATGCAAAACGCGGTTGGATTGGCCGGCTCATTGCGCGTTTCGATCATGTTTTTGAGAGGCTCGCCGATCGCTATCGGGGGATCATCCGGTGGACGTTGCAACATCGCCTGACGACCCTGGTCTTGACCGGCGGCGTGTTCGTCGGAAGCATTTTCATGGTTCCATTGGTCGGTGTCGAGTTCGTGCCGACTGCGGATGTCGGCCGCTTTCAAATCAACGTGACGGTGCCGGCAGGCTCGTCATTGGATTACACGAACGCCAAAGTTGGACAGGTCGAGAAGGCACTGCATGAATTTCCGGAGGTCGCGTCTCTTTACTCGATGATCAACACCGGCAGTGCGGCGGGCAAACATAAAGCTGTGGTTCTTGTCACTCTCCAACCTCAGAAGCAACGAAAGCGCACGCCTGTCATGTTGGCAGATCCGGTCCGTAAGCGTCTTTCCCTCATACCCGGAATTCAAATCTCCATCACCCAAGGTGGCCTCGGTGGAGGTGCGAGCCCGATCCAGTTGAGCGTACTGGGTGACGATCTCGCAGTGCTGGAAAAGATTGGCGCGGACCTGGTTGCCAGAATGCGTCGAATTCCCGGAGTGGTCGACATCAATTCAAGCGCCAAAGAAGCAAAACCCATCCTTTCAGTCCAGCTGAAGCGTGAACAGGCCAGCGACCTTGGGATCGGCGTCTCTGAATTGGCTGGAATGCTCTCACCTCTCGTTGGTGGTGAGGTTGTCTCCACCTGGACGGATACGGTTGGAGACACCTATGACATTGTCGCCCGGCTTCAATACGACCAACGGGCCAGTGCCGCTGCCATTGGCGAGCTTATGATGACGACCCCGAACCGTGACGCGGACGGCCGTCCACAAATGGTCCAGCTGGATCAGGTCGCCGACATCGCGGTCGTACAAACTGCCTCTGAAATTCGCCGTTTGGGCATGTCACGGGAAATTCTGGTTTCGGCCGATATCTCTAACCGGGCATCCGGTGACATCATGGTAGAACTGGACGCCGTCATTGCAGAGCAAAAATTGCCGGCTGGCTACCAAATAACGTTTGGGGGCGACGCCGAAGAGATTGGGGAAATGACCGGCAACCTGATCAAAGCTCTGATCATGGCAGTGCTTCTTATCTATGTTGTCCTGGCGTCGCAGTTTGCGAGTTTTACCCAACCGATCGCGATCATGGCCGCACTTCCCCTATCCTTGATCGGTGTTTTGATTGGCCTGCTGCTCGCTGGTAGTACAATCAATATGTTCTCGATGATCGGCTTCATCATGCTCATGGGCCTTGTCACCAAAAACGGCATTCTGTTGGTCGATTTCGCCAATCGGGAACGTCTCCGGGGATTGTCCCTCACCGATGCTCTGGTCAGTGCCGGGGCCGTTAGGTTTCGCCCGATCATCATGACGACACTCGCCATGATTTTTGGCATGATCCCGCTTGCGATGGCAGCCGCTGGCGGGGGCGCGCAAAGAGCGCCAATGGCACATGCCGTCATCGGCGGACTTGTTAGCTCCACCATCCTGACCCTTATCGTGGTCCCGGTGATGTTGTCCTACATCGATAGCCTGACGCGCTGGCTTTCGCGTGCGATGCAGACGCGCAGCATCGCCGGAAATGAACAGCCTGGGACAAAGGGAGCCGAATGAACCATAGCCCGGTACTTCATTTCCTGACCAGGCATCTCCTGTCGGTCTTCATTTTGACGGCACTTCTCAGCGGGCCAGTCTCTATGATGGTTGTCCTATCAAGGAGGTTTTACATGTAGCGCGACGGTTTCCGCAAAGCTTTCCCATGGCGGAGGATACGCTGTCCGCACGTGGCGTCATCCTCGCTCACCAGACATGAGGTCTACGAGCGAGGACATTGCGTGTCAACGATCCCCCTAATGCCTGAGCGACCGGGTAAAGCGCGCGGCCTGCAAGACAGCCCATTATTGCGACAGGCGTGCGACGGCACCGGAGCGAGGCTGGATGGACAGGTCCTCGTCCTCCAGCCCGGTCTCGAGGCTTTGCAGGATTGGGCAATGGGGGCGGTGGTCGCCGTTGCAGGTATTGACCAGCATTGTCAGCGTATGGGCCATATCCTGAAGGCCCTTGATCTTCTTGTGCAGTTCGTCGATGTGGCCCTGTGCCAGGCGCTTGACCTCGGCGCTTTGCCGGGTGTCGTCTCGCCACAGGCCAAGAAGATCGCTGATCTCGGCAACCGAGAACCCCAAATCACGTGCGCGGCGGATGAAGCGCAGCATATGGACGTCGGTGTCGGAATAATCGCGGTAGCCGGACGACTTCCGGTCAGCGGCCGGTATGAGGCCGGTCTGCTCGTAGTAGCGGATCATCTTGGCCGAAACGCCCGATGCTTTTGATGCCTGTCCGATGTTCATCAGTCTTCTCCCTGGAATGGCGCGGCAGCCGGCCCGAATATGGGGACGGTTGCCGCAGCTTGTCAGTGCACCATCTTGAACCTGCGCAGCCGCAGTGCATTGCCGAGCACGAACACACTCGATAGTGCCATGGCGCCAGCGGCAAAGACCGGCGATAGCAAGATGCCGTAGGCCGGATAGAGCAGGCCCGCCGCAACCGGAATCAGAGCCGTATTATAGGCAAACGCCCAGAACAGGTTCTGCCGGATGTTGCCGATCGTCGCTTTTGACAGGGCGATCGCGTTCGGGACGCCCTGTAGACTGCCCGACATCAGCACCACGTCCGCCGCCTCGATGGCGATGTCCGTGCCTGTGCCGATGGCGAGACCCACGTCCGCTTCGGCCAGCGCCGGGGCGTCGTTGATGCCATCGCCGACGAAGGCGATCTTGCCATACTTGGCCCTCAGCCGGCGAACAGCATCGACCTTACCGTCCGGCAGCACTTCCGCCACCACCTCGTCGATCCCGAGCCGCGCCGCGATCGCCTTTGCCGTGCGGGCATTGTCGCCGGTGATCATCGCGACCTTGAGGCCAAGAGCATGCAGGGCCTTGATCGCCGCAGGTGTTGCCTCCTTGATCGGGTCGGCCACGGCGATGATTGCCGCGAGCTTGCCGTCGATTGCGGCATACAGTGGCGACTTGCCCTCGTCGCCCAGACGTTCTGCGACCTTGGAGAAAGCTGCCACATCAAGGCCGAGTTCGACCATGTAGCGGTCGGCGCCGATCTCGACACGCTTGCCGTCAACCTTGGCCTTGACGCCAAAGCCTGTCACGGATTCAAAGTCCGAAACGGCTGGCAGCGAAATGTCTTCCGCAATGGCAGCGTCCACGATCGCACTGGCAATCGGATGTTCCGACTTGGCCTCGACGGCCGCGACAAGACTGAGGACGGCCGGACGGTTAAAGCCATCCGCCAGTTCCAGATCGGTCAGGGCCGGCTTGCCCGCAGTCAGAGTACCGGTCTTGTCGAGCGCCACGACCTTGGCATCCTTCAGCGACTGGAGGGCTTCTCCCTTGCGGAACACCACACCGAGTTCCGCGCCCCGGCCGGTGCCCACCATGATGGAGGTCGGCGTTGCCAGACCCATGGCGCACGGGCAGGCGATGATCAGCACGGCAACCGCATTGACCAGCGCGAAGGTAAGCGCCGGCGACGGGCCGAACGAGAGCCAGGCCGCAAAGGTCAGCGCCGCGACCGCAAAGACTGCCGGTACGAACCACATGGTGACCTTGTCGACCAGCGCCTGGATCGGCAGCTTGGAGCCCTGAGCCTCCTCGACCATACGGATGATCTGCGACAGTACCGTATTGCCGCCGACCGCCGTGGCACGGAACGCGAACGCGCCCTTCTGGTTGACCGTGCCGCCGACGATCTGACTGCCCGCCGACTTGGAAACCGGGATCGGCTCGCCGGTAATCATCGATTCATCGACATAGCTGGCGCCTTCGACCACTTCGCCATCGACGGGCAGACGTTCACCGGGGCGAACCTCGACGATATCGCCTGATACAACCGAACCGATCGGCAGATCGACCGTCTTGCCGTCCTTGCGGACGCGCGCCGTCTTGGCTTGAAGCCCGGCCAGGCGCTTGATCGCTTCGGATGTCCGGCCCTTGGCGCGGGCCTCGAGCAGGCGGCCGAGCAGAATAAGCGTCACGATGACGGCGGCGGCTTCAAAATAGACGTTGATCGTTCCAGGCGGCAGGAAGCCGGGCGCGAAGGTTGCGACCAGCGAATAGCCATAGGCTGCAAGCGAACCGACGGCCACGAGCGAGTTCATGTCGGGAGCAAGCCGCCAGAGCGCCGGCAGTCCCTTGTCATAAAACCGGATGCCCGGAATGAACAGCACCAGTGTTGTCAGCGCGAACTGGATGTACCAGCTCCACTGCATGCCGATCGTCGATTCGATCAGGCCATGTACGCCCGGGATCAGATGCGATCCCATCTCGATCAGAAAGATCGGCGCCGTCAGCACCGCTGCGATGGTAAAGTCACGGGTCAGTTCACGCCGCTCTGCGTCCTTCTTTTCTGCGCGCTCGGCGTTCTCGCCCTCGCCGCCATAGCCGGCGGCCGTGCCGATGACCTTTGCGTCGTAACCGGCATCTTCAATCGCGGCAATCAGGGCCGCCGCATCGGCGGTTCCGCGGATCGTGGCCCGCTCTGTCGCCAGATTGACGATTGCCTCCGTCACGCCGGGGATTGCCTTCAGCGCGCGCTCGACGCGGCCAACGCAGGATGCGCAGGTCATGCCCTCGATCGATAGCTCCGTGGGACCTGCCGCACCGGCAGATTTAACCGGCACGGAATAACCGGCGTTTTCGACAGCCTCGACAAGCTTTGCACGGGGAACTGCCGACGTGGTCGTGATGCTCGCGCGTTCCGTCGCCAGGTTGACCGATACGGTCTCAACGCCGGGGACGGCTTTCAATGCTCGTTCTATACGACCGACGCAGGACGCGCAGGTCATGCCCTCGATGGGTAGCGATAGCGTTGAAAACAAGTCTGTTGATCGAACGGGGGCATTCATAGCCGCCTCCTTTTCTCGTTCCGAAATTCAGGTTCGGATAGAAGATGGGGCTTCCAACCATGGGAAGGTCAATAGCAAACTTTCCCGTTAAACGCCACTTGACCTTCCCATGGTTGGAAGCCCCATCTTCCACGTCATCAGTCCCAAACAAGGAGAATGTCAATGGACCTCAAAATCGAAAATATGACCTGCGGCGGCTGCGCCAGATCCGTCACCAAGGCGATCCAGTCCATCGACCCCAATGCCGGGATCGAGACCAATCCCGCCGCACGCACTGTCAAGGTCGAAACAACAGCAACCTCAGCAGCCCTTCAAAAGGCTCTCGAAGAAGCCGGCTATCCGGCAACAACGAACTGAGCGAAGGCGGCATCAAGAACAAAGATACGCCGCTCTTTATCGCGTGCGCGGGCGTTTTCGCGCCCGCGGGGGCGTCGGTTGAGCACCGGCGTCCCAATTCTCCGATAGCTGATAACGGCCAATGGCGTCTTGATAGGCTCATGAAATCACCCCTCACCTACCATTAAGAGGCGCGATTGAGACATCGGTTTGCCGTCGTGGGAGCATCACTCGGGCATGCGGGAAAAACTTTGCTGACAACCTCCAGTTTACGTTGACGCGGCCCAAAACTCGGTGCTAATTCGCCACCGACGGTTCCCCGAGTGATGACTCTGAGGGGATTAATAGGGAACACGGTGAGGACGACCCAAGAGGGACCGAAACCGTGGCTGCCCCCGCAACTGTAAGCGGATTGCCTATCATCCTTGTGACGCCGGAAGGTGTCATGCCACTGGAAGAAATTCCGGGAAGGCAGATGAGAGCAGACATCCGTGAGCCAGGAGACCTGCCGTCATAAGATCGATCCAACGTCACGGGCGGGGATGCCCTGTACAGGAGATAGTGATGACGGTTTCCAACCGAACCTGCAGCGCGTTCACGCGCATTCTCCCGGATTTCCCATCCCGCTGCATCTGTCTCATTTCGGGCTGAAAGGCTTTGGCGACCGATTGCATCGCGCGCGGTGCTGCAGGTCGCAATGTCCCATGCCCTCACCGAATCCGCCTTGAAGCGTAAGTCATCCGGAGGACCATATGTTCGTACTCAAATCGATTGCCATGCTGGCCAGCGCCGCTGTCTTTGTTTCGCTCGCAGCGACCCAGGCTTTCGCGGAAAAGACCGCGTATCCGCTGACGCTCGACAATTGCGGCCGCAAGATCACCATCAACAAGGCGCCAGAGCGGGCAGTCTCGATCGGTCAGAGCACCACCGAAATTCTCTATCTGCTCGGCGTTCACGAGAAGGTCGTCGGCACCGCGCTTTGGATCGGCCCGGTCCTCAAGCAATATGAGGAGATCAATTCCAAGATCGAGCGGCTCGCCGACAACGATCCGAGCTTCGAGAGTGTCATCGGTAAAAAGCCTGATCTGGTTACGGCCCAATTCCAGTGGATGATTGGACCTGAAGGGGTCGTCGGAAAGCCTGAACAGTTCGAAGAGCTTGGCATTCCGGCTTATATTTCTCCGTCGGATTGCAACGGAAAGGACAATTCTGCCGGCGATGACGGTGTCCGGCTGAAACCCTTCGACATGGACCTAATCTATCGCGAAATCGCAGAACTCGCCAAAATCTATGACGTCCAGGATCAGGGTGCGAAGGTGATCGCCGATCTGAAGGCGCGCGAAAACGCTGCCCGCAAGAAGATTTCTGCCGCCAACGACAAGCTTTCGGCCGTATTCTGGTTCTCGAGCGCCGAAACGGACATTGATCCCTATGTCGCAGGCAAGTACGGCGCGCCGGGCTATATCCTGCGCACGCTCGGCGTCAAGAACGTCATCGAGAGCGATGAGGAATGGCCGACGGTCGGCTGGGAAACCATCGCGAAATCCAATCCGACGTTCATCATCGCCGGAAAGCTGACACGTCGCCGCTTCCCCGCCGATGACATCGCCGTCAAGCTTGAGTTCCTGAAGACAGACCCTGTCGCCAGCCTCATGGCCGCCGTCAAGGATGGTCGTGTCGTCGAGATGGACGCACAGTCGATGAACCCGACGATCCGTACGATCGAAGGCATCGAAGTCCTGGCCGATGCGATCGCGGCATCCGGGCTCAACAGGTGATCGCGATCATTTCATCGCTGTCGAAGACAGGCGCCATTTTGCTGGCGCTTGTCATTCTGCTCGCTGCGCTCTGGCTGGGCGCGGCCATCGGCGAGACCGCAATTCCGATGGAGATTGTTGCCAAGACGGCCGCAAACCGCCTGTGGAACGCAGGATACCCGCTTGATCCCATCGACCAGGGTATCGTCTGGAACTACCGGATGAGCCGTGCCGTGGTTGCTGCGTGTTGCGGTTCGGCACTCGCGGTGTCCGGCGTAGTTTTGCAGGCGCTGCTGAGGAATCCGCTCGCCGACCCCTATATTCTAGGCATTTCCGCCGGCGCTTCGACAGGCGCGGTCGGCGTTGCCATTCTCGGATTTGGGGCGGGCTTCCTGACCATGCCTGCGGGGGCATTCTTCGGCGCGCTTGTCGCCTTCGGTCTTGTCAGCCTGTTAGCCTTGCGAGCAGGGCGCGGCACCAGCGCCATCATTCTTGCCGGTGTGGCCGGCTCCCAGCTTTTCAATGCATTGACGTCCTTCATCGTGACCAAGGCAGCCAATGCGGAACAGGCTCGCGGCATCATGTTCTGGCTGCTCGGCAATCTCTCAGGCGTCAGATGGACTGATGTCTGGCTCGCTTTCCCCTGCGTGGTCGTTGGGATCGCTGTCTGCCTTTGGCAGGCGCGTGCACTGGATGCCTTCACCTTCGGCTCGGAATCGGCCGCCTCGCTCGGTATCAATGTCCGCCGCGTCTATGCAGTGCTGATCGGCATTTCGGCGCTGATGACGGCGGTGATGGTGAGCATTGTCGGCTCGATCGGCTTCATGGGTCTCGTCATTCCGCATGCGGCCCGCATGGTCGTCGGTGTGAGACATGGATTGCTGATCCCGGCTTCCGCCCTGATCGGCGCTGTGTTCATGATCGCGGCGGACATCATCTCCCGCGTCATCATTCCCGGCCAGGTCCTGCCAATCGGCGTCATTACCGCGCTGGTGGGTGCGCCGGCCTTTGCTCTTATCCTCGGTCGCAGGCGGGTCTCAGCATGAAACTCTCGGCGCATAATGTTTCCTGGTCTGCCGGGGGCGTCACCATCCTTCAGGATGTCTCGCTCGATGTCGCGCCGGGCGAGTTTCTGGGCATCGTCGGCCCCAATGGCTCGGGAAAAACCAGTCTGATGTCGCTACTCTCCGGCATCCGAAAACCGCGCTCCGGCGAAGTCCTGCTCGACGGACAACGGCTCCAGACCCTCGGTCGTCGCGAAATCGCCCAGAGGATCGCGCTTGTGGAACAGCAGGCCGAGACCGCCGAGCGGATCACGGCGCGCCAAGCCGTGGAACTTGGCCGTACGCCGCATCTCGGGCCCCTGTCCGCATGGTCGGGCAAAGACGATGCCATCGTCGACGAGGCAATCCGCAATGTCGATATGGAGAGATTTGCGAAACGCTGGTGGCACACGCTGTCTGGCGGCGAACGCCAGAGGCTTCATATTGCCCGCGCCCTCGCCCAGCAGCCTTCGATCCTGCTGCTGGATGAGCCGACCAATCATCTCGATATCGGTCATCAGATCGGTCTTTTGCATCTGGTCAAAGAGCAAAATTTGACCGTGGTCGCCGCACTGCACGACCTCAACCATGCCGCCATGTTCTGTGATCGCATTGCCGTCATGAAGAGCGGCATGCTGGTGGCGCTGGGATCTCCACGCCAGGTTCTGGAAGCCCAGCGCATCAAGTCCGTGTTCGGTATCGATGCCGATATCGAACATGAGGGCGATGCAGGCTGCCATATACGATACCGCCCACCCGGCCCCTCCATTCCCGCCCAACAGCCCCTCCGGAGACTATCATGACTGCGATCGCCAGAGCCGTATTGGCCGCAACTCTCATTCTGTCGGCTGCTTTTCCTGCCTCGGCCGAAACATTCGAGGTCAAGATGCGCAATCGTGGAGACAAGGGATCGATGGTGTTCGAACCCGACTATCTGGAACTGAAATCCGGCGACCGCGTCAAATTCATCGCCACCAACAAGAGCCACAATGCCGCATCGATCGACGGCATGGTTCCGGACGGCTATCCAGGGTTCAAAGGAAAAATCAACGAGGAGATTGAGGTCACATTCGATCAGGACGGCTTCTATGGAATCAAGTGTTCGCCGCATTTCGGCATGGGCATGGTGATGCTGATCAGGGTGGGAGACGCCGCACTGTCTGACGATATCCGCGCGTTCGACGTCCCGGCACGTGCCCGGGCGCGCTTCGATGCCATGTTCGCCGGCGTCGACGCAAAGGCCGACGGGAAATGAACAGCACTTATCGGCCGAATGCGGATCTCAAGGAAGATATTAGAGCCTACTGGTCTGAACGCTCGAAGACCTTCGATCAGGATTTTGGGCATCGCATTCCCGAAGGACCCGAGTTCGACGCCTGGGCGAACGCGATCCGCGCGCAACTGGGTGACAAGCCGCTCAAGATTCTGGAGCTTGCCTGCGGTACAGGTGAGGTCACCCGTGTCCTGCTATCGATGGGGCATACGGTGACGGCGCTGGATTTCTCCGAACCCATGCTGGCCACCGCCAAGGTCAAGCACCAGGGCAATGCGCGGGCATATTTCATTCTCGCCGACGCGGAAAACACGATGGAGCCCGACGAAAGCTACGATGCCATCGTCAACCGTCACCTCGTCTGGACGCTGACTGACCCGGCCATGGCCTTCGCCGACTGGCATCGTGTGCTGCGACCTGATGGCAAGCTGCTGTTCTTCGACGGAAACTGGGCTGGACCCAGCAGGCTGGGGCGTTTGGCACTGCGCATCATCGCGGTCATGGACCGGGTCACGGGCGCAAGCACACATCTCGACGGCGGGCTGGGTGCACGGCACACCGAGATCATGCAGAGGCTTCCATTCAGCAACGGTCTCTCACCGTCCGCCGTCGTCCCGCTGCTTGATCGGGCGGGCTTCGCCGATATTGAAGTCACTTCGCAGCGATCGATCGCGCGGGGTCAACGTGACCGTGCCAATATCCGTAACAAACTTCGCACTCTGGTCTACAACAAGTTCGTCCTATCCTGCACCAAATCAGCATAGGCCGGGGCGGTGAAGGCCGTACGCTACCAGGCGTCAAAGACCATTCCGCCATATCCTCCATGGCGACGGCATCTATCGGCGCATCCATCACCTGATCACGGCTCTGGCCAATCCAGCACGCCACGGCATCGAAAGGCCAACGCCGATATCCAAGGCTGTCTTGTTCTGCGTTCAGCCAGAAGTCTGCGTCGGACGGGCTGTTTCGGTCTCAAGTGCTTACGCAAAATCCTCCTGCTTTGGCACTCCGGCTTCTCTTCGACTCACCCCTCCCCGTTTCCAAAGCAAGTTACGCAGCGTGGCATCGCCGCTTTCGCGTATTGACGGAACAAACCCAATTTTCTTTGCCAATATCTGACGTCAGACGGAAAGACGATGTCTGCGAGGGCGTGATCTGACGCACGGTTCCGGTCGGCGCGTCGGCCGTTCCGACGAGAAAATCCCATCCAAAGGTTGATCCAAAAGGTGGTTCCCTTATGCTTTTCATGAATTTTTGCAAAAATTGCATTCGTATGAAATGAATACTGGGGGGAACCGATGGCGCTTTCGTTGCTGAGAACGGCCTGTTTTTTAATCATTACATTCATGGCTGGAATTGCTCCGGCGACCGCGCAACAGCCTGCGATCCAAGGCGTGTCGCAGGAGCACCCCTCACAGGCCTCAAAGCTCCAGGACCTGATCGACGTTCTGCGAGACGACAAGATGCGGGCGGTTTTTCTGGACGAATTGCAGAAGGCAGCCAGCGCCGCCGCGCCCTCTGCTCTTGAGCCGGCCCCGTTGAATACGACGCCAGACAGCTCCATCGGCCAGAGGATAGCAGAAGTCACACGGCAATTTGCCGAAAGAACTGTTTCCTCGGTGATCGCCTTTTCAACGCAGTTGGCTGCAGCGCCTGCCACCTTTGCCAACCTGAATGTTGCCGAAGGCGAGGTACTGCTGCTGATCTTGCGTGATCTGGCCTTGGTGATTGTGGTCACATACGGTGTCTTTGCCACTTTGAGATTGATGACGCGGCGAATTGACCGTTCTTTCGGCCGACGCGCGCTAACCGCCGGCTTTTTTGAAAAAGCCATTCTGATCGTGATGTCGGCAATTCTCGATGTCGGTATTGTCGTGGCAGCTTGGGGCGCCGGGTATGTGGCGGCGTTGACCGTGTTCGGTCAACTGGGACGGATGGATATCCAGCAGACGTTGTATCTGAATGCGTTCACGGTCGTACAACTGGCAAAGGTGGCCGTCAGAACTGTTCTGTCGCCCTCGGCCGGCGAACTCCGGTTGGTGCGGATATCCGATCAGGCGGCCCGGCGAACAAGCCGGATTCTGGCGTTGCTCATCAGCATTCTCGGCTATGGGCAACTGCTTCTTCAGCCGATTCTCGCAGATGCGGTTTCAGGCGCATCTGGACAGGCCTTCTCCGCGCTTATCGCACTTCTTGCCTTGATCATCGCCATCACGGCGACATTGATGAACAGACAGGCCGTGACAAACTGGCTTCTGGAAACACCGGATCATGCCCCCCGCCACCGCCGGGTCCGGTTCATTGCCAAACGATGGCATTGGCCGGTGCTCGTCTATCTCGCGTTTCTGTTTTTCGTGGTGCTGATCGGGCCAGCAGACCGGCTGTTTTCTGTTCTCGCCGCCAGCGCCCAGGCGTTCGGCGCCATCATTGTCGGCTTTGTGGTCGCCGATTGGCTGGCGCGGGCAGTTACCAAAGGCGTCACTCTTCCGGAAAACGTTAATGAACGGCTTCCCCTCCTGGAGCGGCGCGTCAACGGTCTCGTCCCACGCTTCCTGACGATCCTTCGACTGGTTATCATGATGCTGGTTCTCGGTGCCGTGCTGTCGGTGATCGGGATTTTCGACTTGGTCGCAATTATGCAATCACGTCCGGGATTGGCTTTTACCGGTGCGATCGCTTCGGTCTTCGTCATCCTGCTTGTCGCCTATAGTCTCTGGCTTGCTTTAAGCTCCTGGGTTGATTATCGCCTCAACCCGGCCTTCGGTTCGATCGCGACATCGCGCGAAACGACGCTTCTTTCTCTGCTCAGAAATGCGGTTACGATTGCGATTGTCGTGATCGCACTCATGTTTTCCTTGTCACAAATGGGGCTGGATATTGCACCACTGCTGGCATCGGCAGGCGTGCTCGGGTTGGCAATCGGGTTTGGTGCGCAAAAGCTTGTCCAGGATGTCATCAATGGTGTGTTCATCCAGCTCGAGAATGCAATCAACGTCGGCGACGTGATCACAGTGGGCAGTACAACCGGCACTGTCGAGCGCCTGACGATCCGTTCGGTCAGTCTTCGCGACGTCAGGGGCGCTTACCACATCATCTCCTTTTCCTCGGTGGAAATGGTCACCAACTTGATGCGTGATTTCTCCTATCACGTTGGCGATATCGGCATCGCCTATCGCGAGGACGTCGAGGACGCGCGCCTTGCGATGTTCGAAGCGTTCGAGGATTTGCGTGGTGATCCGGATTCAAACGCTGTCATTCTTGGTGATATGGAATGGTTCGGCATCCAGGAGCTCGCCGATAGCGCAGTGATTATTCGTGTGCGCATCAAGACCCTGCCAGGGAAACAATGGGCTGTTGGCCGCGCCTTGAATGGCGCCGTGAAACGCGTCTTCGATGCCCGCGGAATTGAAATCCCGTTTCCGCATCAAACGATCTATTTCGGCGTGGATAAAAATGGCAACGCTCCGCCGGCTTTCGTTTCGATGCATGATCAAAAGGCCGTGCGTAAAGACAAGAATAGTACCATGCCGTCGCCGGTATCCATGGCGGCCGCGGATGCTGAAGATCTCGAGAATTGAGTGGTACAGAGATCTGCGCCAGTTTCGAGTTTCCATACGAGGGGCCATTGTTGGATTCCTGCCTCATCATGAGCCGGTCGATGCAGATCCGTGGGGCCATGGATGCCATAGTGCAAGCGTTTCTATCCGCGCGATGGCCTCGATGGGATTGCCGACACCCTTTGGGCAAGAGGTTGACGCGACCCTCCGCAGGCGGGGTGGCGACGAAGAACAGTTTCTGCTGGCGGATGAAGGCGCGCCTGTCTTTTGGGATCTGTTTCCACCCGAGACTCAAGGTTTACCCCCGTCTCGCTTACCACATCATGAAGGAAGCGACGTCGGCATCGGCAACCCTGCCATTCGCAACATCCGTCATCGCCTGATCGACAATGGCCACTCCCTCTGCCGCTTCATCCTCGCTGAGCGTTAGCGGCGGCATGAACTCCAGCACATTTGCTTTCAGCCCTACATAGGTGAAAGCGGCCCCCAGCTGGTATCCGCGATAGATGATCTTGGCGGTAACGCTCGGATGTACCGGTTCACGTGTCTGCCGGTCCTTCACCAGATCCATGCCAACCGCCAGCCCGCGGCCGCGCACATCGCCCATCGTCGCGTGCTTTGTGCTCAGGGCGCGCAGTCCATCGGCAAACAGGGTGCCGATCCGGGCGGACCGTTCAATCAGTCCGTCTTCCTCAATCACGCGAAGCACTGCGCCGCCTGCAGCTGTCGCAACGGGATTGCCGGCAGTTGTCAAAAGAGCGAAGGCCGGTGCGTGATCCATGATGGATTGTGGACCAACCACGGCAGACAGCGGCAGACCGCCGCCCAGCCCCTTGCCAAAGATCACCAAATCTGGCTCGAGGCCCTCGTGCTCGAAACAATGCATCATGCCGCTGCGGCCGAGCCCGACCTTGACCTCGTCAACGACAATGAGGATGCCATGACGGCGGCACCGCTCCTGCAGCGCCTTAAGGAACCCCGCCGGTGGCACGATGATGCCGCCATCCGACATCAGTGGCTCGATGAAGATCGCAGCGACCTGATCGGGTGGGCAGGTGGTTTCGAATTGGTAATCCAGCAGAGCGAGAACCGCATCCGCCGAAAACTGCGGCCGGAACGGATCGGGATAGGGCAAAAGCAGCACACCAGCGCGCGGCAACGTATGGGTCATGGCGGTGTGGCCGCTGATGCCCATCGAGCCGGTCAGATTGCCGTGGTAGGATCCGATGAAGGAAATGATGCGCGGACGCTTGGTGGCAGCAACCGCCACCCGCAAAGCGCAATCGTTGGCGTCCGACCCGGAATGACCGAACCAGACGCGCCGATCTACATCACCCGGAACGATGCGTAGAAGCGTTTCCGCCAATGAAACTGCGGGTTCATTGGCATAGAGCAGCAGGCTTGCCCCCGCCATGTCGCGCATGGATTTCTCCACCGCCTCGACAATCGCCGGATGCCCGTAACCGAGAATGGCTGGACCTGCCGATCCGGAAAGATCGAGCAGTGATCGTCCGCCTTCCTCGATCAGGCGATTTCCCTTGCCGCCCGTCAAACTGAGCGGCGAGAATCGCAGACGGCCGATCTCGGCAATCGCCCGGGCATCGCGCTCGCGCAACGACAGTGTGGGCGATGTCATCATCTTTCGCTCTCTAAAGGAGCCACGAGCGCGCGTGTGAGACGATCAGCCCATTCATCAATACCTTCGGGCGATGAAATCAGATCCTGGCGGATCTCAATAAGGATGGCCTCATGGCCGCGGTCCTGTCCGTGGACCGGGATGGCGTAGTCCTCGTCCCGGCTGATGACGTAAGGCACGTTGGCCTCAACGTTGAGAGATGGATCTCTGCGCAATCCGCCAATCACGGCCTGCGCAAAGGCGGCCGACGTGTCGTAAAGAATGCCCGCATGCCAAGGGCGCGCCTTGCCGAAGAAAACCGGCGTAAAGGAGTGTATGGCGACGATGCGGGCCGGGCGTCCCGCTTCTTCACGTTGCAAGACGTGAGCGGCCACCCGGTCATGAAAGGGTGTGAAGATCCGTGCCGCGCGCCGGGCGCGCTCCTCCGGCGTCAGACCTGCATTGCCGGGAATATCAGTGCTTTCCGAACGCGCCGGAATGCTGCTTTCGCTGTCGAGTGGCCGGTTGAGATCGATCAGCAGCCGCGAATAGCTGCTAAGAAAGGCCGGGGCATGCAGCGCAGCCGACAGCCGGCGTGTGACTTCAGCAGCACCGATGTCCCAGGCGATATGGCGCCTGGTGTCCGTGCCGTCCAGGCCGAGTTGGTTGAACTCCTTTGGAATATGGTTCGAAGCATGTTCGCAAAGCAGCACGATGTCCGAAGTGCCGGCCTCATTGCGTATTTCCACCGGTGGTGGCCAATCCGGTGCATGGGTTTTGCGCAGGGGCTCGGTCATCAGTAAAGCTTCCGGTAGGTATCGCAGATGGCGGCGGGTTCCATGCCAGCGAAGCGGGCGATCTCCGCCCGTTTGACGCCTGCAAAGGACTGAATAAAAACCGGCGCGAACCAGCCGGTAACAACAGTATCAGCCTGCAGGGCTTCAAGGGCGGCTTCCAGCGTCTCCGGTAGTCGCACCAGACCGAGAGACTGACGCTCCTCGGCGGTCATTTCGGATGGGTCTCCCGTCACCAAGGGAGGCGTTGGCAGGTTGGCTTTCAGACCCTCCAGACCCGCACGGATGATGGCAGCCAGCGACAGATAAGGATTGGCTGTCGCATCGGCAGCACGATATTCGATATTGAACTGGCGCGCCGGGTCCCTGCCGCCGATGCTGACTGTCGGGCAGATCCGCAGGGTTGCCTCACGGTCCTTGTCGGCAAGCCAGGTATAGGATGAACTCCAGCTGTGCGGCTTCAGCCGGTAATAAGACGATACGCTTGAAGCGGTCAGCACCGTCAGAGCCGGGAGATGCCGCAGCACACCGGCGCAGAAGGAGCCTGCCTTGGCGGAGAGACGGCCCGGCAGCGCCGGATCGTAGGTGACGGGATCACCATTGACGTCAACAAAACTGAAATGGATATGCACGCCGTTGCCGACAGCATCCGGCGCCGCTTTGGGTGCGAACGTCGCTTCCCAGCCGAAATTCCGGGTCAGTTCGCGGGTAATCTCGCGGATCGCCACGCAGCGGTCCGCAGCTGTGAGCGCATCGGTTGGTGCGTGGGTAACCTCGAATTGATCGTCGCCGAATTCTGCGATGATCACCTCGGGCGATACGCCCGCCTGTTCAAGGGCGGCCATCAGCTGAGGCGCGAAAGGATCGGCACGGCGCAGCGCTTCCATCGAGAGAGAATGGGCTGCGCGGAAATCAGCGCCGAAAATCTGAAACTCCTGTTCGAATGTGGCAACAACGGACAGGCCTGTGGCCGCCTTCAGGTCGGCGAGAGCGTCGCGCAGCATCGTCCTCGTGCAACCCAACCAAGGCTTACCATCCAGTTCGACGATATCGCCAGGCACCATGTCGAATGGCGTTTCCGCACCGGTCAGGGATGTCCGATAACGTGCGTTCAGATCTGGGAGGATGCGCAGATCGCCTGACGACCCCCATGGGTTCGGATTGGCAATCGAGTTGAACGGCGTCAGGGAGATATTCGCCTGGAGCCAGCCTATCCCGGTGCCGGCAACCTTTTCGAGGCGGCTTTGCGTGACGGAGCGGCCGCGTGTGACGGCAGATAGGTCAGTGGTGACGATGGCGACAAGCGGTTCGACAACGGGGTTCATGCAGATTTTCCCAATGCGTTGAAGCGGCTGACGACGGTTTGCGTATCGCTAACCCAGCAATAGCCGCCAAAGGCCTTGAGCGCGCCATCGTGGCGGGCCTGCGTTGCCGATGCACAGGCATCCGCAACGCAGGTGACGCGATAGCCCCGGTCGGCCGCATCGCGCACCGCCATGTCCACGCACTGGTCGGTCATGATGCCGGTGATGATGAGATGGCGAACATTCAGGTTTTTCAGCACGTAATCGATATTGGTCGAGTTGAAGACGCCGGATGATGTCTTCGGCAGGAGAATTTCGTTGCGGACCGGCATCAGGGAGGGCACCGGCAGGCCTTCAGGCCGGCTTGGCGCGATGTGGATTGGCGTCATCTTGTGATCGAGCGAACGATCGCGACCGTCCTCGGTCAGGCTCTGGATAATGGTGTGGACGACTTCCACGCCATTTGCGCGGGCCGCTGCCAGCAGCTTCTCGTTGTTCGGAACCGTACGGCTGCCAGTCTCGGTGTAGAAATAGTGATCCGGACCGCGCTCAGGATGCGATGGCTCAAGGCCTGGCTCCAGCCAGATCCGCTGCAGATCGACCAGCAGAAGCGCGGTTTCACCGGCAACGTAATCGGCATCACGCCGCAAATCGAGTGTCGTCATCGTCAAGTCTCCTGCCTCGTGGTTTTCGGGCCGGGAAAATCCCGGGAATGGTTTTCGTCGGCCTTCGACACCGTGGCCAGCATCTTGGCATTGTCGAGGGTGACCGCATTTTCACGCCGTACGCTTTCCAGCTCCTCGATGCGCGACCGGGTCTGGTCGCTCATGGTGGAGAGGATGTGGGTGACAAGCGCTTCCATCTGGGCGATGGCCGGCGCCAAAGTGTCATAGGGCGATGCGACTTCCAGCGGGCTGATGATCGCCACTTCGGCGCTGTCGGCAATCGGTGAAAGCCAGGGGTCGGTGAACAGAACGATCCGCACGCCGCGCGCCGCGGCCTGTCCGGCGAAAGCGACGACATCAAGCTGATAACGCCGGTAGTCGAAGACGACGAGAACATCGCGCTTGCCGAGATCCACAAGTTCGTCGAACTGCCCCGCGGAGAGAGCGCCAATGTCGCGTACATTGGTGCGGAACTGTGCGAGATACCCCGCAAGCATGCCGGCGACATGGCGGCTGAAGCGGCCGCCGAGTATCACGACCTGCCCCTTGGCCTCCATGATGGTGCGCGCAGCCCGATCATAGGTATTGATCGGCGTTGCCGACACGGCCTTGTCCATGGCGGCGGCAACAGAGCGCATATAGGCGATGGCAGCACCTTCCTTGCCTTCGCCGGCCGATACGTCCGGCCGTTTCGTTTCCATCATCAGCAACGGTGAATGCAGCCGGGCCTCGACTTCGGCCAGCAGTTTTGACTGGAAATCCGGGAACCCTTCAAAGCCGAGCTTCATCACCAGGCGCACGACGGTGGCGTCGCTGACATTGGCGCGCTTGGCCAAACTTGTCGCCGTTGCAAGGCCTGCGGTCGGGTAATCCGTCAGCAGAACCCGAACGATTTTCTCCTCCGAAGGGGTCAAGGCCTGACCGCCATTCAGAAGCAAATCTCTGATGCTCATTGTCTTCCGGATGCTCCCGATTGCTTTTTGTCACTGTAGAAAAAATTGCAGAAAAAATAGATAACGTCAATTCTGAAGAGATGTTGACATCAATTAATTTTTGGACTTACCTTCGGACAACGCCGCAAAACGCTGCACGGGAACGAACAATGATCAAATATGACGATGGCGCATTGGCCTTTGCCGGTGGTTTCTCCATGGCTGAAGCCGATCTCGTGGTGGCGGCCTGATGACCGGCCCTGCACCAAAACGCAGCTACATCCTGCCGGCAGTCATGCGCGGTGCACTGGCTGATTCCACCGTGATGATCATGATTGTCCTGGCAATCGCCGTTTCGGTTTTCTTCCTTGGAGGGCCTGCGGCTCAGCGGGTGGTGACATACGCCGCAATCATGTTGACGGCGGTTCTCAGTCTGCAGATTTTTTCGGGCAATACGGGAATTGTCTCTTTTGGGCATGCCGGTTTTTTGGGCCTCGGGGCCTATATCACCGGCATTTTGACCATGCCCGTGGCCCTGCAACAGACGGCACTGAAGCAGTTGCCGGAGTTTCTGGCCGGTTACCAGCTTCCCTTCCTGGCAGCACTCGCTGTCGCAGCGATCATCGGCATCGCTATCGGCGCGATCACTGGCACACCCTTGCTGCGGCTGTCCGGGTCGGGCGCCTCCATCGCTACGCTGGCATTGCTGATCATCATCTACACGTTGTTAGTCGCGGCACGCGAAATCACCCGGGGTAGCCAGCCCTTCTATGGCGTCCCGCGCGAAGTCGGGTTGTGGACCGCCACGGCCATTGCCGCGCTTGGCCTGCTGGTGGCGCGCGTCTTCCGCGAGAGCCCTTTGGGACTTGCAGCCCGGGCCGCAGCCAATGACGAACGCGGCGCTGCAGCCGTTGGTGTCAACCGGCGTCTCGCCTGGTTTGCCTCCTGGCTCGTCAGTGTCATTGTCGCCTTTGTTACCGGCGCCCTGTTCGCCCAGTTTCTCGGTGCATTTTCGCCGAAGGATTTTTACTTTGACCTCGGTTTCACCATGCTGGCAATGCTGATCGTCGGCGGCATGAATTCGTCGCTCGGGGCTTTTGCGGGCGTCATCGTCACCACGGTGGTGATCGAGGTTGTACGGCGCATGGAAGGCGGATCGACGGTTTTCGGTATCGAACTGCCGGCTCTTTTCGGACTGACGCAGGGCGTGCTCGCCATCGCTATGATCCTCATTATCTGGCGTCGCCCGGATGGACTGTTCGGCCGCAGCGAGCTGAATATCCTGCGACGGGTAAGGGATGACGCGCAGTCTGTAGGCCCGCAATTGGCTCCCGAGCCGAAGCGCATCACGTCTGGCGGCATTATCGCGGCCAAGGGCCTGTCGCGCCGCTACGCTGGGGTTCTTGCCGTCGACAACATCTCGCTCGAATTCCGTACAGATATGATCACCGGCATTATTGGACCGAACGGCGCGGGCAAGACGACCTTCATTAATATGATCTCTGGCGACGTGGTGCCAAGCTCAGGCGAAGTCACCGTCGATGCCCCGCTCGCAAGCCATTCTGCCTTCCGCTTCGCCCGGGCCGGGATTGCCAGAACCTTCCAGAACATCCGCATCTTCTCGCGGATGACGGTGCTCGAAAACGTGCTGGTGGCCGCCCGTCAGGTGGAGCCAGACCTCGCATCTGCAGAAGCTGCCGCTTGGCGCGAACTTCATCGCATGGAGTTGGCCGAACATGCTACCCGCGATGCCGAGGGCCTGGCCTACGGACTGCGCCGCCGGCTGGAGATTGCCCGGGCGCTGGCGCTGAAGCCGCGGTTTCTTCTGTTGGACGAGCCGGCAGCCGGCATGAATGCGGTCGAGACCGCCAGCCTGGTCGAAATTCTTGCCACAGTCCGCGCCGACCGCGGCATCGGCATCATCCTGATCGAGCACGACATGCGGTTGGTGATGAACCTGTGCGAACGCATTGTCGTCATCGATCACGGCAAGGTCATTGCCGATGGCGCACCGCAAGATATTCGCAGCAATCCTGCCGTGATCGCCGCCTATCTCGGCAGCCGCGGCGCCAAGACAGTCACTTCAGAGCCTGCAACCGCACTTTCACAATAAAAAAGGGAACATTGATAATGTCTGATTTGCATCATACCCGCCGCCTTGCCGCAGCACTCATGCTGTCGGCCGTCTCTGCCACAACGTTTTCAGGCACAGCACTTGCCGACGACTTTATCATTGGTGCCGCCACGGCACAGACGGGTGGCCTTGCGCCTTATGACCAGCCCGCGCTTGCCGGCTTCAAGATGGCCATCGACGAGATCAACGCCAAGGGTGGCCTCGGCGGCAAGTATAAGGTCAAACTGATCGTCAAGGACACGCGCTCTGACACCGCCCAGACGGCAACCGTGGCGCAGGAACTTCTGGATGAAGGCGCCAAAGTGATGATCAGCCCGTGCGACGCCGATCCGTCGATTTCGGTCGGCCAGCTGACGCAACCGCTCGGCATTCCAACGATCACCCTTTGCGGTTCGGCGCCCATCCTGACGGGCGCAGTCGGTGACGTGATGTTTGGCAGCTATCCCGGCGATAATCTGCAGGCAACGGCCATTGCCGATTTTTCCATCTCGGAGGGCAAGAAAAATGTCTATCTGCTGACCTCGCCCGACGCCACCTACACAGCCAATCTGCCGGAATATTTCGGCAAGGTTTTCGAAGCCAAGGGCGGCAAGATTGTCGGGCGTGGCACTTTTACCATGGGTCAGCCGGATTTCTCCGCCGAGGTAACCAAGATCAAGGGGCTCGCCGAGAAACCAGATCTGATCATGACCGCCGCCTATGAACCGGATTTCCCGGCCTTCATCCAGCAGCTGCGCGCAGCAGGCGTCGATATTCCGGTTTACGGCGCCGATGCGCTGAATACGCCAACAATCAAAGGCCTTGGAAAGCTCGTCGATGGCGTCGTCTTCACGGCGGCGGGTTATGCCCAGCCAGGCAGCAAGCTTGAAGCCTTTAACGCCGCATTCGAGAAGGCTGTCGGTCACGCACCGGAATCGACCTATGAAGTCAACGGCTACGAGATTGGCCTGATCCTCGACGAGGCGGCACGGATTGCCGGTTCGGACGATTCCGCCGCAATTCGCACGGCTATGGCCGGCTTGAAAGACTTCGACAGCATCACCGGCAAGATCACTTATGCCGGCACCACTGGCATGCCGCTGCGTGCCGTCGTTCTGATGCGGTATGAGGCTGGCACGCCGAAATACGTGTCGACCATCGTGCCTGTCGCCGAAGAAGTGCCCGCTCCGTAACAAAGGCTTTTCCGGCAAAGGAAATACACCATGCTCAATGTCGAGGCCTTGCGGGTGCGCTATGGGGAGGTGGATGCGGTCAACCGCATCGATCTTTCCGTTGCGAAAGGCGAAATCGTAGCTCTTGTCGGCGCCAATGGCGCCGGCAAGAGCTCCACTCTGGCTGCCATTTCTGGCCTGGTCACCCCTTCATCGGGCAAAGTCCTGTTTGACGGCGACGAGCTTTCCGGCCTTGCTCCCGAACAGATTGCCCGCAAGGGCGTCGTTCTGGTGCCGGAAGGACGCCGCATCTTCGGTAGCCTGACCGTGGCCGAGAATCTGCGGCTTGGTGGCGCGATGCATCTTTCGTCGGCCGAGGCAAAGACGCGCGAGGAAGAGATGCTGGAACTGTTTCCCATTCTCCGGCGCTATTATCGGATTCGCGGTGGCAATCTGTCGGGCGGTGAGCAGCAGATGCTGGCGATTGCCCGGGCGATGATGTCCAAGCCCAGGCTTTTGATGCTCGACGAGCCGTCATTGGGTCTCGCACCGCAGCTGATCGACACCGTGTTCGACCTGATTGCCAGTCTCAGACGTAAAGGGCTGACCATCCTGCTTATCGAGCAGAACGTCGCGCTTGCGCTTGAAATCGCCGACAAGGCAACGGTTCTTGCCAATGGCGAAGCCGTGCTTTCCGGCACGGCAAGGGAACTTGCCGGTTCCGACCTCGTCCGCCAAGCCTATCTCGGAGCGTGACCATCATGATCATCCAGCAAATCATCAATGCGATCAGTCTCGGCGGTGTTTACGCCCTTTTGGCGCTCGGTCTTGCCATTGTCTTCTCGATCGTCGGGCTGATCAACTTTGCCCATGGCGAGTTGATGACTGTCTCTGGCTACGCGCTTCTCGGGTCACTTTTCATGGGGGTTCCGTTTCCTGCAGCGGTCATCGTTGCGATTTGCACCGGCGCGCTTGCCGCCGTTGCGATGGAGCGCGTTGCCTTCAGGCCCATGCGCGGCGCCAGCGTCACCAGCCTTCTGCTGACCAGCTTTGCCGTATCCAGCCTGCTTAAAGTATTCTTTCAAAATGGCGTTTCGGCACGGCCGCAACCTGTCGCCATGCCCGATTGGATGACTGGTGCGTTCTCCATCGGCAGTTTGACCATAGGTGTCGGCCCGGCGATCTCCATTTCCATCTCGATTCTGGCACTGATCTCGTTGGAGCTTTTCCTGAAGCGGTCGGTAACCGGTACGGCGATGCGGGCTGCTGCCGAAGACTTCAATGTCGTGCGCCTGATGGGTATTCCCGCCAGCCGCATCATCGCAACCGCGTTTCTGCTGTCGGGTCTTCTGGCTGGTATCGCTTCGATGTTGTGGATCGCCCAGCGTGCCTCTGTCGATCCGCTCATGGGATTCACGCCGGTGCTGAAGGCTTTTATCGCCGCCGTAGTTGGTGGCCTCGGCAGTTTGCGTGGCGCAGTTGCCGGCGGCTTTCTGTTGGGGATCATTGAAGTTTTGCTCCAGGCTACCTTGCCACCGGAGCTTGCGCCGTATCGCGACGCCATCGTCCTGTCCGGTGTCATCGTCGTGCTGCTCGTCCGCCCGAACGGCCTCATTCCCGCAGTTACTGCCCAGAGAAGCTAGAACCCGATGTATACCAAGCCGGAATATGCCCCGCTCTCACAGGACGAGGTATTCTCACTCATCGAAAAGACGGTGTTTGCCACCGTCGTCACCCATGGACCGGACGGGCTCGTCGCGTCACATCTGCCGTTTGTTCTGAAACGGCAGGAGAGCGGTGGTCCCGCTCTCGTGTCGCATCTGGCGCGCGCCAATCCGCAAAGCGCGCTGATCGCGGCCGGGCACGATACGATTGCCATCTTCCAGGGACCGCACGGCTATATCTCGTCGTCCTGGTATCCGGCACAACCGGTCCGCGACAGTGCTCCGACCTGGAATTTCGCCGTTGTCCATTGCCACGGAAAACCGAAGGTTCTGGATGACCACGCAACAGCACGTCACCTTCTGGAACTGGTGGAGCTGCTGGAAGACGGGCGCGACGACCGCTGGCGAATGCGCGAACTCGGGCCCGGCGGCATGGAGCGCCGCATGCCGCATATCCTTGGTTTCAGCCTTCCGGCCAGCAGGATGGAGGCAAAATTCAAAATGGGTCAGGATGAACGGCTTTACGACACCAATGCCGCGATCGCAGCGCTGTCTGGCAACGATCCTGCGCTGTCCGACGCAATGACGCGGCACAATTCCAGCCGCCAGCCGCAAGCGGAAAGCGGCGTTATCGCACCGGAATGATATAATCATTTTCCAGACCGGCTTGGCTTCATCGCTCAAACACCGCTCTCTAAATCCATGCCCGCCGCACAATCGCTTCGACGCGCCGCGCATGCTCAAAAGGATATTTCAATGCACTCGCTCCTCCCATCGGAAAAAGCTCTCGTCCCGTTTGTCAGTGTCGCAAACATGATGCGCCTTGTTCATGCCGTCGGCATCGAGACCGTGCTGGTGGAATTGGCCGATGTCATCGAGGCCGATTTCCGGCGTTGGGATCTGTTCGACAAGACGCCGCGCATTGCCTCCCATTCCAAGGAGGGCGTCATTGAGCTGATGCCGACATCGGACGGGGAGATATACAGCTTCAAATATGTCAACGGCCACCCGAAGAATATGGCGCAGGGCCTGCAGACCGTCACGGCCTTCGGGCTTTTGGCGGAAGTTTCGACCGGTTATCCTGTGCTCCTGACAGAGATGACGCTGCTGACGGCGCTTCGCACCGCTGCTACGTCCGCGATGGTCGCACGGCACCTTGCACCGAAAGGCGCGCGCACCATGGCTATCATCGGCAACGGCGCGCAGGCTGAGTTTCAGGCGTTGGCCTTCAAGGCAGTCTGCGGCATCGACCACGTGCAACTCTACGACATCGATCCACTGGCGACAGCAAAAACTGCCCGCAACCTTGCTCACTCCGGTTTGAAGGTGACCGCGTGCGCCTCGTCGCAATCGGCAATCGAAGGCGCTGGCATCATCACCACCTGCACAGCCGACAAGCAGCTTGCCACCATTCTAACCGACAACATGATCGGTGCAGGCGTCCATATCAATGCCGTCGGTGGTGATTGCCCCGGCAAGACCGAGCTGCATCGCGACATCCTGCAGCGGGCCGACACTTATGTGGAATACACCCCGCAGACACGCATCGAGGGCGAGATCCAACAAATGCCTCCGGAATACCCCGTCACCGAGATGTGGAAGGTCGTGACCGGCCAGACCGCCGGCCGCCGCGACGCCGGTCAGATTACGTTGTTCGACAGCGTCGGGTTTGCCATCGAGGACTTCTCGGCGCTCCGCTATATCCGGGGCAAGTTGGACGGAACGGGATTCTACCAGGATCTCGACATGATCGCCGACCCAGATGACCCTCGCGACCTGTTCGGCATGCTGCAACGGTCACAACAGGAAAAAAATGACTGAAATGGCCTGATTACCGCACACGGGCGATGGGCATCTTGCTGATCGGCAGCGCTATGTCCAGGGCTGGTGGCTGCTTCAATTGAAAATGGAGGCGGGGAAAGGGTCAGCGCTGTCGCTTGATTTTCTTCCTCCCCTCGCTGCCTCTGGGCCGACGAATGTATCAAATGAACCGATTTTAGCAGTGGCACCGCTGCGGTGCGGGCCAGCCCTATGGCCCGCGTTCTTTTGCGATAACCGCGTTTTCTGCGCCGTTGGCGCGCAGCAAGGCAGTAATATATTCTGACGGCAATGTAAGAAACGGAAACACTTTGTGACTAAGTGCCTCCGAAATCAGCCTTTTTTGACTTGCTGCGGGCGCGAACATAACCGATATTGCTCCCACTCAAGGAAGCGATCATGATTAGAATGATAGAAGACCCGGCTGAACTTTCCGGTGAAGATATCACTGGCAAGTATATACTGCGGAGGCTGAACTACCACTGGTTTGCCTACGGCAAGGCCGCTATTGTCACTGCTTGCAAGGGGACCATCCTGCATCTTGATCGCGAGGAAACGGTTTATTCCGAGCGTTGGGCACGCCGCGCCTACAGTGGCAACGGAAAGCGATACCCCGGCGGAACCTGCCCGATTTCAGCGGTTGCCTGCGTTTGCGATACGCCAGATGACGTCAATGCCGTGATTCAGCTGGATGTGGAAGCACAGGATGAGTTCTACCAGCTGATCGCCAAGGCGGATGCCAGGGTGCGTGCTTTGGCATCATCTTCGCAGAACAGATTATTTCTAGCCGCGGCCGAGTAAGGGCAGATCCTGCGACCGAACGCTTAACTGATGTTCTTGATTCTGGACTGGCGCAGCATTCAGATCAAGCAAGCTGCTCGCCGCTGCGTATTCGCAAGGCTGGTTAACCTCAATGCGAGAGCAGCCGGGCTATCGAGCACGCATGAATCTCGTCGGCCGGGCCGCATCGCTTTGCTCCAGCAACTCCGAGATATTGGATCAATTCACCAGGCGGTGACGAATGCTTCCCGCCGGTGCAAATGCGCGCCTCCCAGAATTCGAAACTTTGGCGTGCAATCAGCTCCTCGTTGGACACTGTAACGTTCGGCGATCGACGTGTGCGGTCTTGCGGCATGACTGCACCTGTCCCGCCAAGCTCAAACGCCGTCTAAAATCGCATGGCAAAACGGGCGCCATCCAGACCCGACGGCCCCACGGCACCTCCAAAACGATGCTGAATGAGGAACCCCACGCCTTTGCAGGCGTGGGGCGAAGGGTGTTTAGCGGGAATGCTGCAGCCAGAAGTCCTGCCAATCCTGAAGCTTGGCAAAGTCGTCCGGTGCGGTTTCGGAGTGGTTCACGTAGAGAAGATCGGCGTATTTGGCGATGCCGGATACTTCTTTCTCCGGCATTTTGGCCTCGATGTTTGTCGAGATCTTGCCGTCGCCGAGCTGCGGCGCCATGCCTTCTTCCGTCATCATGAAGCGGGCAAAGAGCTTGGCCGCGTTGGGGCTCTTAGTGCCGGCGGCGATCACTGCGACGCGTGGCGTGAGCTGGCCGATCCAAGGCTTCATTTCCTTGCAGATGCCCATGCCGTAACCGTCCTTCTTGGCGTCACGGAAAATGGCGACGCTGAGGAAGCCGATCGGTGGCTTTTCCTGACCAGGAGCACCGATAACAGGACCGACATCGGTGTCGCTGCGGGTGACCATCGGCTTGTTCTGAGCCAAACGCTTGACCCATTCGGCCGTCGCGCTGGTTTCCTCGGTCTTCAGCTCTTCGCCGAACTGGGCCTTGTAGGCTTGGCGCATGGCGGCGTCGTCATGAGTGGCGATCTGGTTGAACCAAAACATGGTCTCGTTGCGCAAAAGCGGATCGGGGATCGCGACGCGGCCCTTCCACTCTTCGGTCGTCAGCGCCCAGAGGTTGCTGACCGGGCAGGCTTCGCCGTGAACGTCGGTGTTGTAGGCGAACACCCACGGATTGTTGCTGGTGATCGCCGGGCTCTGATACGCGGCCGGGATCTTGTCCTTGAGATCAGGGGCAAGCCAGGAGATGCCATGGCCCTGCGGCAGGATCTGGCTGGTCACCGACGGCAGGTTGCTCATGTTGAACACGTCGGTGCGCACGTTGCCGGCGGTCGCTTCACGGGCGATGACCTGTTCCTGGTCCTGACCGCTCATCTTCACGCCGGTCGCCTTCAGGCCGTATTTTGCCGAAAAATTCTCGGCCATCGTGACGATCTTGCCGGTCGCGTCGATCACCGTGATCGGCGCTTCTTTTTTCGCTGCCTCGATCAATGCCTCCAGCGAATATTCGCTATCCGGAATACCGATCTGTTTCGGCTCCTGGGCCATTGCATGCGTCAAGCCGATCGCCAGAGCGGAAGCGCCCGTCAGTAGGCCGATGAGTGTTTTCGTCATGTCTTTCCTTCGTTGCTTTTGGTTTCGCGTGCCGGTCAAACGGCGACGCGTTTCTTCTCCCGGTCGAAAAGATGCAGATGCTGCCTCTCGACCCAGAAATGGATAATTTCGCCCGCCGCCCGGCGTGGGTTCTCGGTGGCGATGGCGAAAAAGCGGCTTCCGTCCGTGTCGAGTTCGACAATCCAACTGCCGCCCGTCGGAACGATGTCGACGATAGTTCCGCGCCCAGCGGCCAATCGTGCCGCTTCGCCGTCGGTAAGCGCGCCGATGCGCACGGCCTCCGGCCGAATACCGGCCGAGGCGATGGGGGCTCCCGCCAGGCCGAAATGCGTGAGAAGTGACTGGACCCAGACGAGCAGCGGGCTCTGCGGTGTGGCATCCATCTCGACAATGTTGATGGGCAAGCTGCCGACGAACTCTGCGACGAAACGGTTGGCGGGACGCTCGTAGATGTCATCAGGCGTGCCGACCTGCTGTAATTCACCTTCGCTCATGACGGCGATGGTCGTCGCAAGTGTCATGGCTTCCCACTGGTCATGGGTGACGAAGACGATGGTCGAGCCGGCTTCCGCGTGGATACGCTTTAGTTCCGCTCGCATTTCCAGCCTGAGTTTGGCATCGAGGTTGGAGAGCGGCTCGTCGAGCAGGATGATCGACGGGTTGAGCGCCAGCATGCGGGCCAGCGCGACGCGCTGCTGCTGACCGCCGGAAAGCTGGGCCGGGTAGCGGCTGGCATATTTGGCAATGCCAAGCTTGGTCATGACCCGGTCGACCGTCGCATCGCATTCTGCGGCGGCAACCTTGCGCAGCTTGAGGCCGAACTCGACATTCTGGCGGATCGTCATATGCGGCCACAGGGCGTAGTTCTGGAAGACCAGACCCATGTTCCGCTTTTCCGGCACGGTGAAGATGCCTTCCTCCACCGACACGATCGGTTTTCCGTCCACGAGAATGCGTCCATCGGTTGGATGCTCCAGACCTGCGATCATGCGCAAGGTCGTCGTCTTGCCGCAGCCGGACGGGCCGAGCAGGCAGAGAAACTCTGACTTGCCGATTTCCATGCTGAGATTGCCGATCGCGGCGGGCATGCCGCGGCCGTAGCTTTTACCGATGTTTTCCAAGGTGATGCTGGACATTACTTGCTTCCGATCCCGTCTGAGAGGTTGCTCTTGCCGATTTTCTGGACGAGCATCGTGCCGGTGAAGGCGACGACGCAGAGCATCAGGACCACTGCGTTTGCAGCCTGGCTGTAGCCATAATCGACAAGGCGGATTGCGTAGGTGGTGAGAAGGTCTGTGCCGGGAACGGCAAGGACGACGACCAGGCTGAGCCCTTTGATGCCGGAGATGAAGGGCAACAGGATTGCCGAGACCAGAGCGCCGCGCTGGATCGGCAGGACGATGGATCGCATGCGGCGGAACCAGCCGGCGCCGACGATCTGGCCGGCCTCCTCCGGCTCCCGGCCCAGCTGCATCATCGATGAGATACCGGCGCGGGAGGCGAAGGGCATCTGGTCGGCCAGGATGGCAAGCACCAGAATGAACGGCGTACCATAGAGTGCCGGCAGCGGCGGGCGCGCCACGGCGAACATCGACAGATAGGCAGCCGCAAAGGCAATGCCGGGGACCAGATAGGGCAGAAAGGTGATCTGGCGCAGCCCTACGGAGACAAAGCGCACGGGCGACCGCACGACGCTATAGCCGACAAGCAGGCCGAGAACGCCAGCGCCGGTGGCGGCAAGTCCGACCATCCAGACGGTGTTCCAAAGCGCCATCCAGAACTCGCCGGTGAGCAGGATGCCCTGGCGCAGCGCAGTGGTGCCAAGATCCGTGCCGATCCAGTAATCGAGTGTGAAATTGTCCAGGTTGAAGGAGCCCGGGACCCGCATCACTGTCGTCAGCGCCAGGGCGATCAGCGGGATGCCGGCACTAATGGCGAACATGACGAGCGCCCAAAGAACCGCCGGAGCCTGCCACTTGCCGAGCGGCGTCTGGCGCACCATGGCTCCTTTTGAGCCGATGGTGACGAAACGCTTGGCCTCTTTCAGAAGACGCATGTCGATGATGCCGGATATGGTACCGATCAGGACAATGACACCGGCAAGCACGGCGGATGCACCCGCCTGGCTGGTCGAGATGGCGCGGAACAGCGATGTCGCAAGCACGTCGAAACCGACCGGGACGCCAAGCACATAGGCGACGCCGAAATCCCCAAGGCACTTGGCGAAGATCAGTGTCGCGGCCGAAACCAGCGAGGGCATCATCAGCGGCAGGATGATCCTGCGCGCCACGATGATGGGACCCGCGCCGAGACTGCGTGCTGAATCCTCAAGCTGCGTGTCGAACTGCTTCAGCGCGTTGCCGAACAACAGGATAACGAACGGCGCATAGTGCAAGGCAAGGATGAGTGCGATTGGCAGGGCGCCATAGGCGAGCCAGTCCGGCGGCGTGAAACCGAAAGTCTCCATCCAGCTGGGAAGCCCGCCGGTCGTGCGGTTCTTGAACAGTGTCAGCCACGCAAGGGCGAACGTCCAGGACGGCAACATGTAGGGCAGCAGCAGCGCCGTGGAAAACCATCTCTTGCCGATGAGATCGGTGCGGCTGAGCAGCCAGCCAATCGGCGCGCCGACGAGGAATGCGATGATGATCGCTGCGGCGGATATGATCGCGGTGTTGGCAAGCGGCCACCAGAAAAGATCCCGCGAGATTGGCGAGAAGAGTACACGGCGCAAGTAGTAAATCGTTAGCTCGCCGAGCGGCTGCTTGCTGCGCGCCACATCGGCAAAATGCACGGTTATCGCGTCGCTGAGCAAAAGGACGATCGGCGCAAAGATCAGATAGGCAAAAAGGGCCAACAGCGAGAGGGCGAGCAGCAGTGTCGGGTCCGCGCTGTTGACGCGTATGAAATAGGAGAGCCTTGTCCAGGCTGTGGCCGTTTGAGGACGTGGACGGTCCTCCGGCAAAGTGGTTTGCAGGGTCATGGGCTCACTTGTTGTCATGCGAAAGGGAAAGGTGTTTTGAGACGTCTCAGTCCGGTAAGGCGCCGACTGCGGCGATGACCTCGCGAACCGTTTGCCATTCCGTGTCGTAGCGGACCGGCAGGAATTCCTCATCGCCGTTGAAGGCGGCGGTCATCTCTGGCGGAAAGTGGAAGGCAAAGAAGCAGGCCTTCAGTTTTTCCACCAGGTCTGGATGAAGATCATGGGCATAGGCGAAAGCCGATGTCGGAAACAGCGGGCTTTCATAGAGCACCCGTATGGCTTTCCGGTCGATCGCACCGCGCTCCACCAGGCGCTCAAGGACATCCGATGCGACGGCGGCCATATCGTAGTCGCCCGACACGACACCCATGACCGACTTGTCATGCGCGCCGGACATGATGGGTCGGTAGTCGAGATCTGGCTTAAGTCCGTTGACCGGAAACAAGGCCCGGGGTGCGAGATTGCCGGAATTCGACGCTGCCGAGACATGTGCGACACGCTTGCCCTTGAGGTCTGCGAGCATGTGATAGGGCGAGCCAGCGCGCACGATCGCAACAAGATGGTAGCCGCGCACCGCGCCCTTCTGTCCTTTTGTGGCGAACGGCACCGCGCCTGCGGTGTTGACGGCCTCAACTGTCGGGCCGGTGGAGAAGCCGGCAAAATGCAGCCGGCCGGCCCGCATCGCGCCGATCTCCGCCGAAACCGATTGCACGGGATAATAAACGATCTGCCGGTTCAGACAGGCGGAAAGATGCTTGGTGAATGGTCGAAAGAGTTGAGCGTAGACCGCCGGGTCCTCGATCGGGGTAAATCCCCAGACGAGTGTATCGGGATTGCGCCATTTGGACTGATCCAGGGGAAAATCTGCCACAAGGTCACCATCGGCGTCGCAATAGGCCTGGTCCAGGCCTACACGCTGACGACACGATTCTGCATGAGCAACGGTATTACCGGTCAACAACAGGATGACCAGCATTGCGCATGCCGCAAGGGTGCGGTGGCTTTTCATTTTTCTCCTCCCTCAGTGCTTTACCGTCTCGCGTTCGGCAAAGCACTTGCTATAGGAGGAGAGATATCCCGAAATTCCTGTCAGAGTCCTGTCAGCCTCATGCGTATTCTGGTCATAGAAGATTCCATCGATATCGCCGAAGCGATCGAAGCAAAGCTCTCGCGGGCAGGACATCATGTGACATTGTCCCATGATGGCATCTCCGGCGAAGAATTGGCCATTCATGGCGCGTTTGATGTTGTGGTCCTCGACATCAACCTTCCCGGTCGAAGCGGTTTCGATGTGATGGCACATATGCGGCGGCGCAATTCGCCAACGCCTGTCCTCGTCATCACCGCGCGTAACCAGCTGGATGACAAGATCAGCCTGCTCGATCTTGGCGCGGACGACTATATCGTTAAGCCATTCGATCTCAGCGAACTCGAGGCGAGGCTCAGGGCTGTGACACGCCGGCATCAGGGGCTTGCCAATTCGCTTATCCGGGTCGGTTTGCTCGAGGTGGATATGTCTGCCCGTGCAGCGCGCGTGGATGGCAAGCCGCTTGAGTTGGGACGGCGCGAATTCGAGGTTCTGGAGACGCTCGCAACGCATGCGGGCAATACCGTCAGTAAGGAGAGGCTTTACATAAAGCTCTTTGGCCATGACGATGTCGGAACGCCAAATGCTGTCGAATTGCTGGTCTCGCGTGTCCGCAAGAAGCTGGAAGACGTCAATGTCGAGATCATCACGCACCGCGGCGCCGGATACATGCTGCGCGGTAAACTCAATGCGGTGAGGTGATGGCGCGCCGGTCGATCGAACGGCGGCTGCTCATCAGCACCACATGTCTTTTTCTGATTATCGGAACCGTGCTTGCCGTGACGGTTCGCGCCTACGCCCGCCGCGCAGCTGATGAGGCCTTTGATCGTGTCCTGACAGCCTCTGCGCTGGCCATTGCTGATACTGTTGGCATTGAAGAGGGCGAGGTCACGGTCGATATCCCCTATTCGGCGTTTGCCATTCTTGGAACGTCCCGTCTCAACCGCGTTTTCTACAAGGTGACCGCACCCGATGGCAGCCTGGTGACAGGCTCACCCATTCTGGGCCTCGACACACCCGCTGTGCAGGATCGAGCCTTGCATCTCTACGATTCCTTCTACAGGGAAGACCCGGTGCGGATCGCTTCCGTGCAGCGTTACCGTGCCGATACGGTGACGGGAACCGGCGGCTGGATCGGCGTCGTTGTCGCGGAAACCAGGGAAGCACGCCAGGAGCTTGCCGGAGAACTGACTTTCAAGGGAATGCTGCCGGCTGTCGCGATTGCGCTCCTGTCGGGCGGTCTTATTCTCGTGTCCGTCCGTTCGGCATTTTCGCCGTTGCGTCTGATTGAAAGCAATCTGCGGGCGCGGCGGCCATCCGACCTCAGCCGTATTGAAAAGGAAGTGCCGGTCGAAGTCTCGGCCCTCGTTTCCGCGCTCAACGACTTCATGGATCGGCTGGGCTCGGTGCTCGACGGGGTCAAGCGTGTCACCGCGGATGCCGCGCATCAATTGCGGACTCCCCTGGCCGCTATTCAGGCCCAGGCGGAGGTCGGGCTTGACGAGGCGGAGGACCCGCAGGTGAAGCGGCGGCTTTCCCGCATCTACCACAACGCCCGCGAGGCTGGGCTGCTGGCAAACATGCTGCTGTCCGAAGCGACGACGATGCACCGTCTGGAAACACAGGAGCGCGAAATCGTCGACTTCCGCACGGCCGTCAGCGACGCCCTGCAGATGCTGAGAGCAGAGAGCGCCTATGCAAACTGGCTCCAATCTCTGGTCCTGGATATACCGGAGATGCCTGTCGCGATCATCGCGGAACCCGTCGTCCTGCGGGAAATGGTTCGCAATATCGTCGAGAATGCTTTCATCCATGCCCCCGGCCCGACACGGGTGCGCCTTGCCATACGGCAAGACAAGGCCTTGCTCCAGGTGATGGACAGAGGTCCCGGAATACCGGACAATTCGAAGGGCAAGGTATTTCAACGCTTCGCTCGGGCGGATAACCGGCACCCGGGCACGGGTCTTGGTCTTCCGATCGCCAGGGATATTGCCGTGGCGTTCGGTGGTGCAATCTCCATTGCCGATCGCGCAGGCGGTGGGCTTATCGTCGAGGTCACTTTGCCGGTTGTTGCAGATGGGGAGATCTCATGAGGTCCCGAGCTGTCTGGCTGCGAAATGCGGCACTTTGCCTTTGGCTAGTGTGCTGGTTTAATCCGGCTGTGGCGTTTGCGCAGGAACGAACGATACGATTGGCGGGTGTCGTCTCCGAAGAACGGATGGCACCGTTGATGGCCGCGCTGGTGGGGCGCCTACCCGGGGTGAAACTCACCTATCAACGGCTCTCCTCCGCACAGATTGCCGCGGCGGCCAAACGGTCCGTCAATGCGCCGTTCGACATCGCCATCCTTTCGTCGCCAGACATTGCTGTTTCCGTCGCCAACGAAGGGTATGCCGCGCCCGATGAGGCGAGCGGACCCGTCGCCTCTGCACAATGGCGCAATGAAGTGTTTGGCTTCTGGTCGGATCCCGCTGTCATCGTTCTGCGCCGAAATGCGTTTGCCGACCGCATGCCCCGGACCCGCATCGAACTGGTGCGCGCACTGGAGCAGAACAGCAGCAGACTGTCCCGCCGGATTGGCATCGTCAATATCGGCATTGATGATGTCAGCTATCTGCTGGCATCGCAGGACTCAATACGGACCTCGCTTTACTGGCGGCTGATGCGTGCCTTTGGCGGGGCGAACGCGCGGATCTACGATACGACCGATGATCTGATGGAGGCACTCCAGGCCGGTGAACTGGATGTCTTGTACAATGTGCCGCTCTCCGCGCTGCCCATCGGCGGAAACATGCTGGAAGGCATGGAGATCATAGCGCCTCAGGACTACATACTTGCCGTTCCGTGGGTCGCATTCATGCCGGAGGGCGCGCCTAACCTGCGCGACGCGCGGGTCGTCCTCCACACCCTGCTTTCGCCGGAGAGCAAGCCGGCACTCTTGGAGGCAGGTTTCAATTATCCCGCAGGCTTCGCGGGCCTTGAAAATCTCCAGAGCATCGAACTCGGCCCGGAGCTTCTCGTATTCCGCGATACGATCAAGCGCAGCAAGTTCCTCGACATCTGGTTCCAGATGGTCGTCAACTGATGGGGCTGCATGCCACAATCCTAGAGTCTGTTGGGAAACCATGATGCCTCGGTAATCCCGCCATCAAAAACCGGGAATTCCCAAACGGCTTCGCCGTTGTTCCTGGCGGAGTGACGAAGGACACTCGGCGGCAAGACTATCGCGCCCAACCAAGCGGTGAGCGCGACAGGGTTTTCGCTGCGCGCCGTCAATCATGGCAATCCAACCGGCCGCCCGGCGCGCGGCGTCGGCGAGAACGGGTTTGGGCGCCTTATACCATTCGTTTTCCGGCAGCTCGCGCTTGATGCGAACAAACCCTATGGCGTCGTCGAGCGTCGGGAATTCCTGCGGCAATGTCAGGTGAAGGAACAGGGCGACAACGGCGACAGAACGGGAGCGGCCGCCGCGGCAGTTGATCAGTACGCTGCCGCGTTCACGCCTCGGATAGGAGGGTTTCTCCGGAAGGATCTGCTCAAGGGCGGCGCGCAAGATATAATGGGCGGCGACCATCTGGGTCTCGGGATTGCCCTCGCCGTCGATCAGGCCGATCTTGAAATAGCGAATTTCGCCCGGCCCGTAGACGCTGCCTTCGTGGTCCGAGACGACCTGCGGCTGCTCGACAAAATTGAAGTCGAGGTTGACGGCACAATTGACGACCGTGGTGATACCCTTGCTGCGCAAAAGGTTGAGGTCGCTTGCGCCTTCCTTGCCTGAAATGAACAGGTCAACGCCATAAAGCGGATGCTGTTCATAAATGAGACTGAGTTTTGGCAGCTCGCGCGATTCCGGTTGATGGGCGAGGTCCTGTTCCAATTTCTGCATGTCGTTTCTCCGCAGGCGCCGATCCACTGGCGGCTGCCATTCCGTGGTTTCAATTCAGGTAAAGCCCCGCATAGGCTCAGGCGTGAGCCGCACTGTCGCTACGCCGTCCTGCGATCTTTGCTATGCGGCGTTCGGAAATGGAGTTCGCGACGCGCGCAAGTGTTGGGTAGTTGGCCCCCTCCCCGGTTGCGATATAGCCGGGGCAGAGGAAATCGGCAGAACCTTCCGCCACCTTGCCCAGCGTCAGCGGTTCATATCGGCCACCTGCATTCTTGAGAATGAGCGTGGCTGCGGCGACATCCCAGGCATTGACGCCAAAGCCTGCGGCGGCATCCGCCCAGCCAGCGGCGACATGGGCGACGCTAAGGGCCGCACTTCCCGGACGTCGCACTGTAGAAAACGTCTCGACCAGTTCACCCAGATTGGCAAGGGCAACATCTCGCCCATCGACCCGGAAATCGCGGGAGACCGGATAGCCGGTGATCAGGGTAGCGCGGGTCTCCTCCCCGGTTGAGCGGGAGTGCAGCGGCGCGCCGTTCAGATAGGAAGCCTTGAGATCGGCTGCGAACATCAGATCAGCGACCGGATCATAGATGGCGCCGGCAACGACTTCGCCCTCGATGACAGCGGCAATTGAAACACACCAGAAGGCCAGGCCACGGGCGAAGTTTGCGGTGCCGTCGATCGGATCGACATACCATTGGATTTCACCGTTACCAGTCTGACCGCCCTCCTCGCCCATGATCGCCGAGTTGGGCTCATGTTTAAGGATGAACGTTCGGATGGTGGCTTCCGCACGTTTGTCATGGATGGTGACGATGTCGTGGAGATCGACCTTGTAATCTACGGCCATATCCGAGCGGAAGGCCTGAAGCAGCGGATCGCGCACGGCAAGTGCTGCCGATTTCGCGATTTCCATCAGCTGCGTCGAGCGGGAAAGCACCTCCTCGTTGACGGGTTTCGGTTCGGGTGGGGAGGAGCTTGGCATCGGCATATCCAGTCATTCGTTCGGTAAAAAAGGCCGGCGCGGTGGAGGCCGCGCCGGCAAGTGGGTCATTTCGTGTAGTTCACGCGCCAGAAATCCTGCCACTCTTCGCGGCGATCGAAGTCGTTGAGACCGGTAGACGAATCATAGTCGAACAGCTTGTCGGCGACCTTCATCAGCCCCGATGGTTCGTCATCCGGCATCTTGATGTCGGTGTTGGTCGGCAGCTTGCCGTCCTTCATCTGCGGCGCGATGCCTTCTTCTGTCAGGATGTAGTGAACGAAGAGCCTGGCAGTGTTCGGGCTTTGGGTCTTGGAGGCGATCAGGCCGAGCTTGATGTAGCTCCAGCCAACCCAGGGATCGAGATCGGCGCAGATGCCGAGCTTGTAGCCCTTGTCCGCGTTGTCGCGGAACTTGGCAGAGCTGAGGAGGCCGAAGAAGGGTTCCTTCTGTCCGGGCGCGCCGACAGCTTCTGCAACCGGGTCGTCACCATCCGTCGCCAGCGGGGCGTTTTGGGCAAGCGCCTTGATCCAGGCAGCCGCCGCGCTCTTTTCGCTCGTTTCGAGATCCTTACCGAAATATGCCTTGTAGGCAGCAGCCACCTTGTCGGTACCATGCGTTTCCAGCTGGTTGAACCAATCGGTGTAGTTGCCCTTGGTCAGAGGGTCGACCATGGCGACCTTGCCCTTCCACTTCGGCTCCGTCAGTTCCCAGATGTTGGTTACGGGGCACTTGTCGGTTGCTTCGGTGTTGTAGGCCCAGACGTTGGCATTGGTGGAGATCGCCAGCGGACTCTGGAACTGCGCCGGAATTTTGGAGGTCATGTTGCCCGGAAGATAGTTCTCGACGAATTTCTCCGGCAGGAGTTGGGCAAGGGCCGCCGGTGCGTCGGTGATCAGCACCACATCCCCTTGCACATTGCTGGCCTGGCTTTCGCGGATGATCATTTCCAGCTGGCTGTTGGCCGAGACCTTCATGCCCGTCGCCTTCAGCCCGTATTTGGTACTGAAATTTTCAGCCATCTCGACGATCTTGCCGGTGCTGTCATAGATGTTGATCGGTTTTTCCTGCTTTGCGGCAGCAACCAGCGCATCGAGATCGAAGGCGTCTTCTGCCGCCGCCGGGATGGCTGAAAGACCCGCCATCAGGACGGCGGTCATGGCAGTCATCGTCCGGTATTTGTTTTTCGTCATCGTTTCCCCTCCCAAGGAAAGTGGTGAAGGCAGGCCACGGACGTGCGGCCCTTCGCCTGCCCGGGTTTATTGTTTGTAGTTCACACGCCAGAAATCCTGCCAGCTCTCACGCTTGTCGAGATCATCCGCGGCCGTTGCCGCGTCGAAGGCCATCAGTTCATCGAGATGCTTGGCAACGCCCGACGGTTCGTTCGCCGGCAGGGCGACCTTGGTGTTTCCGGAGATCTTGCCATCGGCTGTCTGCGGCGCGATGCCGTCTTCGGTCATCAGGTAACGCACGAATAGCTTTGCCGCATTGGGGCTCTTCGTCTGGCCGGCGATGAGGCCAAAACCGGGATACAGGAAGCCCGAGAACGGCTGGACGCCCGAGCATAGACCAAGCTTCAAACCCTTGGCCTCGTTGTCGCGGTATTTCGCCGTCGAGGTGATGACGAAGAAAGGCTCAGCCTGTCCCGGCGCACCGGCGGCTTCCGCCACAGTGCTCGAGTCCGAAAGCAACGGTTCGTTTTGGGCAAAGGCTTTCACCCAGGCTGCGGTTGCGCTCTTTTCGCTGGTCTCCAGCTTCTTGCCGTAGAGGTCTTCATAGGCCTTGGCGACATCCGCATTGTGATGTGTTTCGATCTGGTTGAACCAATCGGCGCAGAGCGGCTTGTCGAAGAGGTCGAGCATGGCGAGCTTGCCCTTCCACTGCGGTTCGGTCAGCTGCCAGATGTTGGTGATCGGGCACTTGTCGTATTTTTCGGTGTTGTAGGTCCACACATGCGGATCGGAAACAACGACGAGCGGGTTGCGCAGTTTTTCCGGAATATCGCTTGCCAGGTCAGGCGGCGTCCAGCTGGTGGCGATGCCCTCCGGCAGAAGCTCACCCATCGCGGAGGCGACATCGGTTGCGACGCTGACATCGCCGACGATGTTGCCCGCCTGATGCTCGCGGATCATCAGTTCGACCTGCGTTGCTTCGTTGACTTTCTTGCCGCTGGCCTGAACGCCGTATTTGGCGGTGAAGGCCTCGGCCGTATCGACGATCTTGCCGGTCACGGCATAGACAGTGATCGGCGGCTCCTTCTTTGCCGCCTCGATAAGCGCATCGAGATTGAAGGTCTCTTCGGCATGAACAGCGCCGCCGACCGCCGCTGCAAGGATAAGGGCCAGGGCGGAGACGGCGAACTGCCGCCTCCGTTTCTTTGCCTGTCTGGTCTGGGTCATGATATCTGCTCCGTGTTCCGCCGTTATTTCTGATAATTCAGCCGCCAGAAGTCCTGCCAGGTCTCGCGCGCATCCCAGTCGTCGAGGCTGGTCGCTACGCTGTAAGGCAGGACCTGATCGAGAACGGCGCCGATGCCCGACGGCTCGTCGGCCGGCGGCTTGACCTCGGTATTGGTCGACATCTTGCCGTCGATCCCCTGCGGCGCGATGCCTTCTTCGGTCATGACATAGTGGATGAAGAGCTTGGCAGCGTTCGGGCTGTTGGTGCCCTTGGTGATCAGGCCGACGCCGGGATAGAGCCAGCCGAGCCAGGGCTTCAGGTCCTTGCAAAGGCCGAGTTTCATGCCCTTGTCGGCATTGTCTCGGAACTTCGCCGAACTGATCAGGCCCATGAAGGCTTCTTTCTGGCCGGGGACGCCGACAGCTTCTGCCGCAGCGGCATCGGCATCGGTGAGCAGCGGTCCATTGGCCGCGAGTGCCTTGACCCAGGCTGCGGTTGCGCTCGTCTCTCCCGCCTGTAGATCCTTGCCGTAGAGTTCCTTGTAGGCGGAAGCCACCTTATCGTCGCCATGCTTGGCCATCTGGTTAAACCAGTCGACATAGGATGCCTTGCCGAGCGGATCCTGCATGGCAACCTTGCCCTTCCACTTCGGCTCGGTCAGCTCCCAGATATTGGAAACGGGGCACTTGTCGAACAGTTCAGTATTGTAGGCCCAAACGTTGGCGCTGGTGACGACCGTCAGCGGGTCCTGGTACTCGGCCGGGATGGTCTTGGCGAGATCCGGGGGCAGCCAGCTTTCGGCAAATCCCTGCGGAATCAGCTGGGCCATGGCGGCTGGCGCATCACTGATGATCGAGACGTCGCCCTGGATATTGTTGGCGCGGGCCTCGCGAATGATCATTTCGAGCTGGGCCGACGCCTTGACCTTCGAACCTTCCGCACCGACGCCGTATTTCTTGGCAAAGTTCTCCGCCATTTCGACGATCTTGCCGGTGCTGTCATAGACCGTAATCGGCTCTTCCTGCTTGGCCGCTTCGATCAGCGCTTTGAGGTCGAAAGGCTCCTGCGCCTTCGCCCCACTGCCAAACAAGACCAAAATGGCCGTTGCACATAGCAGGGTGTTCCTGCCGCCTGTCGTGTTCTGCTTCATACTGCTCCTCCTTCAGCAAGCATCAGTTCGTTGACTTGTCGTCTCAGTTGTAAGTGCTGTTCCTCAGCAACGCGTCGGCTTCGGTTATCCGCTGACCGTCCGCATCGAACGCATGCAGGGCCTCGGCCGGGACATGGAAAAAGACGCGATCTCCGCTATCGACGCGCGGCAGGGCATGGGTGGTCAGGAACAGCGTGTGGTTCTCGCTCCTCAATTCGAGAATCCAGCTGCCCCCGGTCGGCAGCACGCCGGTCACCGTCATTTCGCCGGAGAAGCTGCCCTGCGGCACGTCCTCCAGCCTGGCCGTATAGCCCATGGCTTCCGGCCGCATGCCGATGGAGCCGATGCCGCGCAGCTGGGGATAGCGGGCTGCGAAATAGGCTTCCGCCTTGTCGGCGATATCCGAGACGCCCGGTTTTCCGAAAGTCAGGATATTGATTGGCGGGCTGCCGACGAATTCCGCGACGAACCGGTTGGCCGGGCGGTCGTAGATGTCGTTTGGCGTGCCCATCTGCTGCAGCGTGCCTTCGTTCATGACGGCAATCGTGGTTGCCAAGGTCATGGCCTCCCACTGGTCGTGGGTGACGAAGACGATCGTCGTCTTGAATTCCTTGTGCAACCGCTTCAACTCGGCGCGCATTTCGAGCCGCAGCCGGGCGTCCAGATTGGACAGCGGCTCATCGAGCAAAAGCACGCCGGGATTGACGGCGAGCATGCGAGCCAGCGCCACGCGCTGCTGCTGGCCGCCCGAAAGCTGCGACGGGTAGCGGTCGCGGTATTTGGCGATATCAAGCGCCTGCATGACGCGCTCGACACGAGCCTCGCGTTCCGCCTTCGGCAGCTTGCGCAGCCGCAAGCCGAAATCGGTGTTGCGCTCGATCGTCAGGTGTGGCCAGAGCGCATAGCTCTGGAAAACGAGACCCATCTCGCGCTTTTCCGGGGGTACGAAGATGCCGTCCGCGACGGAGTCGATCACCCTGTCTCCGACCCGGATTTCACCGCCGGACAGGTTTTCGAGGCCGGCGATCATGCGCAGCGTCGTGGTCTTGCCGCAGCCGGAGGGACCAAGCAGGCACATGAATTCGCCATCGAGGATTTCAAGGTCGAGATCGGAGACCGCATTGGCGGAGTTTACCCCGTAGTTTTTCTGCGCGCCGCGCAGGTTGATGGTAGGCATCAGCTTCCAAGTCCTTCTGCAAGATTTGTACGGGTCAGCTTCTGGGCCACCAGCGTGCCGAAATAGGCGATGGCGGCGATGATCAGCACCACGGCATTTGCGGCCTGCGTGTAGTGGTAGTCGACCAGTCGCAGGGAATAGGTGGTCAGCACGTCGGTGCTCGGCACAGCCAGGATCACGAAGAGGCTGAGCCCCTTGATGCCCGAGATGAACGGCAGGAGTACGCCCGTCACCAGCGATCCCTTCTGGATCGGGATGACGATCGAGATCATCCGGCGGAACCAGCCGGCACCGGCGATCTGGGCCGCCTCTTCCGGGTCTTTTCCCAGCTGGGTCATGGCCGAGATGCCGGCGCGCGAGGCGTAAGGCATCTGGTCGGCGATCAGAGCCAGAACAAGGATTGTCACAGTGCCGTAAAGCGCCGGCATTGGGCCACGCGGCACCGCAAACAAAGAAAGATAGGCGGCTGCAAAGGCAATCCCCGGAACCAGATAGGGCAGGAAGGTGACCTGGCGCAGATAGACCGACAGGGCGCGGACTGGCGTGCGGATGACGACATAGCCGACGAGCAAACCGAGGACACCGGACACCAGCGATGCAAGCCCGACGATCATCAGCGTATTCTTGGCCGCAGCCCAAAGCTCGGGGCTAAGCAGGATACCGGTCTGCAATGCCACCGTATGAAGGTCGGTACCGATCCAGTAGTCGAGGGTGAAGTTATCGAGCGTAAATTTGGCCGGCATCTTCATGACGGTCGAAAGCGCAAGCGTCAGCAACGGCATTCCGACTGAGAGGATGAAGATCGCCGCCGCAAAGCCGGTGGCTGGAAGACGCATCTTGCCAAGGCGGTTCTGCCGGTTCATCGATCCCTTTGAACCAATGGTGACGAAGCGGCGTGCTTCGCGCACCAACCGTGCATCGATCATCAGCGTGATGATGCCAATCAGCATGATCGATGCGGCCACGACCCCGGCAACACCGGTCTGGCGGGACGCAATGCTGCGGAACAGCGAGGTCGAGAGAACCTCGAACTTGACCGGAAGGCCGAGCACATAGGGAACACCGAATTCACCCAGGCACTTTGCGAAAATCAGCACCATTGCGGACATCAACGCCGGGCGCATCAACGGCAGGATCACCTGCACGGCGACCTGGTAACGGTGGGCGCCAAGGATTCGGGCCGAGTCCTCCAGCTGCGAATCGAAGCGGCGAAGCGCCGAGCCGAACAGCAGGATGACGAAAGGCGTGTAGTGAAGTGCCAGAATGATCGTGATCGGAAAGCGGCCATAGGCAACCCAATCCGGTGGCGTCACGCCCATGGCCTCGAACCAGCCCGGCTGGCCGCCAATCGTGCGGTTCTTGAACAATGTTGTCCAGGCAAGCGCAAACGTCCAGGCGGGCAGCATATAGGGCACGATCAGAGCCGTTGCAAACCAGCGGCGGCCGAACATGTCGGTACGGCTGATCAGCCAGGCAAGCACGGTGCCGATGACCAGCGACAACGAGATAGCCCCGAGCGCAACGGTAAGGGTGTTGAAGAGGGGACGCCAGAACAGGTCGGTCGCGACCGGCGAGAAGAAGGCCCGATCGAGATAATAAAGCGTGAGTTCGCCGACGTCCTTGCCGAGACGCCGCTCATGCCCGAATTGTACACGCACTGCGTCGAGCACGATCGAGATGATCGGAACAACGATCAGATAGGTAAAGATCAGAGCCGTCAGAATGCCGACAAGCGTCGTCGGCTCCCGAAGCGCGACCTTTGAGCGGTATCGCCAGGTCTGCCATGCCGAAGGCGCGGTAACCGGCTTTCGAACCAGACCCTCCACTTTCGTCGTTTCACTGAGAAGTGCCATTCTATTTCCTCGTAGCCACAGCATTGCCCCTGCACTCCGGCAGATACCTTCGGACGCCTGACGCCAGCCTGCGGCAGGCTGGCACGACGCGCTCGGGCGCGGACAATGGTTTCAATCCTCCAGCATCAGACCTCGCGGCCTGCTTAACGGTGATGATGCAGCTCCTCCCAGAGGCACCGTTGTCTTCAGAAAATGGAATAAAAATTCCGTTTTATGGATCACCGTAGAATGCATGATCTATTGACGAGGCAATTTTGTCAACGAAAAAATGCACACGCGGTCATTAACTTATCTAATTGATTTAATGTCATTATTTATGAGCGCACCGCACAATATTCGATGTACTCTGCGAACGCGTGCCGCTTCTTTCAAATTGCGTTGAAATTATGTGAGAGCGCGTGCGCCTTCAGAGGCTGCGGCGTGCAAATTTCTCGCCACTCCCGCCGGGCATAGGCACAAACTTTTAGGTTGGAAAAACCGGTGCGATGTGGCCAGTAATATCAGAGACTTGATTTGCATTGGGGACATGAATGGTAAGAGGCTTCGTAACGGCCGAGGAGGTGGCCAAGAAAGCGGGTGTTTCGCGCTCGGCCGTTTCGCGCACGTTCACCCCCGGCGGTAGCGTGTCGAAGGCGGTTCGGCGCAAGGTCATCAAGGCCGCTCAGGATCTTGGCTACCGCGTCAATCGGCTGGCGCAGGGCCTTAACAATGATCGCTCGAACCTGATTGGCGTTGTGGGCGCAAATTTGGGATCTCCCTTCATTTCCAAGCAGCTTGACCTCCTGAGCATCGGCCTCTTGCGGCGCGGGTTACAATGTCTTTTGCTGAATGCGGCAGACGCCCGCAAGGATATCGCGCCGCTCATCGAGCTTCTCTTCGAATTCCGTGCGCAGGCGATCGTCGTCCTTTCCGGTGAACCGCCGGCATCGATTATCGACGAATGCATGGCCAATGGCGTCAGGCTCATCCTGATCAATCAGAAGCTAGACCGCACGGATACCAACATGGTGCTGAGCGACGATTCCCATGGTGCCGATCTCGCCGCGATGCGGCTGATCGAGGCCAAATGCCGGAAAGTCGCGGTGATATCCAGCGGCAGCCAGACACCGGCACAGGTGCGGCGCGCCACGGCTTTCAGCCAGCGCATGGCTCTTGAAGACGTCGAGGTCGTTCCCTGGTCCGACGGTACGACAAGCTATGAAAGTGGCTATCAGGCAGGCCGCGACCTGCTAGGCGACAAGGCAATTGACGGCGCGTTCTGTGTCACGGATCTGCTTGCGCTGGGTTTTATGGATGCAGCGCGTCTGGAAATGGGCCGTCGCGTGCCGGAGGATCTGTCGATCGTCGGCTTTGACGACATCCCCCAGGCCGGCTGGAAAAGCTATCAACTGACAACTGTCGGACAGTCTTTCGAGGCTTTGACTGAAAAGGTCCTGACGGCGCTCGCCAGCGACGAACCAGAGACGCGACTTCAAATCGTACCAGTCTCCTTGGTCGAGCGCATCACTGCCCGTTAGCCTGCCTGCTTGATGCGGCTTTCGCTCAGAAGGCCGCTCTGGTCGAGGATTGGGTGGGCGACGGAAGCGATATGGGCGTTGATACGCTTCAGATCACGCAGCATGTCGAGATGCACCGAGCTCGTCTGAATACTATCCGTCCGGCCGTCGCGAAGGCGTTGCAGGTGCCGCTCGGACGACTGTTTTTCCAGCCGCCGCACGTCTTCCTTCACCTCGACCAGCCGGCGTGCAAGCTCGGCATTCTGTGTCGCGAAAACCGTTTGAGCCATGCGGATATTGTCGAGCGTGATGGTGAAAAGGTGCTCAAGCTCAATTTTGCCGTCGTCGGAGAATTGCAGGCCGAGATTGATCTTCTTGGCGATTTCCGGGCGAATGCCTTTTTCGATGATATCGCCGATATGCTCGAGGTTGATGGCATATTCGACGATATCCATCGCGCGGCGATGGTCCTTGCCGCTCAACCCATCCTGACCGACCTTGGAGACATAGACCTTGATCCCGTGCTGGATGCGGTCGACCCGTCCTTCCAGCATGCTGATATCGGCAAGCCTCGACACGTCGTTATGGCGCATGGCTTCACCGGCTTGCGTCAGCATGCGCTCGATCAGGTCGCCCACCAGCATGACTTCGCGGCTTGCTCCGGCAAGTGCTGCGACCGGCCGATGGAGGTCGTGACTATCGAGATAGCTGCGATCGCCTTCGCTTTCCTTCTCCTGGGGAAGAAGCGCAGTGGTTACACGCAAGAGCAGCGGCGACAATGGCCAGGCCAGAAGGGCAACGGCCAGATTGAAGAGGAGATGCGCATCAACAGCGAAATTGGTGTGCGAGAAAGGCGACATCTCCAGCAATTCCGCACCGTATCCGGCAAGAGGAAGGGCAGCGGCACAGCCGATGGCTCGGACGATGAGATTGCCGAGGGTAACTCGGCGGGCAGCGGCCGCCGCTTTCAGCGTTGTCAGCACAGGCGGCACAGCGCCTCCAAGATTGGCGCCGAGAACCAGCACGATAACCAGACTGGTATCGATGCTGCCGTTTGCAGCGAGCGACAGGATGAGAACGACGATGGCAAGACTTGAGGACGCCAGTACGGCCAGCACCGCCGAGAAAATCAGCGCGACGGGCCACGCATTGCCGAGCATGGTGATGAAGAGGCTGAGTGCCGGGGATTGGCGTATGGGATCCGTCGCGGCAGAGAGTAAGTGCAGCGAGAGCAGCATCAGGCCGACCCCGACAAGAGCTGAGCCCGCCCCCTGCCGCGGCGTTGACTTGGTGCGCGAGAGAATGACGCCGGCAAGGATCAGCATTGGAGAAAGCCAGCCGAGGCCAAGGGCAACGATCCATGCGGTTGTTGCGGTGCCGACATTGGCCCCAAGCAACACGATCTGTGCCATGGCCGGCACGATCAGATCCTTCTCCACGAAAGAAGCCACCATCAGGGCTGTTGCCGTCGAACTCTGCAAGGCCACCGTGGCGATGAAGCCGGCGATGAAGGAGCGCAGCCCGCCTCGGGTACCGGCAGCGAGACCGATGCGCAGCTTTGCACCAAAGGCGCGTGTCATGCCGTCCTTGACCTGGCCCAGCCCAAACAGCAGCAGCGCAACGGCGCCGAAGAGATTGATGCTGATAATGACCGAATCCATCAGATCACCTCTCGCCATGAGCTGCAGGACCTGCAGCACATTGGAATATTGCCAACCAGAAGAGCGGCCGCGGTCATACCGCCAGAAGCTCGTGCCGCCGCGGTGCGATCTGGATCGTTACCGCTCGCGAACCGCGCTCGGCACGGTCGAGAAAAATCCCAAGGGCGCCGAAGAAAATGCTGAGGAAGCTTTCAAGGGAACCGTCGTGGCCGTTCGGTTCGCGTCCGAAGCGCTTAGCCAATCCGCGATAGAGGACGAGCCTTTCGGGCTCGATATGCGGCAGTGCCAGAACTGCGCCCTGCCGCAGACAATACCAGTCCGCGATCAGATCCAGCATCGGCAAGGCGGCGGACAAGGAGCCACCGGAAGGCTTCCCTGCTTCCCCACCGAATGAGGCAAGAACAGTCGCTACCCGTTGATCCTGGATCACGGTCACGATACCGTCCGGCCATTCCTTCGCGAAATAACGATACCGCACCAGCGCGCGCTTGTGGCCGCGCAGGAAGGCGCCGTAATTGTCCGACAGGAAGGCCGGATCCTGCCCCTCCGCGGCAAATGCGGCTTCCTGCGCATAGCCCTTGGAAATGCGGGTGTTGACCGGCAACGCGGACATTTCCACCGTTTCGATGGCGATCGCCTTGTGTGAGGGATGAACGACTTTGAACGCGGGCGGAAAAGCCACGAGCGACGGCACGGCAACATTGGTGAGCGACCGATCCCCTCCCCCGCGCCGGGTGACGCCTTCAACATGCAGGTGCCCGCTAAAATGGACGGAAAGCCCCGCCTGCAACAGCGCATCTTCGACCGCCTTGCGCGGCGTGCGGCGCACAACATTGGTTTCGCCAAACAGCGTGCTTTCGGCGCCTGTCGCGCCATCAAAGGGGTCGAGTGCAGGATAGTGGGAGAAGGCCAGCAGCGCCTTGCCAAGCGCCTGCGCTCTGCGGCTGACGCTGGCAATCCAGTCGATGATGAAGGGCTTGGCTCGCAAGAGCGCATTCCATCCGCCCGATGTGCTGTCGGTAAAGGCCGCTTCTTCGCCCGTCTCGAACAGGCCATCGCGCGGCTCGAAGATGTTGGCGTCGATCATCAGCAGCCAGAGCCCAGGCTCCGGTTCGACGAGGTAGGATGCATCCATCAGCTGGTAGACGTTATTCCCGCCGGGCGAGCGAACCTCATAGAGACGGTCTTCGGGCACATCGGAGCCTCCAAACGGCGTTTCCCAGTGGAGATAGTCCGGCTGGCGGAAATAGCCGAAGGCCGCCATCGGGTCGAGACCGGCGGGATAGCCCTCGCAATACATTCCTTCATTGAAGACGACATGCTCGCTTGCCAGAAGAGCATCGCTGGAGACCGAAAGACCCTTGCCGTTTTCCGTCAGGAATTCCTTGGTGTGATGGCGGCCGCGCGGACCGAAGATGTCGTGGTTCCCCGGCAGTGCGTAGAAGGCGGTGCCGTGGGCCGCGCTGTGGTGTTGCAGGATACCCCTCAGCGTTTCGGCGGTGGTCCGCTGCCCGTCGTCGGTATAGTCACCGAGCAACACCACATGGCGGATGTTGCGGCGCCGCACCTCGTCGAGTGCCGCATGGAACGCATCGGCGCTTTCGTTAAAGACACGGGTAGATTGGCGCGTATCCGACCAGCTCCGCATGGTTATCGGCCGCCCGTCGATCACGATGCCAGGAAAACCGAAATCGGCCCCCGTGTCATGGAAGTGGGCATCGGCAATGACAGCGACGGACGGCAGACTGCCTGTCAGCATGATGATGTCTGCTTTCTGCCTTCGATGACATCAATCCATTCGGAGGCGCGGCGCGCAGCGGCATAGAGCATCGGTTTCGGTGTCTCGAACCATTCATCCGGCCGCAGGTCCCGTTTCTCGCGGATCACCGCGACTGCATCATCCAGGGTGGGGTAAAGGTGCGGCTGCTGCTTGTGAAGAAAAAGGGCGACCAGCGAGACCGAGCGGCTGCGGCCGCTACGGCAATTGACGAGCACGTTGCCACCATCCGGAAAGGGATAGGTCTCCCGTTTTGGCATTGTCTGCCTGAGCGCGCCGTCGAGAATATAATAGGCGCCGAGCATCATTGTGTCCGGGCTGCCTTCGCCGTCGATCAGTCCAAGCTTGTAGTACCTAACGTCGCCATAGCCAGTCGCACGCAGATCGCCCTCTTCGGCCGCCGCCGGCACAAAATTGATATCGAGATTGACGGCACAGTTGACGACCGTGGTGATGCCATGCCGCCGAAGGAGCGCCAGATCGCGCGCGCCATCGCTGCCGCCGATATAGATCGTTGCGCCATGCGGGCCGAGGCCTTCGCCAATCAGGCTGATCGCAGGCCGGGCATAAACAGGTCCATCCATTTCCACTCCTTCGCACACACGAGGCGCGCTCTTCTCAGACTGACCCTTCAGGACCAAGCCGTTGTTGCCAGCTGCCGGTCCTGCGCCTGTGCAGACGCCAGCGGGATATTCGACGCCTTGCTGACGCCCTGCGCGAGACCCGCACCGGCGGCGAGCACCGGCCCGCCCCCCTCCAAGCTGCCGATATCAAGGAACGGGCAGACCGCGCCACCGGCTTCACTGACCAGCAGCAGGCCCGCAAGGCAATCCCAGGAATTCATGTGCAATTCGATGTAACCATCCGAGCGTCCATCGGCGACATAGGCGAGTGCCAAAGCCCCCGATCCTGCGCGGCGGACATTGGTGCCCATATCGAGCAGATTTTTGACGACATCGAGATAAGTGGCATTCGGCACACGGGTCGACCATCCCATCTCAATGGAGGCCGCATCGAAGCGCTCCGTCTGAGCGACCTTTATGGGTAGCCCGTTGCGCGTCGCTCCTTCGCCACGGCGGGCGAAATAGAGCTCATTGAGAGCAGGATTGTAGATCGCGCCGATTTCGGTGCGGCCATTCTCGACATAGGCGATGGAGATACAAAAATGCGGAATCCCGCGGGCAAAATTGGCAGTTCCATCGACGGGATCGACCACCCAGACACGCTCGGCAATGTCACCGCCGCCCTCTTCGCCGAAGAAGCTGTCATCTGGAAAATGCGCCGAAAGCAGACCCCGAATATGCGCTTCCGAGGCGGCATCCGTCACCGTCAGGAAGTCCTGAGGACCCTTCATCGAGTAACTGCGCGTCGTCTCGCCGTGAAACCCTTTCAAGACAAGCTCTCCCGCAGAGCGAATAACATCGCGGCACAGGTCGGCACGCGCTTCCAAAGTAGCTGGATAGGGCATTGATTCCATGGACTCCGACCATAAAACACACATTGAACACGTGTTCATATTGCACACGTGTTCAATGTTTTCAAGCGCGATTGTTTGATGCGATAGGCACTGTCATACCTGATGGATCGCTGGCGTTGACGGCCGTGTTGCAGCAGTCAAAATTTGTTGAGCCCCTCCTAACCCGGCGGATTTCAGGCGGTGCGCTCGAACTTCGGACGGCCAAGTTCTTTCATTCTGGTGACGGCATAGACACCTATCCTGGCTTCGGTCCGCTGATTTTGAAGTCTCCTGCTCTCACGGCTCGACCAATGACGCTCTTTTGTTCGCCCATTTGCGCCACCACACGGCTGCGCCGGTTATAGCCCGTCGATTTCTGCCAGCCCATCAGGCCCTTAATCTCGATCTCGGCTATCTGAGCACCGATTGAGGGCTGGCAATAGCGGTCTTGGGCGCAAGGGGTAATGACTTTGGCGTTCTCGCCAAGGCGTGCATCAAGAAAAGCGAGCCGACAGAGCCGGGCTGCGATAGACGCTACGCTACACCACGATAACTGAGGGCCTGCATCGGCATCTTCACTCCGATAGCAGGGTCCGCACCAGAGCATGGGTTGGATCGGCGAGGCCGTCGAGCACGTTGAAATGGTGTTTGTCCGGCTCGACGACCGTAGCGGTCGTGGCGCCGAGGCCGGTCCAGATGTTGGCGAGCAAGGCGTTCTGGCGCAGGAATTCCGAGCGTTCGCTGCTTCCCGCCCAGCAGGTGATGCGGGCATTCGGCATCGGCCGCAGCAGCGCCGGGCTTTCTGCAATTGCCTCCGCTTCGTTGATGGCAAGCCTTTCATTCATGGCGGTGGACAGAAGCGGGCGCAGGTCATGCAGGCCGGAAATGGAGACGACGTTTCGGACGCGTTGCTGGACGTGCGGCGCAAGAGGCGATGTCGCCGTGACCATCCGGCTGGCGAGATGGCCGCCGGCCGAATGCCCGGTCAACATCAGCGGCCCTTCGACAATCCTTGCGGCTTCCCCGATGGCCGCGGCGACTTCGGTCACGATCTCCGCGATGCGAACCTCCGGACATAGCGTGTACGACGGCATGGCAACGGCGTAGCCGCTCGCGACGGCACCGGCGGCCAGATGCGACCAGACGCTCTTGTCGGTCTGCAACCAAAAGCCGCCATGCACGAAGACGACCAGCCCCTTGGCCGAACTGTCGGGGAGAAAGAGGTCCATACGGTTGCGCGGCCGCTCGCCATAGGTGATGTCGAGTTTCGCGCGTCCGTTTGAATGCAACGCACCGCGGAAAGCTTCGGCGGGCTTGACCCAGGCCTCGGGCCACCGGTCGCCGCGGGCGATGTTCACGCCATTGGCATAGGCGTCATCCCAATCCGAAATGCGGTATTCCAGCATCGCTACACTCCTCCCCTTGCTTGCAAGCGCCATAGAAATCGCCCGGACAGTGGAGAAAGGCAATGCCCACCGGGCGAGAAACTTTAGGCTTGAAATAATTTTTGACAGATGCAATGCTGCTCCATGTTCAGCGTAGAAGTGGAGGTCTTCGCTGTGCCCATCACCATTGATGCATTTTCCGGCGCGACGACGCGGCCAGGCGAGATCCGCCCGGGCGAACGGCTTTTCGCGACCACAGACCATCTCGCCGGCTTTGAACATGCCTGGGCCACAGGCACGATAGGAACAGGGGAATAGCCGCCATATGCTTGGACCGACCGCACATGTCGACACGTTTACACGCGACAACCTTCCGCCGCCGGAAGAGTGGCCGGATTTCCTGCTCGAGGGTTTCGAGTATCCGGACCATCTTAACGCAGCCGTCGAACTGACCGATGCGATGGTTGCCAAAGGGGTCGGCGACCGGACCGCGCTGATCGGCAATGGGCGGAGGCGCACCTATAAGGAGCTCTCTGACTGGTCGAACCGGCTGGCGCATGCACTCGTCGAGAACTACGGGGTAAAACCCGGCAACCGCGTCCTCATCCGCTCGGCCAACAATCCGGCCATGGTCGCCTGTTGGCTCGCAGCGACCAAGGCAGGTGCCGTCGTCGTCAACACGATGCCGATGCTGCGCGTCGGCGAACTCGGCAAGATCGTCGACAAGGCCGAGATCGGCCTGGCGCTCTGCGACACGCGCCTGATGGACGAGATGATCGCCTGCGCCAAGGACAGCCGTTTTCTGAAGCAGGTCGTCGGCTTTGACGGGACCGCGAACCACGACGCTGAACTCGACCGGGCCGCTCTCGACAAGCCAGTCATCTTCGACGCCGTTCGCACCGGCCGCGACGACGTGGCGCTTCTCGGCTTCACGTCAGGCACGACAGGCGTGCCGAAGGCGACCATGCATTTCCACCGCGACCTCCTGGCGACTGCAGACGGCTACGCAAAAGAAGTTCTTGGCGTGACGCCAGACGACATCTTCGTCGGTTCGCCGCCGCTCGCCTTCACTTTCGGCCTCGGCGGTCTTGCGATCTTTCCGCTGCGCTTCGGGGCGGCAGCAACGCTCCTCGAACAGGCAACGCCCGCCTCGATGGTCGAGATCATCGAGACCTACAAGGCGACGATCTCGTTCACGGCGCCCACTGCCTATCGGGCCATGCTGAAGGCGATGGATGCCGGCGCGGACCTCTCGTCCCTGCGCGTGGCGATCTCCGCCGGCGAAACGCTGCCCGGTCCGGTCTTCGACGAGTGGACCGAAAAGACCGGCAAGCCCATCCTCGACGGGATCGGCGCCACCGAGATGCTGCACATCTTCATTTCCAACCGTTTCGAGGATCGCAAGGCCGCCTCGACGGGAAAGCCCGTCGGCGGCTACGAGGCGCGGATCGTCGACGACGAGATGCACGACGTGCCGCGCGGTACAATCGGCAAGCTTGCTGTGCGCGGGCCGACAGGCTGCCGTTACATGTCTGATGCGCGCCAGCGCGACTATGTCCGCGGCGGCTGGAACATCACCGGCGACGCCTTCTTCCAGGATGAGGACGGATTCTTCCGGTTCGCCGCCCGTTCGGACGACATGATCGTCAGCGCTGGCTACAATATCGCCGGGCCTGAGGTAGAAGCGGCCCTGATCGCGCATCCTGAAGTCGCCGAATGCGCCGTGATCGGCGCACCGGATGGTGAACGCGGCCAGATCGTCGAGGCTCACGTCGTACTGATCCCCGGCGTTTCGGCGGATGATACGACGATCAAACGCCTACAGGACCACGTCAAGGCGATCATCGCCCCCTATAAATATCCGCGGTCGGTCAAATTCCTGGACGCCTTGCCGAAGACGGCGACGGGCAAGATCCAGCGGTTCCGCCTGCGGCCGGAGAATTGAAATGAGCAAGCCCTACGACCCTTCCCAGGAAGGCGCGCAAATGTCGTTTGATGGGCGCATGTCCTATAGCGACTACCTCGGGCTGGAGAAGATCCTGACCGCACAGGCGCCACTTTCGCAAGCGCATGACGAGATGCTGTTCATCATCCAGCACCAGACCTCCGAACTCTGGATGAAGCTTGCCCTGCACGAGATCGGTTCGGCGATCCGGTCGATCAGGGACGATCGGCTGGAGCCAGCGTTCAAGATGCTATCGCGGGTCGCCCGCATTTTCGAACAACTGAACAACGCCTGGGATGTGCTGAGGACGATGACACCGAGCGAATATACCCAGTTCCGGGATTCGCTTGGACAGTCCTCCGGTTTCCAGTCCTGGCAATACCGGGCGATCGAGTTCTTGGCCGGCAACCGAAACCTCGCCATGCTGCGCCCGCATGCCCATCGCCCCGACATCATGGAGAGGCTGGAGACGATCCTTTCCGCGCCATCGCTCTATGATGAAGCCATCCGGGTCCTGGCGCGCAACGGGTTCGATGTCGGAGAGGAAGCCGAACGCGACAACTGGCGCGAGACACGCGTTGAAAACGACAAGGTCTTCGCCGCCTGGCAGACCGTCTACCGCAACCCGGAACGCTACTGGATGCTCTACGAGCTTGCGGAAAAACTGGTCGATTTCGAGGATTATTTCCGGCGCTGGCGCTTCAATCACGTCACCACAGTCGAACGCATCATCGGCTTCAAGCGCGGAACCGGCGGAACTTCGGGTGCGTCTTATCTCAAGAAGATGCTCGAAGTGGAACTCTTCCCCGAGCTATGGCATGTTCGTACAGACCTTTGATAGAACACAATAAAAACCGAACTATATGAGGAGAACAGCATGAACCGTATTCTGGCATTGAGCCTCTTCGGCCTTTCGCTCGCAACGTCCAGCTTCGCCTACGCCGAACCGGTGAAAATCGGCGTCATCACCACGCTTTCGGGCGGTGGTGCTGGCCTCGGCATCGATATGCGCGATGCCTTTCAGCTCGCCATCGAGCAATCGGGCAACAAGGACATCGAGCTCGTCGTGGAAGACGATGCCCAGAAGCCGGAACTGGCGGTGCAGATTGCCGAAAAGATGATCCAGGGCGACAAGGTGGACCTGATGACCGGCATCATCTGGTCGAACCTCGCCATGGCGGTCGTGCCGAACGCGGTGGCGCAGGACGTCATCTACCTGTCGCCGAATGCCGGCCCCTCGGCGCTGGCGGGTGCGAACTGCAATGCGAACTACTTCAATGTCGCCTACCAAAACGACAATTTCCACGAAGGCATGGGCGAGTACGCCAACAAGGACTACAAGAACAGTTTCATTCTCGCGCCCAACTACCCGGCCGGCAAGGATGCCCTGACCGGCTTCAAGCGCTATTACAAGGGCAGCCTTGCCGGCGAAATCTACACTCAGGTCGGCCAGACCGACTACGCGGCCGAGATCGCGCAGATCCGCGCGTCGGGCGCCGATTCCGTCTACTTCTTCCTGCCGGGCGGCATGGGCATTGCCTTCATGAAGCAGTATGCCCAGTCAGGCGTCGGCATTCCGGTTATGGGTCCGGGATTCTCCTTCGACCAGGACGTGCTGCCAGCCGTCGGTGATGCGGCGCTTGGCGTCAAGAACTCCGCCAGCTGGTCTCCGGATCTCGACAACGAGGTCAACAAGGCCTTCGTCCAGAGCTTCAAGGCCGAATACAACCGCCTGCCATCTGTCTATGCGGCGCAGAGCTGGGATACCGCAAACCTGATCCTCTCGGCGCTTTCCAAGGCGAGCGTCAAGGACAAGGATGCCTTCCGCGCAGCGCTGAAGGCGGCGGACTTCAAGTCTGTGCGCGGCACGTTCGCCTTCAACACCAACCAGCACCCGATCCAGAACATCTATGTACGCGAGGTGGTGAAAGATGGCGACGTATTGACCAACAAGATCATCGCGACCGCTTTTGAAAACCATAAGGACGCCTACGCCGACAAGTGCGGGCTGTAACGTCCCTTCATGCCTGATCGTTCGGGCGTCCGGCTTCCCGCCGGCGCCCGGACGATACCCCATGCGCTCCCGACCGACCCGAAGCCTGGACCGACGCCGTGTTGACTGCACTCCTGATCGAACAACTGCTCAACGGGCTTCAGCTCGGCGTGATGCTGTTTCTGATGGCCGCCGGCCTGACACTAATCTTCGGCGTCATGGGCCTCATTAACCTCGCCCATGGCTCGCTCTACATGATCGGCGCCTTCGCCTGCGCCACGGTCGCGGCCGCCACCGGATCCTTCTGGCTGGGCCTGATCGCCAGCCTCGCAGCCGCCGCCGGCGTCGGCGCACTCATCGAGATCGTCGTTATCCGAAGGCTTTACGACCGCGATCATCTCGACCAGGTGCTCGCCACCTTCGCCCTTATCCTGATCCTGTCGGAAGGCGCGCGCTGGCTGTTCGGCTCGTTCCCGCTCTATCTCGACATCCCCAAGCAACTTCAAGGCGCGGTGCCGCTGCCGGGCGGTGGGCAATACCAGCTCTACCGCCTGGCGATCATCGCCGTTGGTATTGTTGTCGCCGCCAGCCTCTACCTGCTGATCTCGAAGACCCGGCTTGGCATGCGCATTCGTGCCGGTGAGTCCGACCGTGAGATGATCGCCGCCCTCGGCGTCGATATCACCACGCTCTACACGATGGTCTTCGCGCTCGGCGCAGCACTCGCCGGCCTTGCCGGCGCCCTGGTCGGCGCGCTCCAGTCGGTACAGGTCGGGATGGGCGAACCAGTGTTGATCCTCGCCTTCGTCGTTATCGTCATCGGCGGTATCGGCTCCATCAAGGGCGCGCTCGTCGGCGCCGTCATCGTCGGCGTGGTCGATACCATGGGCCGTTTCCTGCTGCCCTCGCTGCTTGCGCTGACCATGCCCGCCGCCCAGGCGGCCACGATCGGCGCGGCGCTGGCCTCGATGCTGATCTATGTCGTCATGGCCCTCATTCTCGCTTTCAGGCCAAGCGGCCTGTTCGCGGCCCAGTCGTGAGGCCCAAATGACCCGCGAAACCACCATCAACCTGCTGCTCGCTCTCCTGCTTCTTGGCCTCCCGCTCGTCGCATCCAGCATTGGCGAACCCTTCTACGTGACGCTCGCGACCCGCGTCGTCGTACTCGCACTCGCCGCTGTCGGCCTCAACCTGGCGCTCGGTCTTGGCGGACTGTTGTCCTTCGGCCACGCCGCCTTCTTCGGTATCGGCGGTTATGTTGCAGGCATCCTAGCAACGCATGCCTTCAATGCCGAACTGCTTGTATTGGGAATTCCCGGGACGACCTCGATGCCGATCATCTGGCTGGTGGCCGTGGTGGTCGCCGGCCTCGTGGCCCTGCCGATCGGCGCGATCAGCCTGCGCACAACCGGCGTGTATTTCATCATGATCACGCTCGCCTTCGCGCAGATGATCTATTATTTCGCGGTCTCCTGGCCGGCCTATGGCGGCGAGGACGGCCTGTCGATCTCCATGCGCAACGCCTTCCCCGGGATCAACACCACCAAGCCCCTGCCCTATTTCCTCATCTGCTTCGCCGTGCTGATGGCAACGCTTCTTCTATTCCGGCTCGTCGAGGGCTCGCGTTTCGGCAGCGCCCTGCAGGCGGCACGACAGAACGGTACGCGCCTTGCCGCCGTCGGCATCCAGCCCTTTTACGTCAGGCTCGTCGCCTTTACCATCTCGGCCATGATCACCGGCCTTGCCGGCGCGCTCTATGCCGACCTCAACCGCTTCGTCGGCCCCTCGATGTTGTCCTGGCACATGTCGGGCGAGTTGATGGTGCTGATCATCCTCGGCGGCAACGGCCGGTTGTTCGGCCCCGTCGCCGGCGCAATGGTCTTCGTTTGCCTGGAAAATGTGCTTGGTGGCATCACCGAGCGTTGGCAGTTCTTCCTCGGCCTCATTCTGCTCGGCATCGTGCTCTTCGCACGCGGCGGGTTTTTGGGCCTTTTGTCGGGAAAGCCGCGTCATGCCTGAGCCCATTCTCGAAATCCGCGATTTGCGCAAGTCCTTCAACGCGCTGAAGGCCACGGATGGCGTGAGCCTCGACCTTTACCCCGGACAGATCCACGCCCTGATCGGCCCGAACGGTGCCGGCAAGAGCACGCTCATCCACCAGATCGCCGGATCGCTTACGGCCGACAGCGGCACGATCCGTTTTCTCGGCCAGGATATCGGCGGGCTTCACATGGCGGCGCGGGCGCGGCTCGGCCTGGCGCGCAGTTTCCAGGTCTCCTCGCTCGCCCAGGAGTTCTCCGCCCTTCGCAACGTCATGCTGGCAGTGCAGTCCAAGCAGGCCAGCAGCTTCCGGTTCCTTCGGCAAGTGGCGAACGACAAGACCCTGACCGATCCGGCAATGGTCATGCTGGAGCGCGTCGGCCTGGCCGGACGTGCCCACCTGCCGGCGGGCGAGCTCTCGCACGGCGAACGCCGGCAGCTTGAGATCGCCATCGCGCTCGCGCTTTCGCCAAAAGCCTTCCTTTTCGACGAACCCATGGCCGGCATGGGACCCGAGGGCTCCAAGCAGTTGACGTCGCTCCTTGACGAATTGCGTCACGAAGCGCCGATGCTTTTGGTAGAGCACGACATGGATGCGGTCTTTGCGCTGGCTGACCGCATATCGGTCCTCGTCTATGGCCGCATCATCGCGACGGGAACGGTCGATGAAATCCGCAGCGACCCCGACGTGCGCCGCGCCTATCTCGGAGACGCCGCGTGACCCTCCTTGAGCTCAAAGGCCTCGAAACCTTCTACGGCGCCTCGCAGGCGCTGTTCGGCGTCGATCTCGATATCAGGGAAGGCGAAGTCGTTGCGCTGATGGGGCGTAACGGCATGGGAAAGACAACGACCATCAACTCGATCATCGGTCTCGTGCGCCCGCGTTCAGGCGCGATCAGCTTTGCCGGCACGGCGATCTTCGGCATGCGACCGCACCGGATCGCAAGACTCGGCCTCGGCCTCGTGCCGGAAGGACGACGCTGCTTTCCCAACCTGACGGTCATGGAGAACCTCGTCGCCACGGCGCGCGGCAGCGACTGGAGCTTCGAAAAAGTCGTCGACCTCTTTCCCCGCCTTGGCGAGCGGCGCAATCAATATGCCCGCACGCTCTCCGGCGGCGAACAGCAAATGCTCGCCATCGGCCGCGCCCTGATGACCAATCCGCGCCTCGTCATTTTGGACGAGGCAACCGAGGGTCTCGCGCCCGTCATCCGCCAGGACATCTGGTCGGCGATCCGCACGCTGAAGGCCGCAGGCCAGTCGATCCTCGTCGTCGACAAGACGCTGTCGGAACTACTGCCCGTGGCAGACAGATGCTTCGTGCTGGAGAAAGGCACGACCGTTTTCGAAGGGGCGCCGGCGGCACTGACTTCAGAACTTCAGGACCGTTATCTCGGCGTCTGACGTCTTGGCTTAAGCGGCCGGAATGCCGCCGCCGAGCACAACGGAATAGGCCGCCGCGTCGATATTACCGCCGGAAATCACGCAGACAATATTCCCCGTCAGATCGGGTCGCGCGATCGCGGCGGCAAGAGAAGCGGCGCCCGCGCCTTCAGCGACGATCTTGGCTTTCCTGAACAGCAGCCGCATCGCCTCGGTCACCTCGGCAGGGCTGACGGAAATGGCGCCGTCGATCAGGTCGCGCGCGACGGGCCAGAGCTGCGGCACCAGCGACGGACCACCGATGCTCTTGATGAAAGACGGCCGGGTTTCTATCGTTACGATATGTCCGGCTTCGAGAGCAGCACGGACCGGCGCAGCGCTGCCGTCCTCGACCGCGAAGATGCGCGCGCGCCGGGACATCGCCTTGAGCGCGCTGGCGACGCCTGCTGTCATGCCGCCGCCGCCGTATGGGGTCAGCACCACATCGACGTCAGGCAGATCCTCGACGATTTCCATGCCCATGGTGCCGTTGCCTGCCAGCACCGCCTGATCGGTCACTGGATTGATCAACAGCTCCGGCGCATCCGGCCGGGCGGCACCGACAATATAATCCCACCAGGTTTGCGCGCTGACGAAGCGAACCTCGCCGCCAAGGTCTCGCACCCCGTCGATCTTGGTTTGCGGCGCGCCGCGATACATGTAGGCCACCATCGGCACGCCGACGAGGCGGGCGGCCCACGCCATGCCATAGGCCATGTTACCGGAGCTGGTGACCGCGATGCCGTCGCGAAGGGATGCGGGATCACGTGACAACACGGCGTTCAGCGCCGGACGGAGCTTGAAGGCACCGATCGGAGACAGGGTCTCCAGTTTCAGAAAGATCTGCCGGTCCGCCAACCCAAGGTCGAGCTTGACCAGCGGCGTGCGCGCAAAATGCGGTGCGATGCGCGCACGGGCCTCGGCGATCTCTTCGAGTGTCGGGCGGCGTGGTGCGGTCATGGCGAGGTTTCCCGGATGAGAGCAAGGCGACCGGATATGGGTGGACTGCCCCTCATCCAGCCTGACGGCAGCCTTCTCCCCGCAAGCGGGGAGAAGGCGCGGGGCCAATTTCCCGCCGCCGCAAAATCAGGTCACGGCAGAGCGGACGGCGAAACGCGCATCCTGCCACGATCCGGTGCGCAGGATGTCTTCGAGGATCACGACCGCATTCCACACATCCATGTAGCTGACATAGAGCGGCGTGAAGCCGAACCGGATGGTCGAGGGTGCGCGGAAATCGCCGATGACACCGCTGGCGATCAGCGCCTGCATGATCGCATAGGCATTCGGATGGCTGAACGAGACCTGGCTGCCGCGTTTTGCCCGGTCGCGTGGGCTTTCCAGCTCAAGGCCATAGGCGCCGCATCTGGCTTCGACGAGCGCGATGAACAGGTCTGTTAGGCCGAGGCTTTTTGCGCGCAGCGCCTCCATGTCGACCTCATCCCAGATGTCGAGCGCGCCCTTCAGCGCGCGAAGAGAGAGGATCGGTTGCGTGCCGCACAGAAAGCGGCGGATGCCCTGGCCGGCCGCATAGTGCTTTTCAAAGGCGAAGGGTCGCGCATGGCCCCACCAGCCGCTGAGCGGCTGGCTGATATCGCCATGGTAGCGTTCGGCGGCATAGATGAAGGCCGGCGCGCCGGGGCCACCGTTGAGGTACTTGTAAGTGCAGCCGACGGCGAAATCGACATTCGCACCGTCAAGATCGACCGGCAACGCACCGGCCGTGTGGCAGAGATCCCAGATGATCAGCGCGCCGTGTTCATGCGCCTTGCGTGTCAAAGCCGCCATGTCGCGCAATTCGCCCGACTTGTAGTTGACGTGATTGACCAGAACCACGGCGACGTCACTGTTGATCAGTTCTTCAATCGCCGGTGCATCGACGCCTTCCAGCCGCAGCGACGTACCCGGACGAGTCGAGACAACCCCCTCGGCCATGTAGATGTCGGTCGGGAAGCTGCCGCCTTCGCTGACGATCACCGATCGGTCGGGCCTGAGCGCCATTGCCGCGTGCAGGGTCTTGTAGATGTTGACCGACGTCGTGTCGCAGACGACAGTCTGGCCGGCGGCCGCGCCGATCAAACGTCCCACGCGGTCGCCCAGCGCCAGTGGCATGTCGAACCAGCCTGCGGTGTTCCAGCTACGGATGAGGTCCTGCCCCCACTCCTCGGTTGCCGCTTTGTGAAGCGCGGCGAAGGCGGCATGCGAGGCAACTCCAAGGGAGTTGCCATCGAGGTAGATGAGGCCTTTTGGCAGGATGAACCGGTCGCGCATCGCGCGCAGCCCATCAACCTCGTCCATGGCCTCGATTGCAGCGAAATCAGGAAGTGCAGACATGGGGGCGGTCCTTGGATTATTCACGAATGGTTTCACGGGCGGGCGCTGGGCCGCGGCTTCGCTTGAGGCTGGGCAGGGCCAGCATGGCGAGCACAAACAGGCCTGTCGCAAGCTTCAGATCCGGCGGCGGCATGCCGGCGGCGAGGCAGAAGGAGACGAGCTGGTAATAGACGATGGCACCGACGAAGGGGGCAACGAGCTGGCGTGGCACACTGTTCTTGCCAACGATGGCCTCGCCGATCATCAGGGCTGCAAGGCCGTTGATCAGGATGCCGAGACCCATGTTGACGTCGGCAAAACCCTGCGACTGCACCATCAGCGCGCCGCCCACCGCCGAGAAGCCGCCCGCGAGCCCGACGCCGCCGATGGTCGCCAGCCAGACATTGATGCCCTGTGCTTCGGCCATATCCGGATTGGCCCCGACGGCGCGGACGGCCGTGCCTTTTTCGGTGCGGAAGAAATGCAGCAGCAGTGCGAAGACCAGAAGACCGATCACGCCGGCCATGACGATCTTGCTCGCTGGAAAGCCGGGCTGCAGGAATGGTACCCAGTCAAAGACGGTCGTCGACCCGAAGACCGAAATGTTCGAACGGCCCATGATGCGCAAGTTGATCGAATAAAGCATCGTCATCATCAGGATGCCGGCGAGTAGCGTATGGATCCGGAAGCGCAGATGGATGAAGGCCGTGCAGCAACCGGCGACGAAACCGGCGATCAGGGCAGCGGCGATCGCCGCCAAGGGCGACATTCCGGCGGCCATGAGCACGCCGCAGACGCAACCACCGAGCGGGAACGCCCCTTCGCTGGTCAGGTCCGGAAAGCTCAGCATACGGAAAGGGATCATGATCCCCAGCACGACGAAGGCGAGGATCAGGCTCTGCGCCAGGGTGACGGGAACCAGCGCAATGAAGCTCGAGACGGTGTTTTGAAGAAAATCCATGATCATCAGCTCGCCAGAAACATACGGTCGGTTTTGACGGAGAAATGGCCGATCAGGTCCGGGACCGTGATCGCGACCTTTTCCTTGCCGGCGATTTCGAGACGCACGCGACCGGCGTCGAGCATGATGACCCGGTTTCCGAAATCGACGGCGTGCTGCATGTTGTGCGTCACCATCAGGGTCGTCAGCTTCAAGGCTTCGACGGCACGGATCGTCGCCTGCATGACGATGTCGGCCGTGCGCGGATCGAGCGCTGCCGTGTGTTCGTCGAGCAGCAGAAGCGCCGGCGAACCGCCGACCGCCATGATCAGCGATAGCGATTGCCGCTGCCCGCCGGACAGCAGCTCCACCCGCGTATCGAGACGGTTTTCAAGACCGAGGCCGAGCAGCGACAAGCGCTCCTTGTAGGCGGCAAGCCGTGCCGGATTGAGACCGCGACGCAGCGTTCGCTTGTTGGCCCTCAGGTCTGCCAGCAGCATGTTTTCCGCCACCGTCATCGAGGCGGCAGTGCCCTTCATCGGGTCCTGGAACACGCGCGCGAGGCGCATGGCGCGTTTATGCACGGGTATAGCTGTGACATCGTCGCCGTTGATGAGAACCTTACCGGTGTCGAGAACGAGGGCCCCGGAGATGGCGTTGAGCATGCTGCTCTTGCCCGCGCCGTTCGAGCCGATGACGACGCCGAACTCCCCTGTTTCGAGCCGCAGGTTGAGGTCGTCAAGAGCGACCTTCTCATCTGCCTGCCCCTTGTAGAACACCTTTCGGGCCGACTTGATTTCCAGCATTGGCTCCCCCTCTTTACGCGAAGTGACGGCGCTTTCACGCGCCGTCACTTGTTGACACCAACCTGCCTCAGTCGATCAGGCAGCCGCAATCAGCAAGCGATGCCGGCACTTCCAGGCCAAAGGCGGCAAGCGTCTTCTTCGAGATCAGCGGCTTGTGGTCCTCATAGGCCGGGCGCCACGGAGCGATGGACTTCGGGTCCTTGCCCTTGAGGATTTCGGCGGCGATCTTGCCAGCCGCCAGGCCGACCTGCTCGTAGTTCACGGCGAAGCTCGCCGGAACGACGCCCTCGCGCACGGCACCGTCGTCGGAATTGACGATCGGGATTTGCGCCTGGCGCGCGGCGGCCGAAACGGCGGCGATCGCCGGCTGGAGCAGGTTGGACGCCGGCGTATAGATCACGTCGGCCTTGCCTGCGAAGGAGGCGATACGCTGCTGGATGTCGTTGACGTTGTCGACGCCGACGGCAACGACCTCGAATCCGGCGGCCGGTGCTGCTTCCTTGATCTTGTCGAGCAGTGCCGTGTCGTTGGCTTCGCCCGGATTGTAAGGCACGCCGAAGCGCTTGGCGTCAGGCAGCAGCTTGTGGGTGAATTCCATCACGGCGGCGACGTCCTGAAGGTCCGTCGCTCCAGTCATGCCCTCGTCGCCGGCCTCCCAGGAGGGAACCAGCTTGGCGGCCACCGGATCGGTGACGGCGGAAAACACCACCGGAATCCCGGAACCGGCAAGCGCCTTCTTGGCGATCTGCGAAACAGGGGTCGTGATCGTATAGATCAGCTTCGGCTGCTCGGCCTGAAGCTTTGCGATCATCTGCGGTACAAGTGATGCGTCGAAGTTGGTGTGGCTCTCGCTATAGACGACGTCGGTTCCTTCGACGAAGCCGTTTTCCGCCAGTGCCTTCTTGAAGCCGGCGATCGATGCACTCAGCTGCGGATGTTCGCCGAAGTTGGCAATGCCGATGCGGATCGGCTCAGCCGCCGCCGATCCGGCGCCCAGCACCAGAGCACCGGCGACGAACAGTCCGGAAAATAACGTCTTTGTAAATCTGCCCATGAAATCCTCCCAGATACGATAAGCGACCGCCGTTCCTCAGCGGCTTGCAGGGATCATGGCGGCGGCCCGGCTTCTTGTCAAATAAATATATATATTTTGATTATAGTGGCGAAACTATATATATTTGTGCTGATCCCACGCAGACGTTAAGGGAACGTGATGCAAGATCTTGAGCAATCGACCAAGACGGAATCGGCCTACCGGCTTCTACGGCGCGACATCCTCACGACGCGGCTCAGCCCCGGTGCGCCGATGAAGCTGAGCGCGCTGCGCGACCGCTACGAGATCGGCTGGACGCCGTTGCGCGAAGCCTTGTCACGGCTTGAAGCCGAAGGGCTCGTCACCACCATCAGCAATCGCGGTTTTGCCGTTGCTCCGGTTTCGCGTGCGGCGCTGGAGGATCTCACCCGTGCACGGTCGGTTGTCGAGATCCCCCTTCTGCTCGAATCGATCGAGAATGGCGACAGCGCCTGGGAATCCGCGGTCGTCACTGCGCATTATCGGCTGTCGCGCTGCAAGCTCTCCATCGAGAACGTCTCTGAAAGCGAGATCGACGAGTGGGACGAGAAGCACGCTACCTTCCACGCCGCTCTGATCAGTGCCGCAAGGTCGAGCTGGCTCGCGCGCTTCCAGGCGACGATTTCCGACCAGCTTCGCCGCCACCACCGCTTCCTCAGCCTCGCCCCGACACTGAGGGCGGCAGAGGGCATGAACGAGGGATACCAGGAAGCCGTCGCCGCGCTACACGACGCCATGGCGATCAAGCATCATACCGAACTCATGGAAGCAGCCCTTGACCGCGACGTCGCGCGCGCCAAGACATTGATGGCCGATCACATCGGCTTTACGATCAATGTCTTTGCCCAGTCGGAGGATGGCGGCCATCCCTCACCCCACCCGCTGCTGGTCCACCCAATAAAATGATGGCGCGACATCCGGCCTGTCCAAGAGCGGGAAACATCTCTAAAAGGCAAGGCGGCGAGATAGTGTCCTTCGCGCGTGGTGAAGGGTGGAAAGCGGGCGTTTGCAATGATGGGTGACGACAAGTTCGACATCGCGCCGGATTGGCTGGATGGCGAGACCAAAGTCCTTGAGGCTCCGCACGATCATCGCGTCGAGCTTCGGCTCTGGCTGCGCCTGCTAACCTGTTCGACGCTGATCGAGAACGAAGTCCGGCGACGGCTCAGGGAGGAATTCGACTCGACCCTGCCGCGTTTCGACCTGATGGCCCAACTCGAGCGCGCGCCTGACGGGATGGTGCTCGGCGAGGTCTCCAAGCGCATGATGGTCTCGCCGGGCAACATTACGGTCCTGGTTGAACGCTTGACCGAGAGCGGACATATCAGCCGCACGACGCTTGCAACGGACCGGCGTGTGCAGATCATCGCCCTCACCCCCTTCGGTCGCGCCGAATTCGAAAAGATGGCGGCACGGCATGCCGACTGGATATCGGACCTGTTCGCCGGCCTCGCGCCGAAGGACAATGGTGTCCTGATGGACGAGCTTGCCAAATTGAAGCGCTCCATCATCGCGTCTCTCGCAAAGAGCCCATGAGGCGCTCTTTCTCCTTTTTCTGACTCCCCGTTGAAACAGCACATCGCAGCATTCGACGCGTGCGCAAACGCACCGGCACGTCAAAAACAATTTTAAGCTTGAAATTTCTTCTGAACGAGTCCACCTTGCTTCTCACGGTCCGAGATGCCGGCCAACGGCCTCTCGAACAGTGCACTACGCAGCCGGACCTCGGGAGGAGAACGACATGCGGATCGTCTGTATCGGTGGTGGGCCTGCCGGTCTCTATTTCGCGCTGCTGATGAAGCGCCAGCACCCCGAACACCAGGTCACGGTCGTCGAGCGAAACCGGGCTTTCGATACGTTCGGCTGGGGCGTGGTCTTCTCGGATGCCACCATGCAGTCGATGCGCCAGTGGGATCCGGAGACGGCGGAAGCGATCGAGGTCTCCTTCAACCATTGGGACGACATCGAACTGGTATTCAAGGGCCGCAAGATCCGCACGTCAGGGCATGGCTTCGTCGGCATCGGCCGCCGCAAGATGCTCAACATCCTGCAGGATCGCTGCCTGGAACTCGGCGTCGAACTGCTTTTCGAGCGCGATGTGGAAAGCGACGAGGAATTCGCCGGCGCGGACCTGATCATCGCATCTGACGGCGTCAATTCGCGCATTCGCCACAAATATGCCGACACTTTCCGGCCCGACATGGTCGTGCGACCGAACCGCTATATCTGGCTCGGCACAAACAAGCTTTTCGACGCCTTCACTTTTGATTTCCAGCGGACCGAACATGGCTGGTTCCAGTCGCATATCTACCGCTTCGACGACACCACCTCGACCTTCATCGTCGAGACCACGGACGAGGTCTACAAGGCCCACGGGCTCGATGAGATGGACCAGCAGCAGTCGATCGAGTTCTGCGAAAAGTTGTTCGCCGGCACGCTCGACGGCCACGCGCTGATGACCAATGCACGCCACCAGCGCGGCTCCGCCTGGCTGAATTTCGGCCGGTTGATCTGCGACAAGTGGAGCCATTTCAACGGCAACAGCCACGTCGTGCTGATGGGCGACAGTGCCCACACCGCCCATTTCGCCATCGGTTCGGGAACCAAGCTCGCCATCGACGATGCGATCGAGCTGACCCGGCAGTTCGACATTCTCGGCCATGACAAGGCCCACATCCCGGCCGTGCTTTCGGCTTACGAGGACGTGCGCCGCGTCGACGTCGCCCGTATCCAGAATGCCGCGCGCAATGCCATGGAATGGTTCGAAGTGGTCGGCACGCGTTATGCCGATACTTTTGAGCCGGAACAATTCATGTATTCGATGCTGACGCGCTCGCAGCGCATCAGCCACGAGAATTTGCGCCTGCGCGACAAGGATTGGCTCGAAGGGTTCGAGCGTTGGTTCGCCGAACGGGCGGGCGCCGAACCCATGGCAAACGGCGCCGTCCCGCCCCCGATGTTCACACCCTTGAAGATCCGCGGCATGACACTTCGCAACCGCATCGTGGTGTCGCCGATGGCCATGTATTCGGCGACGGACGGACTGCCGGGCGATTTTCACCTCGTGCATCTCGGCGCGCGCGCCATGGGCGGTGCTGCACTCGTCTTTCCGGAAATGACCTGCGTCTCGGCCGATGCGCGGATCACGCCCGGATGCCTCGGCCTGTGGAACGATGAACAGTCACAGGCCTTCAAGCGCATCGTCGATTTCGTGCACCAGCAGACACCCGCCAAGATCGGCCTCCAGCTCGGCCATGCCGGACGCAAGGGCGCCACGAAGCTCGCCTGGGAGGGCATAGACCAGCCTCTTTCCGAAGGCGGGTGGCCGTTGATTTCAGCCTCGGCGCTGCCTTACCTCGCCCATTCTGAGGTGCCGCGCGAAATGACCCGGGCCGACATGGACCGCGTCATTCATGACTTCGTGCAGGCGACCGAACGAGCCCGCGACCTCGGCTTCGACATTATCGAGCTGCACGCAGCGCACGGCTATCTGCTGTCGAGCTTCCTGTCGCCGTTGACGAACCAACGATCGGACGAATACGGCGGCGACCATGCCGCTCGCGCCCGCTTTCCGCTCGAAGTGTTCCACGCCATCCGCAAGGTGTGGCCTGAGGACAAGCCAATCTCCGTGCGCCTCTCGACCCATGACTGGCATGATGGCGGCAACACACCAGACGATGCTGCCATTTTCGCCGGCCTGTTCAAGGAGGCCGGGGCCGACCTGATCGACTGCTCCTCCGGCCAGGTGGTGAAGGAGGAAAGGCCGGTCTATGGCCGCCTGTTCCAGACGCCGTTCTCCGACAAGATCCGCAACGAAATCCAGATCCCGACCATAGCCGTCGGGGCGATTTCCGAGGCCGATCACGCCAATTCGATCATCGCGGCCGGCCGGGCGGATCTCTGCGCCGTTGCCCGCCCGCATCTGGCGGACCCGTCCTTCGTCCTGCATGAGGCAGCACGGATCGGTTATGACGGCCAGCCCTGGCCGAAACAGTACCGTTCGGCCCGGGCACAGTACGTCAACAACCTCGCCCGCGCGGCAACGACGGCGGGCAAGCCATGAACAAGCGGCACGCTCTCGTCACAGGCGCCGGAAGCGGTATCGGCAAGGCCATCGCGCTCGCTTTGGCGGCCGACGGTCATGTCGTGAGCCTCGCCGGGCGGCGAGCGGCCCCATTGGAGGCCGTGCGTGACGACATCCGCGTGGCGGGCGGAGAGGCTTTTGTCCATGACGGGTTTGACGTCAGCGACGCCGCTTCGGTGGAGCGCGGCCTTGCGGCCGCAATCACAGAGTCCGGCGATATCGCCGTCCTGGTCAATTGCGCCGGCGAGGCACCGTCCGCACCGTTTGAGAAGACTGACCTCGCGCTCTGGCAACGCGTTCTTACCGTCAACCTGACGGGCGTCTATCTGGTGACGCATGCGGCGCTCGCCTCCGTGCGCCGCGCCGGGAACGGTCGCATCGTCAATGTCGCGAGCACGGCAGGGCTCACTGGCTATGCCTATGTGTCCGCCTATTGCGCTTCCAAGCACGGCGTCATCGGCCTGACGCGGGCGCTGGCACTCGAACTTGCCCGCACCGATGTCACCGTCAATGCCGTCTGCCCCGGCTTCACTTACACGCCGTTGATCGACGGCGCGCTCGATACGATCAGCCAGAAGACCGGCCGCACGCGCGAGGACGCCCGCGCCAGCCTTGCCCGCGCCAATCCGCAAGGCAGATTGGTGACGCCTGGTGAGGTGGCCCACACAGTCTCTTGGCTCGTCTCGGAAAAGGCGACCGCAATCACCGGCCAGGCCATCGCGGTCGCCGGCGGCGAAGTTCTCTAGGGATATCAGACATGACCAACCCCATGCAGGCCAAGAAGCGCCCCTTCAAGGGTCACGAAGCCAAACACTTCCTGTTCGAAACCGATGCCGACGGCCGTGTCGCCACGATCACGCTCAACCGCCCGGACAAAAAGAACCCGCTGACCTTCGAAAGCTATGAAGAGCTTTGCGACCTGTTCCGGTCGCTGACGCGCGCCAGCGACGTGCGCGCCGTGGTGCTGACCGGCGCGAAGGACAACTTCTCCTCCGGCGGCGACGTGTTCGAGATCATCGAGCCGCTGACGCGTATGGAAATGCCCGATCTTCTCGACTTTACCCGCATGACGGGCGAGCTGGTACGCCAGATGCGCGCCTGCCCGCAGCCGATCATCGCTGCTGTCGATGGCATCTGCGCCGGTGCCGGCGCCATCCTGGCGATGGCCGCCGATTTCCGTGTCGCGACGCCGGACGCCAAGACCGCGTTCCTGTTCACGCGCGTCGGGCTTGCCGGCGCGGACATGGGCGCCTGCGGCATCCTTCCGCGGATCATCGGCCAGGGCCGCGCCGCCGAACTGCTCTTCACCGGCCGCGTCATGAGCGCGGCGGAGGGCCTGAACTGGGGCTTTTACAACGCCCTGCACGAGCGTCCCTCGTTGCTTGTCGAAGCGCAGAAATTCGCTCGCACCGTTGCCGACGGTCCCTGGTTTGCCCATGCGATGACCAAGAAGATGCTCGACCAGGAATGGGCGATGGGCATCGACCAGATCATCGAGGCGGAAGCACAGGCCCAGGCGATTTGCATGGCGACGGGCGACTTCCAGCGGGCCTTCGAAGCCTTTGCCGCCAAGGCGAAACCCGCCTTCGAGGGAAACTGACCATGCGCGCGCCGACCCGCGATCATCTCGACTGGCCATTCTTCGACGAGAGCCACCGCGCGCTTGCGAAAGACCTCGACAGCTTTGTCGCCAAGGGCGGCCTCGACGGCGTCGATCACGGCAATGTCGACGCCGCCTGCCGCCATCTGGTCGCAGCGCTTGGTGCCGCTGGACTCCTCCGTCATTGCGTACCGAAAGCTTTCGGTGGTGCAAGCGAAGAAATCGACAGCAGGGCGCTCTGCCTCGTGCGCGAGACGCTGGCCTATGCCGACGGGCTCGCCGACTTCGCCTTCGCCATGCAGGGCCTCGGTACCGGCGCGATCAGTCTGTCCGGTACGCCAGCCTTGAAAGAGGCGGTCCTGCCCAGGGTCGCGCGCGGCGAATGGATATCCGCGTTTGCCCTTTCCGAGCCCGACGCGGGCTCTGATGTCGCGGCCATGGCTTGTGCCGCCCGGCGCGACGGCGACGATTTTATACTCGACGGCGAAAAGACCTGGATTTCAAATGGCGGCATCGCCGATCTCTACACGGTCTTCGCCCGAACCTCCGAAGCACCTGGCACGCGTGGCATTTCCGCCTTCGTCGTCTTCGCTAATACGCCCGGTTTCACGATCGTCGAACGCATCGAGACGATCGCCCCGCATCCGCTCGCTCGCATCCGCTTCGACAATTGCCGCATCCCGGCCGCGCAGCTTCTCGGAAGCCCGGGCGAAGGCTTCAAGATCGCCATGCGCACACTCGACGTCTTCCGCCCATCCGTTGCCGCCGCCGCGACCGGCTTTGCCCGCCGGGCACTCGACGAGGCGGTGTCGCATGCCAAGAGCCGCAAGATGTTCGGCGCGACGCTCGCTGATCTGCCGACCGCGCAAAGCACGCTCGGCGAGATGGCGACCGCCATCGATGCCGCAGCACTGCTGACCTGCCGAACAGCCTGGAGACGCGACGTACAGAAGCTGCCGACGACGCGCGAAGCCGCGATGGCGAAGATGACCGCGACGGAAAATGCGCAATGGGTCATCGACCAGGCCCTGCAGCTCTTCGGCGGCCGGGGTGTGCGCACCGGGGAGATCACCGAGCGGCTCTATCGCGAAATCCGGGCGTTGCGCATCTACGAGGGTGCGACGGAAGTTCAAAAGCTCATCATCGGCCGCGAGCTGATGAAGGACGCTGCACGATAAGGGGAAGGTTCGACATGCACGGTTCGAAGGCGTTGTTTGACTGGCAGGATCCGTTCGATCTCGATGCCCAGTTGACGGATGAAGAGCGGATGGTGCGCCACACCGCACGCGGCCACGCCGAAGACCGGCTTGCTCATGGCGTCCCGGACGCATTCCTGCACGAGCAGTCCGATCCCTCGATCTTCTCCGAGATGGGCGAACTCGGATTACTCGGCCCCATGGTCAGCGAAGAGTTGGCCGCCAATCAGCTGATCCAGAAGAAGCTGGCGGACATGGCGACGGAAATCAGCCGCGGCCTACAGGCCTGCCTGAGTCGCGGGCGTCAGAAGGACGAGGGCAACCCGCCCGTCGAGCTGACCTCGATCGTCAAACGCAACTCCTGCGGCAAGGCGCTGGGCATCGCCCGGGCAGCCCGTGACATGCTCGGCGCAAACGGCATATCGGACGAGTTTCCGGTCGCCCGTCACCTCGTCAATCTCGAAGTGGTCAACACCTATGAAGGCATGCACAACATCCATGCCCTGGTCCTCGGGCGCGCGATCAACGGCATCGCCGCCTTCGCGAACTGAGGATCAGGGACCGATGTTCACGATCAGCAAGCCGCTCCGGATTGGAGATTGTGCGCCCTGTGGGATCGCGTATTTCCCGTCCTACCTCAACATCCTTGTCTGGGTTCTGGAGGAGTTTTTCGCCTCGCTCGGTTTGCCTTGGCGGGCGATGAACGGCGAGCGGCGGATAAGCGTGCCGACGGTACGCCTCGACCTCACTTTTCGTAGCCCCGGCTTTCAGGGCGATGAACTGGATTCGCGCTCGCGCTCCGCCATCGCCCGTTCCCCGCGCGACCTGCAGCATGCGGTTTCAGCAACAGACGCTGTGCTGTGGACTGCAAAGCACCGCATCGTCACCACCTCGATCGACACAAACGCCTCACCTGCCTGGCCGGACGCTATCCGCGCCACGCAGAAACAACAGCTGGAGATGCCCCATGCACACGACCCTGCAACCTGAAGGCTGGGCAAAGCCCATCGGCTATTCCAACGGCGTGGCGGCGACGGGCCACACGCTTTTCGTCGGCGGCCAGATCGGCTGGAACGAACAATCGCAGTTCGTGACCGACGATTTCGTCGAGCAGGTGCGCCAGACGCTAAAGAACGTCGTCGCCGTGCTCGCCGCGGGCGGTGCCGAGCCGCACCATATCACCACGATGACCTGGTATTTCACCGACAAACAGGAATATCTCGGCAACCTTCGCGGCATCGGCCAGGCCTATCGCGACACCATCGGCCGGCATTATCCCGCCATGGCAGCGATGCAGGTGGTCGCGCTGGTCGAAGACCGTGCCAAGATCGAGATTCAGGCCACGGCCGTCATCCCCCTGTGAGGCTTTCCGAAATGTCCGAGATGCGTTTTTCTGAGAGCGTTTCCGCCCGTCTTGACCAAGGCGTGCTTGTCGTCGCCATCGACAATCCCCCCGTCAACGCCCTTTCGGCACATGTGAGGTCCGGCCTCATCGCAGCGCTGGATCATGCCGCAGCCGCGACGGATATCACCGGCATCGTCATCTCCGGCACCGGCCGCACCTTCATCGGCGGGGCCGACATCAAGGAGTTCGGCAAACCACCGGTCGAGCCTACACTTCCCAACGTCAACGACCGCATCGAGCGCTTCGAAAAGCCGGTTTTTTGCGCCGTGCACGGCGCGGCGCTTGGCGGCGGCTGCGAGGTAGCGCTTGCCTGCCATGGTCGCATTGCCGGCGAAACCGCCGCGTTCGGCCTGCCGGAGGTGAAACTCGGCATCGTTCCGGGCGCCGGCGGCACCCAGCGCCTGCCGCGCCTGATCGGCACGATATCAGCCATCGATCTCATCGGGACGGGACGCGTGGTGAAGGCGAACGAAGCCGTCACTCTCGGTCTCGCCGATGCCGTCGCTGCCGATCCCGTCACTGCCGCCATTGTGGCCGTGCGCGAAAATGCCGGACGGCCGCTTCGTCGGACCGGCAACATCGACGTTCCCGCCGCGGACGCAACCGCTGTCAGCGCAGCGGAAGCAAAGGTGCTTGACAAAAGCCGCGGCCAGTCCGCCCCCGCCGAGGCCATCCGCCTCGTGAAGGCCGCAGGGCAACTCGACCTTGAACGGGGCTTGGCGCAGGAGCGCGCCACGTTCCTGCGTTTGCGCGATTCTACCGAATCCGCAGCGCTGCGGCACGTCTTCTTTGCCGAGCGAGACGCCGGCAAGGTCGAAGCCCTTGCCGGCGTCTCGCCGCGGCGGGTCGAAACCGTCGGGATTGTCGGTACCGGGCTGATGGGCTCCGGCATTGCGGTTTCCGCCCTGACCAGCGGATACCGCGTCGTCGCTCTGGAGCAGACGCCGGAGGCTGCCGCCGGCGGACGCGAGCGCATCGCCAGCCTTCTCGACAAAGCTGTGCAATCCGGGCGCATGACCACAGAGGGGCGTGCGGCGTGCCTCGACCGGCTTGAAACCACGGCCGAGGCAAAAAACCTTGCCGCCGCCGACCTCGTCGTGGAAGCCGTCTTCGACGACCTCTCCGTCAAGACGGACCTGTTTCGCCGGCTCGACGGCATCGTCGCGCCTGGCGCCATCATGGCGACCAATACGAGCTACCTCGATCCCGATACGATCGCCGCCGCGACCGCCGATCCGTCACGCGTGGTCGGCCTGCATTTCTTCTCGCCCGCCAATGTCATGCGGCTCGTGGAGGTCGTCGACTGCGCCAAGACCGCGCCCGACGTGCTGGCAAGCGCGCTGACCTTCGTCAAGCGCCTCGGCAAGCTTGCCATCGTGTGCGGCGTCACCGAAGGTTTCATCGGCAACCGCATCTTCTCGGCCTATCGCCGCGCGGCAGAATTCATGCTCGAGGACGGCGCCCTGCCGCACGAGATCGATGCGGCGCTGGAGGCCTACGGCTTTCCGATGGGCATTTTCGCCGTCAATGACATGGCCGGCCTCGAAATCGCCTGGGCGCGCCGCAAGCGGCTAGCCGAGACGCGTGATCCCGCCGAACGTTATGTCGAGATCGCCGACCGGCTCTGCGAGGCCGGCCGCCTCGGCCGCAGGCATGGCCTCGGTTGGTATGCCTACCCCGATGGCAAGCGCACGACCGACCCTGCAGTGACGATGGTGATCGAAGCGGCACGGGCAGCGAAGAATATCCGGCCCCGCGTGTTCATCGCGCAAGAGATTATGACACGCCTTCTCAAGGCCATGGTTGACGAGGGAACGACGCTGCTGGCCGAGGGCATCGCCGCGCGTCCCGGCGATATCGATCTGGTGATGATCAACGGCTACGGCTTTCCCCCGCACAAGGGCGGACCGATGTTCGCCGATGAACGCAACAAGGACTGACGGCATGAGCGAGAGCCATATCGTCGGCGGCGTGCCGTAATCTCCCCAAAATCGCGATGGGAGACCGCGTATTGGACGTCGAAAACAGTGTATCAAATCACATCTTTCGGCGTGACTGGCTTTGAAACGGGTCATGATCGGAACCTCACTGATATTACCGTAGCTGGGCACCGCCTTCGGCGGCGCGCGAGGGCGCACCGAGGTGCCGGAGATCGTCGAATTGTCCATGGAAGGCAAGATCCACATCGATCCGATGATCACCCACACGGTGCCGCCGACGACATCGATGAGGGGTTCGATCTCATGCACCGGGGCGAACGCATCTGAAGGGTGATGTCTACGCAGTACTAGATCCCAGATTTTGGCTGAGGACATCGCAATAACCGCCGCCGTGATCCGAACCGTTGGCAACTATTTTGAGAATTTTCCTTTCCATAATCACTCGCGCGCGGCTAGAAGCCATACAAAACCAACTGGGACGCCGCCTTGAAGACTATTGCCATCGATTTCGAAACTGCCAACGAACAGCGTGGCAGTGCCTGCTCCGTGGGACTGGCCTGGATCGAGGACGGTCGTGTTGTGCGGGTCGAAGAGCGGTTGATCCGTCCGAAGGGCATGCGCTTTTCATCCTTTAACATTGCCATTCACGGCATCCGCCCGGAGCATGTCGAGGGTGCGGGCGAGTTTCCCGAGGTGATGGACGAGTTCGCCGACGATTTTCGCGGCGCCACGATGATCGCCCACAATGCGGCCTTCGATTTCAGCGTCTGGCGCTCATGTCTCGATCTCTACCACCAGGCTTATCCGGAACTCTCCTATCTCTGCTCGGTGAAAATGGCACAAAAGGTCTGGCCACATCTCGGATCACACAAACTCAACATCCTAGCCAACCATCTCGGTCTGACTTTCGCCCACCACAACGCAGCTGAGGACGCTGCGATATGTGCCGAGGCGGCGATCGCGATCGCCCGGTCTCTGCGTCTTTCGCATGTCCGCGACATTCCGCTGGTGATCGGCATGAAGGCAGGCCGGTTGTTTTCCGGCGGTTACGACGCCTGCACTTGTCGAAAGAGATGACGGGGTAGATCACCAAGTTACACCGGACGAGCCCATGGCTGAGCGTAGACTGATCCGACATCCGTAAACGGGCACGGCCAGAAAGACCCGGCGAACTTTCACGAAAGCAAAGGTTCGAGGAACGACGGCCGCCTCGCCTGGCACGATCGCCGACATCCGCGGCAGAGGTGTCCTGCGCATCCCCGCCATCCTCAACGAAGTCGCCTATTTCAGCAAGGATCCGCGCACCGGCGAATGGCAAGGCTTTGCGATCGACATGGCAAACGACATCGCCAAGACCCTCGACGTCAAACTGGAAGTGGTCGAATCGAGCTGGTCGAACGCCATTCTCGACGTACAGAGCGGCAAGGTGGACATAGCCTTTGCCGTGACCGGGACGCCAGTGCGCGCCATGTCGGTCTCCTTCTCGGATCCGACATACCACAACAGCTTCGTTCTGATCTCGGCCAAGGACGAGTTGCGAACTCAACGACCCGAAATACACGTTCGCGGTCGACTTGGGCTACGCCCAGGACCTGATCACGCAACAGTATTTGCCAAAAGCCAATGTGCTGCGCTTCAAAACCCGCGACGAAGCGATCGTTGCCGTCTCGACGGGCAAGGCCGACAGCCTCGTCAACACAATGCTGAACGGCCTTGTCATTTCCAAGAAGGCTGCAACGGTCGGTGGCGTCATGATTCCAACACCCATCCTGTCAACGCCATCCGTCATTGCACTGAACTATGGCGGAGACGAAACCTTCAAGCGCTTCGTCTCCGCCTGGGCAGAGTAAAATCGCCGCATCGGCAACAATCAGACCTGGATCCTGAAAAGCCTCGAGCCCTTCGGAATTACCCTGGCGGATATGCCTGTCGGTTTCGGTTTCGGCGGTTAACTGTTGCAGTTCCTGAGCGACCTCTCCCTCTTTTGAAGACGGAAGGTCGTGATGCGATGAGCCGCTATATTTTTCGGCAGTTCATGTCGCCCAAGCAGCGCCGCGCGAGACCAACGGTTACTGTGATAAAATTTTCCCACAAATTCAATTTTTGGAAGAAAATTGAGAATTTTGTTCTTCATTAGTGGACATTGACATCATTCTGTGCCACATAATCGCCAAATTGCGACGCACCATCTTATTTGCGAACTTCGGTTTTCTTGTGATCCGCGCCGCCAGCCACCGTGGCGGGACCTCTGCTGCGGGGATCAAACATAACGAAGGAGAGTGCCCTGCTTCCGGAGCCGGGCCCAACACAATATGGCTTTAAAAAGTGACCCGTCGAACCTCGATCGCCCGGTCAAGATCAGTGTCAGGAATGTCTTCAAAGTTTTTGGCGATCGGCCGGATAAAGCGCTCGAACAGCTGAAATCCGGTAGAACCAAATCGGAAATCCATGCGTCGACCGGCTGTGCGATCGGTGTCAACAATGCAAGCTTTGACATTCACGCCGGCGAGATCTTCGTCATCATGGGGCTTTCGGGTTCCGGCAAATCCACCATGCTTCGTCTCTTGAACCGTCTCATTGAGCCAACCTCGGGAACGATCGAGATCGATGGCCGGGACATTACCCAGATGAAACGATGCGAGCTGATTGCGCTTCGGCGGCGCGAGATCAGCATGGTGTTTCAATCCTTCGCGCTTCTCCCCAATCGAACCGTGCTCGACAACGCCGCTTTCGGCCTCGAAGTCGGCGGGATGGCCGAAGCCGATCGCAAGCAACGGGCGCGCGCCGCGCTGAAGGCCGTCGGCCTGGTGGGCCATGACGATAGTCGAACCGACCAGCTGTCGGGCGGCATGAAACAGCGCGTCGGGCTTGCCCGGGCACTGGCCAGCGAGCCCTCCATTCTTTTGATGGATGAAGCGTTTTCAGCACTCGATCCTCTTATTCGCGCCGAAATGCAGGATGAGCTGGTCCGCCTCCAGGCCGAGCAGAGCCGCACGATCGTTTTCGTCAGCCACGACCTCGACGAGGCAATGCGTATCGGCGACCGCATCTGCATCATGCAGAATGGCGAGGTCGTTCAGGTCGGTACGCCGGATGATATCGTCCTCAGACCAGCCAATGATTATGTGCGTTCGTTCTTCCGCAATGTCGATGTCTCGCAGGTGTTCCGCGCCGGTGACGTGGCGCGCAACACGCAAGTGACCATCATTGAACGGCAAGGCGTCTCAGCCGCCGCCGCTCTCGAGCGCATGGAACATTTCGACAGGGAGGTCGCCATCATCCTCGGCCGCGACAAGACCTATCATGGAATGGTCAGTCGTCGTTCTCTCATTGAAACCACGAAGGATGGCGCAAGCGATCCCTATCGACGTGCTTTTCTGACCGGCATCGAGCCGATCCCGGCTGCGGAAAGCCTTTCCAACGTGCTTGGCAAGGTCGCCGCGAGCGCATGGCCGGTTCCGGTTGTCGACGATGACAATCGCTATCTCGGTTCCATCAGCAAATCGGCACTTCTCGAAACGCTCGATCGCACCGCCTGATCAGCCCCGGAGTATTCTCATGACATTCGATCTTGGTGATGGCGTCGACAGCGCCGTCAATTACATCCTCGACAATTTCAGCCCCGCGCTGGACCTGATCGCCATGGCGATCGGAACTGTGACGGACGCCATTCAGAACGTGCTTCTCGCCACGCCCTTTCCGGTTGGCCTAGCGATCCTTGTGCTTTTGTCACTGTGGCGCGTCGGTATCGGTTTTGCGCTGTTCACCTGCGTTTCGCTGCTGTTGGTCGACCACATGGATTTGTGGTCGCCGATGATGGAAACGTTGTCGCTGGTCATCGCCTCGACATTGGTCGCCATGCTGATCGGCCTGCCGCTGGGGATCGCCATGGCCCGTAACGACCGTGTCGCATCAATCGTTCGCCCGGTGCTCGACCTGATGCAGACCATGCCAGCTTTCGTCTATCTGATCCCGGCAGCGATGTTCTTCGGGCTCGGCGCCGTGCCAGGAACCATCGCGACTGTCATCTTCTCGATGCCCCCGGTGGTACGCCTGACCAATCTCGGTATCCGGCAGGTTCACGTCGAGTTTGTCGAGGCTGGCCAAGCCTTCGGCTGCACTGCATTGCAGCTTCTGTTCAAGGTTCAGTTGCCCAACGCCATGCCGTCGATCATGGCGGGCATCAACCAGACGATCATGCTGTCGCTGTCGATGGTGGTGATCGCCTCGATGATCGGAGCCGGTGGTATCGGCAACACAGTGCTGACCGGCATCCAGCGCCTCGATGTTGGAACCGGCTTCGAAGGCGGGATCGCCGTCGTCATTCTCGCCGTGATCCTGGACCGGATCACCCAGAGCCTCGGCAAGGACCGCGCCGGGGTCTGGCGCTCCCTCTTCCGCCGGACAACGCAGCCCCAGGTGACCTCCCCCGCTGCGGCATGAACCGTGCGCACTGCATTGAAGATGGCGGCCTTTGGCCGTCGAATGAGAACCTTCCAAAAGGAGCAAACATGTTGAAGACACTCGTTACGATGAGCCTCGCCGCCGGAATTTTCACCGGAACCCTCGGTACGGCCTTGGCAGACGAAAAGCCGCCGGTGAAGATCGGTTGGGCCGCCTGGTCCGACGCTGAATTTGTCACCAAACTTGCAGCGAAACTGATCAAGGATGAACTCGGCCAAGAGGTCCAACTCGTGCAGACCGATGTCGCCCCACTTTATCAGGGCGTCAGCCGCGGCGATATCGATGTCATGATGATGGCCTGGCTGCCTGAGACCCATGCCGATTATTTTGCCAAGGTGAAGGACAAGGTGACGACGCTTGGCACTGTTTATGACGGCGCTAAACTCGGCTGGGTTGTCCCGGCGTATGTGCCTCAGGATGCCATCTCCTCGATTGAGGACCTTAAGAAGGATGACGTCAAAGCGAAGCTGAAGGGACGCATCGACGGCATTGATCCGGGTGCAGGCCTCACGCGTCTCTCGGAAAAGGCCGTTAAGGATTACGCTCTCGACGACTACAAGCTTCAGATTTCCAGCGAGGCCGGCATGCTGACAACGGTCGACCGGGCGATCCGCAAGCAGGATTGGTTTGTCGCCACGTCCTGGAGCCCGCACTGGATGTTCGGCAAGTACGAACTTCGCTACCTCGCTGACCCGAAAGGCTCACTTGGCGCGGCCGAACATGTCGACGTCTTGGCGCGCAAGGATTTCGAGGTGGATAATCCGAAAGTCGCCGGCTTCCTGTCACGGATGAAACTGCCGATCGGCGATCTTGAGGCGGCGATGTTCAATGCGCAGGAGACCTCGTACGAAAAGGCCGTCGATCAATACATCACAGACCATCCCGACCAGGTGAAGACCTGGGTGGGTGACCAGGAAGGCTGACACCACCGCCATCATGTTCCAGCGCATTTGCGCAACCACGTTTCGCGGAAAAGTCTGCGAAACGTGGCCTCAAGACAAGAAGGACAAAGCCCAATGTATCCCCATGACACCCTCAATCCTTTGGCGCTCACTGGAAACACGGACGATACGATCGGTGGCCGTATTTCCCTTGCGCGCGATGCGCTCGGTCTCTCGGTTGAAGAGATCTCCAGCGTTGTCGGCGTGACCGACGACACCTGGAGCAATTGGGAAAACGACCGTTCGGAACCACGCGCCAATCGTCTTGACATGCTGGCACGTGTTCTGCAGGTCAATATCACGTGGCTCCTCAGCGGCCAAACCCAGGGGCTCGAGGGAGATGCCCGCACACCGTTTCAAACTTAGAAGACCTCAAGGGGTTACGGCGACAAACGCGGCCCATTCAATCCATCCGGTGGGTTTTTCCACTACTGGCCAAGATTCTTGAGATAGATAGACAGCAGCTGTGTCTGCGACGAGATGCCGAGCTTGCGGTAGACGTTACGGCGATGAACCTTGACGGTTCCGGTGGAGATGCCCAGCCGCAGACCGACAGATTCTGACGAATGCCCCTGAAGCACAAGCTCGATAATCGACGCTTCCCTTTCTGTCAGGTTGAGATTGCGCCACACCCGGTCGGCAGCAGGATGTGGCGACTTGCGCTTACCTTCTCCTCGCTTGGCCAGAGCCGCACTGAACCGGCGACCAAGATCTGCCCAGCTGTGACGGACGAGCGCAGCAACCACCGGCTCCGCCTTTTTGATCAAGGTAAATTCAGCAGCCGTGAAAGCGCCGGACTGCTCCTTCCGCATGAGAGAGAGGACAACCGTAATGCCCTCCGGAAGGAGCACGAAAAACCCAACTTCCTCGGCAAGCCCCGTCTGCGTGTAGTAGCTGCGGAAATATTCGCTGGAAAAGAACCGGTCGGGTGCAAGTTCGCGCATCCGCCAGACACCCGGCTTAAGCGCACGCGCCGCGTGATAGAAGGGGTCCAGCAAATAGGGGCCAGCCTGGTACAGACGAACGAAGATGGTATGCTCGTCCGGTGTGAACGTGCTGTAGAGATCGAGCGGGCGTTCCTTTTCACGATAGGCGAAAACCACGGCGTAATCGAAACTGACCATGGCCTTCATCAGCACGCAAAAACTCGCCCCCGCGTCGGCGTCGGCGGGCGATGCTTCGCCGATCAAAGACGCCAGCGTTTTGAAGACGGTTTCGAGATCGATGACCACAGTATCCAATCCAAACACAAGGCAATTGCCTTTGGGATATATACCTTCCACAGCTCATGCAGGCTTAAAATACCTCTTTCGGGGTATATACCGTAAATGGCTTACCTGACACCGTTGATGGCAGACGGTGAGAAACAGGTGGTCGCTAGATCTTCCTGTATTCCGAAAAAAACCGCGGGGAATTGAGACGTGACAGCTGCTCTAGCGAACGACATCGAGTTTCGTTCGGTCACCAAGCTTTATGGCAGCGTGACCGCCGTTTCGGACATAAACCTGGCCGTACCGAAAGGGGCCTTCGTCGCACTGCTCGGACCATCCGGCTGTGGAAAGACCACGTGTCTGAGGATGATCGGTGGTTTCGAACAGCCTACCGAAGGCACCGTGCTCATAGATGGCCGCGAGATGAACGGCGTTCCTGCCTATCGCCGCCCCGTCAACATGGTCTTCCAGCACTACGCGCTCTTCCCTCATTTCGACGTGGAGCAGAACGTCGCCTATGGCCTGAAGCAGGCTCGACCGAAATTGGCTACATCCGAGATTTCCGCCCGGGCGCGCGAGGCTTTGGAGATGGTTCGCCTCGGCGGCTTCGAGAAGCGCCGTATTCATGAGATGTCTGGCGGCCAGCAGCAGCGCGTGGCGTTGGCGCGCGCCATTGTCAACAAGCCGTCGGTGCTTTTGCTTGACGAGCCCTTGGCCGCGCTCGACAAAAAACTTCGTACGGCCATGCAGATCGAACTTCAGACATTGCAACGCGAACTTGGCATCACCTTCGTGCTCGTCACCCATGACCAGGAAGAGGCGCTGTCGATGAGTGACATGGTGTGCGTCATGAATGCCGGCCGCATTGTTCAGATGGCCAAACCGCAGGATGTCTACGACACGCCCGCCGATCTCTTCGTTGCCGATTTCGTCGGCAAGACCAACAAAATCCTTGCAACAGTCGAAGCCGACGGTGCGACACTTCGGCTGTCGAACGGCATGGCGCTGTCTGCGAAATCCGGCTTGACGCCTGGGATCGCGACCGTGGCGCTGCGGCCAGAAGCGATCGAATTGACACGTCAGGCGGACGGTAATGCGGGTCCGCTGAACGGAACCGTCACCCACCGCATCTTCCTCGGCTCCACGGCCGAATATCAGATCAGCGTCGATGGACTTGGCGATTTCCTCGTCACAGCCGACCGGCGCAGCGTGCAGGAAAGCGATCTCGTCGAACCGGGCGAACGGGTCGTTTTGAACTTTAATCCCGGCAAAGTGCATGTTTTTCCGGCCTGAGGAATGGCCGTACACGTCAAGACAAAAAAGGGAACAGCGTCATGACAAAGTGGTACAGAGAAAATGCCCCGATCACCGCCGAAAACCTGACCGACGAATGGATGCGGCTGAAGCGCGGCTCAGTCACCCGCCGCCACTTCCTCGGCATCACCGGTCTGGGTCTTGCGGCGGCCGTGCTTGCCCGCCAGCCAGGTATCTTCGCCTCACCGGCGTATGCCCAAGACCTTGGCACCACCATGTCGCTCGCCACGTGGCCGAACTACCATGATCCTGCAACCTTCGAGGCTTTCACCAAGGCAACCGGCGTTGCCGTCGAAGTCAATGTCTTTGGCTCGAACGAGGAAATGCTAGCAAAGCTTCAGGCTGGCGGCACCGGCTGGGACCTGTTCGTTCCGACCAACTACACCATCTCGACCTATGTGAAGCTCGGTCTGATCGATCCGCTCGACATGTCGAAGTTGCCGGCCTTCTCGCAGGCATCGGAATCGACCCGCTTCACCTCCGAAGGTGCCGTCGACGGCACGACCTACGCCCTGCCGAAGAACTGGGGCACGACCGGCATCGCCGTCAACACGTCGAAGATCAAAACCAAGATCACCTCGTGGAAGGACTTCTTCGAGGTCGCCATGACCGAGGCAGACAGCCGCGCCATGGTGCACGATTATCAGCTGACCACGATCGGCAGTGCACTGGTATCGCTTGGCTATTCCTTCAACTCGATCAAGCCGGACGAACTTGCCAAGGCAGAGGAACTGCTGATCAAGGTCAAGCCGCACCTCTACGGTATCAACAGCGACTACCAGCCCGGGATGCGCGCCACCGATGCCTGGATGACCATGTGCTGGACCAATGACGGTGCACAGCTCAACCGCGACATGCCGGAAATCGCCTATGTCCTCGGATCGGACGGCGGCGAGATCTGGACGGACTTCTATGCCATACCGAAAAGTGCTGCCAACAAGCCGGCAGGCTATGCGTTGCTCGACTACCTGATGACGCCGGAAAACGCCGTCAAAGAGCACATCGCCAACGGTGCACCGACCACTGACAGCCGCGTGCTTGCCCTGCTTCCATCCGACGTTACGGCGAACAAGATCGTCTATCCCGATGAGGCATCCCTGACCAAGCTGGAATTCGGGGCGGCGGTAACGTTGACCGACCCGGCTCGTGCAGAACTGATGGCAAGGTTCAAGTCGGCTTGAGGGTAGAGCCCTCGTCCGGCATGTCGGCGACCTTGTCCCGGTGACGGGAGAAGGAATGTTCACCACGCTCCGCCTGCCTGCTCATCCTTGAGTATGCGGCGATCAGGCTGTTGGCAGAAGCTTCTATCGTCCCCTTTCCCCGCATGCGGGGAAAGGGCTAGGGGGTAGCACCTCACACCCGTGGCAAACTTTCAACCAACAGGACCAGCCATGCCTCTCACCGCAGACAGAAAGAGACAGCTGACGACGGCAGCCCTTGTGGCCCCTGCCGGCATCTGGCTGTTCGTCTTCCTGGTTTTGCCGTTCATGGCTATGGTCGTTTTCGCTTTCGGAGAGCGCGCGCCGGAAGGCGGCTATCAGGCGGCTTTTACCTTCGCGCAATTCGCCAATCTTCCTTCGCGCGCCGCCGCCTTCTGGAACACGATGATGATCGCGCCGGTTGGCGCCCTGCTGTGCCTGATCGTTGCGTATCCCGTCGCCTATTATCTGGCGATCAAGTCCAATCCGAAATACCGGCTGGTGCTGGTCTCGCTGGTCGTCGTGCCCTTCTGGACCAGCCTTTTGGTGCGCACCTATGCCTGGATGTACATCCTCGGCTCGCGCGGCATTCCCAATCTGCTGGGCATGATCGGCATCGAGGATGTACGGCTTTTGAACACGCCGGGTGCCGTTTTGCTCGGCATCGTATACGGCTATCTGCCGCTGATGATCATGCCGATCTATGTCAGCCTCGAAAAGCTCGACCGCCGGCTACTCGAGGCGTCTGCAGATCTCGGCGCAAAACCAGTCTCGACTTTCTTCGGCGTCACCCTGCCCTTGTCTTTGCCTGGCGTCATGACCGGCGTCGCGCTGGTGACGATCCTTCTGCTCGGCGAATACCTCATTCCGCAACTGCTTGGCGGCGGAAAGGTGTTCTTCATCGGCAATGCCCTGGTCGATCTATTCCTGCAATCGCGCAACTGGCCGTTCGGTTCGGCGATCGCCGTGACCTTGGTGGTTGTGGTCGTCATCGTGCTCAGCGTTGCCATGCGCATTGCCTGGAAAGTCTCCGGATCCAGACAGGTGGATCTGGTCTAATGCGCGCGCTGGTCACCTTCGTCTATCTCTTCCTCTACGCGCCAATCGCGCTGGTGGTGCTGTTCTCGTTCAACGCCGGCCGCAACGCCAGCGAGTTTACCGGCTTTTCCACCATGTGGTACGGCAAGGCGCTCGGAAACACCTTCCTGATTACCGCCCTGCAGAACAGCCTGATGATCGCCTTTACCAGCGCCGTACTCGCCGCTGTTTTCGGTACGATGGCAGCCCTTGGCATGCAGCGCCTCGGCACCCGCGCCCGTGCGATCTTCGATGGGCTGTTTGCCGCCGCCATCGTCGTTCCCGGCGTCGTCATCGGCATTGCGACGCTGGTGGCGCTGGTCGAGGTTTTTTCGTTCCTCAATCCGGCGCTGGCCTCGATTTGGCCAGGTGACAAGCCACCGCAGCTTGGCCTTGGCTATGGCTCGATCATCGCCGCCCACGGCCTGTTTTCGCTGGCGCTAGTGACGATGATCGTCAAGGCACGCATCGCCAGCCTCGGCCGTGATATCGTCGAGGCGTCCAGCGATCTCTACGCGACGCCCTTCACGACATTCCGCCAGATTGTCCTTCCGCAGATCTTGCCGTCGGTTCTCGCCGGCTTCCTGCTTGCCTTCACTTTTTCTTTCGACGACTTCATCGTCGCCTTCTTTGTCGCAGGCTCGAAGACGACGTTGCCGATCTATGTCTTCGCTTCGATCCGACGTGGCGTGACGCCGGAGATCAACGCGATCGCCACAATGGTTCTGGTCGCCTCGCTCCTGATGATCCTCATTGCCCGTGTGCTGATGCGGGACAAGACAACGAAAACGCAGCCCGGGGAGTAGACCATGATCCTGAAAGACAGGGTAGCGATCGTCACCGGCGCCGGCTCCGGCATTGGCCGGGCGGGCGCCCAGATCATGGCGCGTGAAGGCGCCCATGTTGCCGTTGCCGACCGGAGTGCCAAAGGCGCTGGTGAGACCGTGGCGATCATCCGCGATGCCGGAGGCAGCGCCGAAAGCCTGATCCTCGACGTCACCGATGACATCTCGCTGGAAGCGGGCATCGCCTCTGTTCTCAAGCGCCATGGCCGCATCGACATCCTGCATAATCATGCCGGTGTGCAGATTTCTGGCGATCTCGAACAGGTCGAAGTCGGGGGTTTCGATCTGTCCTGGAGCCTGAACGTGCGCGCGCACTTCATAGCTGCCCGGTTTACGATACCGGCGATGAAGACTGCCGGTGGCGGTGTCATCCTCAACACCTCGTCCTCTTCCGGTGTGCTCTACGACCGCGAGATGATCGCCTATACCACCACAAAACATGCCGTTATCGCCATGACCAAACAGATGGCCGGCGATTATGCGAAATTCGGCATCCGTGTGAACGCGCTGTGCCCCGGGTGGGTGGATACCCCCTTCAACGGCCCGTTCATTGCCCAGATGGGCGGCCGGGATGCAATCGAAACCTATGTCCGCGAAAAGGTGCCGATGGGCCGCTGGGCAAGCGTCGATGAAATCGCTGAATCAATTCTGTTTCTCGTCTCCGACCGGTCATCCTACATGACAGGACAAATCTTGGTGGTCGATGGCGGCGAAGCCGTCGCCTGACAACTCCTCCAGAGGTTCAATCTTCACAGGGCGCGCAACTTGATAATCCCGTACCTTGAACAATTACAGGGAACAATTTCAACGTTTTGGCTCTATGCGGCTGCGATCGAAGACCGCTTGATGCAGACAGGGGCGAGATCCATGCACATTGCCTGACCGATCAGGAAACCGGCGACGCCTCACGGCTTGAGGCGTTTCCGGACCAGATCAACGACGAGATCGGCCAGTTTAAAGCAGATGGAGCCTCGGACGGCTATCCAACCTATGATGCTGTGTTGCGGCACAGCGCGGGCGCAAAGGGCGTCGTTCCGGCGCTTGAACGCGGTTGCGCTCCCCAATGCCCAAGATCCTGCCAAGGAGGCGGCCACGTTGTATCTATGCAGCCAGATGGTTGGCTGACGTGGCGGGGCATCGACCCGCTATGGCGACCGGGCGCTGATAGAAACGGCGATGGGGAGAAACACGGGCATTATCGGGCCGCGGCTGCGCGCTCGGCCATTTCCTGCTCAGCAGGCAGAGGCCGCGATCGGCGTCACCATCTTGAACCGAATGCTCGCATGCCGCCGCCCGAGCAGAAATGTTCAAGGCCGCAGCAACGGCTTGCGGGCCCCGTTCATGCAACCATCGACACGGCGATCCCCATCCAGACGGATGCGGAGCTTTCGGAATTTTTTCAGCCACTCCCGGAGAAACCTGGGCATAAGACACGATGTTAGATGTGGCCATCTGCGTGTCCTGGCTCAACGGGTCTGGTGACCGCGAGGGTATCGAACCTATGCCAGAGGGGGCTTGCTCGCGGCCGATATAAGCCCCTCCACGATTTCATTTCCAATGGCCCTTGGGATTCAGCGCTCGACCGTCACACGATCGCGCATGAGATGGATTGTGACGTTGTGCCACGCAGCACTTTCCTTAAAGGTACAGCTATTCCGGTCGCTATTTTACGGCGCGGAGAACGCCTTTGACAACTTCATCCTGGAGATTGCGTTGCTTCTCGATATTGAAATGATTCACATTTGGATCATGAGATAGGTCACGGTTCTCCAGCCTTCCTTTGAAGCCTGGGCCTGCCATCAATGCCTCTCCCCAGCTGTGGCGGGAGAAATAGAAATTCACGACGCGTTTGATGTTTGCTGGCAAGGGGCTAGGGCTCGTCGCAGCAAAGGACGCCATGTAATCCACCCGGATACCATGCTTTTCCAAAGCCTGGGCCAGGGAAATAATGGCGTTTGCTCCGAGCGAATGTCCCACGAGAACAACGGGCGACGGCCCAAACTTCTCGCGATCAGCGACGATTTTGTTCAAGGCTGACCGCCAAGCCGTGAAGCCCTCGACATGCGCGTCGACGCCCGCCAACCGAAGCCTTCGGCCAATTTCATCAAGACCTGTGGAGAAAACATTTGCCAACCCACGTAAGAGGTAGACTTGCGGGCCTCTGCCACGCTCCCCCTTGCCAGCAGCAAACGTCGTCTTCACGTCCAAACCGGTGAACGCAAGAGCCAGAACTGAGCCCAAAAAAGAACGGCGGCTGACAGAATTCTCGACTGGAAATTTGGACTTTTTCATTGAGTTACCAAGGTTTAGGGATGATCCGGCCGGTGTGTCTGGCATATTCGTCATAAGATGTTCCAAACGTCTCTCGCATCATCGCCTCTTCATGGCGAACGCGGGAGAAATACAGTATCGCAACCCCCACAAGGCCGGCCGGCCCTGCAACGCCATTCGGTAAAAGGCAAAACTGAGCGACAGCCCAAAGCCAAAATGACAGATACATTGGATGCCTGACGTAACGGTAAAGGCCGTCGGTCACGAGCCTATGTTCGTTGCGAATTTCCAATGTCACCGACCAATGTTTCCCAAGCTGTCGGTGACTGGCATAAAATAACCAAAGAAATGCCAGCTCGATGAAAAGGCCCAACCAGCCAAGCCAAGGTTGAAACGTGTAGTCGGCAAAAGCTGGAAAGCCCGTCGCCACAAACGTTATGGGGACGACAGACAGTCCAGCGGCGGCGGCGGCCAAAGCCAAGCGATCTTGGAGAGTTTTGGCGCTTCTTGCGACCTGTGTCTTGCGAGCGCGACGCTGATGCGGCACACGAACAACAACCCAAGCAACGAGTCCAAAGGCCCATGCAACTGCAGCAAGCGTCGGCGTCATACGAATGTGCCCTCTTTTGTTGCAAGGCCGCCAACAATATGGCTTTCTACTCTTTCCAACAGGAAAATGGGACCGCAACAAATCTGAAAGAAATCATACCAGTACGGCTTTGTATTCGCGCAGACATATTGATAGTGCACGCGAAAGAGATTTCGTTTTATACGTGCGTATGTTTCCCGCTGAAGCATTTCTCTTATTTTTATTGTTCGAACGATGGGGAAAGCCCGGCCTGCCTTGGGATCGAGACCCATTTCTGCGACTGGATCGGTCTTGTAAAAATTGATGGCGTCGGTCAAGCACTGAATTTCCACCCATGCCAAATTATCGTCCTTGATAAGCACTTCGACAGCTTTTCGAAAATTCTTTCCGGCTGGGTGATACCCTGCTTTGAGTGCCGTAGATCCCAAGGTGAGAAGAACCACTTTGCGTGCGGAGCCGGCAAATGCGTTGTCGATTGAAAGGCAGCGTGCGGCGACATCAACAATCAGCAGACCACCAGTGCTGTGTCCGATCAAAATGACCTCGTCGTAGCCTTCGGCTTTTGTTTTCGCGACGACGGTCTCGGCAAACCGCTGCAATAATGCATCGGCATCCGCGCGCCTGCCACGGATGAACTCAAGTGAAAACGACCACAAATCCATCAGATGATTAGTCGACCATCGTTCTCCCGCCACGGACAGAGCCAGAGCAAAAATCAACACGCCTACCAGCCAGCTTGCCAGCCCGAACCATTGGAACGTGAGCTGCGCGGCGATGTAGCCGACCAGCGCAAAGATTGTCAGCACGAGGAATGGATAGAGGAAATAGAGGCCAAACCTCCAGGCCTTGTTAAAGAAATGGAATGCTGTGCCCGAAATCAGAAAATCTGCAAAGGCGCGGCAATAGCAGAGCAACCTCATGGGCATCGGGCGGGCGAAATCGCAAAGCACTATCTTGTCCAAACTGAGGAAATTGAAATCAGTGCTGGTTGACCAGTTTTCCGCGGCTGCGTGTGTTGAGATGGTTGCGACACCTACCTCATTATCCTGCGTTACGTCGACAGGTGACACGTCCGAGCGATAGTCCCAAAGCGCATCGAAGCGAGAGAGTTGTTTGAAAAGTCTGCCGAAAAACGCCGAAGGCGTTTTTGGCTCGTAGCCGCCGATGAAAAAAACGGCGCGTTTCAAGACTGGTTGATTCATTCCAGAACCGTAATTTGGGTCATTGGGATCGTCAAGTTGATCGCGCGTTGTTGCAAACCCGTTTTTGCTCGGGAAGCGCTCGGGTACGCCACGAGGGCGGGTGCGATGCGCCGCGGAACGCCAAATCATGTCCGGCTTGTCCAGCGTTTTGTCGCTATTCGTGACTGGATCGCAAATCCATTCCACATTTCACATTCCACGTCACGACATTCCATCCGATCATGACCGCGACATGCGAGCAGCCTTTATGCAGCTGTGGAACGGGATAGCACGCGTGCAGGCCGCATGAGCAAAACCGGCGGGCGAGATTTATGAACGCTGTCCGTTAAGTTCACGATGCTGCGGCAAGCGATAATTTCGCTTCGAAGGCCGGGTATGGTTCCGGCGCGGTCGTCTCGTCATCGTGTATCCTGTTTCCGGCATCTAAGCCAAGGTCAGACAGAAATGCCACTTATCACCGGCGTTCAGATTTCCAGAGCGCGCTCTCAATGCCCGACTACAAAAGCCGCAGCCGCCTGCTCACCACCGTCAGGAAAAGTATGGTCGCCGTCATGATTGTGTAGGCGGTCAAGCCTGATAACGTCAGGGCGGGCATTGCCGAGAGAAGCAGGGTATCGTTTCCGCCGGGGATCATCAAAATGCCGACGGCCATCAGCAGTCCGCCCACGAACGAACGCAGGAGCGTGCGCAAACGCGGTCGCTCTACCCGGAAGTTCTGGGAGTAAAGTCCTCCGGCGAGGGAGCCCAGCACCATGGCGACCGCGACGAATGGGTTGGCGAACGGCGTCATCATGGCCATGGGACCCGGCAGCGGCATCGCCAGATAGTCTCGGATGACGTCGGTATAACTCCATCCGCGCTGTAGCGCGTAAAGCAGCGAACCGGTAACACCGACGAGGCTCATGGCGACTGACAGGCTGAGGTGCCGGGGATGACGGATCGTCATGAGCGAGCGAAAGCAGACAGAGGCCGCCGCCGCAAAGCCGACGAAAGCCATCGCGGACAAGGCGACATGGCCCGTGAAAAGATTACCGGGGTTGGGAACCGGCGGCATCCTGGCATTCGTGTCAAGGAAGAAGCCAGCTGCGAGCCCCGGAAAGAGCATGAGGAACCGCAATTGCCCCTGTCCAATGCGCGACAGGGTCCCAAACAGGCAGGCGTCGTTGACCACTGCGCCAAGACCGAAGACCGCAGCCCCGAGCGCGAGGCTGGCCGAAGGGACAGTGTCCCCCGCGATGTGTACGCGATCGCCGCCAACGGTCGCCAATGTCACGACGATCATTCCGGCCGTTCCGGTCGCGAGGAGGAAGCTGCGCAAAAGCGTTGTCTTGCGATAGATGACAATCTCCTTCGCTGCCGTCACGGCACAGGTGCTGGCCTGCTGGACGAAGAAGCCGAGGAGGAGTGCGCAGCCAATGGCCAGGAGGGAGAGGTGGATCATAGCGGCAGGTCTCCGGCAGCCATCGTGCGGCGATGCCTGAGATGGGTGGCTGGCCCGTCCAAGGATGCGAGCGACGTCTTCATGGCGGCATATCCAGCCTCGACAGCAACAGGGTAGGACTTCCAGTCCCGCAAGTCGATCATGCCAAGCTCCGGGGCGACATAGAGATCGGCGGCCAGGCGCGACGCCAGCCAATCGGCGCTGGTCCCGATTGTCGCTGATCGCATCAGGATAGAGACGATAGGCGGACCACGGCGCCAGTCGCCGGACAGAAACCAGCGCAGCCAGGACATCGGCGGCCTGATTTCCTCGGCGTTCAGACCGGCGGACCGCGTCACGTCGCAGGCGATGATCGAGCCATCGTGTACGGAGCGCATGATCTCCGTCGGGAGATTTCGAAGGATGCCTCCATCGGCCAGCACTTCGCCGCCTTTGACCATCGGCGGCAGGATTCCGGGCAGAGCAATGGAAGCACGCAAGGCGTCGCAGAGATCGCCATCGTCGTGCTTGACATGATGGCCGGAGGTCAGGTTCGCAGACACGCAAAACAGCGGAATGCGTAGATCTTCGATCTTCACAGTTCCGAAATGCTCGCGTAGCCGAGCATCCACCTTGCGGCCCCGCGTCATGGCAATGATCGGCAGAGCGATGTCGTCGATTGGGTTCGAGGCGACGAAGGCCTGGCGCAGATGAGCATCGAGCGCTACATCGTTCCAACCCATCGCGACGCCGGCCGCGATCACAGCCCCCATGGATGTTCCGCCGACCTGATCAATCGGCACGCCAGCCTCTCGCAAAGCCCGGATCGCGCCAATATGGGCAAAGGCCCTTGCGCCGCCTCCGGATAGAACGAGGCCGACGCTGTAGCCGGCGAGGGCGCGCGAAAGCCGCGCAGCATCCTCTCGGGATCCTCTCACAACATGATAGTGCCGCAAGGGACGGACAGCCGCCAACCATTCAGCCGTATAGGACGGCCCGCGATGGTCATCACGGACGAGAACAAGGTTAACCAGCCGGCTTGCCGACAGGGGGTCGGCCTCGCAGATCGCGCAACCCTGCGGCGGTGGTTTTGAGGCGTTGCCGATTAAGAGCAGCCGGTCCGCCTGCCGCCGGCACTCCTCAGCCCACACCGTCTCCTCCACCCGAGCGACCAGGAGCACGACATCATGGTCGCGCTCAGCGCGGGTCAACCAATCCTTCGAGAGCGCGACGTCTTCAGACGTGATGACGACGCAGGAATGAGCAAGGTTCCGGAGTTCGGCGCAAAGGGACTGCGCCGTGACGGCGGGATCCGTCCCATCGAGCGCGGCAATGCAAATCACGTTCGCCTCGGTACTCAAGGTGCGGGCGGTACCCCTACGAATGCGCCGGAGCAGAAGCCGGGCAAGCTCCCCCATCAAAAGCGGGTTGATGTTTGCCTCCTCGAAGAAGCGGGCTGAGGGTATCGAGGTCATCTCGCAATCCCTCAGGGCGACGAGCCGGCTCTTGTGTGGCGCGGCATCAAGAAACGCCATCTCTCCGGCGATCTCACCACTGTGGACGATACCGATTGAATGCAGTCGCCCTTCTGGATCCGGCCGAAGCACGGCTAGACGGCCCGACGTCACGAAAAAAAGGTCGTCGGGCGGGCTGCCGATTTCGAAGAGATGCCCTCCCCCAGCCAGAATGAAGCTGCGCCCGCCGAAGACCTCGGCGCGTGCGAAAAGCGCCCGTATCGCCGGATAGGGAAGTTGCTCTAACACCGGGCCCTCGCTCAATCTGACTCGTCTACACAGTAAAACCGACATTCAAGACGCGGACCCTCGTCAGCCTTGCATTCATTTCGAGGGCTGCGGATGATCCGTCACCACGGACACGATCTCTGCAGTGACGCTTCCGTCAGATCAGTCAGTGGCTGCCGACAGAATGGCTCCGCCGCTCGCTCCTTGAACAAGGATGGCGGTCTTCAACCGGCCCGATACGGGCGTAAATTTGTAGGAAACAGTTTTTCCGTTCCAGCCACCGAGCCGCGTCAGGCCGTGGACGACATGGATATGCGGCAGTGTCGCACCACTGTTTTCGCCGCGAGCGACAGGCACTTCAACGAGACTGGGATCGTAGCTGACCAGCCAGACATCAGCGACCGTATCTGGAGCCCGCCCACTGCCGATTGCGACGGTACGCTTGCCAATCGTGACGGAAGGCGATGTCAGAGGACTTGCCTGTGAAACGAGCCGCTCGATTTCGACAAAACTATTTCCGACAGTTGTCGTCTTGCCGTTGACCACCATCTGTGGCGTGTAGGATCCTGATTGACGGAGCGGTGGTTCATACATGGCCTGGCGATCGGTGAATTCCCGTTTGCCGAAACTGTCCTTCCAACCAAGGTAATCCCAGTAGGTCACCGCAAAGCTCAAGGTGAGAACGTCATCGCGCTTGCTCAATCTGATGAGGTTGGCGTTCGCCGGCGGGCAGGACGAGCAGCCTTGGCTGGTGAAAAGTTCGACCACGGTGAGTGGTCGATCCCCAGCCGACACCGATGTGGATAATCCGCAGGCCGCCAAAACGACACAGCCGGCTATACCCAATGTCTTTGATCGCTTCATTTTCCCGCTCCTTGATGGATGGTTTGAGTACATTCTCTGAATGTCTTCGCAGACGGGAATGGATTTGTTACAAGCTCACGGTTAAGTGATGACAGCGGGCGCACCCCCTCCCCGAGAGCGTTGTTGACCGGATTGGCGTTGTCACATTGCCGTTGGCTTAACGGTTGAGGGATAGTTGCGGCGAGACAAGCGCTTTCACCATCGGTTTTAAGAAACACCGCTTTCCACCGCAGATCATGGCCGGTGCGGCGTGGCTGTATTGTCGGCTCCCTTTGAGCCTGCGGCCGGAGTGCGGCATCGCCGTTTCTTATGAAACGATCCGCCGATGGGGCCGAACATTGGTCCGGCCTACGCAAAACAGTTGCGCAGAAACAGGCCCTCGCGAAGGATAGCCGGCACTTGGACGGGGTGGTGATTTCCGTCGCCGGTCGAAAGCATGGGCTATGGCTGAAGTCGACCAAGACGGTTACGTTTTATACAAAATCGTCCAGAACCGCCGCAACATCAAGGCTGCCAGGCGATTGCTGGCCGGACCGCCGAAGAAAGAAAGGCCTAACGCCAAAGCGCATCATCACCGATAAATTGCGCTCCTATGGTGCCGCCAGACGGGATGTCATGCCCGGCGTTGAACATCGATCGCACAAGGGGACAATTGAGCGGAGAACTCTCATCTGCCACTGCGAAATCGAGAACGGATAATGCAAGCGGGTTCGATCGGCCGGCGGCGTGCAACGCTTCGTTTCAGTCTTTTCGGCAGTTCGAAATAGAACAACCCGCATTCCTGTGATCTCGACGGGAAAACGACGACGCCCATAGCGGAGCACCATAAGAGTGCCGGGCGGGTGCAGGCTGATGCCCGCAAACTCCGCCGAAAACGGTAAGGCGGCGCTACCACGTGAGGACTTACGGGCCTGTGTGCCCGTTGCGCGGGTCGTCCGCGAGCAGATCGGCGCGCGCACCGTCGGAATGCTACCCGTGAAAATCGGGCGCCGTCCCAACTGGAATAAAGGTTTTTCGATCAAATTCGTTTGGCGACAGCAGACACTGCTATGGGGAAAACGGATTCGGTCTCGGTTTCTTGCACCTAGGCAATAAGAACAAAGACATAGACTGCCCAGTTCACTCAGCGTCATAGTTGGTATTGTGCAATCAGCCTGGTCACAAGCCGTAAGTCACAAGCCGTACCGTGCAAGCGCGATCAATCCGCCCACGAGCAGAACTGCAAGCGTTGGAACACGGGGTAAAAAAATAAGCATGCATGCAGCGCCCGACGCAACAGCCGCCGCAAACCAGGTCCCTGTCATTCCAAATATTGAAATTACCCCTGCGATGATCAATCCGGTACCCACGGGGGCCAGACCTTCGCGCATTGCACGGTGCCAGTGCTTGTGATGATGAGCGTTGGACCACCGGAAGACTGCGTAGCAAAGCACGGACGATGGAAGGAACAAGGCCAGTGAGGCGACGATCGCTCCAGACCAACCGGCCAATTTCCAGCCGACCAGCGTTGCGAGCATAACGCCTGGGCCAGGCGCGGCACGCGAAATGGCAAAGAGTTCGAGGAATTCCTGAGAGTTCAACCAGCCGCGCGCGGTCACCACCTGATTTTCCATGCCGGCTATGATGCTGGCACCACCGCCGATGGAGATCAGCGAAAATGGCACAAAGACCATGAGGAGACCGATCAGGGGGTCGTCACGCATCAACCTTCCCCACGCGCTTCCAACTGATCGCGATGCTGACAGGGGCGGCGCAGACAACCACCGCCAGGAGCGGCCACTTCATGACCCCAACGGCGACTGCCACAGCAACCACGATAACGAGGCCGGCGACGTGACGCGAAGCGCGGCGGACACCATGCCAGCACATCACGATCAGCAGACCAGTTGCTGCAGCCGCGACGCCAGCCAACGCAGCGTCGAGTGACCCGGCGTTGCCGATCGAATCGATCAGGATGCTGAGGCCGATAACCGCAAAAAACGGCCCGATGAGAAAGCCTAACGCGGCGGAAATTGCGCCTGCAGGTCCATGCAACTGCTCGCCCATGCAAACGACCAGATTGATGACATTGGCACCAGGCAGCATCTGCGAAATTGCCAGGCTACTGGCGAAATCGTCGGCATCAATCCAGCGTTTTTGCTGGACGAACTCCCGGTAAAGCCAACCTGAAAGACCGCCGCCGAAGCTGAGCATGCCGATCTTCAGACAGGCGAGAAACAGGCCCGCAAGCGAAGCCGACTGCAGGCGCATATCAGCAGGGACCGATCTCATGCGGCATCCGGCATGGGAACCTCGCTCGCGGCAAGGAGCCGTTTGGTGTATTCGTGCTGCGGAGTTGTATAGACAGCACTTGTCAGCCCCTGCTCCACAATCTGACCACGATACATGACGATGACATAGGTTGCGAAGTCCCGCACCAGAGCCAGATCATGCGCGATAAAAATGTAGGATAGACCAAAATCGCGGCGCAGCGTCTTCAGCAGGTCGATGACCTGGGCCTGTACTGAAACGTCAAGAGCTGAGACTGCCTCGTCACAAACGATCACCTCGGGTTGGAGCGCCAACGCACGCGCAATGGCAATGCGCTGACGCTGACCTCCAGAAAACTGGTGCGGATGACGGTCGATATGGTCCGGCCTCAGGCCGACGCGTTCCAGAAGCTCTTCCACCCGGCCCCGCCATTGGTTTTTCGGCAGGACATCCGCGTGGATAGCCCAAGGCTCCGAGATGATCTGTCCGACGGTCATGCGTGGGTTGAGGGATGCCGTCGGGTCCTGGAAAACGAATTGCATCCGGCGTCTGACCTTGAAGGTCTCTGCTGCCGTCATGCTGTTCATGTCCTTTCCGTCGAAACGGATCGTACCGCTGGTAGGCTCCTCCAGGCCAAGAAGCATCCGCGCCAATGTTGATTTTCCAGAGCCGGACTCGCCGACAATGCCCAGTGTCTCGCCGCTGCGGAGCAGAAAGTTTGCATTGTCGACCGCCCGAACCGCATTCGGACCGGCCTCCGCCGCCTTGCCTGGCTTCACACCGTATATGCGAGACACATTTTGAACTTCGAGCAGCGTGCGCCGCGTTTCCATCGGGACCACCTGGGTTTCGAAACCATGCCGCCCCGGCATCGCGTCCAGGAGCTTTCGGGTATAGGGATGCGATGGAGATGTCATGATGACAGACGCTTCTCCGGTCTCGACGACACGGCCATTCTGCATGACCACGACACGATCGGCGACTTTTTCGACGACGCCGAGATCATGCGTGATGAGAACAAGGCCCATCCCGCTTTCCGCCTGCAGCGACTTCAAAAGATCGAGCACCTGCGCCTGAACAGTGACGTCGAGCGCGCTTGTCGGTTCGTCGGCAATCAGCAGATCGGGTTCGAGCGCGATCGCCGAGGCGATCATGATACGTTGCCGCTGACCGCCGGAGAACTGATGAGGATATTGGCGCGCGCGCCGCTCCGGGTCGTCGATGCCGACTTTGTGAAGCAGCTCGATTGCACGGGCATGGGCCGTCTTTCTGTCGACGCCGTGCACCCGCAAGGTTTCGGCAATCTGCCAACCGATCGGATAGACCGGGTTGAGCGCAGCAAGGGGATCCTGAAAGATCATGGATATCTTGCGGCCGTTGATCCTCTGACGTTCGATACGCGCCACCTTTAAAAGGTCGCGACCTCGATACAGGATCTGTCCGCTTGAGATCAGGGCTGGCGGCGCATCGACCAGATCAAGAACCGCAGAAGCGCTGACGCTCTTACCCGATCCGCTCTCTCCCAAAATGGCAAGCGTTTCGCCCGGATTGACCGACCAACTCACGTCATCGACGGCATGAACGACACCACGCCGGCTGGGAAAGCTGATGCTCAAGTTTCTGATTTCGAGGAGTGGCTGATCAGTCATGTCTGCCCACCAATGTCTGGAGGCGCCAGCGTTCGACCGGATCGGTCACGACGCGGAGCCAGTTTGAAAGAAGGTTGAGGGCCATGGTGACGAGCATGATCGCAACGCCCGGCCAGAAGGCTAGCCACCAGGCAGATCCCAGATAGTTGCGGCCGTCGGCGACCATCAAGCCCCAGGTCACTTCCGGTGGCTGTATGCCGATACCCAGGAAGCTGAGACCGGACTCCACCAGCATGACAAAGGCTATTTCCAGTGCCGCGAGATTGATGACGGTCGGCAAGATCATGGGCGCGATGTGCCTGAAAAGAATCCGGTCCGTCCGGGCACCCATCGCGCGGGCCGCGGTGACGAACATCCTCTCCTTGATTTCCAGCACCTCGGCGCGAACCGTTCGCAGGAAGATCGGGATGCGTGATACCGCAAGCACGAGAATGACATTGGTAATGCCGGGGTCGAAAACGAATAGCACGATGACCGCCAGAAGCATGGACGGAAAGCTCATGATCGCATCAGCCAGACGCAGAAGCAGGGCACTGACCCATCCGCCTTTGTATCCGGCGACAAGCCCGAGTGCGCCACCGATCACCATCGAAAGCAGCACTGCGGTGGCGGCGATGACCATCGTATTCTGGCTGGCGACGATGATACGCGCCAAAAGACTGCGCCCGAGCGCGTCGGCGCCGAGGAAGAACATCCAGCCCTTACTGATGGAGAACGGTGGGGCGTTGCGCGCCATGAGATTGACGGCACGTGCCTGTTCGGCAAATAGCCAGGGACCAAGAAGAACGCAGGCAAACACGATCAGCAGAAGGATGGCTGAAACGGTGGCAACCTTGTCCTGCCAGAGCAGGCCGAAGATCTCCTTGAAGCCTGCGGATGACCTGGCAGGCTTGACGGCGAGGGAAACGGGCGCTGCCATCTCAGTTGTACCGGATGCGTGGATCGACGATTGCATAGGTAATATCCACAATGATGTTGATGACAAAGACGGCCAGGGCCGTGACCAATACGGCCGCCTGAATGACGGCAAAATCCCGCAGCATGACGGAATCAATCATCAGCTTGCCGATCCCTGGAAACCCAAAGACGGTTTCGACGATGACGGCACCGTTGACGATGCCGGCGGCCTGATCGCTCGCCACCGTGATCACCGGCAGAAGTCCGTTTCGAAGTGCATGGACAAACACGATGGCGCGCGAGCCGACGCCCTTGGCGCGCGCCGTCTTGATGTAGGCGGAAGACAGCGCGGTGATCATAGAAGTGCGCACGACCTGCACGAGAACACCGGTCGGCCGCAACATCAAAACGGCGACAGGCAGGATCCAGTGCATCGGCGTCCCGGTACCGGATGTCGGCAAAACCCTGAGCGTCACAGCAAAGACCAGCACACCGACAATAGCGACCCAGAAGTTCGGCGTGCTTGCGCCGATGAGCGAAATGAAACTGGCGAAACGGTCGAAAATACCACCGGGGCGGAACGCTGCGAGCGAACCGGTGATCACCGATACGATGATAACCAGCGGCATTGTGATGGCGGCGAGCGTCAGCGTGGTTGGGAAAGCCTGCAACACGACATCGACGGCTGGGCGAGAAAACTGCAGGGACTGTCCCATGTCGAAATGTAGCAATCCCCATAGAAAATGGCCGAACTGGACATAGAGCGGATCGTTGAAACCGAATTGCTCATTGAACTGATGGCGGATCTCGGCGGACGCATCCTGCGGCAGGTAGAGGTCCGCCGGTGAACCGGTCATGCGCGCAAGAAAAAATACCAGGACGATCAGGACAAGCAGAGAAAACACACTCTGCAACGACCGTTTAAAGATGAATGAACCCATATCAGCCTCCTCCGCCGGATGTGGATCGGGGTAGAACGCAATCAGCCTGCGCCGATGGTTCAAGCCCCATTAAGATTGGCGGCGGCCGTCAGCCGCCCGCCGCCTTGACCGTCACTTCAGCTTCAGTCTTGCAAGCTGCAGCTCGACGGCATTTGCGATTGTCGGGGTAAAGTCCAGCCGTTTTCCAACCCGCATATAATTGACCATATGAAAGAGTGGCACGTCGGCGACGATGTCCTCATAGATGCGACGGAACACCTCATTATACTCTTCAGCGCGTTTTTCACCGGATTGGGTACCTGCATCGACGATCAGGGCATCAAGGTCGGCATCGTACAACTCACTCTGACGACCGTTGGAATGATACTTGAAGAATGCGGTGAAGGCTGCATCGCCGCTGTTGTTATCGTGCATCGTCAGAAAAATATTGGGTTGACGATCTTCCGCGAAAGGCTTGTTGGCCATCTTCAGCCACTGTGTCATCTCAAGATTGTCGAGCTTGATATTGAGGCCGACGCTGCGCAGCATTTCGGCGGCCGCTTCGACGAATTCATTGCTGTTGGCAAACATCGCCGGACGGCCGATCATGCGGATCTCACGATCGACATCGACACCGGCTGCCTTCGCCTGCGCCAGCAGTGCCTTCGCCTGGTCCGGATCATAGGGCCAGGGTTTCAGATTGGCATTGAAGCCCAGCACGCTCGGCCCGACCTGCTGCATGGCAAGCTCGGCCTTGTCGCTGATGACGCTACCCAAAAAGGCCTTGCGGTCGATTGCCAGATTAATCGCCTTGCGCACGCGGACATCGTTGAGCGGCGCAATATCCACGGACAGGCGAAACATCGCGCTATCGGAGTTTGGATAGACCTTGTCCGTTTCCGGGTTCGTTGCATCCTGCGGGGCGATCGAGAAAGCCAGATCGGCTTCGCCGGTTTCAACCATCGCAGCCGCCACCGAAGATTCGGAACGCCAGACATAGGTTGCCTTGTCGATGACGGGCTTTTCGCCCCAATAGGTATCATTTCGCACGAGACCGACATTTTCCCCCTGTGTCCAATGATCGAATTTGTAGGGGCCGGTGCCGATCGGATCGGCGGTGTATTCGCCTTTCGGTGTCTTCACCGATGAGATCGTCAACTGCGCCAGCAATGTCGGCAGGATGGGAACGGCTGTCTTCGTCGTGAATTTGACCGTATGCGCGTCGACTTCGGCCGCCTTGATGTCGGTACCATCAAGATATTTGGTGCGCGTAATGCAGGTGAGCGCCGGATCATTGGTGCGCTCCAGTGAATGGATGACCGCTTTGGCATCGAACGGCGTGCCATCGTGGAAAGTGATGCCTTGGCGCAACTTGAAGACCCATTCGGTCGGCGCGGTTTGTTCCCAACTCTCAGCGAGACGCGGCAGCGTCGTATGCTTGTCGTAATCAAGCTCGACAAGTGTCTCGACGACGTTCTGCTTGATGATGCGGCCAATCACCGAACGCGGCGTTTCACACGGATCAAGGCGATCCGGCCCGGCCGGCAGGACGATTGTCACTGCGGTTGCGTCCTGGGCGAACGCCGGGTTCAACGGTGCAATCAAGGTGGTTGATGTAACCACCGCTATGGTTTTCCAGAAATTCAACGACGTTCTCCTCATTGTCGATGGAATTTTGATAGGGGGTCAGGACTTTACGAGCTGTAGGCGCGCTTCCTTGTATCCCGCGATCTTTACGCGCTCGCGTTCCTCCTGGGCGCGTATTGCCGGCAGAAGATCCCGCGCGGCCTTCGGTGAGAGTGCCACGATGCCGTCATCGTCGCCGACGACGAGGTCTCCGGGATGAACGACCAGGCCGCCAATGGAAACCGGTACGTTGAGCGAACCAGGCCCGTTCTTGTAAGGACCCTTGTGGGTAACGCCGCGGGCATAGCAGGGCAAGTCGGAAGCGCGGATCGCCGCAACGTCGCGGATGGCTCCGTCAAGGACGAAGCCGGCCACGCCGATCGATTCCGCATGCGTGAGAATGATCTCACCGATCAGCGCCTGGCTCACATCACCACCACCGTCAACGACGATGACATCGCCGCGCCGGGCAATCTTGAGGGCTGCATGAATGGCCAGATTGTCTCCGTTCCGGGTCTTGACGGTTAATGCCGTGCCGACCAGCTGGCCACCCTTGTGATAGGGAAGTATTCCGGTCGCGCCCGGCAGACGGGCCATATTGTCGCTGATGATGGAGGTGGCGACACCCCGAAATTCGGAAACCAGTTCGGGTGCGACCTGCGTGGTCGCCGGGTGTTCTTCGATCGTCATATGGTCCTCCTTGGCAGCCATCTCCTCGACTGCTCAACTCGGGAGAAGGTTACGCTTGCCAAACCAGGCAAAAAAGCGATAATTTCTACTGTAAATAAATCGCTTTTAGTCATGGGACCCGATGGTCACGCTAAAACAGATGGAAGCCATCTACTGGGTCGCGACGCTTGGCAGCTTCGAAGCGGCTGGCTCCTACCTGAATGTGACCCAATCGACCATCTCAAAACGCATTGGCGAACTTGAGGGCCGTTTCTCTGCTCCGTTATTCGATCGCAGTAGCCGGCAATCCGTCCTGACCAGCAAAGGGCGTGATATCCGCGACATCGCCGAGCAGATGCTGCGGCTCAACGACCGCTTGACGCTCACTGCCCGCACATCGAATGCACCACCCTTTCGATTTCGGCTGGGGGTTACCGACCTGGTGGCCCTCTCCTGGCTGCCAGAACTGCTGGCAACCATTCTTGAAAGGTACCCGGGAATTTCGCTGGAACCCGAGATCGATCTGACGGCGGGCCTTCTAGACCGGCTGACCGAGCGCAAGATCGACTTCGTGATATGCCCGCGCATCACCCAGCACCCGCAGTTCGTCAACATGCGGCTGGGCGAAATCGAGTTGGTCTGGATGTGCAGTCCGAAGATCTATAGCGGCACAGAGGTGCTCACAAAAGAGGAGATGCTGCGATATCCGCTCCTCATTCAATCGGCCGGGTCGATGCTGCGGCCTATTCTCCACGACGTCATCGACAACCCTCGCTTGCCCTTCGGCAAGACAATTTCATGCAACAATATGGCAGCGCTGGCCGAACTGGCAGCCTACGGTCTCGGTATCACTATTTTGCCGAAAGCGTTTTTCAGCCGCTATGTCGAGGATGGGCGCCTTCACGTCATGAAGTCCGAATTCGAATTGCCAAAACTCGAATACTTCATCACCTACCGCAACGACTATAATGGCGCCTTCTTTGAAGAGATTGCCGAAATCAGCCGCAGCTTATGCGACTTTACAAAGCATTTAAAAAATAGTGCCGCCTGACCGAATGGCGCTTTCACCGTGCGTTGCTCGAGTTTTTCGTTGATGTTCATCCGCTCTGCTTTCCAAAGCGGCATGATGCGTCAGACCCGCCCACGTTCCGGTGCAGGAGCAGGAGCAGGAGCAGTGTTGACACGTGTCAATTCAAAGCGGAACCTACAGGCTGATGAAGCGCGACAGTGAGCCCTGTGAACTGCGCAAACTGAGCGGAACACAAAACCCAAAAAAGTGCGTCAGTTTGTATCGCATAGGGAAGGATTGACGCTCACCTTATCGAAACCACAATGCGATGTATGAACCACTCTTACGGTTCATCCACCACCGGCCACCTTACCACTTGCGGCAAGTTAGCGGGCATCAGCCTGCTCCCGTCCCCCTTGGCGAGAACAAGGTATGATCCGGTTCAACTCGGCAGGACAATGCCAGCGCTTCATCTTCACCCAAACCCGCTCGCCAACCTCTTCCATCTTCACCGCAAACATCTGACAGCTGCCGATCACCGCGATATTCGCGCTGCCGCCATGGCCGTCTCGACCGGGATCGCCTTGCCGGCGTTCGCATGAAAAGGGCCTACAATCCGTTTCTGCGCCCGTCGACATCAAGGCGACACTGCCGAAAGGACGATGTCAGCGAAGTTCAGAGTCTCGCAATCGAGCATCGGCCGGATCGCCCGTGCAAAGCCGGTGTCGTCTGAAAATCTGACGCCACATCTGGGGATCCGATGCGTGAAAATTCCAGGTGGAGCAGGCGCTAAGCCGGATGGTGAAGCGGATAGATGTCGCCGAGTATTTTGATGGTCCGCTGTTTCTATAGACGGATGTGACTGGGTTCGCCGTCGAAAAAAGGCGATGAAGGCCACGTGGCTTAACGGGCTTTCCTCCCACACTAAACCATCCTCTCGCTCACCGAGGGCTATTCTCAATAGCCCCGTGCTGCGCCCGATGTCGCGCGGCTGTCCATGGCGCCGTTGTAGCGTGCGCCGCCACCTTCTTCGATCTCAGCGAGATTGCGGCCACCGACAAGGATACCGGCGGCCTGACCCCAGATCGGCCAGCTCGGGTCGATGGCCACGTCGTGCCCCATCTCCGTCAGCAGCTTCAGCGTATCGGACGACAGGGCGAAGGGCTCCATGTAGACCTTGTCAGGCAGCCATTGATGATGGATACGAGGGGCGTCGATCGCTTCTTGAATGCTCATGCCGTGATCGATGACGTTGATGATCGCTTCCAGTGTAATGGTGATGATGCGGGCGCCGCCGGGGCTGCCGATGACCATGAACGGCTTGCCATCCTTGGAGATGATCGTCGGGCTCATCGACGACAGAGGTGTCTTCTTCGGCGCAATCGCATTGGCTTCACCCTGGACCAGGCCGTAGAGATTGGGCGAGCCGGGCTTGGAGGTAAAATCGTCCATCTCATTGTTGAGCAGGATACCGGTTCCAGGTGCGACAACGCCAGCGCCGAACGAACCGTTCAGCGTATAGGTGACCGCGACCGCATTGCCGTCATCATCTACGATAGAATAATGGGTCGTTTCTGTGCTTTCACCCATACCCTTTGGCATCAGATCCTCGGAATTCCCAGCCTTGAACGGATTGATCTTCTCGCGGATCTCCTTTGCATAGGCCTTGTCTGTGAGCTTCTCGACCGGGTTTTCGACAAAATCCGGGTCGCCGAGCGCCGAGTTGCGATCGACATAGGCATGGCGCATGGCTTCGATCATGACATGGACCGTCTCGGCCGAGCCATAGCCCAGATAAGACAGCGGATAGCCTTCCAGCACGTTCAGGATCTCGCAGATGATGACGCCGCCCGAGCTCGGCGGCGGCGAGGAGGCGATCTCGTAGCCGCGATAGTTACAGGTCACCGGCTTGAGTTCCCGCACCGTATATTGCTCGAAATCCGCCTTGGCGAGAACGCCGCCGGTGGCGGCACTCGCCTTGACGATTTCATCGGCAATCGCGCCCTTGTAGAAAGCGTCGGTGCCTCTTTCGGAAATACGCGTTAGGCTCGCCGCCAGCGCCGGCTGGACCAGCGTTTCGCCGATTGAAAACGCCTTACCATCTGGTTTCAGGAAGATCGCAGCGGCGGCCTTGTCCTGCGACAGCTTCTTCGCACCATTCTGCAATGAGGCGATGTCGCCCTGATCGAGCATGAAACCGTCCTTGGCGAAACGGATGGCGGGCGCCAGCAATTGTTCGCGCGGCAACGTGCCGTATTTTTCGCGGGCCGTCTCCAGGCCCATGACGGATCCGGGAACCCCGACGGCAAGATAACCGGCAGTGCTGGCGCCTTTGACGATCTCGCCCTTGCCGTCGAGATACATAGACTTGGTGGCGGCGAGCGGCGCACGTTCGCGGAAATCGAGAAAGGTGGTCTTGCCGTCCTTCAACCGGATCGTCATGAACCCGCCGCCGCCGATATTGCCGGCGGTGGGATAGACGACCGCCAGCGCATAGCCGACGGCAACCGCCGCATCGACAGCATTGCCGCCCTTCTTCAAAACCTCGATGCCAACATCGGAGGCGAGATGCTGGGCGGTGACAACCATGCCATGCTCGGCCCTGACCGGCTCGGGCGAGGCGGCGAAGGCCGGTGCAACGCCAATGGAAGCGATGAGCGCGGCAACCGCGCCGCTACGGGGTAGAGGCTGCATGGTATTCTCCCGGTTCCGGTTTTCGGAACAGTCATCTTCGCCGAGTTCGGCCGGAAACGCCAGCTTTGAGGATGAAAATGGTCGCAGGACGGAGAACGGGTATGCCTCCCAGTTTGGAATTCGGCGCCGGCCGACGCAGCCTCACCTGTTGCTAAGCCTGGATTTTCTTCGGTGTGCCATGGACAATCTGTCGGCGCTTAAGGCGAGGTGAATCGGATGCCGAAACACAGCCTCAAGCTTTTTGGAGGTTTACTCATATCGTTGTTGGCCCACATCGTAGCCGCCCTGCTCTCCCCCGCTCGTCGCCATCTGCAACGGCTTCAGGCGTGGGCTGGCTGTGGCTGTACTTTCGGGAACGGCCGGAAGGTCATGGCGATCAGGAAGGCACCGATGCCGATGCCCCAGGCGCCGATATAGAGCCAGCTATAGGTGGCGAACGTATCGTAGATCAAGCCACCGGCGACGGGACCGGTCGCCATGCCGAGACTTCCGGCCATCGCCGTACCGCCGATGACGGTGCCCATCATCCGCTGCGGGAAGTTTTCGCGTGCCAGCACGGCATAGAGCGGCATGACCCCCGCATAGATGAAGCCGAACAGGGCGGCCACCGCATAGAATGCCGAGAGTTCCCGCACGAAAACATAGGCGAGTGCGCCAAACGCCTGGATGAGCAGACCGATGACCAGGATGCGCTTGGCGCCGTAGCGGTCTCCGAGAAGACCGAAGGCGACGCGGCCGCCCATGCCGGCCAATCCCTCGACGCTATAGATTGACACGGCGGCGATCATCGGGATGCCACAGGTGATGGCATAGCTGACGGTGTGGAAGATCGGGCCGGAATGGGTGGCACAGCAGAAGAAATTGGTCAGCATCAAAACGATGAACTGGGGCGAGCGCAATGCCTGTCGCGTGGTCATACCCGCCTGCGGCCCTTCTTCGCCGGCGGAGCCTGCGCCTTCGTGCGCTGATACCGGCGGGCTGCGGATGAGAAATGACGTGGGGATCATGATAACAGCGGCGAGGGCCGCGATGATCAGCATGGACTGTCGCCAGTCATAGACCGAAACCAGCCAGGCTGCGAGCGGCGACATGGTCATCGGCGCCATGCCCATGCCGGCCGAGACGAGGGAAACGGCAAGGCTGCGACGGGTCTCGAACCAACCGGTCACGCAGGCCATCAGCGGCGCAAAAATGGCAGCGATAGCGCCACCGACGACAAGGCCAAAGACCAGTTGGAACTCGATCAGCGATGTTGCCCTGCTGGCCAGCGCCAGACTGGCGGTGAGGATCACCGACCCGGTCAGCACGATGATACGGGAACCGAAGCGATCCGACAGGCTGCCCCAGATCATGCTGGCGAGCGCCATGGCGAGGAAACCGATGGTCATGGCGCTGGAAATGCCGGTGACCGACCAGCCGGTATCGCGCGAGATCGGCAGGAGAAAGACCGGCAACGAAAACATGGCCCCGGTGGCAAGGCAGCCGAGCAGGCCGCCGGCGGCGACAATGACCCAGCGATAGGAAGAAGCGGTCATTGCGTGTCTCCGTTTGAAGGATGCGATGCTTCTGAAATCATGGGCCGGACGTCTCCGGTGGCATCGGCGGGGCAACTGTGTCCCGCCGTGTCGCGGTTCGACCGCGTGCCGGCGAAGTCTACGGCGATATCTGCCTGCTGCAAAGCGGCGCGCTACGGCAAGCCGGCCGAAGGGCGGGTTAACCGGCGAGCTTTTGTTCCGCTGCGGTCATCGGATCACCCCTATTGGGATCGCCCTTGCCAGTCTTGATCAGCGCCGGCAGGCTGCCGTTGATATAGGTGCTCCATCCCTGGTAACAGGCGTCGTAGCACTCGTATTCGGGCACCAGACCCTCATGGGTAAACCGGACTTCGGTTTGGGTGCCCCTTTGGGAAATATCGAAGATGATGTCCGTGCCCGTCCACTCGGTCTCATCCTCGGTGAAGCTGAAATAGTTTTTGAGGACATGCCAGACCACGCGTTTGCCGGGGGTGAGTTCGGTCACACGGATCCGGCAGCGATGGACATCCTGGAAGTGATAGTCGAAGTCGCTACCAAGTGTATCGGTCGGGCCATCGATGGCCCCGGACCACCAGCCGCGCACATTGTTGATGGCGGTAAAGGCGGCTTCCGGCGATTGATCAACGGTAAAGCTGGTGGTGAAACTCTGACTGGTCATGGCTGTCTCCGTTTCGTTGGGTTTGGGCGTTTCCAATCCGGCAGGCACCGGATTGAACAGCGCTGGTTGCATCAGGCCGGCATGAGCCGGTGATATTCTGTTCTGAGGCGGGTCCACCCGTCCCAGAACGGCTGTGTGGCCTGGCCATTCAGCCCGGCGGCAAGAATGTCGAGGTGCATGTGCCAACCGGCGCCGAACATCAGAACGGCTGCGCGGTCGGGCACGCGGCGGTGGATGACGGTCAGGAGCACGTCCTTGCCCCTCGGCTCCAGATCGAAGGTAACGCTGCCGCTGCCGTCCCATGTAATGGCAAGCCTGCGGGGCGCGTCTAGCTCGGTGATGCGGCTCTGCATACGCTGAACCGCGACAAAGCCCTCCGGCCGCTTGCCGGGCGGATTGGACAGCGTGTCGTTGCGCCAGATCAACTCGAAGGGTGCATCGATCTTCATCGGCATATCGCCGGCTGCCATCCACTGGCTGCGCAAATCGCTTTCGGTCAGGTAAGCCCAGACCCGCTCGATCGGACCGGGCAGCAGCCGCTCCATCTTCAGGGTGGCAGGCTCGATCAGGACGCCATAGGACCCGATGGGGGCAAGCTCGTTCATCGGACGTCTCCTTATGCTGCAAACAGCGGGCGCCGCTGTGATCAGGGTTTGGGGTTTTCGTCTTCTGCGCGCAGGAGCCGGTCGAGAGCATCCAGGCGATCGGTCCAGAAGCTTTGGTAAAAGCCCAGCCACTCATGGGCGCTGGCAAGCGGTCTGGGCTCAAGACGGCAATGATGGGTGCGCCCGCGCACCTCGCGGCGGATCATGCCGGCGCCCTCCAGAACCTTGATATGCTTCGACGCCGCCGCCAGCGAAATCGGAAATGGGGCCGCCAGTTCACTCACCGTCCGCTCCCCCCGCGCCAGATCACGCAGCATCTGGCGGCGGGTGGCGTCTCCCAAGGCATGAAAGACGGAATTCATTTGCAATGCTTGTTGTTCAATCATGTGGTTGAATATAAGCGCTTGGCTTTGAATAGTCAACCATACGGTTGAGCGATCTCGCAAATTGGAGACCGTGCGCTGGAAAAATGTGCAGGGAGAAGACGCGGACCAATTGTTTCCCCTCCGCATGCAAAGCCTGCGGCGGTGCGATCTGATTCCATTTTTTGCTGAACAGCGCTCCGCATTTCGCCGTGATGGCCGGATGCGATGTCGAAGGACCGAATGTGGACGACGTTGTCCCCGCTTTGAGGCTGTCCATCTTCAGGTGCCTGATCGCTGACCTAGCGCCTTGCCGTGGTGCGAAGGCGATAAATTTTCAGCACCTTAATGATCCCAATCACGCCCCAAGTGCGCGTTGAATACGATGATCCACAACACGCCGTTAACGTTTCATTAACCATTTCCTCGCTACACCGCATCAACAGAAAATTTACCAAGTTGAATGATGTGTTAACCGAACCCCGACCGATCCGCCTCAAGGGACGATCCTTCCTTGCGCTCGCATTGACACCTGAACTGCCGCTCGACGACTGGCTTGTCCAGCTCGATCATCTTGCTGCCCGGTCCGCTGGTTTTTTCCTGCGGCGGCCGATTGTGCTCGACGTGCAGGCGCTCGAGATCACTCGGGAACAACTGCGCGATCTCGTCGGTAAGCTGGCCGTGCGTAACGTGAGAATTATGGGGATCGAAGGCGCTCGCTCTTCCTTGCTCGGGCCGGACCTGCCACCCGGGATGACGGATGGACGCCCGGCTTCCGACGTCGAAATCCCGGCCGCCGAGCAGGCCGAAAAGGCGACGCCTGCCGAGAGCATTGTCGCCTGCGTCCCGACCCCGGCAAAGTCAATGCCGTCGATCGTCGTCAGTCAGCCTGTGCGTTCCGGGCAGTCCCTTCTCTATCCTGAGGGAGACGTCACCATTGTCGGTTCGGTTGCATCCGGCGCCGAAGTGGTCGCCGGTGGATCGATCCACGTTTATGGCGCGCTGCGGGGGCGGGCGATGGCGGGCACAATGGGCAATTCCTCGGCACGCATCTTTTGCCGCAAGCTTGAGGCAGAGTTGATCGCCATCGATGGTTTCTATCTGACTGCCGAAGACATGGCGCCGGGGTTGCGTGGAAAAGCAGTCCAGATCTGGCTCGAAGGCGAAACCATCAAAGCTGAAGCGCTCAGCTAATTCAAAGACGTATTCCTATTAAACAGGAGAGGTATATGGGCAAGGTAATCGTGGTTACGTCTGGCAAGGGCGGCGTCGGCAAGACGACATCGACCGCAGCGTTGGGCGCTGCACTCGCACAGACGGGCGATAAAGTCGTCGTTGTTGATTTTGACGTCGGCCTGCGCAATCTCGACCTCGTCATGGGGGCTGAAAGGCGAGTGGTCTACGATCTCGTCAATGTTATTCAGGGTGAAGCCAAATTGACGCAGGCACTCATCCGCGACAAGCGCGTAGAGACGCTCTACCTCCTCCCCGCTTCGCAGACCCGTGATAAAGAGAACCTCACCCCGGAAGGCGTTGAAAAGGTTATTGCTTCGCTCAAGAGTGCCTTTGATTGGGTGATCTGTGACAGCCCAGCCGGTATCGAACGTGGGGCGACACTTGCCATGCGTCATGCCGACGTCGCCATTGTCGTAACCAATCCGGAGGTCTCTTCGGTGCGCGATTCCGACCGCATCATTGGTCTGCTTGATTCCAAGACGCTGAAAGCCGAGAATGGCGAGTTGATGGAGAAGCACCTGCTTCTGACACGTTATGATTCAGCCCGCGCGGAGCGCGGGGACATGCTGAAAGTCGACGACGTCCTGGAAATTCTCTCCATCCCTCTTCTCGGCATCATTCCGGAAAGCACGGATGTCCTGCGTGCCTCGAATGTCGGCGCTCCCGTCACACTCGCAGACAGCCGCAGCGCGCCTGCAATGGCCTATTTCGAGGCCGCCCGGAGGCTCAAGGGCGAAGTTCTGCCCGTCACCATTCCGGGCGAAAAGCGCGGTTTCTTCGGCAAGATCTTCGGAAGGAAAGCGGCATGAATCTTTTCCGTTTGTTTTCCAAATCGCAATCCGCGCCGGCGGCGCGGGAGCGGCTTCAAGTGCTTTTGGCGCATGACCGCGCCTCGACCGGCGATTCCGACCTCGTCACCAAGTTGCGCGACGAAATCCTCCGTGCGATCTCCAAGCACATGCAGGTCGATAGCGACAAGGTCAGCGTAAAGCTGGAGCGCGGTATCCAGGTCTCAACCCTGGTCGTCGACGTCGAAATTCCGTTTGATGCATCGAGAAAGGCGGCCTGACGGCCGCCACTTTCGCCAAAACGAGCTCTAGGGGGCATTTTCGTGGTCAGAACGGATCTGAATTTTTGACGCATTTTGCTGAAAATGGATAGCGTTGAGTCGCGCCGTCACCGGACAGGTTGCCGTTGAGAACGGAAATAATGTGTCTGGCAGCGGTTTCCGCCATCTGGATGGCCGAACCTTTGGTAACGCCGGCCACACGTGGCGTGACGATCAGGTTGTCGAGCGACCAAAGCGGGCTTTCGGATGGAGGTGGTTCGACACTGAAACTGTCCAGCGCCGCTCCGCCGATCCGCTTTTTCCGGAGCGCCTCGAAAAGTGCGGCCTCATCGATGATGCCGCCGCGAGCAGTATTGATCAGCAGAGCATCCGGCTTCATCTGCGACAGCGTTTCAGCATCGATCAGATTGCGGGTTTCGTTGGTGAGTGGGCAATGCAGGCTGACGATGTCGGCAACCGCCAGCAAGCCGTCTAACTCCCCCCTGCAGACACAGGCTCTGATTTGAGCAAGAAAAAAGGGCCGACGGTAAAACCGCGGCCCATAAAGTGTGGAGATCATTGACCTCCAGAGGGGAACAGCTGCTGCGGCGGAACTGGGAGGAAGCCGCCATATGCATCAGCTGCAGGCAGTATGCTCGATTTTTGACCATTTGGAAAACATTTTTTGTGCAATGCAGCCATGCAGATGCCGCACTGCTCTCGACACGCTTGAACGTTCAGCGAGATAGGAAGCGACCCCGCTAAACGTCGCAGCAACGGTTGGACGGGCTGAGCGGACCCCGCAATAGAGACTTCGCCAGCACGCTTAACGTACACCACGCGATGAGCTTATCGGACCGCCGCGCATAGCGGCGGAAACGCGACTATTCGGAAATTCACGCAGCGGTTTTGGTCCTAGGGCGCCGCAGGAGATTGAGCATAACGTCGCAGGTAGCCGCTTCCGCTTGACGACTCCTAACGGCGAAATCCATGCTCATGTCATCGTCAATACCGCAGGCGCTTGGGCCGGCGGCCTGGCTCAGATGGCCGGTTTGGCACCGCTCGGCATTATCCCGCATCGCCGTACCGCGATTACTGTTGATGTCCCGGCAGAGTACAATCTTCCCGCCACACCGGGTGTTGCAGAGGTGGCGGAGGACTACTATTTCAAACCGGAATCCGGTCGCTTGATGGTATCCCCTGCCGACGCCACGCCGAGTGATCCCTGTAACGCCCAACCGGAAGATCTCGATGTCGCATACACTGCGCACTTCCTCGAACAATCGACGATCCTTCCGGTCCGCACCGTCGCCCACAAATGGGCTGGGCTGCGCAGCTTTGCACCTGATAAACGTCAGGTCGTGGGCTTCGATACTCGCGATCCCGCTTTTTTCTGGCTGGCGGGCCAGGGAGGCAGCGGCATCCTCACCTCGCCTGCCCTCTCCGCCTGGGCCGCCAGCGTGTTCCTCGACGGGCATCCACCAAAGGACCTAACGGATTTGGGGCTTGATGCGGACTATTTCGCCCCGAATCGACTTTTGAAGTAGAAAGGCCGTCTGATTGCAACGAGCATCGCCTTCAGCCGATTGGAACCTGCGGCGTACAAATTCACACCGCTTCCGTGCCTAGACTGTTTCAGCGTCTCGATTGAAAACCTCTGCAGGCTTGGCTTCCACCACACCTTTGCGCTTGCGCCAGGCTACCCTTTCGGCTTGGACGCTGGCGCTGATGACGTATCCAGCGCTGCATTTAGTCGGGGCGCAGCGACTTGCACAAGTGTTGGTTCCCAGGCCCTGGCTACGCGGTGACCTGTAACTTTTTCACCCGACGGGAAATGAGCCTACGGCCTCCCCGGTTTGATTTGGCAGAAGCAAATTCACCCAGTGTTAACGCGAAAGGTGCAGGTAGCTCCTATCACGAGTGCATTGGTGTGAGCCTGATATCACGCCATCTGGCTGACGAGACGATCAAAATCTTCGTGGCCATCGCTAAAATGCCACCCGATTTATTTACCTGATATTTCCACCGGGGCCCTCAAAAGATAGCGACCACTGAAAAAGCTCTTGTATCCCGATGACTCTGCAAGTTCATGCGCACCAAGCGGTAATCGTTCCGCATATCAAGATTGCAACGCTTCGCGCCCTTGCCGCTGCGACCGGAGCGGCAGCGATCGTTTGGGTGCTGAGCTTGCTGGTTCCCGAACGCGCGTTTTGGTTCGAATTAACCGCAGTGGCATTGGTATCAGCGGTGGTTACATTTCGGTTTCAATTGGCCCTCGGCCTGCGCAACGAAGCGCTTCGTGACACCCAAAGAGAACTTCAGCACGCGCTCCATCACGATCCGGTCACGGGTACACTGCGCGCCAACACGTTCGCGAACTCGGTCGAGCAGGCGATAGACCGCAGGTGCAAGAACACGGCGGAAAACCCGGATGGCGTCATGCTCGTTCTCAGGGTTGCGAATTTCGACGAGATCGGCCGCCGCTATGGTCCGCAATGGTCAGATACGCTGCTTCAATCACTCGTTCAAATTGTACATTCTTCGGTGCGCTACGGTGATCTCGTTGCCCGTCTTGCCTCCGACGAACTCGGTATCTATCTGCCAGGCACAACACCGGACATTGCCAGCAGCATCTGCAAGCGCATTCACCAGCGGGTACAGGAAACCACATTCACAGCTGGGCAAGAGCGCCAGATATTGGTGACGGTGCGGCTTGGCGGCACGAGGATCGGAGACCAGGACGACTTTCAGGCACTGCGCGGGGCTGCCAACCGCGCAGCCCTCGCGCAGGAAGACGTTGGCCCCCTGCTGTTCCGGGAGCTGTTTTCCTAAGCAAGAGCTTTCTGGATCTCCAGAGCTGGCCACGGCAGGCGTCGCCTGTTTCCGTCACCGCTTTGCGCTTTGCGGCCGCGCAGGTCTTCGATACGGGGACACGAATATCCACCCCCATCATCTCGCTTCTCCACCAACGGTCTTCGCATCGGTGGCCGCGGCGCCGGCGGGGCTCAAGGCGCCGCAACGCCAGACGCTATAGACCGGCTGCGTGTCCCAGTCATAATAGAAGGCCGCTTTCAGTCTTCCCGCATCCGCAAACTCCGCGAAGGTGCGGCGCACGGCACGGATCGCCACTTCTCGTTCGCGATCATCGACCGGGCAGGAAACTGCGGTGTTGGCAATGCCCCATTCGGTAACCCAGCATGGCTTGCCCTCTCCTTCAGGCTGGCAGAAGTCGAGAAGCGTTGTCACATAGCGCGCAAGTGCGGCCTCATCCTTGCGCCCCGGGTAGACGTGGATACCGTAGCCATCAACCAGCGCATCCATCCCCCGCTGCCGCAAGAGTGAAAGGAACGCGCCAGGGTCGAGCCGCTCCATGCCACGGTGGTCGGCTTCGCCAGTGCTGACATCGGAGAGACCTGCCGAGATCAAAAGCGCGTCGCGGCTATGGGCCGTCGCTTGCAATTCCTCCCGGGTAATACGAACAGCGCCGACATATGCGTCGAGCCCGTGCCCAAAGGCCGCGCGATTTGCAACATCTGAAACGGTGCGCGGTGTCCGCCGCCCGGGTTTTTCGTAGACGGCGAGGTCGCCATTGTAGGCGCTGTAGTTGATTTCGTTTCCGGGCTCGACGGCGTCGATACGGATCCCCATGCCATCAATACGGGCAAGCGCCGAGCGCAGCTGCGCGCGGTAAAGATCAAGGTCAAGATCCGAAAGCCGCTGAACATCCCAGATGCGGCCGAAACCGGAGCGGGGACGCGCATCCGCTGGGTAATAATCCTTGTTGCCGAGCTGAATTTCGAGAAGGATCTTTAGCCCCAGCCGGTCCGCCATATCGAGCGCATCGATGCTTTTGTCCACCGGCCTCGACAGCGAAAGCCGGACATGGGTGATGCCACTTGCCGCGATTTCCGTCAGGACGCGCTCCTGATCGGCGCGCGAAAGCCAGGCCAGGTTGACCCGGTTGATACCGATGCGATCGGGGAGCACATCGTCGGCGCCCGCCGGCAGCGCTTGGACAAAGGCCCAAAACACCGCCAGCACGCAAGCAAGCGGCGCATGTGTCTGCGCCACCGCCGTCATCCGCTCAAAGTCCGATCTGACCCAACGCGCTGCGGAAATTCGCCTCGCAGGCGCAATAGCGGTCAATCACGGCCTGCGTGTCGATCTTACCGAGGAAGTTGGCGAGATAGGTGCGCTTGTCCGCCTCCCTGTTCCAGGTGGACGCCTCGATATAGGGGAAGCCAACGAATTCCAGCATCTCCCGCATGCGGTCGTCGACTGCGATCATGAGCGCAGGCGTCCCGGCCTGCATGCCGATGATGCAGCCATGGAAGCGGCGGCCGAAACACAGATCGCGCCCGGACATCGCTCCGCGCCACTGATTGGTATCGAAATAGACCAGAAGTTCGTGTTTGCGCTGCCATTTCTCCGAATGCTTGTAGTCCGTCCCGCCCGTAATGCGCGCGCTCGACCGGTCATAGACGACCTGATTGTCGTCTCCGGTCAAAGAGAGGTTGTAGGCCACCACCTCGTCCTGAAGGACATAGCTTGCGACGCTGTCGGGCTTGAGCAGCGCATGGGCATCGACGATTGTATCGGCAACGCTGCCGAGATAGCCGCCGAAGGCGATCTTCTGGGCTTCCGCAAGTCCCGGATTGGCAAGCGCCGAAAGCGAGCGCTTCATGTCGTCCGGCGAGAAGTAGAGCGACGGGCAACCCGTCGGCTTGACGAACTTCATCCCCTGTTCCCTGAGGAATTCGGCGGTGAAATAGCCGCGTGTGAGGAAGAAACTCTCCTTGCTGCGCAGCACTTCCAGGAACTTGAGCGTGCCGGCCGGCAGGTGCTCCTTGAGGCCTTCCTTCCGCTGGATGCCGATGCCCATCACCACAACCGGCATGTTCAGCTTCGCGAAGATTTCCGCTTCGAGATCGGCGGAATAGCCCGGACGCAGCAGATTTGCGGCGGCAAAGACGCATAGATCGAATTCGCGGTTCACTTGCTCGTAGAGCGCGTTCGAGTCCCGATTGTTGGCGAGATGCCAGAACGGCAGATAGGTGACGTCGTGGCCGCGCAGGCTCGCAGCCGCTCCTTCGCCGATGAGATAGTTACCGGTGTTGGCAATCTTCCTGACCTGCGAAAGCAGATCCTTTTTCGTCCTGATTTCGTCGAAATACGGCCGATGGATAACGGTCGTGCCGGAGACGTCCGCAATCGTCCGCTGCAAGTAGGATGGAATTCCTGTGAGCAAGATACGCATAACTGTCCTTTGAACCGAAGAGTGGTGGCCGTTCGGCCGCTAGAGACCGATGCCGATTTCACGAAGCGTGGTGCGGAAGGCGCGCTCACGGTCGGAATACCGGTCGACAAGTTCGGTGGTGTTGAGCTTGGCCAGATGATCGGCCACGAACTCGGCGCGGTTCTCGGCTTTATCGACATCCGTGATATCGACGGCCGGCAGGCCGGTGAAGCCCAGCATCTCGCGCATGCGGTCGTCCACTGCCACCATCAGGCTTGGCACGGCTGCCTGCATGGCAATGATCGAGCCATGGAAACGACGGCCAAAATTGAAGTCCATCGACGAGGCCCAGGCGCGCCACTGATTGTTGTCGAAGAAGGTACGCACCTCGAACCGCTGCTTTTCGCGCTCCGTGCCGGGATAGGCGACATCGCCGATCATCAGGCCCGATGAGGAATCATAGACCCGTCCCTCATCGTTGGGCTCCACCTTCATGTCGAAGTGGAGGAACTCGTCCTGTACCACGTATTGCGGCACTGTATCGCGCGGCGCCAGTGCATTCGCATCGAGGATCGCATCCTGATTTCCGCCAAGATAGCCTGAAAATATGGTCCGCGCCTTGCCGATCTCTACGTTCGGCAGCTTCTTCATCGACCGGCGCATGTTGTCCGGCATGAAATAGACGGAGGGGCAACCGGTCGGGCGCACGAAGGAGAAGCCCTGGTCCTTCAGGAAGCCGGCCGACTCGTAGCCGCGTGTGAGGAAATAGTGTTCACGCTCCTTCAAGACGGCCAAAAGCCGCTTCGTTCCCTCGGGAAGATTGTTTTCAAGGTCCTTGCGGTTCTGCAGGCCGATGCCCAGCATGACGATCGGCATGTTGAGCCGGCTCAGCACATCCGCCTCGGCGTCGGCGGACAGCCCCTTGCGCAAGAGGTTTGCGCACGTGAAGACGCAGATGTCGAAGTTGGCGTTGAATTCGTCGAACCCGCTGCCGCTCTTGCTTAAATTGTAGAGGTGCCAGAAGGGAACCTGCTTTGCATGCGGCGCGAGCGCACGCAGGGCACCCTCGCCGATGAGGTAGTTCCCGGTATTGCTGATGTTGCGCATCTCCAGCAGAAACTCGTCTTTCGTTTCCGGCTGCGTCTGCCGCTCGGCATAGGAGACGGACAAGCCTTGGGCGCCATTGACAAGACGTGTGTAGTGACCAGGGATACCCGTCACGAGAATTCGCGGACGCATTCGACTAGACCTTTCTGTTTCAAAGGAGCGGCCCGGCAATCAGCCAATTGCCGCAACCACGGGATTTGCCACCGCTTGCTCGCGAAAGACCGCGGCGCGGGACAGGGACGAATTTTTCACGGACCGATCGCTCCACGAGATGAAATCCGAGAACGACGCAGCCCATGAGCGGTGTGCAGCGGTCCTGATGCAGCCCTCCATGAGCGGGGCGAGCATCTCGCGATTGCGCGCAACCTCTTCGATGATGCGCGCCATCTCCCTCACCACCTGAGGATCGGAAGCCGCATGGATGAGGATGCCGTCCTCGCCGTCGGAAATAAGCTCATCCACGGCCCCGACCGCAGTGGCGATGGGCACGCAGCCGAGCTGCTGCGCCTCGGCAATCATCAGCGGCGCGCCTTCCCACCGCGAGGGCATGACAAGAACGTCTGCCCAGCCAAGCGCCTTGATCAGGTCCTTGCTTGCAAAGACGGGGGGGCGCACGTCGACGCCCAGGTCCTTCAGCCGTTCGCTCCAGGACCCCTTGGAATCGGCGAGGATTTCTCCTCCGATGGCCCGGGCGTCAAAATCGACATTGGAGGCCCGCAGTATGGCGAGCGCTGCCGCCAGCCGGTCGATCCCTTTCTGCTGATCGAGCCGGCCCATGTAAAGAAGCCGCAACCGGTCATCCTTGCGTTCGATCCGCCGGACGGCGAGAACCTCCGCCAGGGCCTTGGGCGGTACCGAGAAACTTGCACCGTTGGGAACGGCAAAGACTTTTTCGTGCGGGACGCCGTAGCTGTGCAGATAGATCTTGAGTTGCTCGGAGCAGGTCAGGAAGGCATCGTAGCAGTGCTCGTGGGCGATCGCTGCGAACGGCTGGCCTGCCGGCCGCTTGAAGATCGTATTGTCCACGACGTGAAGATAGCAGGCCGTGCGCGTCCCTTCGGAGCGCAGTCGCGCGATGAGCGGATGCACGGCCATCACGTGGTTGTTGATGACGAGATCGAAGCCGGAAAGCTGTCCCTTCAACGCCTCCCAATCGACCGAATGCCCCTCGGCGATAAAATCCTGTCCGAGGAAAGAACCCGATCCTCCCCAGGCCGGAATTCCCGCCTCCCAGAAGTGAATGTAGTCGAAGCAGGAATCGAATTCATCGATCACGTCCATCCGGGAGGTGCCGAGCACGAAGAGATGGGTCTCGTAACCCGCTGCCTTCAATTCCCGGGCAGCCGCGTAAACCACTTTTTCGGCACCGCCGAACGATGCGTTCGGCACCAGCAGTGCCACCGTCCGTTTGCCATCGTTATGCCCGAGCGGCAGGACCGGCGATCCGCCGACGTCCTTGCGCAGCGCCTTGTGCAGCTCCGTGTAGGGCACGAGCCGTGCGGGACGCCAGGTCCACCGCCTGCCCGCCGTCTCGCGAAGCGGGCTGGTGGCAATCGCGTTGAGGCAATTGATCATCACCTGCTGGGGCGTGCTCAGCGCGCGGCGCGGCAGGCTTCTTGGAAAAGGAAAGCGCACTTTCAGAACGGCCGATGTCGGCCACACCTGCTGGCTTGCGATCGAGGCGAACCAGTCCACGGCATTGTTCTGGACCACCTCCTGGACGAGCCGGGTCGACAGGAAAACGAGATCGGCGGGGCCGATTTTTTGAGCACCCGGTCCATGAACGATCGGCTCGATCTTCCGCTGGGCGGCATCGTTGGCAAGCTGGACGAAGACGACGTTGCTGGTCTCGCTCATGCGCTCGAGATGGGCAAGCACGTTCGGCAGCATGCGTGAACGCCGCAGAAGGTCGAGTGCCGCGCCACTTCCGGCAACCATGAAAGGCGGGAAATGTTCATTGTCGGGCTCGCCGATATTACCCCAGAATGCCGGGATAATGTCGTCGAGGCGAAGCATCGCCGGTTGCTTGGTGGGATCGGTAAAAAACGAGATCGCCGTATCTTCCGTTCGCGCAAACAGGTAGCGCGGGCAGTCCTCGTGCTCGAAATCCACCAGCATCGGGCGTTGGAACAACGGCATGTGGCGCTTGCGCAGGAAACTTACCGACGTGGCACGGTCGCGGTTGGCTTCCTTGAAGCGGCTCTCGGCCCGCAATCTGTATTCGAAGACGGTATCGTGGCAAGGCGTGCCGACGAAACCGTGCTCTATGCAGGACAGCCAGAACTCCCAATCCTCGAAACCGTTCTGCCTGTCATCGTTGAAGCGGACGCCATCGTGAAAAACGTCGATCGAGATCATTGATCCCGTATCGCAGATATTGTCCGTGATGCAGTGGACCAGTCGCGAATACTGGTTGCCGTAATGGGCGCGCCAACTGACCGAAAAGGTGTCGATGTTCGTATAGACCCAGCCGCAACCGCTGGAGACGAGCTGCCGGTAAAGCGTCTCGATGGTACCGGGAAGAATGCGATTGTCGGCGTCGAGGAAATAAACGGCCTTCGCCTCGGCGAAGTGTTCGACAACGAAATCGATGGCGCGATTGCGCGCGCCGCCCGGGCCGGCGTTTTGACCGAACAGGACATGGATAAACGGATGGGCCGCTGCATAGAGCAACAGTTGATCGAATGTCTCATGCCGTGGATCGCCGTCGACCGATACGACGATGATGAGCCTGCAGGTGCTCAGGTTTGATGCAAGCACCGACTCGATCGCCTCCAGGGCGAGTGCCGCGTGACCGTAAAGCGGCATCGCCACGGCGATCAGGTCCATGGATTCCCTGTTAGCGGACATCAATGGCCTCCGTCGATTGTTTGACCAGCCTGAAGCCGGACACCTTGAGCCAGGAAAAATCGACTGAATCCGTGACTGCACGGCTGAGGATGATCAGATCCATCGGGCCGCGCACCGGCTCGTCCATCTGGATATTGATGTTGACGACCTGACTGGAGGTGACTTCGCGCCATCCGCTGAAGAATGCCGATGGTTTGGCAGTCCCCTTTCGCGCAAGCTCGGCCACTTCCGAGCGCGCATTCGAATTCGCGGGCGCAAGCAAAAAGGCGACTGCCGCGGGCCGACCCTCTGGATGATCGATAACGGCATTCGCCGAAAACGATATCGTTCCGGGCTCAATAGCACGACTGACCGCGCCTGCCGTTATACCGCTCTGCAACGGGTGACAGGCGATGGCATGCTCGTGCTCAAGAAAGCGCACGGTCTGGAATTCCGGAACCATTGGTGTGACCGAAACGTCCACGATCTGGCTCAACACGTCGACTGGCAGGCGGTAGTCGACAGTGTACTGGCCTTCGAGCAGGCCGGTCGGCGCGATCATGTTGGGCGTTATGGCGGGCTTCACGCCCGGCAACCCCGTAAACACCTTGAATGCCAACGGGCGCAGATCGAGATCCGGATGCGGAAGCTCCGAGCGCGCCGAATAGCGCGCGCCGGCGATCGGATAGCCGAGCGAAAGGCCGACAGTCTCTGGGCCTGCCGAGGAAATTCGCAGCCTAAGCGTGCGCGCGCCGCCGCCACAAGCCCGTGGCAGCGAGAAGAAATTCCAGTTCGCGACGAGTTGCGCATGGGGCACGATCCACTCGGCTACCCCTTCGCCGCTCTCGAGGTAGCTTAATGCGACGACAAGCTCGCCGCTGATCCTGGGCACCGCGTGCAGGTGAAGCGCAAAGCCTGCCACGCCAAGACTGGAGACCGGCAGCAGTTGCTCGACAAAAGCGGTAGCAAGCAGCTGTCCGATCCCCTCGTCCTTGGGATCGGAATAAGGATCGTGGGAAAAAATCTCGGAAACCGGCTCCCAGCTTTTCGCCTGGAACGCATCTTCGAGCGCCCGGTAGTTTTCCAGCAGCGTCTCGCGTTCGCGCCGCAAAAGGGCAAGCTCCGAGGTAATGGAAGCACTGTACCGTGCGATCCGGCCGACGCCGCCCTCGGTCAATGACCGAAGAAGTGGGAAACTGTCCGACGTGTTGGCGGGATCAAGGCGCTGAACGGCAATCGGGGGAACCGTCCCCAGGGCCCCAAGAGCCGCCAGGCGCTCTTGAAGATCCGCTTCACCTTCGTCTGAAAAGGCGACCGCGATCAACGGAAAGGCATTCTGCAATGTCGCAACAGAATGACCAATCACCTCGGGGTACAGGACCAGATGCTCGATTTCGCTTCCCTCGAAGCAGGATCGATCCCGGTCCGATGCCGCGATCAGCTTTCTGGTCACCAGTCGTTTCCCAATGGCGGAAGACATCAATCCTTGCACGCAAGACCCCTGAAGAATTATGTCGAAACAAAAACAAATACGCCGGTTAAACAAATGATTAATCTAAGCATTCGGCGCGCTCAACGATAAGGCTAGCAACTAACATTGCGGTGCACAATGGGGAATTTTAATAATTTCAAATAAATATAGTCCACATATACTTCAAATTACGAAGTAATATGCATCAACTTATAGAACTGTTACGGAGAAGCGGTCTTCCAGCCAGTTTTTCAAGCAGCCCTTGCTGATATTCAAGGCAATCCGTCAGGCGGAAGCGCCTCTCGACCGTCCGGCGCGCCGCAGCGCGCATTGCCAAATGGCCTTCCGGATTGTTCAGGGCGCCGAGAACGGCCTCTGCAAGCGCGTCCGTGTCGAAGAACGGCACCAACAGGCCGTTGCGGCCGGAGCGTATAACCTCCCGGACAGGCGCGGTATCCGATCCGATGATCAGGGCTCCGCATGCCATCGCCTCCAACATCGACCAGGACAAGACAAACGGATAGGTCAGGTAAAGGTGCGCGGCGGAAATCTGGAAAATCTGCCGCAAAACCGAATGCGGCACCGCGCCGGGAAACAGGATATTGTCCGGCGGTATATCCAGCGATGTGAGAAGATGATCCTTCCACGCGCCACCACCGGGCGGCGGCACACCGTAACTGACGCCATCTGCGCCGACGAAAACGAACAACGCATCGGGTCGCTGGCGCACAACCTTGGCAGCAGCCTCCAAGACCTGGGGAAATCCGCGATACGGCTCAAGATCGCGTGCGGCAAAGGTGACAATGGGCGGGCCACCGGCACGAAGAACACGTCCGTCCGCAAGCGCGACCGAAGCTGCCGGGTTGGGCCGAAACCGCACCGTATCGATCCCTTCGTGACACACCGAGATGCGCTCCTGCGCGTCTGCAGGGTAGAGACTTCTCTGCCAATGGGTGGGGCTAATGCCGGCCTCAAGAGCCTCAAGAGACAGGAGCTGCGCGATGTTGCGCAGCCTCAGCCTCTTGCGCGTCTCCAGATCGGGCTGATCGTCGGGTAAGAAGCCGACATCAGCCCCTTGCGACCGGTAGAAGAACTCGCAATATCCCAATGCGGGCACCCGCGGCAGCACGTCCTTCAAGAACATCATGCTTCCCCAACCGATATGGCCAACGACGACGTCGGGCACCAACCCTTGCCGGACCATGGCATCGATCGTTTCGGCGACGCGATGGCCGATACGCACATGGTGATCGGGGGTCCCCATGTGCCGGGCCATATGCGGATTTGCGCGCGGACCTGGTTCCGCTCGATGCCGCACGACGCGAACGGATGGGATCTTCTGGTCTATGGTTTCGGTGATGAGGGTGACCTCATTGCCCGCCTGCGCGAGCTGAGCGGCCAAGGCAGCGAACTGACCAAAACCCCGTCTATGGACAAACGCAACGTGCATCGCGTCTAGTCCACCATTTCCGGGCCTACAGCACCCCGCACCGCTTAGCCGCCGTACCGCGAAGAGCTGCCCCAGGCCAGTTCGAGCTGGTGTAGCGTCTGGAAGGCTGTCTCGAGCATCCGCTGCTCCTGGTCGCCACGATTGACCGCACGCTCATAGGCCGTCGCCGCGTCGCGCAGATTTGCCCTGAGCCGCCGTCCCTTCTCTGTCAATTTGATTCGCGCGGACCGCTTGTCACGCTGGGAGGCAACGCGATCAATGTAGTCTCCATCGCCAAGCTGCTTCAGATAATAGGAAACGTTAGACCCGACATAGTGCCCACGATCCAGAAGCTCGGCGACGGAAAGTTCGGAATCGCCGATGGCCAGCAGAATCATCGCCTGCGCCGGCCCAATATCGTCGACGCGCAGCTTGGTCAGCTCCGCGCGAATGAGGCCCGAAAACCGTCGGCTCGCACGCTCCATGAGGCGAGCAAGCTCGAAATATGTCACCTGCTGGAGGTCACCAAACTCAGCATCCTGAGGGCGGCCAGGACCTGCCTGCCCCGTCAGATCTTCTCGAATTCTCAGGTCACCATTCAACTCAACAGGCAAATTGAGCATATTGTCTTCTTTCATTTTACTCTCCGCATCGGAAATTACTTCAAAAATTGAAGTAATATTTAAATACGCTCATTGCCTTCAATTACCATGATCTTGCACAAGCACTCCGTTATGTGCCAGATTGGCTGAAGCAATACTACACTTCGGCACAGTTATAAACGAATCTGCCATCGAACAGATCGATATAACGTTAACTCGAGGCAAATCGCCATGCGTGATACCGTTCAAAATGGGACACTTCTCAAGGAAAAAGTTGGCGAAAGCAAATATAACAACAACCCAAGGTTGCTTATCTTGCAAGCAAAGCGCGTATTCTTGCTCGGATTGCTTTACGCAGCGGGGTTGAGTGTGTGTCTCAATATATTACAACTGACGATGCCGCTGTTCATGCTGCAAGTGCACGACAGGGTGCTCAATAGCCAGAGCATGGAAACGCTTTCGATGCTCACCATCCTGGCCGTCGGCGCGCTCGTGGTGCTCGGCATCCTAGAATTCATCCGTGCGCTGTCGTTTCAGGCGATCGGAGGTGCACTCGTGCGCCGGCTCAATCTGCCCATTCTGGCCGCCGCCGTTCAGGCTTCGGTCGATCAGGGCCTGACGCGGGCGACCCAATCGCTGCGCGACATCTCGGAATTGCGAAGCTTCCTGACGTCGTCAGCGGTGAGTGCCCCCCTCGATGCGGCCTGGTCACCGATTTTCCTTGGCGCCCTTTTCCTTTTGCATCCGCTTTTTGGCCTTATCGGAGCCGTCTCCGCCGCTCTGCTCCTTTGCGGCGGACTGGTCACGGACATGTTGACACGCCAACTCACCAAGGAGGCGAACCAGGCAAATATCGAGGCCGTGTCCAGGATTGGTGCATCGCTGCGGCATGCCGAGGCCATCGAGGCTATGGGCATGTTGCCGGCGCTTGCGGCCCGTTGGCGCGTCCTGCAACTGCAAGCGCTGGGCGCCTTTGAAGCGAGTGGGACGAGGAGCAAGGCGATATCGTCGATCACGCGCAGCCTGCGCTATTCCATCCAGATCTTCACACTGGCAGCCGGAGCATTTCTGGTGCTGCAGCAGGACATCACGCCTGGCGCAATGATGGCGTCGAGCATCCTCGTCGGGCGCCTGCTGATCCCTTTTGATTCCCTCATCGACAACTGGCGGCAATGGGTGCTGGCGATCGCGGGATGGCGTCGCCTTGAGGCCGCCCTCACCACGGACCTTGCGATCCGTCAAACGATGCCCACACCGCATTCATCGGGTGACATCGTGGTCGACAAGCTGGTCTACGCAGCCCCGGGGCTGGATGTGCCCATTATCAAGGGCATTTCCTTCTCTCTCTCCCCGGGCGAAGTCTTGGGCGTGGCCGGTCCATCCGCTGCCGGCAAATCGACCCTTGCACGCCTTTTGGTCGGGGTCTTGCGTCCCACGACTGGTGGCGTCTTTCTCGACGGCAACAACACCTATCTGTGGGAGCGCAGTTCGTTCGGCCAGGTGGTCGGCTATCTGCCGCAATCCGTGTCGCTGCTGGAAGGCACGATACGGGAAAACATTGGTCGAATGGCAGATGGCGACCCGTACAAAGTGCTGGAGGCGGCGCGGCTGGCCGACATCCACGAGATGATCGGACGCCTGCCACTCGGTTATGACACACCCGTCGGAGACGGACACCTGACCCTTTCCGGAGGGCAGCGGCAACGCATCGCTTTGGCGCGTTGCCTCTACAACAAGCCGCGCCTCATCGTGCTCGACGAGCCGAACGCGAACCTGGACGCGATTGGCGAGCGGGCCCTTATCCGCTCGATCCAGCACGCACGCGAAGACGGCGCCATCGTCATCCTGATCGCCCACAGGCCAGCCATCATGCAGGTCGCAGACAAGATCCTCGTGCTCGAAAACGGCCGCATCACACAGTTTGGACCGCGAACGGCTGTGATTTCAGCCACGATCCCGGGCGAATCCCCGCGCGAGGTGGCCGCGATATGATGGAGAAAAAGCCCCTTGCGGTCCGCCCCGATCTTTCCGAGCGCCGTCTCCAGCAGCATCGGCCGGTGTCGCCGAATGCCGGCTCCTTGGACGTAGAGCTCGATCAATTTGATAGCCGCTCACCGCTGCGCCGTCTTGTCATTGCGGGGCTCGCCACGATCATCCTGTCCTTCGGTGGTTTTTTTACCTGGGCATTTTCGGTTGACCTCAGCAGCGCGACCGTCGCCAACGGCACGGTGATCGTCGATTCCAAGCGTAAGACCATCAGCCATTTTGAAGGCGGGGTGATGAGCCGGCTGCTTGTGCAGGAGGGCGAAACGGTTTCCGCCGGGCAGCCCTTGATCGAGCTTGAGGATACGCGAGCCCGCTCCAGCCTGCAGTCGCTGCAAATCCGGCGCATTGGCCTGATTGCGAAACTGGCTCGACTGAAAGCCGAGCAGGCCGACCTGGCGCACATCCGCTTTCCGAGCAATTTCGGCGACGCCCAGACCGTTGCCGTCGATGAGGCCATCATGGCCGAGACGGTATTTTTCGAAAAGCGGCGCGAGACCAAAGACGGCCGCAACGAGGTTCAGAAAAAGACCATTGAAGAGTACCTCGAGCAGACAAAATCACTGAGCATTCAGACCCAGGCGGTCGATCAGCAGATCGGCCTGATCAACGAACAGCGGACGGCGATCGGAACCCTGGTGCAAAAAGGCGCAGCATCGCGCACGCGGCTTATCGAAATAGACTCCAAGCTCAGCGAGCTTGCCAGGGAAAGGGGGGAACTCGCTGGCGGCAAGGCCCAGGCCGAAAAAGCACGCGCGGGCGCGCAGCTTGGGCTGACCGGAATCGAAAGCGAGTTTCAGTCGACCATTGCTGGAGAAATCACAACGGCACGCATCGAACTGGCGGACGTCGAAGAGCAGATCACCGCTTCGCGCGACGTGCTGCGCCGCCTTTTGATCCGCTCTCCGCAGGAGGGTATTATCAGCAATATTCTGGTGCGCACCCCTGGCAGCGCCGTTACGCCCGGCCAGCCATTGCTTGAGATCGTTCCGGAAAATGAGCCGCTACTGGTCGAGATGCGCGTCAATCCGCGCGATATCGACAGCATCGCCGTGGGGTCGCATACGCAAATCCGGTTGACGGCCTATAATCAGCGCTCCCGGCTGCCGATGGAGGGCACGATCACCTATGTCGCCGCAGACCAGTCCGTCGATGAAAAATCAAACAGTGCGTTTTTCGTCGCACGCGCCAAACTCGACATGGCATCGCTCAAGGCAAACCCCGACGTCCGCCTATCTCCCGGAATGCCAGCCGAGGTGCTGATCATCCATCAGTCACGCCGTGCGATCGACTATCTTACCTCGCCGGTCCTCGAAAGCTTCAACCGCGCGTTCAGGGAGGATTAAATTGCTGCACTGCAGCCGTTTGAGATGAATTTACTTCAAATTTTGAAGTTATTTCAAAGTAAAAATGGTTGGATTTACTTCATAAAACCCGCGATTTCCAAAATGGAACACCACACAGACTCATTTCGGGAAATATATTTCTTAAAATCTGCCATTGCCTCCAGAGATGTGCTTGCGTTACTTTTTTTTGCAGTGCACATTTAAAGCGCGAGATCGTCGCACCCTGCGCCGACAACGCGTGCATATCAATCTGAAGAGGAGAGGCAGATGGCCACATTGGAAGGCGGAGCATACGACGACGCATTGTTCGGCTCCCGTTTCAACGACTTCATTCGCGCCCATGGGGGCGATGATTTCGTGAACGGCGGCAACGGGCACGATATCGTGTTCGGTGGTGACGGTGACGACCTGCTGTTTGGCGGAAAGGGAAACGATACCCTGTTCGGTGGCGAAGGCAGCGACTTGCTGAACGGTGAAAACGGTGACGACACCCTCGTCGGCGGCTGGGGCGATGACCTCCTGTATGGTGACAAGGGCAATGACATCCTGTTCGGCGGACACGGAAGCGATCTTCTGTCCGGCGGCAAGGGCAACGACATCCTGTATGGCGGCGACGGCAACGACATCCTCGACGGCGGTGCTGGCAATGACATCCTGGCAGGCGGTGCTGGCCATGACGTCTTTGTCTTCGATGGCGGCGGCGGGAATGACGTCATCCTCGACTTTACGGCCGGCGAGGATCTGTTGCAGATCTCCAAGGGCATCAATGGTCTTGATGTGACGTCGCCAGAAGACCTGGCCTCGCGTGTCACCCAGGTTGGCGGAAACGTCATCGTGGATCTCGGCCATGGCGACACACTCACATTGGTCAATGTCGATGCCAACGACATCCATGCCAATCCCGAGAACTACTTCACCGTTCATTGAACCAGAATCCTGCGCGCCCTGCTTCCTCCCGTGGGGCGCGCTATTTTGATCCAGAGGGGCCAGCTGTGACGTTCGACTTATCGATAGACGCCACCGGCGTTTTCAGGAACGCAAAGATTTTTCGGCTCGGTGCTGAGCTGGCTGTCATCATCTGGGACCGTCCCCCAGCCCTTCCCGCCAAGACACGCTCCTTATTGTCGATGGAGCAGTCGCCGGTACCGCTCGTCAGCATGATGCTGCCGCTTGGCAACGGAGGACAACGCATGTTCTGGGCGATGAGACCAAAACAGCAGCCCGCGAATGTGAGCATTGACACCAAGGACAGCGGCGCCACGGAGACCGTCGTCATGCAGCCGGCGCGCATGCTTGCACCGCTCGATGTGGACCTTCTTTTCGCGGATCTTGCGCCCGATGCCCGCATCAAGTTCGTCAACACTCTGCTGACCGTTTGGCGAAGCGCCTTTCGCATCAACGGCGACCCTCTTTTCAACATGGTGGTGGAAGACGCCCTTCACGCGCTGGTACCCGAACCGCAGGCCGCCAGCATCGTCTGCCAGATTGCCCCCGGACGTCATCTCCTGGAGACAGCTGTCAATCCGGACCTGGGCGACATCACATCGATTTACGCAATCGGTGCGGCTTCGATCACGCGCATGACTGTGCGGCTTGTCCTTGGACGCAACGCGAAAAACGGCCTGCAATCGTGCCATTTCATCGCCGAGGCGCCGTCGCCGCTGTTTCTCATGGTCCTCTTGAGCAAGAATGGCCTCGCCATCCGCCAGCTTGCTGACGCCAAGCCCCGCCATTCCAGCCTTTTGAGTTGGTGGAGCAAAAATCGTGAGGCGGTGGAACTGCGCGAAGTCGTCATCCGGAGCCTGGCCACCCTGCCCGAAAGCGGCGCCGCCACGGCGATCGACCTTCAAGTTCGCGCGCCGCTGGTGGCAAACCGGATCGCGAAATCGTCGATGCACCCGTCGGGAGAGGTCGATCTGGCTCTGGCACTCGACGGCGGCCTTCTCGCCGGCGGCTGGTTTCATGCGCCAACGTCAGCATTCGCCGGCATCGACTACGTCAAGGAAGACGGCACGGCCGTGCCGCTCGATGCAAACAGCTACAAATTCCCGGCATGGGCGCAAGGCAAGGATGACAAGAGCAAGACCGATGTGACCGGTTTCATTGCGTTTATTCCGCTGGCGCAATCCCCCGGACCGCTGTTGCAACCGCGCTTTCAGATGCGTCTTGCCTCGGGAGCGGTCAGGCCGCTGATCCCCAAGTCACAGCCTTTCGAGCCCTCCGCACAACGAAACCATGTTCTGCGCGCTGTGCCCCCACAGCATGCCGTCGACGATGCCTTTCGCGCCATTCTCGCCCCCGCCTTGCAAGACATCGAACGGCGATTGGGAAAAACCATAGAGGTCGACTGCACCAAGGACTACAGCCTTCCCAAAAGCACGCCCCTCGTGTCGATTGTCGTGCCCCTCTACAAGGTTCTCGATTTCCTGCGCTTCCAGCTGTCGGGAATGGCCACGGATCCGTGGCTCGTCGCCAACGCGGAAGTCATCTACGTCCTTGATTCTCCGGAAATCCAGGATGAGACGGAACATTTGCTGGGCGGCCTGCACCTTTTGCATGGACTGCCGATGAAGCTGGTCGTGATGAACCGCAACAGCGGCTATGCGCGTGCCTGCAATGCCGGCGCACGTTTTGCACGCGGCGCCGTCCTGGTCATGCTGAATTCGGATGTCGTGCCGAGAGCGCCAGGCTGGCTGCAAGTGTTGTCTCGGACGCTGCTTCAAAGCGAGACGGTGGGGGCCGTCGGCCCGAAACTGATCTTTGAAGACGGATCGCTGCAACATGCCGGACTGTACTTCGGCCGCGACCAGCGCGGAATCTGGTTGAACCACCATTTTTACAAGGGCATGCCTGGCGACTACGCGCCAGCCCAACTTGCCCGCGACGTTCCAGGCGTCACCGGCGCCTGTCTTGTGACACGCAGGGAAACCTATGAGCGCGTTGGCGGGTACACCGAAGACTACGTGATCGGCGACTATGAGGACAGCGACCTGTGCCTCAAGATCCGTCGCCTCGGGCTTCAGATAACCTATGAGCCGGCAGCGAGCCTGTATCACTTCGAGCGGCGCTCGATCCGCCGCAGCCAGGACTATATGCGCGGCGTTGCAAGTCAATACAATTCATGGTTGCACACACAGCGCTGGGAGAGCGACATCACCGACCTGATGGAAAACCAACGCGGTAGAGACCAGGATCGGCCCGCTTCCGCAGGTGTCAAAATCCGGAAAAGGAACGCAGCGTGACGGAAGCGGTCCTCCTGCGCGCGCCCAAGTTGCCCCGGTTGATTGATGAAGACCGGGTTCGCTGGCTCCTTGAATCCGTGCACGGCAATCGTTTTCTGCCGCAACCGGAACCCAACAACGCCTTCGTCGGAGACGGTGATTTCCGCGCGATAGGAGCGGAATTTCTCGGCCACTTCATTCGCATCGGCGGCCTGCGCGAAGACAGCCGCGTGCTCGACATTGGGTGCGGCATCGGCCGGATGGCCGTACCGCTGACCCAGTATCTCGATCCGCAGACCGGCCGCTACGACGGTATCGATCCCGTTGAGGACGGCATCGACTGGTGCCGGCGGACGATCACGCCTGCCTACCCCAATTTTGCCTTCCAGCGATTGGACATCGCGCACGAACTCTACAATCCGGACGGCAAGATCAGCGGGAAGGCGTTGAGGCTTCCCTTTCCCGATCATCATTTCGACTTTGTCATCATGACATCCGTGGTCACGCATCTGCCGCCCATGGAGGTGCTTGTCTATCTCGCCGAGGTCCGCAGGATCCTGTCGCCCGGCGGACGCCTGTTCATGACCGCGTTCGTGGTCGACCGGATCGCGACGGCAAACGAACACGGGCGGCGCGATCCACGTCTGGCTTTCCGCCGCTATGGCGAAAGTCCATGCTGGTTCGTCCCCAATCAGCCACCGCTTGCCGCGATCGGCTTCGAAGACGGTTTTCTGAACAAGGCGCTTGAACGGGCGGGCCTCTCCATCGCCCTCAAGTCGCTTGGCCATTGGCGCGGCAGCAACGCGAGCCACCATCAGGACTTCATCGTGGCGAAACGCCGGGGAAATGGTCGATGAGCAAGCGGATTCTGGTTGCAGCCCACAACCATCCATCCCTCCACCCGGGTGGAACGGAGATATTCGCCCATGACCTGTTTCGCGCCTATCAGCGGGCGGGGCATGAAGCCCTGTTTCTCGGCGCCACCAACCAGATCCATCGCGAAGCCCGACCGGGCACGAGCTTTCAAAGCATCGGTGCGGCTGGAGATGAGATCCTTTTGTGGTCCGGACATTTCGATCACTTCTTCATGAGCCAGATCGACCTCTATGGCATTGTCCCCGACATAACGGAGTTGCTGCGCGATTTCCGGCCGGATGTGGTTCACCTCCACCACCTGCTGCTGCTTGGCGCTGAGTTCCCACACATTGTCCGACGTACCTTGCCCCACTGCAAGATTGTCATGACGCTCCATGACTACTACCCCATTTGCCATCACGACGGCCTGATGGTGCGCACCGGCAGCAAGGAACTGTGTCACCAGGCCAGCCCGGATCGCTGCCACAGCTGTTTCAAGGACATTCCGCTCGACCGCTTTGCCTTGCGCGAAAACCATCTGAAGGCCCTCTTGAGCACGGTTGATCACTTCGTCTCGCCAAGCGCCTTTTTACGGGAGCGCTTCGTGCGGTGGGGATTGGACGCAGATAAGATCAGCGTCATTCCCAATGGTATCCCCGCCCGAGATACCGGCGCTCGAAGAGCGTTGCTCGAGAGCGGGAGGCCGGTCTTCGGATATTTCGGAAATCTCAATCCCTGGAAGGGGATAACCGTATTGCTTGATGCTGCGCGTCAGCTTCTCGCCGATGGTCTTGATTTCGAGCTGCGTGTTCATGGCGGCGCGCCGTTCCAGAGCGAGGCCTTCGTCGAGGAGATCGATCGGCGGTTTGCCGAAACCTCGGCATCTGTGCATCGCCGGGGGCCTTATCGACGCGAGGATATCAGCGATCTGGTGGCCGCAGTCGATTGCACCATCGTTCCTTCCGTCTGGTGGGAAAACGCGCCCTTGGTCATTCAGGAGGCCCAGGCTCAGGGCCGTCCGGTCATCACCAGCAATATCGGGGGAATGGCTGAAATGATCGAACACGGTGTCAACGGCCTGACTGTACCACCCAACGATGCCCGGGCGCTCGCCACGGCGATGCGCACCATATTGGAACAGCCAAAACTGCTGCGCCAATTCTCCGAAAATGCGCGCAAGCCCGACGACATCGACACAACCGCCCGCCGCTACCTCAAACGGCTCGAAACCGCACAGGTTCAGGCATAGGAGACCTCATGGCCAATCCCGCGGAACGACCAGATGCCGCATCCGAACAGGACAACGCTAAGCCGATGAACGGCCGGGTGGATGCTATCGACATGGGGATAATTTTCGGTTGGGCATTCGACCCGATGACGCCGGACCAGCGGCTGACGATCCGTGCCCTGCTCGATGGCAAGGTGATTGCAGAGGCTGTTGCCGATCGCAATCGTCCCGACCTGCGGCGCAACGGTATTGGCGATGGCAAACACGCATTCGAAATCACATTGCCGGATCCTGTCCAGTCGCGTGCCAACGACATCGTCGTTGTCGCGCGAAATGGAAGCGGTATCGAGCAGGCCTTGCGCGTTCCCCGGCCAAACGAGCAGGCGGCCGAAGCTCTCATCGCCGCCCCGCTGGCGAAAGTCCTAGACAAGCTCGACGTGCTGATGGCGGCGCAACGGCAATTGCAGGTCTCCCAGCGCTCGTTGCAGCGCACATCAGAGGTCGATGCCGACACGCCCGAAACCACCAGCCTGACCGACGTCAGCAACGCTGTCGAAAGCCTCAGGGTGGATATCGGCCAACGGCTGAATGATCTCGATGTTCACCTGATGCGGCTGGATGGGGTTGTTGCAGGGATGGAGAAGAGCCTGAATACGCTTCGAAAGCGGACGAACGGCGATTTGAAGCCCTTGCTGCTGCTGCTGTTCGTTCTTGTGGGATTTACCGCGGGCGCCAGCCTTGCTTCGATTATCAGGATCTGATCCAGAAAGGGTAAGGCGTGCTGGTTACAGAACAATCTCCCACAGGTGCCAGCCCCACGGTCGGCAAACACGGGGCGAGCCGGGCGATGCGCTCCGGACGAGTGATCGGCTGCCGCGTCGACGAGGCAACCATGCTGATCATCGGCCTCGGCCATGCCACTGCCGGCGACGTGGTGGTCACCGCCGGTGAGGATGATGCGGGAACGCGAAGCGCGTTTGTCTTTGAATGGCGATTGAGCGCGCCCTCGCCCCGGGCCAAGCACGGATTCGCAGCGCTTCTGCCGATAGAGGGCATGGACCTCGCCATGGCCACGGTGCGTTTGGGACAAGAGGAGACGGGCGCACGCTCCATCTTTGCGCCCCGGCTTGCCAGCGCGGAGGAAGCAGGCGCCCTGGTGGTTGAAACGGCGGGCCCTCAGTCAGCTTCCGTCATCAACCGGCTCGTCGACGTTTTGATGGGCGGCGACATGAGCCGCCGCAGACTTCTGACCGTTACAGCACTTTTGCAGGCAGCCCAGGCAAGCGATGGCTTCATTGAATTGATTGGTGAAAGCCATGATGGGGCGACGTTTCTGCAGGGTTGGAGCCGCGGCATGGCACCCGGCCCTTGCCGGATGTTTGTGGTCGGCGGTGCAACACCGGTGGTCGCGGAGTGCGGCATCGCTACCTTTGCCCGCCAGGACGCTCCCGATGGTGCTTCCGGGTTTATCGGCCTTCTCGAGGCCGGCCAGGCTTCCCGCGCTCACGAGATCGAAGGTCTGGTCTTTCGCGGGCGCGCCGGTTGGCGCCATATTGCCCTGCACCCGCGAAAGCGCATCGCAGCCCCACTGGAAACACCCGAGCACATCCGCTCGATCCTGCTGCGGACCCACGGGACGCCGGATGTGCTTTTGTCGCTGCGAGCAGCCGCCAACAGCTTTGAGGGCAAAGAAACCGTCTCCGGCCTGCCGTTTCCCGTCCGGATGGGAATAGACACGACGTTTGAGGCCGACGGCGAAAACCTGCTGATCTGCGGCTGGCTTTATGACCCTGAGGGCCACGTCACGACGGTCACACTGCGTCGGCGCCATGCCATGGCAAGGCTCGACGAACGCTGGACGCGCTTCGATCGTCCCGATGTGACGGACAGTATCAACGACCAGCAGCACTTTTCGTCAAACCTGCGGGGGGAACAGCACGCCCATGGCTTTATCGCCCAGGCCCACCTGCGGAGTGAAGATCATGGGAGCCCTCTTTACGTCGAACTGACACTGCGCGATTCACGCCGTGCATTTTTCCCGGTGAGACCAGCGCGGCTGCCGGCACGCTTGGCGGCGTTGCGCCAGATCGGCTCCATTGATCCCGGCACCTGTGCGCTTCCGGCGATCGTCGACGCGCAAATTGTCCCGTTTCTCAAGGTTTCCGTCAGGCTAGCACCGGTCATAGACACAATCCTGGATGCCGGCCCTTTCGATCAGGAAACCGGTGTGCCGATCATCATCGGCGCCGGGGAGAGTGATGAGGACATTTTCCCGCTGCTTGCCTTGCTCGCGCTTGATCCGGAAACCCGGCACGCACCGATCGTGATCGCCATGCCTGCTGAGCGGTTTCGCAGGCAGGCCACCCGCTTCAAGGAAATCGCGCGGTTCTATCGGCTTTCGTTGAGGTTGGTATCGGCGAAGGGAACAGGCGACGTCTACGACATGCTCGAAGCCGGCACGCAGGCACTCACCTGTGAAACGGTCGTGTCGCTCTCCGCCGCGCTGATCCCGCACGGGGCAGGCTGGTACGGCAAACTGGTGGCCACGACCGCGACCCTGAAAGCAAGCATCGTCTCTCCGGTCCTGGCCTACGAGGATCATTCCGTTCGCTGGGCGGGAAGCTGGATCGATGACGACAACTGCGACCAACCGGTTGTCGGCCGCTACACCGGATATCCGCTCAAAGCGGTTACCGGTATGAAGCTGACCCGTATTGCCGCGGCCTCGCTGGAGTGCTGCATCATGCCGCGCGCCGTCCTGTCGCGCGCCAGCGGCTTTTGCGCCGGTTATCTGGGCACCCAGGAAAAAGGCCTGGATCTCGGCCTGCGTCTCAGCCGGTCCGGCATCGACGCCTACTTGCTGCCATCGGTGCAAATGTGGGGCAGCGACGACGCCCGCGACGGGGATAGTCCGGCACAGGCAGCACTGGTGGACGAGATCGATCGGCAGATCTTCAAAAGCCAATGGTTGTCAGTCCCTGCGGTTGAACAAAATCTGGAAAAGAGGCCCGCATGAACGAGAAACTTCGTGTCCTTGTGATCTCGCATGCGCACCCGACACTGTCACTCGGCGGAGCGGAAATCGCATCTCACAACCTGCATCGTGGCCTGAACGCAATGCCGAACGTGGAATCGGTGTATCTGGCAAGGATCGGCAATCCCGTGCCGCGGCATGCCGCATCCGCGCTGATGAGCCTTCGACTTGCCGAAGACGAATTGCTGTTCCACGCGGACGACTACGACCACTTCTTTTTGTCCAACGGTGATACACAGGCGCTCAGCCGGGACCTTTTGCGTTTCGCGCGCGATCTCAGGCCCCATGTCGTGCATTTCCATCATGTGCTCGGCATCGGCCTTGAAGCGCTCTACGCGCTGAGAGAGGCATTTCCACACGCGGCCATACTCGTCACGTTCCACGAATATCTGTCGATCTGCCACAATCACGGGCAGATGGTGAAGCCGTCCGGCCAGCTCTGCGAAACAGCATCCCCTGTCGCCTGCCATGGCTGTTTTCCCGATATTCCCGTCTCGCGCTTCTTGAAGCGGGAGTTGTTTGCGCGCGGGATGCTGAGCCTGGCCGACGCTTTCGTCTCCCCCAGCCGGTTTCTGGCGGACCGCTACGCGGCGTGGGGCATCGAAAAGGACAAGCTCTGCGTGATCGAAAACGGGATCGCCGTGGAAGCGGCTGTGCCCGCGCGGGAGTTGCACGGTCTCAACCCGCGCCGCAACCGCTTTGCCTATTTCGGGCAGATGACGCCGTTCAAGGGTGTCGACATCCTGATTGACGCGGTTTCGCGCATCCCCAACGAGATATGGGGCGAGGATTCCTGCCTGATGATCTTCGGCGGCAACCTCGAACGGCAGCCGGTGGCATTCCAGGAACGGATGAGGAAACTCATTTCAGACGCTGGCCCCCGCGTGCGTTTCTATGGCGCCTACCAGAATGCGGACGTGCCCCGGCTGATGCGTTCTGTCGACTGGGTGGTTGTGCCATCTGTCTGGTGGGAAAATTCACCCATCGTGATCCAGGAGGCCCTCCTCCATCGCAGGCCAATGATCTGCTCGGATATTGGCGGGATGGCCGAGAAGGTGCGTGAGGGAAAAGACGGCCTGCATTTTCGCGCAGGCAGCGGCCAGGATCTCGCGGATCGTATGGTCGAGGCGTTGAGCGACAGCCAAACCTGGGATCAGCTGAGGATATCCATGCGGCAACCCTTCGATCACCTCGGTTGCGCGCGCGAACATGTCAAACTCTATCGCGCGCTTTTGCGGAAGAAACTCGATGCCGCGATGACCGAGAGCCCCGCCCTTCTCGAGCAGGCGCTTTAACGGCGCGTCTTGAGGAACGCGGAAACGGCCTCGGCCAAAACAGGGTCGATCAACCCTATCGATGACAACCCACGCACAAGATCGCTTGAACTGGAGCCTCCCGACATGCACACGACAGTCCGCAAGGCCATCATCCCCGCCGCCGGTTTTGGAACACGGATGCTGCCGGCAACCAAGAGCGTTCCCAAGGAGTTGCTGCCCATCGTCGATCGGCCAATCCTCGACTATATCGTCGCGGAGGCCTTCGCATCCGGGATAGAGCACATCGTCATCGTCACCGGGCGGATGAAGGGTGCGATCGAAGACTATTTTGATCACGCCTTTGAAATCGACGTCTGCCTGCGCAATGCCGGCAAGCATGCCTTGGCAGAGCGTATGGCCCAGAGCACACCGGCCACTGGCAGCATTTCCTTCGTCCGCCAGCAGCAGGCGCGCGGCCTGGGACACGCGGTATGGACGGCGCGCCAGGTGATCGGTGACGAGCCCTTTGCCGTCCTGCTGCCCGACATGCTGATGGTTGATCACGTACCATGCCTGACATCGATGATGGACCTCCATGACCGTCATGGGGGCAACGTGGTCGCGGTGGAAAGATGCGCGCCAGAAGAGGCCCACAAATTCGGTATCGTGTCCCTCAAGCCGACGGGTGACGGACCGGTTGTGACGGGTCTTGTGGAAAAGCCGGCGCCGGGCACAGCGCCGAGCAACCTGTTCATTTCCGGACGTTACATCCTTCAGCCGGAAATCTTTGATCTGCTGGAAAAGCAGTCTCCTGGCGCCGGTGGCGAAATCCAGCTGACCGATGCCATGATCGCGCTGATGGGCGAGCAGACGATCAGGCCGTTCGAGTTCCGTGGCCGCACCTTCGATTGCGGAACGCCCGCCGGGTTCGTGAATGCCAACCTGCACATGGCAATGGCCCGCGCCGACCTTGCCCCTTACGTCAATCTGGAGATCGAAGCCCTCACCGCTTCACGCAGCGCGCACGCCTGAACACTACACCCGAACCAGATCGCGTCAGAGCGATCACGCGATCTGGTTTGATCTTCGCATTCAGGACCAGTGCCCGCTTAGCGAGCCTGCGCGAGCGGCGAACCAGCCCCGCAGGTTAGACTTGCGGCCGACCGCCGCCGTCAAAAGCCGTATTCACGGATAGGCTCGGAAAAATTCAAATCACACATGCGTTGTCCCATTCTCCTTGGGGACACGCGCGATGCGGCCGTTCAGCTCTGCCAGCCGCCTGGCGAAGCCGAGATTGTCCGGCTGGCACGTCATAGCGTCCAAAAGCAAGGTCCGTGCGGCCGCGAGTTCGCCGTCGCGAATGTGGCGGTTGGCCCGATGGTAGAGAAAGTTCGCCCGCTCCACCGAAGAGAAAGCCGAGCCGAAATGCGCATGAAATTGGTCTGCCCAGCCCCGATGGCGGGCGATCGCCGTGACAGCGATCTGATAGGGGCGCATCGGCGCCGTCACCCGGGCAGCCCGGGCCAGAGCGCGCAGACCGGGACGGTCGTCTTCGCGGCAGGCCTCGATCAGCGACAGTGCGCGCGCCGTCCCGGTGAAGGCCCGAACGGTGCCATGACCGGTCATGTGAACCGGCACAAGATGGGTCTTGTTCTGCAGGGCAGCGATGCGAACCGCGTGGCTGTGATCGACAGCATGGAACGGATCGAAGAAGAGATAGGCGCGGCCGGCTGCGTGATCCGGGGCGATCCCCATACCGGCGTGGAGGCCGGCCGAGAAATGGCGTGCAAACCGGCCGTCGAAAGGAACGGCCTTCGGATCGATCGAGACCTGCGGGCAAAAAGCGATGGCAACATTGGCGTTGAACCGCCGCCTGTAGCGCAACGCCGCATAGCCGCCTTGCGAGTGCCCGTAGAGGACACGCTCCGGTGCAGCGTGAAGGATAGGCGCTGCCGCCTCGACAGCCTTGACGATGCTCGCCGCCGGAAACCAGTTTGGCCGGCGGCTGATGAAGCCAAGCACCGAAATGTCAGCTTTATCGCAAAACCGCTGTCCCCAATACCGGCTGCCGTTCGCCTTCATTTCCATCTCGTTAAAGGTGATAAGAAGATACGGAGATGAGCCTGGCCGATGTATCACCTCCAGGTTATCATCTGAGAAGACGCGCATACATTCACCCAGCAATCAACAATCAACAATATACTTCAAATATTGAAATATACACCCTAGAATACAGTATGATAAAACTCAGATCTAAAATCAACACAGGATTTATACATAAGACTGATGGCAAAAAATATGCGCCTCGCTCAGCAGTCAAAGCGCAACACGTCTTGCTTCGGATTCAGCCGCAGCAGTTCGGGATCTCCGGGGTGTGCTGCGTGGATTTGCGCCGCACGCCTCGCCGCCGGACAGGTGTTTCACGGCCCCTTGCGTGTTTGGGGATGCGCTTTCCCGCTTCGACCGCTCAAACGCGAGCTACAGCAAGCCCCAACGCTTGCCGGCTGAGGTCATCGCACACGCGGTTTGGCGGCTGCCCTCACCTGAGCGGCCACGGTCGCACGGTTTGCCACGCCGTTGAAACGCCCCAAGAAACCGCGCCAAGAAACCGCGCCACGAGGTGCCGTCTATCCTTTCGGAGAAAATTGTACGTTAGCGGCACCGGCGCTTTATCGGCAAAACTCACCCCATCGCCGACATGAACGCCGGGACTTGTTGTTCGAAAAACTTCGAGAACGAGGCGATGCGTGGCGGCAGCGCCTGATATGGAGGATAGTAGAGCGTCAACCACAAGGGTGGCGGCGACCAGTCGTTTAGGACGTGGACGAGCCTTCCGGTCCGCAGATGTTCGGCCACATGGAACTTCGGCAACATGGCAACGCCAACCCCGTCGGCCGCCATGCTTGCCAGCAGTTCGCCACTGTTGGCGCTGAAGGCGCGGCCGGCTGAGATGCTGGCGCTTCCACTCCCGTCCGACAGCGTCCAGTGCTCCCGTTTGCTTTGGCCGCTATAGGCAAGGCAATCGTCAGGGTTCAGTGCGTTCGGATGCGTCATGTCGGAAAAACGGCTCCCCGGTGCTGCGACGAGAATACGGTCAACGATGCTGATCTTGCGCCAGATCGTGAACTTGTCGGAGGGTTCTGCGGAAATGCGGATTGCCAGATCATAATCGTCTTCGATGATGTTCACGAGCCCGTCCGCCAGCGAGATTTCGAAGCTGATCTTCGGATGACTGTCCCTGAATGCAGAGAGAATGGGTGGCAAGACCTGCTGGCCGAACCAGGTCGGCGCACTGATCCGCAGCCGGCCATGATCCGCCTTGTGGGTGTTCATCGCGTCTTTGCGCGCATCGTCGATCGCTTTCACCGCCGGTTGGACCTGGGCAGCAAAGATCGCACCGTCCGTTGTCAACGACACCTGACGCGTGGTTCGCACAAAGAGTTGCACGCCAAGGTCCTCCTCCAGGGCGGCAATCGCCCGCGTAACGGCTGCGGGCGTCATGTTCAACTCACGCGCGACCTGCGCGAAGTTCCGCTTTTCGGCGGCCAGCAGAAAGGTTCGAAGGGCCTTGTAGTCGTTCATTATTATTTCATCCTGAGCAATTCATTGGCAATTATTATTGCAATTGTGACGTCGTATCAATCGGCATAATTTCCAATCACAGCAGAAACGAAATCAGCCGCGGAAGGCAAACATCATGATCAAGGATATCAAGGGACTGCATCACATCACGTCGATGGCATCGGATGCGCGCCAGAACAACACGTTCTTCACGGACACTCTTGGCCTGCGCCGTGTGAAGAAGACCGTGAACTTCGACGACCCCAACGTCTACCACCTTTACTACGGCGATGAGGCAGGAACGCCCGGCACCGTGATGACCTATTTCCCATTCCCCGATGTGATGCGCGGCCGCAAAGGCGTTGGCGAAGTCAGCGAAACGCAGTTCGCAATTCCCAAAGGCTCCCTCACCTTCTGGCAGGACCGCCTGTCGTCAAACGCAGCCGGCAACCTGCAAGCCGACACCGTCTTTGGTGCCGACCGCCTGCGGTTCAGCGGCCCGGACGGCGAAGGATTTGCCTTGATCGAAGCGCAAAACGATGGCCGCAAGGCCTGGATTGGCGGCGGCATCGACGAAAGTGCCGGGATCCGGGGTTTTTCAGGGGCCACGTTTCGGCTGCATGATATCGCTGCCACGTCCGAACTGCTCGCGTTCATGGGCTACCAGCGCACCGAGACCGATGGTACTGTCACCCGCTTCGTCATGCCCGGCGGCAATGGTGCGGACGTCATCGATCTCGAGGCCCTCCCGAAGGTTCCTTTCGCAAGGCAGGGCGCAGGGTCGGTGCATCACATCGCGTTTGCAGTCGAGAACCGCGCCAAGCAGCTCGAAGTGCGCAAGGCCCTGATGGATACCGGTTACCAGGTCACTCCTGTCATCGACCGTGACTATTTCTGGGCCATCTACTTCCGGACACCTGGCGGCGTGCTGTTTGAAATCGCCACGAACGAACCCGGTTTTAACCGCGACGAAGACACAGCGCACCTCGGCGAGGTCCTGAAACTGCCGGCCCGATACGAGCCGTATCGTGACCAGATCGAGGCCGGGCTGACGCCGCTCGCTGCCTGAGGTCACTTTCCAACAATAGGGCGGCATAACGTGCAAGACCTGCCGCCCCCACTCCTTCATTGCCTGTCTTCAATCCAATCAAAGGAAACACGAGATGTCCAACAAGCTTCAGGTCCTGACCCCGCAGAACAGCCAGATCATCTTCATCGACCAGCAGCCACAGATGGCCTTCGGCGTTCAGTCGATCGACCGCCAGGTTTTGAAGAACAACGTCGTCGGTCTTGCCAAGGCCGCGAAGATCTTCAACATCCCGACCACAATCACCACGGTCGAGACGGATAGTTTCTCGGGCAACACCTTCCCGGAATTGCTGGCTGTCGTTCCCAGCAACGACATCCTCGAGCGCACCTCGATGAACTCGTGGGATGACCAGAACGTTCGCGATGCGCTTGCCAAGCACGCAGCAGACGGCCGCAAGAAGATCGTCGTTGCAGGCCTTTGGACCGAGGTGTGCAACACGACCTTTGCGCTCTCCTGCATGCACGACACCGACTACGAAATCTATATGGTTGCGGATGCCTCCGGCGGCACGTCTGTCGATGCGCACAAATATGCGATGGACCGCATGGTGCAGGCGGGTGTGGTTCCGGTCACCTGGCAGCAGGTTCTGCTCGAATGGCAGCGCGACTGGGCACGCAAGGAAACCTATGATGCAGTCACCGCGCTGGTGAAGGAACATTCCGGCGCTTACGGCATGGGTATCGATTACGCGGTCACCCACGTCCACGGCGGTTCTGAGCGCGTCAGCCACGGCAAGCGCATCGGCCCGAACCCGGCCGCCATCTGATCTGAAGATGCCCTGCCCGGAACACCGGGTGGGGCAACCTTTTTGACAAGGAACCTCCAGATGAAAATTTACCTTCTCTCCGTTGCAGTCGGCCTTCTCGTCGGGATCATCTACGGGCTTCTCAACGTTCGCTCACCCGCTCCGCCCGTCATCGCGCTGGTCGGCCTGCTGGGTATTCTACTCGGCGAGCAGATCGTGCCTCTGGCAAAGACCCTCTGGAACCGCGAACCAGCTGCCATTTCCTGGCTTCACCAGGTCAAGCCTCACGTGTTCGGTCACCTCCCGAAGGGCGGCGTGAAGGCGGTTGCAGCAACCACCTCCCCCGAAGATCCGACCTCGAGGAAAATCTGATGGCGACGCGCCGCACATTCTTAGGCGCTGCATCGAGCCTCGCCTTTTCAAATCTGTTTTCAACGGCCAATGCCGCCGATCCAATCTCGACCGGAGCCGCTTCCATGCACGCAGACATCGTCTTTCACAACGGACTGGTCACGACGCTTGATCGCGCAAATCCGAACGCCACTGCAGTCGCCGTCAAAGACGGCCTGTTCCTGGAGGTGGGGACCGACCGCGACGTCATGGCGCTTGCCGGGCCGGACACGAAAATCATCGACCTCAAGGGCAAACGCGTCCTGCCTGGCCTGATAGACAACCACACCCACGTCGTGCGCGGCGGTCTCAACTTCAACATGGAACTTCGCTGGGATGGCGTCCGCTCGCTCGCCGATGCGATGGACATGCTGAAGCGGCAGGTCGCGATCACGCCCGCACCGCAGTGGGTTCGTGTGGTCGGCGGCTTTACCGAGCACCAGTTTGCTGAAAAACGCCTGCCGACGATCGACGAGATCAATGCCATAGCGCCCGACACTCCGGTCTTCCTGCTCCACCTTTATGACCGGGCGCTTTTGAATGGCGCCGCCCTTCGCGCCGTCGGTTATACCAGGGAAACGCCAAACCCGCCGGGTGGTGAAATTACCCGTGATGCGAACGGCAATCCGACGGGCCTTCTCTTGGCCAAGCCGAATGCTGGCATCCTCTATTCGACTCTGTCCAAAGGACCCAAGCTCCCGTTCGAATACCAGGTCAATTCCACCCGGCACTTCATGCGCGAACTCAACCGGCTGGGCATCACCGGCGTGATCGACGCGGGCGGCGGCTTCCAGAACTACCCGGACGACTATGCGGTCATTCAGAAGCTTTCCGACGAGGATCAGCTGACGGTGCGCCTCGCCTACAATCTCTTCACGCAGAAACCGAAGGAAGAAAAGCAGGACTTCCTCAACTGGACGCAGTCGGTCAAATACAAGCAGGGCAACGACTACTTCCGGCACAACGGTGCTGGCGAAATGCTGGTCTTTTCGGCCGCAGACTTCGAGGATTTCCGTCAGCCAAGGCCCGAGATGGCGCCTGAGATGGAAGGAGAACTCGAGGAGGTGGTTCGCGTGCTTGCCGAAAACCGCTGGCCCTGGCGGATGCACGCCACCTACGACGAGACCATCTCCCGTTCGCTCGACGTGTTCGAGAAGGTCAACAAGGATATCCCGCTCGACGGTCTCAACTGGTTCTTCGATCATGCCGAAACCATCTCGGACCGCTCGATCGACCGGATCGCGGCGCTCGGCGGCGGCATCGCCACACAGCACCGCATGGCCTATCAGGGCGAGTATTTTGTCGAGCGTTACGGTCATGGTGTGGCTGAAGCCACGCCGCCAATCGCGCGCATGCTTGAAAAGGGCGTCAACGTCTCCGCAGGTACGGATGCGACACGTGTCGCCTCTTACAATCCGTGGGTTTCCCTTGCCTGGATGGTGACCGGAAAGACGGTTGGTGGCATGCAGCTCTATCCGCGCGCCAACTGCCTCGACCGCGAAACGGCGCTGCGCATGTGGACGGAAAAAGTCACCTGGTTCTCCAACGAGGAAGGCAAGAAGGGCCGCATCGAAAAGGGCCAGTTCGCTGACCTGATGGTGCCGGACAGGGATTTCTTCGCCTGCGCAGAAGACGAGATTTCGTTCCTGTCCTCGCAGTTGACCATGATCGGCGGCAAGATCGTCTACGGTGCCGGGGATTTCAAGGCACTTGACGAGAACGACGTCCCCCCCGCCATGCCGGACTGGTCACCCGTGCGCACCTTTGGCGGCTATGCCGCTTGGGGGGAACCCCAGGGGGCGGGATTGAATTCGCTGCGCCGCACGGCGATTGCCACATGCGGATGTGCCAGCGCCTGCGGTGTCCACAGCCACGACCACGCCAGCGCCTGGACATCGACGCTGCCGATCGGCGATCTCAAAGGCTTTTTTGGCGCGCTCGGATGCTCGTGCTGGGCGGTCTAGAGCCGACTTTACTGATATTGGACAGGCAGCAGAATTCGGCTGCCCGTCCAACATCAAAAAATCGCCTCCGTCAAAAGCGGCCTCGTTTAATGTTGCGAAAATCGCAATTAAATCTGGATTTTTAATGCAATTGTTGGCGTTGTGAATCCCGGTCACAATCCGCGCATCAAACCACTCGAAGCCAGTCAAGCCATACGGCTCAGATCGCAGGAGCAAAGATGACCAACCACCCTCTCCCCCTGAACCGCGGGCGCGTGTTTCTAACAGAACTCGTTGCTGCGCCCGCCACGCGGACTGTGGCGCTTCTCGCCCTTTGTGCAGCCTATATTCAGGGGCCGCTGACAAAGATCGTCGACTTCACCGGCGCGATGGCCGAGATGGACCATTTCGGTCTTCATCCAACCGCCTTCTTTGCCATTGCGGTCATTGTGTTCGAACTTACAGCCTCGGCGATGGTAGTCTCCGGCATCGGCCGCTGGGCAGGGGCACTTGCGCTTGCCGGCTTTACACTTCTGGCAACCTTTATTGCACTGCGCTTTTGGGAGTTGCCGCCCGGCATGGACCGGATGATGGCAACCAACGCCTTTTTCGAACATCTCGGCCTTGCTGGTGCCTTCGTTATTGTCGCAGCGATCGACCTCACCAAGGGAGCAGGCAAATGAGTGCCGCAAAGTCGTCGGGCGGCAGTTTCGCGCCGCTCCGCCAGCCTGTCTTCGCTGTCCTTTGGGCGGCAACGGTGCTCGGCAATACCGGTAGCTTCATGCGCGACGTGGCCAGTTCGTGGTTGATGACCGATCTTTCGGCCGCCCCGGCGGCCGTCGCCATGGTTCAAGCGGCGGGCACCCTGCCGATCTTCCTTCTGGCGATCCCGGCGGGCGTCCTCTCGGATATTCTTGACCGTCGCAAGTTCCTGATCGCCATCCAGCTCCTGCTCGCAAGCGTCAGCATATCGCTGATGACACTATCCTACATGGGTATGCTTTCGGTCAGCGCATTGATCGGGTTGACGTTTCTGGGCGGCATTGGAGCGGCCCTGATGGGGCCGACATGGCAGGCGATCGTGCCGGAGCTGGTACCGCGTGAGGACGTGAAGGGGGCGGTCGCCTTGAATTCCCTCGGCATCAATATCGCGCGTTCGATCGGCCCTGCGGTGGGCGGCCTGCTGCTGGCTGCTTTCGGCGCAGCCGTTACCTACGGTGCAGATGTTGCCAGCTACATTCTGGTCATCGCGGCGCTGGTCTGGTGGCCGCGTGCCAAAAATGCCGATGATGCATTGTCGGAGAATTTTTTCGGCGCGTTCCGGGCTGGACTGCGATACACCCGCGCCAGCAAACCGCTGCATGTCGTGCTTTTGCGGGCTGCGATCTTCTTTGCCTTTGCAAGCGCGGTCTGGGCGCTTCTTCCGCTCGTTGCCCGTCAGCTCCTGGGCGGGGATGCAAGCTTTTACGGACTGCTGCTTGGCTCGGTTGGTGCGGGCGCCATCGGTGGCGCGCTGATCATGCCCAAACTCCGGCAGCGGTTCGATTCTGACGGGCTGCTTCTGGGCTCGGCTATCGTGACTGCCGTTGTCATGGCTTTGTTATCGCAGGCGCCGCCGCAGTGGCTGGCAGTTGTTATCCTTCTATTCCTCGGCGCGTCGTGGATCACTGCGCTGACCACCCTCAACGGTGCAGCGCAAGCTGTCCTGCCGAATTGGGTCCGTGGCCGTGGTCTTGCCGTCTATCTGACCGTTTTTAACGGCGCGATGACAGCGGGCAGCCTTGGATGGGGTGCAATCGGCGAAGCTGTGGGCGTACCCAGTACTTTGCTGATCGGAGCAGCCGGACTGCTTGTCGCAGGTTTCATCATGCACCGGATCAAGCTTCCGTCCGGCGAGGCCGATCTGGTGTCGTCCAATCATTGGCCGGAGCCCCTCCTCGCCGAACCGGTGGCAAACGACCGTGGACCTGTGTTGATCCTGATCGACTACCATGTGGAGAAGCACAACCGGACGAAGTTCCTGCATGCCCTCAACGACATGTCATCCGAGCGACGGCGCGATGGCGCCTACGGTTGGGGTGTTACCGAGGATTCCGCCGATCCTGAAAAGATCACCGAGTGGTTCATGGTCGAATCCTGGGCAGAACACCTGCGGCAGCATAAGCGGGTCTCGCATGCAGATGCCGACCTGCAGAGCAAAGTCCTGGCTTTTCACAGCGGCGCAGAAAAACCCGTCGTTCGGCACCTTTTGTCGATCAACAAGCCCGGCAAGGCAAACTGAACCGAAAAGCCCCAAGAGCAGAGAATTGCGAATTTCGCAATTGAATAGAGACTTTTATTGCAATTACTTGGTAGATACGGCCGGTTTAATATCACTGCACAGACAGACGCTTACCGCAACGACCTCATTCAACCTGGCAGGAGCCGCCATGACTGAAAAGACCTTTTCGATCAGCCGACGCAACACGCTTCGTGCCGGCGCAATCCTTGCCGCTGGCATCGCACTTCCCATCCGTTCCACCTTCGCTGCAACCGCCACACAGGCACATACAGGAGACAACACCATGGGCTTCGTCACCACCACAGACGGCACCGAAATCTTTTATAAGGACTGGGGTCCGAAGGATGCGCAACCGATCGTGTTCCATCACGGCTGGCCGCTCTCATCCGACGACTGGGATGCGCAGATGCTGTTTTTCCTGGCCAAGGGCTATCGCGTCGTTGCCCACGACCGCCGCGGGCACGGCCGTTCGGCGCAGGTGTCCGATGGTCACGACATGGACCATTACGCCGCCGATGCCTTTGCTGTCGTCGAGGCGCTCGACCTGAAGAATGCCGTCCATATCGGGCACTCGACAGGCGGCGGCGAGGTTGCACGCTATGTTGCCAAGCACGGCGAACCGGCAGGCCGCGTCGCCAAGGCTGTCCTCGTCTCAGCCGTACCGCCTTTGATGCTGAAGACCGCCGCCAATCCTGAAGGGCTGCCGATCGAGGTCTTCGATGGTTTCCGTTCAGCGCTTGCCGCCAACCGGGCGCAGTTCTTTCGCGATGTTCCAGCCGGGCCATTCTACGGCTTCAACCGCGACGATGCCACGGTACTGGAAGGCGTTATCCAGAATTGGTGGCGTCAGGGCATGATGGGCAGCGCCAAGGCACATTACGATGGCATCAAGGCATTTTCGGAAACCGACCAGACCGAAGACCTGAAGGCGATCAGCGTGCCGGTGCTGGTGCTGCATGGTGAAGACGACCAGATCGTGCCGATCGCAGACGCTGCGCACAAGGCCATCAAGCTGTTGAAAAACGGCACGATGAAAACCTACCCCGGCTTCGCGCATGGCATGCTGACAGTCAATGCCGATGTTTTGAACGCTGATCTGCTCGCTTTCGTCAAAGCCTGAGCTGGCAGCCCGGATGCGGCAGTCATCCCGCCGCGTCCGGGAATTGTTTCGGCCCAAGCGTCAATCCCAAACAAGACACCGACACGGCGCGTCTGGAGGGGGACGATGGCCGGTAGACGCGTCGGTGATCGCGACGGCGCCGGACTGATCGCCCCAGGCGCGTTTCAATGCCGGTTGCGCAAGCGCCATTCGGCTGGCGTCATTCCTGCAGCCTTTGAAAAAAATTCAACGAATGCGCCCGTGTCCAGAAAACCGCATGCTCCAGCCACCCCGGCGATGTTTTCATCGGTCTTGATCAATACAGACCGCGCCCTCGTCATCCGGTTTGATGAAAGCCATTCTTCCACCGACTGCCCAGTCGTCTTCCTGAAACCGGTCATCAGCGCATCCGTAGAAAGCCCGCTCGCATCGGCGATCTCATCGAGATGCACGTCGCGTGACAAATTTGCAGCCATGTACGCCTTGACGCGCTTTTCCTGAGTGGCAGATAGCCGGCCAGAAGCCGGGAGGCGCTGAATTGGCGACCGCCCGTAGCGATGCGCGAGATGCGCGTTGAACGCCAGCCCGATATGCGGAAGCAGCGTATCCCGCACCTCGTCCGGCATATCGAACATTGGTATAAGAGCTGCACCAAGATTGCGGATAACCTGATCGTCAATCCCGCGGCAGGTTGCAAGATTATCGACCAGCGGCTCGCCTGCTTCGTCCGTAAGCTCGGCAAGATGCGCGCTCGGGATATGGAACGCCAGCGCTTCGAAACGCCCGCGAACCGAAATTGCGGCGCCATCCTTCAGATTGATCAGGCAGGTCGAGCCCTTGGGATACCTCTTCAATGGTGCGGCGGGCCTATCGGGCCAGACGTCGAAATGATCGACATCGACGAGATACAGCGTGACCAGAAACGCGTCGTCGGGCGACAGGAAGACCGGGGCGGCGCCGTCTTCGTAAAAGCGATCAAGGTAGACGACGGAAAGCGCGGCGTCGCCAAGCGGCCTGATCAGCAGTGCCTTTGATGCTTCAACCCCGAAACTCGCCGCAATTCTGTCACTGGCTGCCAAATCTTCACTCACATCTGCCTGGAGCATCTGAACGGGGAATTGCACGTGAACCCTTCAGATCTGCTTATTGGTGGTTTCTATATCGCATAAGACTGTCTATCTTGTAGAAAAGCATCCTCTTCGACGCGCACCGGCAGATTGCGAGAGGACTGCACCGAATGCTTGAACAACACGATGGCCAACGTCATGGCCTTCCGTCCCCAATGTGAAGGTTGCGTCATGGTCCATGTTTCCGACAGTAAAGCCCGACCTTCCCCTCCACAGGTGACAGATGGGTTTGGGTGCCCTTTGAAGCAACTGTCAATCGACCAAAGCCTGACCGCATCGGATATTGGGATTTTCCGCAAAGGAACGACCATCACGCCGCTCAGCCAGGTCAAGACACCCGCCAGCGATCGCGGTTTTGTCGTTGGCGTTTCCTTGCTCGGCGGGCACACGCGCCGCATTTTCCACCAACATCATGCAACGTCCCACGACTTCACCGAGAACTCGATCTATATCCGCGATCTCTCGGAAAACTACAAAGCGGATCTCAGCAGTGGTTTCGACTTCCTGCTTTTCGAGCTTCCGGATGCATCGCTCAACAAGTTCGCTGAAGACGCGGAACTCTCAGGCGTATCATCGCTGTCAGTGCAAGCCGCCTCAAAGGATATCGTGCTTGCCAATCTTGCGCGCGCGTTGATCCCGGCACTGGAAAGACCGGAGGAAGCCAGCGCGCTGTTCGTCGACCAGATGACGACGGCCATCGGCACCTATTTGGTCCAGCGCTACGGCGGACGCCCGCCGGTCGCCAAAAGCCGAACCCGCGTCCTGTCACGCGCGCATGAAAAACTGGCGAAAGGCATTTTTTCCGACAACCTCGAAGGCGACATCTTGATCTCGGATGTCGCTGAGGCCTGCAACCTGTCACGTGGCTACTTTATTCGCGCCTTTCGCGAAACGACAGGGATGACGCCATATCAATGGCTTCTCAGCGAACGAATAAATCGCGCCCGGGAATTGCTTTTAACCTCGAATGCGCCGCTTGCCGAGATCGCCATCGTGTGCGGTTTTGCCGATCAGAGCCATTTCACCCGGGTTTTCTCCAGCATCGTTGGAACCACGCCGGGGACCTGGCGCCGCAGCTCGTAATCGGCGACTTGCCGCCAACCCCGCCTTCACCGCGAACCCGGCATTCAATCGATCAACGGCGTCAACTCTACCTTGCCCATCACTTCCAGCGTGGATTGGAGCAACATCTGCGCGCCCGAAACGCGATGTCCGGGTTCGACATACTCGGCCTTGTTGTGGCTCAAACTATCTCTGCAAGGCACAAAAATCATGGCGGCGGGTGCAATGCGCGGCACGCGCTATCCGCTCGTAGTGATGATCTTCAAACTGCGTCTGGGCGACACAGGCGGACCGATGCCAATTCTCAATCGCCTGAAGCCTTGGGGAAAGCCAATCTACAACGACGAAAAGAGACTATCGAACGGTCCTTCGCCGACGCCAAGCAGCTTCATGGCCACCGCTATGCCAAGTACCGAACTCTGATCCGCGTCGCATGCTAGTGCCTCATGGCCGCCGCCGCCCAGAACATCAAGAAGATCGCCGTGCTCCTGACCAAGGCGCATCAACCGAGGCCCGCATGAAATGAAAAAGCCATTCGAAACACCGTATTCGCACGGCATTCAAATCGAAAAAATACCAACAAAAACAAAACCCGGCCAAAAATGACCGGGTTTGTCAGCAAGCCGAGCCCACCAGTGTGGGCCTTTTAGCGTCGTGTTTGGAACTGAAATTTAAGCTGTAATGTGTTCCTGAAGGCTTTCCGCCCATGCCCGAGCACAGGCAACGCAAAGCCCGTTGAGCGCTGTTTTAAACGGGTCACGTTCATGGTCAAACCCTTTGGCATTTTCGTCCTCAATTCGCGAACAGATCCCATGACGGCTTTTGAATCTTCTCAATAACAAGCTCGATTTCGTAGCAGCCGAATGCGTGAGTATGGGGATCGAGGTCGTAGTTGTACCAACGATCGTTATCACAAAGATGGCGGACACGGTAGCCGTTCGGGTCGAGGGCCTCCTCGAAAATCGCGAGCAGCTTTGACGGCGTAAGAAATCTCTTGTGATCTGGATTGTAGACCGAGGGTGGAAACTTGCGCTTTTCGTAGAGATATTGATGCGGCGCGAAACAGACGATGAACCCGCCGACCTTCAGCGCGCGATACCAATCCCTGACCGCCGATTGCACGTACCAAATGTGTTCGATGCAGTGGCTCGATGAAACCACATCAACGCTGCCATCTTCGAACGGTAGGCGGGTTCCGTCGTAACCCGGATAGTCCATGTCAACGCCAATAGCGTGAGGAACTACGGTCCTTTCCTCGGGATTGTCGCTACCTTTGAACCCGAGGTCAAGAACAACATCACCACTGTAGTATTTGTCGAAAAAACCACTCTCTACACGATGCTTATATGATTTGCGCACCTCCGCGCCGCCACTGTCGTAATCAAGCGGAAATGATTTCTCTCCGGTCATTTGGTCCCGTCCACCCTTGTTAAACTCTAACATCGAAGGTAATAGACGACAACGTGCTGACAGACAACCGCGTATGATAGTGACCTGAGACCCATCTTACCTCCAGTTTTCAGGCGAGTCTTGGGTTTTCAATTTGGCCTCATGCGGCCTGTTTTTCCAGAGCGATTTGCGATGCAAATTCACTGGGCGTGGTGTTGCCTAGCGATGAATGTGGTCGGTTTCGGTTGTAGTCCTCCTTCCATGCGATGATTTCCGTCCTGGCCTGCGTCAACGACGAGAACAGGGTTTCGTTGAGGCATTCGTCGCGGAAGCTGCCATTGAAGCTTTCCACGAAGCCGTTCTGGATTGGCTTGCCCGGCGCGATGTAATGCCAGTCGACGTGAGTGTTTTGGCACCATTCCAGAATGGCCATGCTTGTCATCTCCGTGCCATTGTCGGAAACAATCGTTCGTGGCTTTCCTCGCCGGGAGATGACGGTGTCGAGTTCCCGTGCGAGCCGACGACCTGAGAGCGACGTGTCGGCAACCAGCGCCAGGCATTCGCGGGTAAAGTCGTCGACAACCGCCAACACACGAAAGCGACGACCATCCGTGAAGGCGTCGCTGACAAAGTCTAGGCTCCAGCGCTCGTTGGCGCGCGAGGGCAGTGCCAAAGGGCGTCTCGTTCCCAAAGCCCGTTTGCGCCCGCCCCGCTTGCGCACGGTCAGCTTCTCCTCGCGATAAAGACGTCGAAGCTTCTTCAGGTTCATGACAATCCCCTGCCGATCCAGCATGACGTGAATACGCCGATATCCAAAACGACGGCGCTCGGACGCAACCAGCTTCATAGCCTCACGGATATCAGCGTCATCAGGCCGGACGCTGCGGTATCGCACGCTCGACCGGTCGATCGACAAAACCTCGCACGCCCGACGCTGGCTCACCCCATGCTGCATGCAGACATGAGCCATCAGCGTCTCGCTTCACATCGGGCGTCACCATTTTTTTGAGGCGACATCCTTCAAAATGGGAGTTGTCCAGCATGGTCTCGGCCAGCGGCTTCTTCAGCTTGGCGTTCTCGTTTTCCAAAGCCTTCAGCTTGCGGGCATCGGAAATCTCCATGCCACCGAACTTCGCCTTGTATTTGTGGAAGGTCGCTTCGGATATCCCGTGCTTGCGGCAGACATCGGCCGTCCTCAGGCCGTCCTCCTCCTCTTTCAATATCCCAATGATCTGCTCATCCGTGAACCGTGAATGCTTCATACTGTCCGTCTCTTCAGAGTTACGGACTCTACAAAAATTTGGAGGAAGTTTCGGGTCTCAGGTCACTCGAATTGAACCTCAAGATCAAGCCACGCAAGCGGTTGAAGCGGGACAAGCCCGATGCTCTAACAGTACCGGATGCGCCGAACATGGTCTGGTCCATGGATTTCATGGCCGACCGGCTTGAGGATGGAAGGCAATTCCGGCTGCTTAACGTCCTGGACGACTTCAACCGCGAAGGGTTGGGCATTGAGGTAGACTTCTCGCTGCCTGCTGAACGCGTTATCCGCAGCCTCAACCAGATCATCGAATGGCGCGGCAAACCGTTCGCAATTCGTGTTGATAATGGGCCGGAATACGTCAGTGGCAAACTAATGGAGTGGGCTGCCAACCAGGGCATCGCCCTGAGACATATCCAGCCCGGCAAGCCACAACAGAATGCTTATGTCGAGCGCTACAACCGCACCGTTCGGCATGAATGGCTCGACCAATACGTCATCGAAAGCGTAGAGGAGGCGCAAGAATTCGCCACGCAGTGGCTATGGACCTATAACAACGAGCGGCCCAATATGGGCATCGGCGGCATAACACCCGCACAGAAACCAAAAATTGGCCGCGTGAATTCTACCGCGGAGCCCCGCTAAAAACGGGGGGATTACCCTGTCGCCCGGCGAGTTCGCAAAGCAGCACAAACTTAACCCGAGGGTGCCTACGGAACGCGGACTATTCAAACGTCATGGCGAGTCGCCAATCAACACAAAAGGATTGAATCAGGATCACAGCCAAAAGGCCAGAGGGTTTTTCAGCAGGCCGCAAGCTTAAAATGTTCTCGCCAATGTCTTAGATTTTGTCTATTTAGGCTTCTCATCGAGAAAATCGGCTAGCGTCGATCACGAACTAACACAAGAAATGAACTTATAATGAATGATGCAGATAAAATTTTCAAAGAAAAGCTATTAGTATCTATTCTCATTTTCAGTGGAACTGAAAATATAGATCGCCTACTTTCGAAGCTTCCTGAAAATTTGTTATCCGCATGTGGTGATCTTAACCTTGAAATTGAGGTCATAATTCGCAAAAACAACCCGAACCTTGACACGATCAAACTGGAAGGGATTTTGCGCGCGCTCAACGAGACTAACGAGGCGATTAGTTTCTTGCTAGTTGACGAGGGGACCAACAGCGGTTTTGGTAGGGGCCACAATCTCAACTATCGCGCCTCCCCCGCCGATTATCTTTTCATTTTGAATGACGATTTGGACATGCCTCACCTTGATTGGATGAGGATTGCGGTTCGTCGGCTGCGCGAGGAAAAAAAGCTGGCGATGATCGGTGATGTTTCCAATCCGAATGCAATCAATCCATTTTTTGCCAATGGCACATTCCCTGACCAGCATCGCAACTTCACATTGAGGTACGCGGAAGCTTCAATCCTATTGGTGCGCGGGGCAGCATTTGAAGAAATAGGGATGTTTGACGAGACAATTGCGTGGGCAATGGGTGAGGACTCAGATCTATCATTTAAGGCTCAGCAAGCTGGATATTATATTGATTGGCTGTCTATGCCGCATAGGCACTTTCGCTCAACTTCATTTAATTCCTTGCCACAGTACCAAAAGTCATCGGTTCTTGAGCACAATCGAGCTCGCCTGTTGGCGAAATGGGGCAACTCCTTCGACACGGGAACTCCCGGGAAATATGAAGTCCTAGACATATTCAGTGACGGCTTAGGCGATATGTTCTGCGCACTCCTCCACGTCAAGGCCGAATTCGATCGGCTACCCCGGACGGTGCACGACCACATCGTAGTCAATGTGGCAAACGAAACTCTCGCTAGAATCCTATTGCCTGACCACGCCAACATAGCGTCTGAGCGAGACGTCAACGTCTTGCGGAACAAGCTCTCCAACAATGAAGTTGCAAGCTTAAGAAGCAGCCGCACTATAAACTATGCCTTGCCTTACAATATCCATTCCTTGCTCTCGGGCGCCTTAAGCCTGCCCTTTGCCGACGATAAAACTCTCGCTGAAGCAGCCGCTGCCTTGAAGAGCGTTCTGCCAACAAAACTAGTTGACGGCGATTATTGTGTAATTCACCTGGAGTTTGAACGTGAAAATCACCACGGCCGGGGGCCGTCCCCCCAATTGATAAAGGCAATTCTGGCGAATGCGGGCCTTCTGAACTGTAAGATCGTCTTGATTGGAAAAAACAGATTAGTAACTCCCGAATTTCACCCCACTATTGATCTTGAAATAATTGATCTTCAAGGGAAGACTAGCATTCGTGAGCTTATATCGGTCGTAGCCAATGCGAAATATATGCTGGGAATCGATTCCTTCCCTTTCCATGTCGCACAAGTTGCCCGTGTTCCAACGGCCGCATTTTTTGGATCGGTAAGCCCGATTTTACGGGTACTCCACGAGAATATGGTTTGGCCAATCGTGGCAGGGCTCGATTGCCTTGGTTGTTACCATGATCAAATTGAACCGGGCGCGCCCTTTTGTATGAAGATGAATGAGCAGTGTACATATGATGTTTCTGAAAGCAATATCGAGAATGCCATTCTCGGCATGGTCAAAAACACACTATACGATTGGACGCGACTAAAAATTCTGCTCAATAAGAAAACTGCTCGATTTGTAGAGTATCAAAAATTCCATCCTACATCGCGCGAGCAACTGCATAATACAGTTATACCTAATCAGCAAATTAGTGAACTTGTATATGAATTAACGGATCGGATATCTCAAACTTATAGCCGCCACCTCTCCGGATCATTTGTCTCTCAACTTCAGAAGGAGAATGATAGGATGAGAGGGTTGCTGCTGGATGCCCAAACGAAAATTGGCTCGTATGAATCTGTTAAGACCCTAGTACCTCGTGAGGTTGAGAAGTTGGACTCTTATTCAGCGGCTGAGTTAATCTGGCGGCGGACGCGATGTGCAGCTTATGAAGATAAGGGTGAGATAATCTGCGATAGCACTAAGATTGATCCTCACGTTGAGTTCCTTCCTATTAGGGTAAAGGGGCTTCGATTTGGCGTATCGATCGCTGCCAAATCACACCCACACGGATCGCTTAAGTTGTATTGGAAAGCGGGAAATTCCGATTATACGGAAGACGATAGCTTCACTATGGATTTGACCGAACACTCGTCGTCTCGAGTCTGGTGGTATTCGGGGCCTATCGATAGGCCAATACATATCCGTATTGATCCCTCGGAAGGCCCCGGACATACAAAAATGACTGTTAAGTTCCTGGGTGATTTGGATCGAGACGCGATGCTCCAATCACTTAAGGAGGTGGCAAGACCGAAAGCGTCCGACAGACTCAAGGGAGTTCTCAAGCGCCTGTCTTAAGCGACTATTTTAATAGCATCTGAGTTGTGAACCGATGAAGTTGAGTTTGCTAACGACGTGGGCGCCAGTTCCTTTTCCATTTGCCCCTCATCAAAAGCTTATCCAAACAAGAAATCGGCGCCACTTGGGCGCATCACCCTGAAATGGGAACATGGGCGCGGCTAGTTGCCAAATAAGCCGAAGCGGCTGGCGCATATCAAGAACTAAAACGGGAAAGCGTTTTGATGAATCTATCTTCGATTACCAATTGGAAAGATAAGACGGTTTTCGTACTTGGCGACGTAATGCTTGACAAGTTCGTGTATGGCAATGTTGAACGCGTGTCACCGGAAGCACCAATCCCCGTTCTCCATTTCCGCAATGAGGAACCGATGTTGGGTGGCTCGGCAAATGTAGCCAGAAATGTTGTCGCATTAGGGGGAAAAGCAATTCTGTCTGGCGTTATCGGCGATGACGAAACTGGGCGTTTAATACGAAACGAATTAGTTGGGCGGGAGGGGATACATGAGCAATTGGTGCAGACCTCACGTATTCCCACGACCGTAAAAACGCGGTTTGTTTCAGGTGGCCAGCAGATCATGCGACTTGACGTCGAGGCACCGTTGTCTATGGACGACGGTCTGGAACGCGAACTACGCGCTCGCTTCCTAGCTGTGTCCAGCGGGCTCGATGCGGTTGTGCTATCTGATTATGCTAAGGGCGTTCTATCTGAAACACTTGTACGCGAGATCATCCGATTAGCACGCGGACTTGGACTGCCAGTCATCGTCGATCCAAAGACCAGCGCGGTAGGTAGATTCGCAGGCGCGACAGTAATTACACCAAACGCCCTTGAGGCGGAAATGATAACTGGCTTTAAATGCAATTCTAATGAAGCAGCAGAGCGCGCCGTGCGCATAATTATAGAACGCAGCGATGTTGCTTCTGTAATCATAACGCGCGGACAAGACGGTATGACCGTACTCGCATCAAACGAGGTTGTAGCGGCGGCACGTCATATCTCCGCCAATGCGCATGAAGTATATGATGTTTCAGGCGCGGGAGACACGGTTGTGGCAGCCATTGCTTTGGCCGTTGCATCCAACTGTGGCCTGGAAGAAGCTGCAGAAATAGCTAACGTAGCCGCCGGCATCTCTGTTTCCAAGCGAGGAACGTCCGTTGTATTTCCTCATGAAATTCGAAGGTCGATGAATTTAAAGGATCACGCAAGTGATGATAAGATCGTCGAATGCACAGATGCGATTCAAGTGGTCGCCAATTGGAAGCGCGAAGGCCTTAAAGTTGGTTTTACCAATGGTTGCTATGATCTAATTCACCCTGGGCATGTGCAACTTCTGAAGAAAGCGAAAGCCGCCTGTGACCGACTGGTTGTGGCGCTTAACACAGACGCTTCGGTCCGGCGCTTGAAAGGCGATACGAGGCCGATTCAGAACGAGATCGCAAGAGCCACAGTAATGGCTTCTCTGGCAGCCGTGGACCTGGTGACTTTTTTTGCTGAGGACACACCGCTAAGCCTCGTGCAACAATTGGTGCCGGATGTGCTCATTAAGGGCGCAGATTACAATATTGAAACCGTTGTTGGTTCCGAGTTTGTTGTCAGTCACGGTGGGAAAATCGTTCTTGTACCTCTGGAGGAGGGCCATAGTACAACATCGATTGTCAGTAGATCGAACGCACGTGGCATTTCATAAACCACTGGTATTAATGCGACGGTGGGTATCGATTGTTGCTGGCAGTATCGTTGCCGCACTTAATATATGAAAGCATACATGACCAATCCCAAGCTCATTTTAGCTGATGAAGCAAAGCGTGCCTCCAATTGGCTGACAGAAATTGCGCTACCTTTGTGGGCGGACCGGGGCTTTGATGGTGAGAGGGGTACATTTCAAGAGCTTCTGGATTTCTCACTGCGCCCCATCATAGATGTCCCGCTTCGCTTGATGGTCCAAGCGCGCCAAATCTCCGTATTCGCTTCTGCTGCAGTATCGGGGCGCTTCCCGGAGGGCGGCGGGCTTGCGCTTCGCGCTGCCGAAAACATGATATCGCGATACGAGCAGGCGGACGGAAATCCCGGGTGGGTGTTTGCAATCGATAGAAACGGTTCGGTGGACTTTGCTCAACGCGACTTGTACGCCCATGCTTTTGTTTTGTTCAGCCTATCCTGGGCGCTACGACTAGAACCGCGCCAATCGTTTAAGCAAGCAATTGATAGAACGCTATCATTTTTAGACGATCAGATGGCTGACCCCATATCTGGCGGATATTGGGATTCAATGCCCAAAATGGATAAACTTAGGCGGCAGAACCCGCACATGCATCTGTTCGAAGCTTTTATCTCACTTTACGAGGCTACCGGGGATGCAAAATTTTTGGATCGCTGCGATCAATTATATACTTTAGCTGTCAGACGCTTCTTGGCTCCCGAGAGTGGGGCGTTACGGGAAACGTTCCATGCTGACTGGAGTGTATGGCCGTCGAATGGGGAAGGAAGCGTTGAGCCTGGACATTTGTTCGAATGGTCATGGCTTATATCACGTTACAAGGCTGTGTTTCATCGCCATCATTCTGGCACCGTCGACCAAATGATGAGGTTAGCGATAGGGAGCGGGTTGGACGTTTCTACAGGCAGAGTTATCGATCAAATACGCGAGGATGGAAGGTCTGTGAATCTCTCCAGCCGATCTTGGCCCCACGCTGAAGCATTAAAAGCGCTCTCATACAATCAAAACGTCTTGGAAGCCGGAGAAAACAAGATGGCGATCGCTGCGATTCTGAGCCGCATTATGACGCTTTATTGTAAGCCATCATTCGGCGGAGGTTGGCAAGACCAATTGGATGATCAAGATCAGCCGATCCGCAAGGATATCCCCGCGAGTACTCTTTACCACATATATTTTGCAATTTGTGCGGTTGACACCTTTGTAGCCATCGTCTGATAGAAAGAAGCTGGGTCCTTTTAGGGCATCGTTTAAGGAGCACCTCGATTCAAAAAACCATATTCCTTGATCGCGACGGGACAATCATTGTTGATAAGCACTACCTTAAGGACCCTAATCAGGTTGAATTAGTTGACGGGTCTGTAAATGGCCTCGTTCTGTTGCAATCCAGCGGTTATCGCCTCGTTGTTGTAACAAACCAATCTGGAGTAGGCCGCGGTTACTTTTCCATTGGAGATGTTGAAAAGTGCAATCAAAGAGCCTCGGAATTGCTTAGCCTTGCCGGAGTTTGGATCGATGACTGGCTCTTCTGCCCTCATGCGCCGGGCGAAAATTGTAGATGTCGCAAGCCCCTTCCTGGCTTAATCGATCAAGCAAGAGAGATATTTCCGGTTGATCAGCAGCGCTCGTTCGTGATCGGTGATAGAGATTCGGATGTATTGCTTGGTCAAGTGGCCAATATGCGGGGATTGCTCGTCTTAACGGGCTCTGGAAAATCCTATCAAAAATGGGCGCAGGACCATGGTCACCGGTATTTTTTGGATTTGGACGGAGCTGCAAAATATATTCTAAGCTGCGAATAGAGTTAGATATGTCTAGAGGTGATGTGGTTGCGTCGACCTGAGCCCAAGATCTTCCTTCAAATTCACGTTTGGACGCCGCCAAGGGGTCCACATTTTGGGCCGATTGACAGTGAGCGCGACGAACAGCCCACCTTTCCTTTTCTGACCAAGGCCGCGAGATATGCTTCTTCATCTATAGGAGCGGAACGGAATGATTGGAGATCGCGCTGATGCCATGCTTGAAGCCATGGATGAAGCCAGGCATGACGGGGTCTACCGGCGGATAGAGGTGATCACCGGGCGACGTCAGCGGCATCGCACCCATCCGAAAGCTCGGCGAGGCGAAACGCAAAGCGACCTGCCAGGATGCAGCTGATGTCGCCGAAGCACTCGTCGAGATCCGAACCTATTTTATGCCGAAGCGGGCAAAGCAGAAGTTCTGACCGAGCGCACGAGACCTATTCCGTCAATCAAGAAAGCCGTGGGCCATTCGTTTCGCTCACGATTGACAGTAGAGTAAGAGCTTCAAGTCGCTGGCCAGAATGTCCGGGCCATCGCAATGGAGCTAGGAGCGACAAGATCTGGATCGGACTTGTTACGACTATAAGCTGGGTTGAGCACAGGATCGCTGAAGTCACCGGTCTGGTGAATTCGGCGTAGATTGTTTTTTTCGCGCTCAAAACGTTTCCGTTTCTCCCCCTCCATATCGCTTCCCCTGGACGCAGATTCGTGATGATAGAGGCAGGCAAATGGCGTCCAGATGGTGCGAAAGCCCATTTTAAACGCGCGAAGGCAATAGTCGACATCATTATAGGCGATTACGAAATTTTCCTCATCCCATTCACCGATGGACCTGGCGCAATCCCCTGAAATCAGCATTGCGGCCGCCGTGACGCAGGTCATCGAATTGCGAACATGAAGACGATTCATCGGTCCACCATAGTTGGCGGACTTGTTCAGATACCAATGACCCGCGAGGCCGCCAAATCCGGCGATTACGCCCGCATGCTGCACCTTGTTATTGGGATACAACAGCTTTGCACCAACGATACCAGTCTTCTCGTAGGCGAGGCAGGAGACCATTTCCTTCAACCAGCCCGGTTCTATAACCTCGATATCGTTGTTGAGTAATAGGAAATGTTCTCCCGTCGCAAGCGTTATACCCTTATTGACAGCACGAGAAAAATTGAACTCTTCGTCGCTGATATGAAAGGAAAAATCGGCGCGCTCTGAAGCGTAGCGCTCGTAAAGTGCAACCACGTCTTCGTCCGTGCTGCCGTTGTCGATGATAAGAACTTCCATGTCTGGATAATCTGTTTTCTGGAAAAGGTCTCCAAGAATTTGAGAGAGTAGTGCGTAGCTGTTTCTATTTGGAATTATAACCGATATTTTCGGCCATCCTTGCGGCGGTGCGGAAAATGTTATCCTGTGCAGCGTATCTGTGAGTGCTGGCCCGGCATATGCTTGTTGCCCCATTCTCGTAAATCTTTCATCAAGTGCCCGCCTAGCATTTTCTGTCGCTTTGTCGAGAAAAGTGCAAGAGAATGTCTTGCCGTTACGACGCCACCAATACGCTGGATAGGGCAGATGGAGGATATATTCCTGTGATATTCCTTCGAGATAGCGCAGTAGCAGATCGTAGTCCTGTGATCCATCAAAGCCTTCACGGAGGTAATTGATCTCTTCCAGGCGTGAACGCCTGTAGACCGAAAAATGGTTGATATAGTTGACACCATCAAGCAATATCGGATCGTAGGCCGGTTTAAGCAGCGCCCCTGTTATGCGCAGATTGTCGTCTACAATCAGTTCATCTGAGTAGAGAAACTCAGCCGTAGGATTTTGCTCCAGAGCCTGTCTCATCATCTTCAATGCATACGGCGCGATGACATCGTCATGATCCAGAAATGCTATCCAGGTCCCCTTAGCCGCCCGCATTCCGGTATTGGTCGCAGCGGCAATACCGCCATTGCTACCATTGACGATCAACAAAACGTTTTCTCGGTGTTTTTGGCTCTGAAACCATCGTTGCGTTTCCGGTGATGTCGAGCCGTCATCGCTTAAAATCAGCTGAGCGCTCTTGTCATTCTGGCTTTCAAACGATCGCAAAAGATCATCGAGATAGCGTGGTGGAGCGTTATAGACCGGCACAATGACACTTATCCAAATACCACTGAGGTGCATAGAATTGATGTTTGGGGTTTTGCTTGCCAGACGATAGTTTGCTTCGGCATATCGCTCAACTTGGCTGCGCCTACGTTTGCTCTTGAAAATACGAGAGAAGGTTTTCCAGAATCGCGGAATTTGCCCGAGAGCGATCTGTTGGTAGGATATGTTGGTGCTGGTTTCCCTTTCAATGCAATTCTGCATAGCTTGCGCAGACGAAAACGACTGCACCCTAAAACGAAAACGGGTGTCGAAGCTGGCCGGATCGACGCGGAACGAACAGATTGAGCCGTAGTGGCCAATATCGGCAGTGATCAAGAATGCCTGCCCCGACGACAACGCGATAGAGTTGGCTTCACGAAAGCCGACTCCCTCGTTGAGGTAAATCCTCGGATCTATATTACCGTCCAAAGCCTCTATCGAAACGAGGACATAGCGATCTCTGAAGCATGAAAAAGTTATCAGGAATGCGGGATCGTCGCCTGTACTCTCCCAAATATGGTCGGACCCATCATCCGGTTTACGTAGGTCACTAATCTCAACGATTTTCGGCTTCATAGATTATCCTTCAAGCATCTTGCGGCGCAACATACGTTCCAGCGTCAGCCCAAGGAAGAGTGACGTCAAACCGAAGCCGATGAGATACGATCTACTCAGCAATTTGTCACTGTAGCCGTCATAGTAGGCGATACGCATCCACTCAACAGCGTGCACGACTGGATTCCATGAGAGAGGCCCCGAAATCGCGTCTGGCAATTGTGTGGAAACAAACAAAGTACCGGATGAGATATAGATGACGATCATCGCCAAGGCATAAAGAGTTGCGAAAAAATTAAAAAACATCACCATCACTCCGGCAAGAACACCAACCCCAACCGCCAACAAAATTGTGGCTAGGTAGGCATACGCCGCCTGGAATACATCGCGTGGCCACGGATCGTCACCGAGAAACCAAAGAATCGAGAGTGCGAAAAACAAGGTTAGGAAGGCGGCTACAATCTCTAGTAAAGCGCGCGCTGCCATTATGTCAGTTACCATGACTACGGGAAATGCAAGCATTGGCCGATTCAAGACGAGCGACAAAGACATGAAGCGCGATACGTACATGAATGTCAGGGTCGGTATAAGGCCAGTGAGAAAAAAGACCCTGATGCTCTCTCCGAACGGAGTTGTACGATTTGCGATCGTGTAAATCATTATAAGAATTAGCATATGGGCAAGTGGCCACAAAGCGACAACGAGAAAGCCAAGACCGTGATTGAAATACCGGGTCCGCATATCCCGCAACATAACGGCGGTCATCACATTTCGCTTCTGCCTCAAAGCATACATGATGCTGGTGGGTTTGTATGCTTTACTCGCTTGCATCAATGACATTTCTCTATTGAATTAGATGGGTCCGCAGCATGGACAAAACCCCAAGCAGTGTTGCCCAAAGCAGCAGGCTGAGAATAGCAATGGCAGTAATCCAGAGGCCTCTTTTGGGATATTCGGACGAATCGGCGTAGGTTGGCTGCAAGAATGCATCGAGATAGAGAAGCTGTTGACGGCTCACGAACTGAACTTGCTCCAATGTCCCCACGCTAGAGGCAAATTGCTTCTGACCGAGTGATAGGTTCAACTCGGCCTGCGAAAGATCGACGGAAATGTTTGCAAGACTTTTATTGCTCTCACTGGTGCCAGCGAGCTGACTGCTGAGGTCGGCAAGCTGTTTTTCTTTGCTGCTAATCTCGTTGCGCAATACTTTCATTTGCGGGGCTTCCGAGGAAATGTTGACAAGATTGGAATCGTACCGTTGCTCCAGTTTCATTTTCTCCGCCTCGATCTTAACGGTCAAATTACCGAGCAACTGGGCTGCGCTTGCCACATCGAGAATACCGCCTGCCTGGCGAGCGGACTGGAGACTTGCCTGAGCTGACTGTAGGTTTTCTGTCGCGTTATTAAGATTGGCTTCCGCAGTTGCAATAACATCTTGCCACATCCGTTTGTTTACATCATTCACCGTGTTCTCGGACGCTTTGATAACTGCTTGAAGAATGTTTTTGGCATCATCCGGTGAAAAGGCTCTGACCGTGACGGTAATAATTCCGCTGCTAGGACTGACTTTTACCGTCACCATGTGCACCCAGTATTCAAGAATTTCTTCCGCTTTAGCCCCATCCTTTAGCCGCGATTGGTAGTCTATCGACGGATTGCTATAAATCGTGCGCAGCGAAATTTTCTTCTCTAGGTAGTCTATGATTTCACGGCTGTGAATGTAATTAGTAACGATCTGTGTGTCCTGGACAATCTTCGCAGAAGGAATTCCTGTCACCTTGGCAAGCTGGTCCTTTCCTAGGGCGGCCATCGCCGAGCGGACGGTAAAGCGCGCTTCAGACTGGTACTGATCGCTCGCAAGAAAGCCGTAGTAAACCACGGACAGGGAGTTGCTGCCGAACAGAATGATCACGGTCAACACAATCGATGTGACGGCGAACAATCGCTCGCTAAGGCGCTTCTTCAATCCAACGGCTTTGAAAAGTTGGCTGCTGCTGGAGGTGGAGAATCTAAGTTTTCGAGCAGACACGGAAAGACGCGCGGCAACATCACGGCTCCGTTGAAGAGCGCCACGTCCGCTGTCATCTCCGTTTTTTTCACTAACTTGTTCCAAGGTTTCCTGTTCCTAGCAGTGCTTGTCTCAATCGTGAGTGTCTCCGGAAACAGCTCTTATCCGAATTCATTTTACTCTGCACTAGATCAACTAGCGGTTAAGCCGGTAGTAGGTTTGGATAGCGTCCTCCACATTGTCAAATACGATGAGCCTTCCATCAACAAGAACCATGCCTTTGTCGCAATATTGCTTAATCGTGCCCATTCCATGAGAAATCATGATGATATCTGAGTTCTTACGCCTGTTGCTAAATGCTGTTGTACAGCGTTCTTGGAAACGGGCATCACCGACCGCCGTGATTTCATCGACAAGGTAACAATCGAATTCTATGGCCATGGAAAGACCAAAGGCGAGCCGCGCCATCATACCCGACGAATATGTCCGGACTGGCGCGTTTATATAATCACCGAGTTCGGAAAATTCATCGACGAAACGGGCAACACGCACCACATCCTCACCATACGCGCGAGAAACGAAATTGAGATTTTCCTTGCCCGTCATCTCCTGATGAAATCCACCTGCGAAACCGAGTGGCCACGAGACCCGAACATCCTTCCAGATGCGCCCAGAATTAGGCAAAATCGTACCGGCAATCATCCTCATAGTCGTCGATTTGCCTGCGCCGTTAACGCCGAGCAATCCATAGGAGAAGCCTGACTGGAACTCAACACTGACACTATCCAGGATCGTCTTTCGGTGTTGTTGCGTTTTGAAGAATTTAGTTACATTCTTGAATTCTATCATCAAATACCGGTCCTATAGGCGGTGGTCTTCAACTGAAGCCCACGCAAGGGAAAGCGTTGCCCAGAGAACAATCAGCCCAAGCAATATAAGAGTGGGAGCCATGATCCGCCGTGGATAAAGTGCCTCTTCGGGCAATGATGGATTGACGAAAACTATGAGATATAGCGCTTTTCGCATACTTTCAGTAAGTGCGGCATCGTAATTGTGTCGGGCCGCCTCGTAGAGTTTCTCCGCGATTACACGATCTGTTTCTAACTGGGTGAATTGCTGCAGGGATTGGACAATTGACGCGTGGTCCGGCCCAGTCATTTCATCGCGCATTTTGTCAATTTGGTCTTCTACTCCCTTCTTGCTCACCTCAAGTTGGCGATAAGCAGGAGAATCGACTACTTCGGACTGTTTCATCGTGAATAGGCGATTTTCAATTTCAAGTTTCTGAGCTAGAAGCCCGGTCAGTAACTGACCTTTCTCTTTGGCCTGCATTTCCGGGCTCAAAAATTCGGATTTTCGCTGCATCCTGTTCACCGCAGCCAGCGCATCCAGGTAAATTCGTCCGGTCCTATCAACTTCCTGTTGCCCTTGCTTGAGGATGTCTTTGCGCGTCCGCTCTGACATCTCATTGATCAGTTTTTCACTTTCCTTCAGAATCGAGTTGGCCAACATGACCGAATCTTCAGGTCGAAAGCTATTCACCTGCACGGTTACAATTCCAGATGGGCCGTCAATGTAGGCGGTGACCATTTTCCGCCAGTATTGCAGAAATTTCTCTTGTGATGCTTCACTGTCGAATCTTGATAAAAAATCCGCATTATCGAGCGTGAATACTGATCTATAATCCAAATAGGTGCCCATGCGGCGAAGTATTTCGGTAGAGTGAATGAAGCTAGTGACGACATAGGCGTCCTGAGTGGCGGAAGTCATTTTAAGAATTTCGGCGTCGGCATTATCTCCCGGGGCATTTTCGGCAAGCGAGCGAACAGCAAAACGAGCTTCGGCAGTATATTGATCCGACGCAACGAGGGTGAAATAAAGCAGAGAAGCGGCGAACGGAAGCGCCACCATGAACAGGAAGGAAAAGAAACGCCACGGTATTTTTCCACCAGCCTGTGTCCCTATGGCGTCACTATCATCGGCCGGCTTGAGTTCGAAGGCGTCAACCTCCTTGCGTTGCCATCCAAGTGAGGCCGATTTCTTCAAGGTCAGTTGCCATTTACGGGTGGCCAACTTCATAGAACGTAGGGTGACGCCGGTTCTATCTAAGTCTGTTTTACTCATTGCTGTCCCGCTTCACTCTTCTATCTCTTCAAACCACTTTATATGTGAAGCTGACAAACTCGGCCTTCCACAGTCGCGGAAACGACGTGTCAAGCCAAGGCATTGCGTACATAGTGGGCAAAAATAAGATCTTCCTCCAGCATTAATTCGGCAATTGTAATACCGCGCAGCCGGTCGGCAATCTCCATAAGTATCTGATGATATGGTAACACGGGCAAGTCGTCCGGCGAAATGGACAACAACTCCCCGAGCGCCGACTGAAAATGCCGACTGTCATCGCTATGCCCTACGATTGTAAAGCGTGAAAGGATATCAATTGCCGGCGCGACATCGCGACGGGTAATCGCCTGTTCGGGATAGGTGCAGACCAATTGGCGCACAATTGGCGACACCAACACACTACTTACCTTTGCCGGTGCTTTTTTTAATGCTTTTTTAAGCGCGCTTTCATCGTCCAGATTGATGTCTTTGAAGTGCTCGGCTGCCGGCGAAAGGATAAGCCTGTCCCTATCTCCAATAAATGACATATTGGTATTGAGGAGGCGCTTCAGAATAAAAATGCGCGCAGCCATCTCATAATAGGGGTCGGGCAAGATGGCAACGGCTTGAAATCCCTTGTCGAGAAATTCCTCATAGTTGCGCAGCAGCAGACGCCCGCTGATGTAAATCGACTCAACCGCGTGAAGGTGGAACGCCTGCAGAACGGTTTCGTGGCCAAACCGCTCTGCGGAAGCTAGATTGTATTGAAACCGTGAGCCACAGACATGATCGAGCTTGTTCATCGGTAGCAACTGCATTTCCAACCGGAGCAGCTTGAAGTTTGCCCGATCAGGCGCCGGTCGACGGTAGACGAGCAAGCCCGTCTTATTGTCATAGATCGCAAGCCGGTCCTGTGTTCGGATGTCCGGGATCACATCTTCATCAAGCCTGAAACCAACGAGGCCGCTCTCGTGACGTCCGGAGTGAAGGACCGCCTGCTTGATCACAGAACAAGGCAAGATCGCTAGTTCGCGTCCCGCTCCGACGACTTTTATTCGTGCCTGCTCAGAAAACCCATCTGGGATCAGGTAGCCTTCTATTATATCACCATGATCGGATTCTACATTGAACAGCAAGATCATGGCTCCAGTAGGCGCAGTCGTCGGCCGCATCCATCTTCCCCATAAACGGGGTAACATACCATATTGGTTTATCTGGACTGAGTCAGGGCTTGCTTGCCAGCAGCGAAAAGCTAGGCCCGCCCGAGTGGGTCAGGTTTTCGTCCCGGATGATGATGTTCGTAAAGCCGAGCCTTTCGAGCAGTTCCAAGATGTCGTCCCTATGCATCCAGAAATGCCTGTCCTTCATACCCCCACAAAATGAGGCATTGGTGTTGGCATGCTGATAGCTGCGTTCGTAGTAGCGAACCTTCATACCGGAGACTTCGCGGGTCTCCATCTTCTCGCTAAAGGGGTTACGTCGCACGTCACCAAGTGGCATTGCCTCGTCGAGAAAAAAATGCGTCCACAAAAACAGTGACTTACTACGCAAAGCTAGTAGTTCTAGGAGCCCGGCAGGGTCCGCCATGTGGTAAAGAACTCCGGACGCTATCGCTAGGTCATATGTTTCCTCGCACTCCCGCAGCCAGTGCTCGATATCTCCAAGCCGGAAAATAGAACGGTCCACATCTAAAATCTGCCTCGTTACCAAACACCGCAGAAAGCAGAGCTTGTTCGCCTCGATCGCATCAATTTTGGCCGGGCGCTGGCGGTTTAGCATATACGTATGCATACCTTCCATTGGACCTATTTCCAAAACGGTGGCGTTTTCAATGGAGCCAAATGTCCTCATCGCCCAATCAATGCGATCATCGGCATAAAGATGGTGCTCACCAGCTTCAAGTCCAAGCTCTTGCGGAAAGGCGCTGTTCCACCCTTTGAGCGCATCGATTGCATTCTGGTGAGCGGGCGTGCTTCGTTCGTATTGATTGAACACTTCGGACATCTCTAAATCATCCGATGATTTCCGGAAGCGTTCGAAAAAACTCCACATCCGCTATGTCCTTTGCTGCATGTTCGGAGTCGGCATTTTGCAGCTCGATTCTCATCGTCGTCACCTAGCGCGATTTCAGCCATTCTGCAAAATAATTGTAAGGTTCATCAAGCAAAAGATGCGATATAAAAAAACAACGAGAAATCTCGTCAAGGGCGATCTCCGGCTTCGGCGAAATGTCCGCATGGCGTCGGAAACCCCGGCCTCTATCAGCTGTTCCGTCTCCCTGGTCCCGCTCTCGGGCAAAATCAGACGCAAGCCAAACAGAACAGGAAACTCGTCTGGCGCAAGCGTCACCGTAAACAGCGTCTGACATTTTTCTCTCTTTCCCAGCTTAGAAGCGTATTGCGGCGCGCGCCCAGACGGAGTGGTCGCCCCTCTTGTGCAGGCTGGCATCATCGATCACCAGAAATGCAACGGATGCGCCAACGATCCTGTCCGCCTGGATAGCAAGCTCGGTCTCAAGAGGAACAGCATCCCAAAGACCGTCGGAAATGAAATGGTGGAGGCGGTCGTACTGGCCTGAAGCAAACTTTTCTTCCACCGGTCAATACTCTTTCCGTCACCGGGACTGATGAGCCCGGATACGAAAAAAGGACACATCTGTCGTCGCTTCTCGTGTCCGAGCTTGTCCACAAATGGCTGCAAAAAAGCTGAAAGCTCGGTATACCAATTTACCATATTGCGCCCCCAAACGAAGAGAGCACAAATCATCTCAAAACTGCCTTGCTCCAGTCTGCCACAGTAGTGCTAATACCAATGTTCGATGACTAGAATTCACTGGCCCATTTGCTGTATACGATCGACATCATGCGCCAAGGCTTTCCTCATCGCAGATCCGGAGGCATTCTGAAACATGACGCCATGAAAGGATCCAGCTTGTCTCGGTATCGACGTATCGTCTCCTGTTTAAACGATGAGATTTCTAATCTATTCGCTTCTGACCGACGAGTAGCCATTAACGCGCGATCGATTGCGGAAATTGGCTCAAGGATCGGAACTGGCGAGACCAGGTCGGCAGTTGAGTTGACTCGAAAATCGTCTCTGTGAAATATACACGACCACACGCCGGTACTCATTGCGGCCAAGGCCCCGTGCAGCCTCGTGGACACTACTGCGCCATATTGGCCAAACCATGACGTATACTCGTTTGATTTTTCCGAATACCTAAGCGTTCTATCTGGAAAGGTCGAAGCCAGAAATTCGCACTCGACTTCATGGAAGGCGATAATATCAATATCTGCGCTGCAAGTGTCTAGAGCGTTACGGATTTCGGAAAAATGGCCTTCGGGAATAGATTGCGGGCCATAAGGAATTTGAAGTATCGCGGCTATCTTCGCGGTTTTCGACATAGGGTGCATCGCCTCGCTTGAGAGAACCGCAGGACACGGCAGCCACGAAGATTTATGAAACCCAAGAATGTGAATAATTTGCAGCGCGAGTTCTCGACTGCGGGTGATGACTAAGGTGTTCTCTCGGGAGAGCACGCGCTTCTCGACATCGCGCATGTCATTCAGCGGAGCAGCGCTGCCTATGCCGATCAGAAGTGTGGGAACGTCCGGGTTCTGGTCAAGAAACTCATAGATCAGTTCGCATCGAGGTCCAAGCCACTCTGGGCCTCCTGAAAAAACAACGATATCCACCAACTGACGGAGAGGTCGCATTACGCCATTCGAAACCAAACCATCTCTGAAATGCCAGTTGGTGTCAGGATGTACAGACAAATCTGGATTCCTGTTCCAAAGATGCCAACTATCGTTCCTAGTTAGGTATGGCGCGAGGATATTTCTGACGCCCAAGTCAATAAATTCGTCTCCTGGGTTCCATTGGCGGGTGCTACTGACGAGAATATGCAATGGTCTGTCTCTCACTGATGTCATGGCCTCGTTTGATCCCGGCACTTAAAGATAAGCGTATATAGCATCTAGTGGTTTGATTCCAACACTTGGCGACCACGTTTGACGGCTGCGGTGATGTCGTCAGGGTCTGCTTTCCAGATAAACGGCTTTGGCTCTTCGTTGTGCTCCTTGATAAAGCGGTTGATGGCTGCCTGAAGATCAACGACCGAATGAAAGACACCGTTCTTCAGCCGACGACGATCATCGTCATCAGGGCGTGCGGATGAAGTCCTTGCCATGATCGGCCTCCGAAGTGGTCGAGGGCGAGTACCTCTTTCATCTGTTGATGCGCCTGCTCGCAAACATCTCGCCTTGATGGCGGCCGCCAACATTTTCAATGTCGCATAGCTGGCAAATTGCACAGATAGTATTTGTGCTCGTCGTTCGCGCGCCACTCGCCAACCAAGGCCTGCTCGCCCGGCATGTGTTGCTTTCCCTTATTGAGAATGTACTGCGGCGTACCGTCGGCAATCAGGATGCGCGGTGCGGCAAAGCGTGCCGCCGGCCGGCCTGGCCTTTTGTGCCGCGACTACAACTTACTCTCTTCCGACGTGAAGAAGTCATGTCCTTCTCTGCGGCGACTGAAAGGGTGTCCGGGATCTGATTCTTGCGCGGACGGCCATGATCCGAGACGGGAAAGATCAATCCGACATCATAGGGATAGACGTTCGGGGACAGTAGCCCATGCGCTTACCATTGAACCCTTGAACCCAAGCGTGTATCAGTCGTCGGAATTCCAAGGTTACCCTTAAGAAGGTTTGATCGTTTGTTTTTTGAAAAACTTGCCATTCCGTGCGTCGTCCTCATAAAGCCGAAGAAGTACGGTGATGCCCGAGGGTACTTCATGGAAACGTTCCGGGAATCGCTGTTCGAGGAGGAGGTGGGCGATTTTGCGTTCGTTCAGGACAATCAATCTCTATCGGCCGAGGTCGGTACGGTACGCGGTCTGCACTTTCAGTTGGCACCACGCGCGCAGGGGAAACTCGTGCGCTGCATTGCGGGTTCTATCCTCGATGTCGCCGTCGATATAAGGACCGGTTCGCCCACGTACGGCCAGTACGTCTCTGCCGAACTGACGAGCGAGAACGGTCATCAGCTCTGGGTGCCGCCCGGGTTCGCCCATGGCTTTTGCACTTTGGCGCCTTGCACAGAGGTCAGCTACAAGGTGACCGACTACTATAGCCCAGAGCACGATCGCGGCCTTCTCTGGAACGATCCGGTGCTTGCTATCGACTGGCCGGTCGACGTGAACAAGGCCGTGCTGTCTGTCAAAGACACGGTACAGCCCGTTTTGGCCGATCTGGAAGTCGGGTTTGTTTACGAGCAATAATGTTGAACCGAGTAAGGGGTATCTGCCCTGGTTCTATTCATTCTTTAAGAGCGAGTGATTTTAATGCGTGTGATTGTCACTGGGGGAGCTGGCTTTATCGGGTCGGCGGTGGTTCGGCATCTGGTTCTGGTCAAGGGCTATGATGTTCTGACCGTCGACAAACTGACCTATGCAGGGACGATGACCTCTCTGTCGATCCTCGACAACAAAAGCGGTCACACCTTCCTTAAAGCCGATATCTGCGACAAGCAGGCGATCACGGAAGCCTTCGAAACCTTCCGTCCCGATCGCGTCATGCATCTGGCCGCCGAAAGCCATGTTGATCGCTCGATCACCGGCGCCGCCGATTTCGTGCAGACGAATGTCATGGGAACATTCAATATGCTGGAATGCGCGCGGGCGTACTGGCAGTCGCTCCAAGGCGACGTCAAGGAGACTTTTCGCTTTCTGCATGTCTCTACCGACGAAGTCTACGGTTCACTCGGCGATGACGGCCTTTTTACCGAAACAACGCCTTATGATCCCAGTTCGCCCTATTCCTCGTCCAAGGCCGCCTCCGATCATCTGGCGAAAGCCTGGATGCGGACCTACGGCCTGCCGGTGGTCGTTTCCAATTGTTCCAACAATTATGGGCCGTTCCATTTTCCGGAAAAGCTCATTCCCCTGATCATCCTCAATGCGGTGTCGGGTAAGCCGTTGCCGGTCTATGGCACTGGCGCCAATATCCGCGACTGGCTCTATGTCGAGGATCATGCCCGCGCCCTCGATCTGATTGCGGAAAGCGGTAAAGTCGGCGAGACCTACAATGTCGGCGGCCGCAACGAGCGCCGGAATATCGATGTTGTCGAGAAAATATGCGCGCTGATGGACATTCATCATCCCGAAGGCGCGCCTCACAATCAACTGATCACCTATGTCACCGACCGACCGGGCCACGATGCACGCTATGCGATCGATGCGACGCGTCTGGAAACCGAACTGGGCTGGAAGGCAGAGGAAGACTTCGACAGCGGAATCGAAAAAACAGTCAAATGGTATCTCGACAATCGCTGGTGGTGGGAACCGTTGCGCGACGGCTATGACGGTTCCCGTCTCGGCCTGTTGGCAGCGGCACCGAAGGCTGCGTCATGACGAAACGTTTGCGGCTGCTGGTAACGGGCAATGAGGGGCAACTTGTACGGTCGCTGCTCGAGCGCGGAGCGCTTCAGGAAGACATCGAAATTGTTGCAACCGGACGTCCGGCCCTAGATCTGAGCGTGCCGGAGACGATCGAAGCCGCCGTCCGCAATATCAAGCCCGATGTAATCGTCAACGCCGCGGCCTATACGGCGGTGGATAAGGCCGAAACGGACGAGGATCTGGCAACGCTCGTCAACGGAAAGGCCGCAGGCGAACTTGCGCGTGTCGCGGCGCTCCTGAATGTGCCGATCGTTCAAGTTTCCACGGATTATGTGTTCGACGGCAGCAAGCCGGATGCCTATGTAGAAACCGACGCCGTGTCGCCGCTGGGCGCCTACGGGCGATCAAAACTGGCTGGCGAACGCGCGGTGGCTCAGGCGACGCCCAACCATGTCATCCTGCGAACGGCCTGGGTTCACAGCCCGTTCGGCAAGAATTTCGTAAAGACCATGCTGCAACTGGCGGAAACACGCGATACATTGGGCGTTGTTGCCGATCAGTACGGCACGCCGACCTCGGCGCTCGACATCGCGGATGCCATCATCACTGTGGCGCGTAATCTGCTTTCGAGTGACGATGCGTCCTTGCGGGGAGTGTTCCATTTTACCAATGACGGCAGAGCCAGTTGGGCGGATTTTGCAGAAGAAATCTTTCGCCAGTCAAAGGATCTCGGTGGCCCCCGCGCGCAGGTCAATCGTATCCCGACCAGTGCCTATCCGACGCCCGCCACCCGCCCCACCAATTCCAAATTGAATTGCGACAAGCTGCAGGTTATTCATGGTGTTTCAAAAATCGACTGGGCTGTTTCAACACGCGAAACAGTGACCCGCTCGCTATCGCTTTGACTATTACAGACGACTGTTTTGGAGGTTGTATCATATGAAGGGCATTATCCTTGCCGGCGGCAGCGGCACCCGCCTGCACCCGATGACATTAGTGACCTCGAAGCAGTTGATGCCGGTCTACGATAAGCCGATGATCTATTACCCGCTGTCGACGCTGATGCTCGCGGGCATTCGAGATATACTGATCATATCGACGCCACAGGACCTGCCGAATTTCCAGCGCCTGATGGGCGACGGCACGCAGTGGGGTATTAACCTTAGTTATAAGGAGCAGCCTTCCCCGGATGGTCTCGCGCAAGCCTATATTATCGGCGCCGATTTCGTCGGATCCGATGCGTCCTGCCTGGTTCTCGGTGACAATATTTTCTACGGCCATGGCATTACGGACATGTTCCATCGAGCCAGCGAGAACGTTGATGGCGCGACCGTGTTCGCCTACCACGTCAGCGATCCCGAACGTTACGGCGTCGTTGAGTTCGACGACACGATGAAGGCGATCTCGATTGAGGAAAAGCCAGCTGCGCCGCGCTCGAACTGGGCGGTCACAGGTTTGTACTTCTACGATTCAAGCGTTGTTGATATCGCAGCTAATCTCATGCCTTCGGCCCGCGGCGAACTTGAGATCACTGATGTCAACCGTATCTATCTCGACCGGAAAAAGCTGAATGTTGAGCTAATGGGCCGTGGCTATGCTTGGCTAGACACCGGCACTCCAGACAGTCTGCTAGAAGCCGGCGAGTTCGTGGCGACGCTTGAGCGTCGCCAAGGCTTCAAGATTGCCTGCCCGGAGGAGATTGCCTTCAATCAGGGCTTTATCGACGCGGTCCAGCTCGAAGTGCTTGGCAAGAAGCTCGGCAAGAGCCAGTACGGCAAGTATCTTCTCGAACAAGTGCTTACAGGTCGGTAACCATCTGCACGCTCCAACGTCTGTCATCCTGGCAACATCCTTGATCCGATCGATCTAGGCAGCAACCTCTGGCCCAAGCCGCCAGTTTTCCGTTTTAAGATTACTTGGATCAGCCCTGCCGACGCCGGTACGACGGCAATCGGGACCAACTGCGCCCGAATTTGCTTTCTGTTTTCCCACCAACGAGGGCATATGAGTGCGCTTGCTACCGGCGGTCTCTGCTACCTAACCAGCGATCGTTTTAGATAACGGGCGCTCACCCAACAGGAGGCGGTTTGGTGCGTTCTAGTTTCTGAGCCTGCGGAACATTGCGGCGAAGCGATTGAACTCGTCCTTTTCATCCTCGAACCAGGCGTCGATCGCGCAGTAGGCGATCGCGGTGGCGGCTGCACTGCCATAGAGCGCGAGCGCTTGGTCAACGATTGCATCATCGGCCGCATTGGCCGTGTCGGCGCATCGAGGCCCAATGTGTTGCCGTCTCTTGAAGCGGAATGAATTACGCGACACCATTGTCTCCCTGTGTCTGAATAGCGTTTGAATGGCCCCGGATTTTTGCTTGACACGTATCGCCGCTACACAGGGTTTTAAACCCTCACGGCATGCACTGCTGCCTACGGTCTGGGCGGCCTGACCAAGGATCGTGCAATATCGATCATCTCGTCCCACGCAGCGGTCGGATCCTCCATGATCCGGGCAGCCCATGCGGATCCTGAAATTCACGCCCCTCACCTTTCGAAGGTAAGCGTACGGCGAAGTCATTTTTTACTGAAGTGGGCGCGTAGATTAGGCTTGGCGGATGACCACCTGCGGGATTTTTGCCAGCGCCCACCGCCACGGCAGCAGCTCTTCAAGGCGATCGTTGGGGTGATCCTGGATCCGGGTCATGACGTCGGTCAGATAGACTTCCGGATTGTGGCCATGTAGCTTGACCGTTTCGATGATGGTCAGGATATTGGCGATGCGGTCGCCACCCTTGTCCGAGCCGGCGAAGAGCCAGATGCTATGACCATTCCTCCTTGCCATGTCGTTCGTTGAGCGCAGCATAGCCTGGTGCCATTTCGGCCGATAGGAGGATGGATTCGTCATGACTGACTACGATGCATATATTGGGTTGGACGTCCACAAAGACTCGATCTCCGTTGCCATTGCAGACGCTGGCCGTTCTGGTGAGGTCCGTCTCTTCGGAGCCATTCCGAATGAGCCAGACGCGATCTCCAAACTTGTGAAGAAGCTTTCGAGCAGGCACGGACGGGTAGAGTTTGTTTACGAGGCAGGGCCGTGTGGATACAACGTCTTTCGGCAAATTGAAGCGTCGGGGTTTGTTTGCCGGGTAGTGGCGCCAAGCCATACCCCTGTCCGACCGGGCAATCGGCAGAAGAACGACACTCGCGACGCCGTGATGCTTGCAAGGCTGTTGCGCGCCGGAGAACTTACTTTCGTTTGGGTTCCTGATGTCGTGCACGAGGCGATGCGTGACCTAGTGCGAGCCCGGTCTGTCGCGTCTCACGATGCGCGGAAAGCACGAACATTGATCCAACTGTTTTTGTTAAAGCATGACCTTCGGTATTCCGCCAAGTCATGGACCTCGAGGCACAGAACCTGGCTACGCAACCGACATTTCCAACATCATGCGCAGCAGATCGCGTTTCAAAGCTATCTGAACCGACTGGAACAGGCCGAAGCCCGCAAAAAGGAGCTGGAGGATCAAATCGCTGTCATTTCTCAAACATGGTCCCTGGCACGTACGGTGATTAATCTGCAGGCCTTCAAAGGCATAGGCCTGGTCATTGCCGCAACGCTGGTCGCCGAGGTCGGAATATTCTCTCGCTTCGACAGTCCACGAAAGCTCATGGCATACCTCGGACTGGTCCCCGGAGAGCACTCAAGCGGGACTTCAGTTCGACCACGGGGTATAACGAAAGCAGGAAACTCCGCCCTTCGCGCCTTGCTCTTTGAAGCTGCATGGTCCTACCGCGTTCAGGCCAAGGTTGGGAACTGGATGCATAAGCGACGCCCGGACGTGCCGCAGGCCATTAATGACATCGCCTGGAAAGCCCAGGTGCGGCTGAGTTCTCGATACCGCAAATTAGTCGGATCAGGTAAGAAGAGCAACGTGGCCATAACCGCGGTCGCTCGCGAGCTTGTCGGGTTCCTATGGGACGTTGCCCGCATATCTGAAAGCGAGACGACGTCACCTGCTGCTTGAAAGCTGAACCACAATCAACGATCGGGAATGGTCAGGGCGTCGGGAGCGGAGAAGGAATCCTCGGGCAAAAATTTGGACGGGTTTATCCTATGTCCGCAGCCAGATCGAGGCAGCCTTCCGACGCATCGTCACCATTGGGTAGCCAATCCCAGGACAAGAGTTTGAGCAACCGTCGAGTATTCCCGGCGCTCTGACCCATCCCGACCGTGACACCATGCTAAACGCTGCCTGCCACGCAGGTGGTGTTTTAAAGTGCGCCTCAAACCTTGATAATGGTCATAAGAGTTCTTACGGCCGATAGCCATCATCCGTTCATTCTGCCCATGTCGGCTATGAAGTCGAGGTTCATTATCGCTGGCATCCTTATTACGGCCAGAAGGTTTGTATTCGTCGCGTCGAGCAGCGAGCGACAGGGTTATTTCTAAAAGTTTTGGGACCTGCAGGTGTCGTGGTCTCGATTTCGGGGTGGATGGTTGATCCTGTGGTGTGCGGCGGCATGACCATGGGTCTTGCGCGTGTCGATCTTGCGGCCTTGGTCGAACTGAACAGGCTGGTCACCAGCACCGACAAGCCTGCACTCTTCCGGGGTGGACGTAGAATCACTCAGGAGGAAGACGATGAGATCCCGCAATACGCTGGTGCCGGCGTCAGCCCGGCAGCTCGACCTGATATTCAAACCCCGGACGCTCGACGGACTGAGCGACAAGGATCGCAAGAAGGCGGTATCAACTCTGGCTTGCCTGTTAATGCAGGCAGCCGGTCTGGTCGTCGAGGAGATCAACGATGACCAGCGCTGATTTGATTCCGACAGCGCTGCTCGCGCGCAAAGCCATCGTTTATGTGCGGCAATCTACGCAGTCGCAGGTTATGACCAATCTGGAAGGCCAGCGACGGCAATCTGGATGCCGCCAGATCGAAAGCGCGGCGCGGCGAATTGCGACTTTCCGTTCCGTTCGGCTACATTTGGCATCGGGATGCGGGGCTTGGACTGGACCCCGATCTGCGTCTGCAAGACGTGATCCGATCCATCTTCGCCCGCTTCCATGAGCTTGGAAGCGCGCGTCAGGTGCTGCTGTCGATGACAAAAGACAAATTTACTTCCCACGGCCATCGGATGAAGGGCGCATGACCAACTTCGTCTGGACACCGGTCCGTTATCGCAACGTAATCGGCATCCTCAAAAACCCCTTCTACGCCGGCGTCTACGTCTATGGGAAGAGTGAGAAACGGACTGCCATCGTTGATGGACGAGCACGTCGCAGCTATGGGCATGGCAAGCCGGTTGGTACATGGGAGGTGATGATCAGGGACCATCACGAAGGTTACATCACCTGGGATGAGTACGAGCGTAACCAACAGCAACTGGCGCTCAACAATTACGGCCGTTCGGGCGGAACTAAATCGAGCCGCGGTGGCAAAGCGCTGTTGTCAGGTCTCCTGACCTGCGGACGGTGTGGGCAGCGGCTGAGTGTTGCCTATACAGGCAATCCACACAGTCCTGTCTATCGCTGCTACAAGCAGAATCTGATGATGGGCTTGCCTCGGTGCATGACGTTCGGCGGCCTGAAAGTCGATGCGGCTGTTGCGCGCGAGTTGTTGCGCGCTGTAGAACCGTTAGCGATCGAAGCGACCTTTGAAGCAGAGCGGATGCACCAGGATCGGCAAGAAGACCAGCGCCACATTCACGACCTCGAGCTACAACAGGCTCGCTACGAGGCCAGCCTGGCTGAACGTCGCTACGCGGCATGCGATCCCGACAACCGTCTGATTGCTGCGCAGCTCGAGAAGAATTGGGAGACTGCGCTACGCCGCGTGCGGGATCTGGAAGTGCGCAAGCCTGCCGACACTCCCTCGATCATCGAGGTCGACCCAGGCACCTTCACGAACCTAGCCGATAATCTACAGGCTGCCTGGGATTCGCCCGATGTGACCATGCGCGTGCGCCAGGGATTGCTCCGTACCTTGATTGCCGACATTGTCGTCGATGTCGACGATGCTGTTCGTGACGTGGTGCTGACGATCCACTGGAAGGGAGGGCAGCATTCGGAGCTGCGAGTGCGCAAACCTCAGAGCGGAGAGCACGGCTGTGCCACCACGGAGGATGCCCTGGCAGTGATGCGCAGCATGGCTGGTCGCTGGTCCGATGAACATATCGCCGCGTCGCTCAATCGAATGGGCATGCCTACGGGACAAGGAAAAACCTGGACCGCACACCGCGTCTCTTCTGTAAGGCGTGTGCGCGCAATCCACGCTTACAAATCAGCAGACAAGGACGGCGACTGGCTAACCATGACAGAGGCTGCGGCTGCCTTGGGCGTGACTAATCATCGGATACGCCACCTGATCAAGACAAACGTGCTGTCTGCTGAGCAGGTGGTTCCCGGCGCGCCGTATCAAATCCGGAGCAGCGACCTGGCTTCTGCGACGGTTCAAGCCGCGATACCCCGCAAGTGTCGCCCGTGTCGCATCGTCGACACGGAGACGCTTCCAATGTTTACAGACACTTAAAGAAGGAGTGCACAATGACACAGGTCCGCCCAGGGGACGCATGGCACGCTCAGCGATATTGTTATCGATTTCGACACGGCCATCGTTGATGTAAACGCTCAGGGCTGCCCACCGCGAGAGGGCATATCGCATCGCTTCGGCCAACTTCTGCTTCTGTGGCAGCGTCGAAAGCGTATCTTCGATCCAGCCCTTCAGGTCCGACAGAATGGGCTTGGCGTGATCCTGGCGCAGTGTACGCCGCTGGTCAGCCGGCATGCCGCGGATGCGATCCTCAATATCGTAGAGCGCACCGATGCGCGACAGCGCTTCGTCGGCGATTGGAGATGGCTTCAGCTTGATCACATCATGGAACTTGCGGCGCACATGCGCCATGCAGGCGGCCTCGACGATCTGGTTGCCGTAGAGCTTCTTGTAACCACCATAGCCATCCGCGTGCATCACGCCGCTGAAGTCAGCGAGATGGTCGGCCGGATGCGCACCCTTCCGGTCAGGGCTATAGTAATAGGCGATGGCCCTCGGGGTTGGATCTTGATAGCCGCTGCCATCGAAGACATAGACCCAGACCCGCCCGGTTTTTGTCTTTCCTCGCCCCGGGTCGAGAACATCGACCGGGGTATCGTCCGTATGTATTCGGTCCAGCGCCGCAATATGAGCCCTGATCATGAAGACGAGCGGCGCCAGCAGAACGGACACGCGGCCGACCCAGTCGGCCATCACGGATCGGGAGATATCTATCCCTAGCCGGTCGTACATCTCGGACAGGCGGTAGAGGGGGATGTGATCGTCGAACTTGGCGATCATGATATGGGCCAGCAATCCCGGCCCGGGTTTGCCGCGCTCGATCGGCAGGGTCGGCATTTCGCCTGCAACCGTTGTATCGCAGTCCCTGCAGATCATGCGCTTTTCGACATGGCGGACAATCTTCACCGACGCCGGCACGTGCTCCAGCACCTGGACCACCCTGTCGGCTGCCTTCAGGAACGAGGTGCCACCGCAGGTCGGGCAATTGCAGGGCGCGGCGTAGATCAGCTCTTCAGTTGGAAGACCATCGGGCAATGGCTTGCGCTTCGGCTTCTCGGATGTGTCGTCCAACTCCGGCAGAGGAGTTTTCCCGGAGCGCAGTTCAGCCTCGGCACGGGAGGCCTCGATCTCCTCCAGCATCAACTCGAACTGCTCTATCTTCCGGTCGATCTTTTCCGAAGAGGCGCCATGCTGCCGATGTCGGAGCAGCTCCAGTTGCGCGCGAAGAAGCCCGATAATGGAGTCGCGCTTGATGACTTCGGCTTCCTGGCTCTCAAGTTTCGCCGCCTGTTCCGCGACGAGTGCGCGCAAAACAGATAGCTCGTCCTGACTGTGCAGAGGCGTTGTTTCCATGCCCGTAAACGTAGCCGATTTGCGCCAAAAAAGCCAGTATTTTGCCCGGATTTCCCTGCAAAATAAGCGTTTTAGCCCGTTCTCGACGGAGCCGAAGTCCACGCCGGCCGGCGCCAGTCGATCCCTTCCACGAGCATCGAAAGCTGCGCCTGCGTCAGGTGCGCAACGCCTTCTTTCGCCGTCGGCCAGGGAAAGTATCCGCGCTCAAGAACCTTGTAGATTAGCGCCATTCCGGTGCCATCCCACACCAGGATCTTCAGACGATCCCCGCGTTTGGACCGGAAGATCACCGTCACCCCGGAATGCGGGTCCAGCTTCAACTCGGTCTGCACCATCAAAGCCAGCGCCTGATGCCCACAACGGAAGTCAACCGGACGGGTTGCGATCAGGATCGGCAGTCGTTGGCCCGCGACGATCATGACGCTCCTCGCACAGCGCGAACCAGAGCGGCGACCCGTTCAACGGGCACATCATTAGGAACCCGCATCACAACGTCTGAGCCAATCTGCAACGTCAAAACCTGCACCCTCGGCCCGTCGGAGGCCAGCTTCGGCAGCGGCAAACGATTGATAGGCTCAGGCGGCTCCGCAGCGATTGCCAGCGGCACGAATGACGGCTCGACACCATCGTGCTCCGACGGCGTCGTTGCCGCCGCAAACGGCAGCACCAGAATGCCGTCGCGCACTTGACGTCGCCAATCGGAAAGCTGGTTTGCTATAACGCCGTGACGGCGCGCGACATCAACAACGCGAACACCAGGCTCAAAGCTTTCCGCAACGATCCGCGCCTTCACATCATCCGGCCAACGCCGGTTTCCGCGGCGCGGCTCGACAACTTCGTAGCGACCAACAAATCCATCATCTGCCATGCAAATCTCCAGATAAAACTGGAAACCTTCTCGCATACGCAGCAAGCCTCAAAATACACCCAATCCAATGGGGCGGAGACGGCGCTTACTGATTAACGAGCACGTGTGAGAGCCATGACGTGTCTACGCGTCGAGGATATCGGAGGCCTGCCGGCAGAATAACAAGGTCACTGATTTGGATCATGGTCACTGACCTGGCCGAAGGTCGATGGCTGACATGATGGCTCGGGTTGTGCGGCTTACAGAGCGGCCATAAGATTTTAGGATTTATCTGGATTTCTTTTCAGACCGATCGCAAATAATCCAAGCTGACTTTGGCGAAGGACGCCCGAAAACGTCCCGGGAAACGCCTCCGGATGGAGCAAGGGTGGCCCGGCCGAAAGTCGCAGCCTATTGCGCAACAGTTTGGAACGAAGCGCCCATACCGTGCTCGGTCAACAGATCTTGCACATCACGCAAGCTCAGCGGAAAGAGGGCGTTTGTAGTGTTGCGCGGTTTCGCTCAGTCCGCGGCGGAGGGAACGTGACGGTGCTTCCACGCCGAAGAACTCAATGCGACGCTGCCGTTTCAAGCTCCCGAGGTACCTCCGGCGTTTCATTTTCAATGATGCTCCAGAAAGAAGAAGGAAACCGTTTTGCAAGGTTCCCGTTTGTTTGAAGCGGCACGTTCCGTTCCTTGCCGTTCATCGGTGACTACTGGATAGCCCGCGCTCAAGCGCAAGCCGCGACTTTGGCGTCCTTCACACGAGGATAGTCATAGGTGTTCACCTTTGAAGTGATATAGCCAGCGCCAACCAGTGCCTCAGCAAGCTTGATTGCCGCTGTCACCCCATCGATCACCGGTACACCGGTTGCCTCACGCAGCCGGTCACAGAGGGTGGACATGCCGGCGCAACCGAGGATGATGGCCTCTGCCCGGTCTTCGCGCTTGGCCGCCTCGATCTCGCGGATCAGCAGCCGTTCCGCCTCGGCCGGATCCTCTTCCAGCCCGAGAACGGGAAGGTTGATGGCGCGGACATGGCGGCAATGGCGTTCCGCGCCATAGTTGCTGACCAGATCCTCGATGATGGGGACGGAGCGCGGTAGCGTGGTGACGATCGAGAATCGGCGGCTGATCGTCATGGCGACCTGCACGGCCGCCTGGCAGATACCAATGACCGGCCCACGGGCCACTTCGCGGGCAGCATGCAGCCCCGGATCGTCGAAACAGGCGACCACATAGGCATCGATCCCCAGACGTTCGCCCTTGCGGATTTCGTCCAGCATGCCGGGCACGGCCAGGGCTTCGTCAGCGCCGCCTTCGATGCTGACAGGCGTGCCAAGCGGATTGACGGCCGAGAGTTCGGTATCCCTTTGCTTGACGCGCAAGGCGCTTGCCAGCGCGTGGGCGGTCATGGATGCGGTGGAATTGGGATTGATGAGACGGATGTGCATGGAATGGAACCTTTCAGCGTCCCTCAATCGCCCTGCGGCTTGATGAAATCGGCAATGGGCGGAGCCTTCAAAACGAACTGACGGTCCGAGGTGATGTAGTTATCGGCATGCAGCCGGGCGATCGGCTGATACTGCTCGGGATCGACGTAATGTCCGTCAGCATCCAGGCACTCGCGCTTGACGTGCATATGGACGACTTCGCCGAGAACGAGCGTGCGGCGCGGATAATCGATGAGGCGCTCTACCCGGCACTCGAAAACGCAGGGCGATTCCGCGGCATAGGCTGCATCGATGTTGGTGCAGGCAGCGGCGGTAAGGCCGGCCATGGAGAGCTCATCCACCTCGCTCTCAAAACCGAGACCGCAAACCAGCATCTGCTGCGAAAGCGGCATGTCGACCATGTTGATGGTAAATTCCTGCGTGCGGCGAATATTCACCATTGTGTCTTTCTCTTCGCCGTTCAGGCGCGGCTGAATGCCAAGCACCACGATCGCCGGATCGTGCGAAAAGACGTTGAAGAAGCTCATCGGCGCCGCGTTGTTGTGGCCGGCCTGCGAACGTGTCGTCACCAGGGCGATCGGGCGCGGTCCGATGAAGTTCGTCAACAGTCTGTAGCGGCTTTGCGGATCAAGCTGGGTAAAGTCGAATTCCATTGCGCCGCTCCAGTTTAATAATCTACAATATCATTTCATATTGTCTACAATCCTGCAATCAAAATCGTGTTGTTACGGTTGACTTTTTCCACCGTTTCACGCTTGTCTAACCCCAATGGGGAGTGAATTTGATGACCGAACAAAGCGGCCCTTCTACACAGCAAATTGTCGAGAAAGTCTGGTTGTCCATCGCAGAGCGCAGACTTCGTCCAGGAGTCCAGCTCAAGGAAGAACAGCTGGCAACAATCTTCAATGTCAGCCGGGCCCGAATCCGCCAAGCACTGACGGTTCTTGAGCGTGATGGGCTTGTGACTATCATTCCCAATCGCGGCGCTTTCATTTGCAAGCCTTCGGTCGAGGAAGCGCGCGACGTCTTCTTTGTACGAAGGACGGTGGAGCGCTGCGTCATCGAGCGGCTGTGCGTGTCGGTCTCCAAGCCCAACCTGAAACGCCTGCGCGATCATGTCGCCAAGGAGCGCATCGCCAACGCCCAGGATATTACCACCGATATCATCAAACTCTCCGGCGGATTTCACCTGTTGCTTGCCGAAACCGTTGGCTCCGACTTCCTGTTCACCACCATGCGGGATTTGATCTCTCGCTCGTCGCTGATCACTGCCGTTTACCGCAACACCAACCGTTTCAACTGCGGACCGGACGAGCACGCTGAAATCGTCGATGCGATCGCCAGCAACAATGTCGAGAAGGCCACCCACCTGATGGCCCATCATCTCGACCATGTGGAATCCGAACTCGATCTCACCGAAATCCGCGACCTTTCCCACGATTTGCGCGCAGCTCTGAGCTGAGCCACAGACTTAAGCGCTCACCGGTTCGTCGACCGCCAGATGGCAGGCGACGCGCGTGCCGTTTGCGAGTGCGCGGACAGCCGGCACCTCAGCCGAACAGCGTGCGGTTGCAAGCGGGCAGCGTGGGTGAAAAGTGCATCCGGACGGCGGCTTGAGCGGGCTTGGGACTTCGCCTGTTGCCAGTTCTCTTTCACGGCGCGGCGCAGCGATATTGGGAATAGTCTGCAAGAGAAGCTGCGTATAGGGGTGACGCGGGCGGGCAAAAAGCTCTTCGGTATCGCCCTCTTCGACGATGCGCCCCAGATACATGACCGCGATGCGATCCGACATATGGCGCACCACGCTCATGTCGTGGCTGATAAATAGGTACGTCAAGCCCAATTCATCTTGTAGCCGCCGCATGAGGTTGAGAACCTGCGCCTGAACCGAAACATCGAGCGCCGAGGTCGGCTCGTCGCAGACGAGGAATTCCGGCTCGCTGGCCAGCGCGCGTGCAATCGAGATGCGCTGGCGCTGACCGCCGGAAAACTCGTGCGGAAATTTCTCTCCATCCGAGGCTGAAAGCCCGACGGTCAACAGAAGCTCCTCGACACGTTCGATAACTTCGGCAGCGGTGTCGCGTAGTTTCAGCTCGCGCAAGGGCTCGGCGATGATGTTCTTCACGCGCCAGCGCGGATTGAGCGAGGCGTAGGGATCCTGGAAGATCATCTGGGCGGAAAGCGGCGCCCCTGCCCTTCCCGGAGCAAACCTGATCTCTCCGGCGCTCGCCCGGTGCAGTCCCGTGACAAGCCGGGCCACCGTGGATTTGCCGCAGCCACTTTCACCGACGATGCTCAGGCAGCCGCCTGCGGGCACGGTGAAGTCGATATCGTTGACCGCTTGTACGAACTGGCGCGGCTTGCGCTCAATCACCCGGTTGAGCCATGGCGCCGAAACGTCAAAGGTCTTGACCAAACCTTTGACGGTCAGGGCCGGCTTTTTCTGAGCAGATACGGTCATGCTGTTCCTCCCGCGTTGAGCCAGCAGGCATTGGCGCTGTCGCCAAATGTTACAAGTTCCGGTCTTTCGCGCAGACAGCGCGAGCCGGCAGACACACAGCGCGGATTGAAGGCGCAACCTGTAGGAATAGCGTCGAGACGTGGCATCGAGCCGTCGATCTGGTTGAGTTTTTCCACCCGCGCACCGAGCGACGGGATCGATGCCATCAAACCCTGCGTATAGGGGTGGCGAGGTGCATGCAGTACCTGTTCCACCGGGCCGATCTCGATGAGACGACCGGCATACATGACAGCGACGCGGTCCGCCGCCTCGGCAATCACGCCCATGTCATGGGTTACCAGCATGACCGCCGTCTGCTTTTCCTTGCAGAGCCGGCGAAGCAGCGAAATGATCTGCGCCTGGATCGATACGTCGAGCGCGGTGGTCGGCTCGTCTGCGATGATCAACTTGGGGGAAGCCGAGAGTGCGAGCGCAATGACGACGCGCTGGCGCATACCGCCCGAAAACTGGTGCGGGTAATGATCAATCCGTTCCTCAGGCGCGGGAATCCCGACATCACGCAAGAGCTGCACAGCGCGCGCCCTCGCCTCTGTCTTGCTCAGCGACAGATGCAGACGGATCGTTTCCGTCAGCTGCGAGCCGACGGTGAACAGTGGGTTGAGCGAGGTTAGCGGATCCTGGAAGATCGCGCCGATCTCGCGCCCTCTGATCTGCTCCATGGCGCGATCGTCGAGCGTGTCTATCCGGCGGTTGCCCAGCCAGATTTCTCCACCGGTGATGCGGCCCGGCCGCTCAAGCAGGCCCTGGATCGCGAGGCCCGTCATCGATTTTCCAGCGCCGGATTCGCCGACAACGCCGAGGATTTCACCGGCTTGGATGGAAAGGCTGATATCCGAAAGCGGCGTCACGGTGCCCCGGCGTCCGGGAAACTCGACCTTGAGATTGCGGACATCGATGACCGCTTTTTCTGCTTCACCCATGGGCATCGACCTCTATCGGATAGCTTGGCGAGAAGATTTCCGAAACGGGCGCATTGGCCCAGCTTCGTTCCGGATATTTGGCGATCAGCCGGTCATACTGTGCCTGAGCCTGTACGCGGGCTTTTTCCATGTCGATGCCGGCAAGCTTGCGGTCGAGCATGGAGACGCGGCCATCGACGAAGACGGCGCGGGTAACCTTGCCGGAACCGCCGGTCACCAGCGTGGTGATGGGGTCGATGGACGGCGCCATGATGGTATCGTCGAGATCGAAGACGGCGATGTCGGCGCGGGCGCCCGGCGAAAGGTGGCCGAGATCCGGGCGTCCGAGTGCTCGGGCACCGCCGAGCGTGGCGGCATCAAAGAGATCTGCCGACCGCACCTGGTCCGGTGCACGGTCGTTGATGCGGCACGTGATGAGCCCGACCAGCAGGTTCATCAGCATGTCAGCAGGTGCCGTGTCGGTGCCCATGGCGATGTTGATGCCGCGCTTGCGGCAGGCGGAGAAGGAATTCAGCGTACTACCGCCACGGCTGGAGACCAGTGGGCAATGCACGATCGAGACTCCGTTTGCGGCATAGAGTGCCAGATCTTCCTCGGTCGCATTGGTGGCGTGCGGCGCAATCAGCCGGTCGCTGAGTAGACCTGCCTTGGCAAGCCAGACTGGGGCGGTCGAACCGTGCAGCTTGCGGACCGTATCAACCTCCATGGTGCCTTGCGCCATATGCAGGCGGAACTTGACACCCAGATCGCGCGCCGCAGCGTCGGTGCGCTGCAAAAGCCGAAGCGTCGATGTCTCCACCCGATCCGGCGCCAGCACGCCGCGCACGAGATCACCATGGCGGCCGGTCTGCCGCTCGATATAGGCGATGGCGTCAGCAAGCCCTTGAAGGCCGCGCTCTTCGTCGAAGACGGGAACGATCTCGCCGCGCTTTTCCAAAACCATGCCACCGGAGCGATAGGCGGGGCTCAGATAGACCCGCAAGCCGAGTTCGCCAGCGGCATCGGCAGCGGCATCGAATTCAGCGGCCGTTTCGCCCCATTCGCGATAGAACAGCGATGCGATGGGCGCCGCTGTCGTAATGCCGTTCAAAAGGAGCTGGCCAAAGGCGAAGCGCTTCTGGAAAGCCAGTTCTTCCTGGCTATACATCTCATAGGGACCTGCTTTGACGTAAGAGCGCGGCCAGACGCGACCCTTGGCCCAGCCGGGATGATTGTCGATACCCAGAATTGTCGTGTCGAGATCGGACAGTGCATCGAGATCGATCAGGCCGGGACTGATCAGGGCGTTGCCGAAATCGATGCGGCGCGCCACGTCGCCTGAAAACCGATGCCCGACGAATAGGATTTCGCCGTTCTCGAAGACAACCTCGCCGTTCTGCAAAAGCCGGTGACTGCCATCCTTGTGGCCAACCACCCAGCTTGCGGTAACGAGGGTACGGCCTTCGGGGCGGCGGCCAAGCGGGAGAGGTGCGAAGGCTTCATTCATCACGGCATCTCCACCACGGCTTTGCCCTGGCGGGCGGTGACTTGGCCTGCCTTCAGGACAAGCGGCCGCGGTGTGATATCAACCACCGCATGGGCGAGCGTCTCGCCGGCAAGCAGCGTCAGGTCGGCATCGCATCCGACCTCAAGACCGTAGTTTTCCAGACGCATCACATCGGCGCCGCCTTGGGACACGACATGCAGGACGTGAGCGAGCTCGATATCCGACCGCAGCCCGTTTTTCATGCCGATCACCTTTGCACGGTCCAGCATATCCGGCTGACCCCATGGACCCCAGGTATCGCGGATACCGTCACAGCCGCCGCCCACCCGCACGCCGGCTTCCTTCAGCCGCATGATCGACGGAACGTTGGCCGATGGTGCTCCGGTCGTCAGAATGGCGACATCGAGGCGGGCAATTTGCTCGATCAGCTTGCCGACCCGCAGATAGTCATTCATGCCGAGGGCGAAGGCGTGGCTGATCGCAACCTTGCCTTCCATGCCGTTGGCGCGAATGCGCTCGAAAATCAGCTCCATGGTGAAGGCACCGAGATCTGCGGCCTCATGCAAATGGATGTCGATGGGAACGCCATGCTTGATGGCGAGAGCAAACAGGATGTCGAGCTGACCCTTCGGGTCACGGTCAATACCGCAGGGATCGATACCACCAAGCACTTCACAGCCCTGGCGCAGGGCTTCATCCAGCAATTCCACGGTTCCCGGCATGACCATCACGCCGGACTGCGGAAAGGCGACGATCTCGATATCGATGATGCCCTTCAGTTTTTCGCGGGTTTCCCAGACGCCTTCGACAAGCGAAAGCCCATGTGTGGGGTCGATATCGACATGGCTGCGGATATGCGTGCCGCCGTTGGCGGCAAGCCCGATGGCATGGCGCATCGATTGACGATGCGGATCCATGCCGAGCTCAAGCCGGTTTTCACGTTCGAAATCGATCCGTCCGCGCAGGATTGCGGCGCGGTTATTGACATGCCAGGGCATGCCCCAGGTGGTCTTGTCGAGATGGGTATGGGCATCGATCAGACCGGGCACCGCAATGGCGCCGCCGCCGTCTTCGACGGCCATGCCAGGCTCGGGCTCAAACGTTCCGAAACCGGCAATCTTCCCATCCTTGATCAGGATATCGCAGTTTTCGCCAGCCATTGGCCTGACATTGCGGAGCAAAAGATCGTGCATGGAACTTACCTCAGTTTCGGATTGAGCGCATCGCGCAGCCAGTCGCCGAGCACATTGACGGTGACGACCAGCAGGCAGAGCTGAACGACGGGGAACAGGACGATCCACCAGGAACCGGAAAACAGGAACTGATTGCCGATGCGGATCAGCGTTCCCAGTGACGGCTGGCTTGGTGGCATGCCGATCCCAAGGAACGACAGCGTCGCCTCCGTCAAAATAGCCATGCCAAAATTGAGTGTGGCAGCAACCATGATCGGTGTCAGCGTATTGGGTAGAATATGGTGGGCCATGATACGCCGGGATGGTACGCCAATGAGTTTGGCCGCCTGCACATAGTCCTTGCCGCTCTCGACGATCGCCTGGGCCCGCACGGTGCGGGCATATTGCACCCATGCCGAAAGAGCGATGGCAAGGACAAGGACGGCCGATGCACCGATTTCGCGGAGGCTCTCAGGCAACATCTGGCGCACGACGGTTGAAACGAGGATCGCAACGAGGATCGTCGGAATAGAGAGCATGATGTCGCCAATGCGCATCAAAAGATTGTCGATGAACCCGCCAAAATATCCGGCAATCAGACCAGCGGTCAAACCGATGACCAGGGATAATGCCACCGACGCGATGCCGATGACGATTGAAATGCGCGTACCGTAGAGGATGGCCGAGAGCATGTCGCGGCCTTGCGTGTCGGTGCCCAGCAAATAAGGCCACTCGCCGCCGTCCTGCCAGATCGGCGGTAGCTCGGCCTTCCACATGTCGAGGAGCGCGCCGTCATAGGGATTTTGCGGCGCGATCAGCGGTGCAAAGATTGCTGTCAGGATGAGGATCGCCAGCAAAATGGCGCTGATCTGCGCTGATCTGCTCTGGCTGAAGGACCAACAGAGATCGCTGTTGCGGATGCGCTTGTAAAGCGAGGGACGAGCGGCCTTGGCCATGTGCGGAAGTTCAGTGGTCATCGAACCGGCCCCGTTTCTTAACGTGCGTTGCGCAGGCGGGGATCAATCACCGCGTAGGCGATATCAACCAGCATGTTGAGGACAACAAAGATGAAGGAAATAATGCAGAGGTAAGCTGCCATGACCGGGATATCGAGAAAGGTCACGGCCTGGATGAAGAGCATGCCCATGCCCGGCCATTGGAAGACCGTCTCGGTGATCAGCGCGAAGGCAATCAGCGCGCCGACATTCATGGCTGTCATGGTGACGACCGGCATGAGACAGTTGCGCAGCGCATGGCGGAAGTAGATGCGCCAGCGCGGGATGCCGCGTGCCCGGGCAAATTTAACATAGTCGGAGCGCAGCACTTCGAGCATTTCCGCCCGCACCAGCCGCATCACCAGGGTGATCTGATAGAGCGACAGGGCGATCGAGGGCAAAATCAGTGCCGCCAGTCCAGATGAGGTCAGGAAACCCGTGGACCACCATCCGATTTGCACCACTTCGCCGCGCCCAAACGCGGGCGCCCAGCCCAGTATCACCGAGAAAACGAGGATAAGGAGGATGCCGACGACGAAGCTCGGCAGGGATACCCCGACAATGGACAGGAATTGCAGACTTTCCGTGTACCATTTGCCGCGCTTGATCGCGGTCAGGATGCCCAAGGGAAGACCGAACAGCAAGGAAAGCACGGTCGCAACCAGAACCAGTTCCAGTGTCGCCGGGAACCGCTCGGCAATCACGGGCAGAACTTTTTGGCCATTGCGGTAAGAGACGCCGAAATCGCCCTGCACCGCGTTGGTGACGAAACGGACATATTGCGTTGGCAGACTATCGTTCAGGCCAAGGCGTTCGCGAAGAGCCGCCCGGTCGGCTTGAGACGTCTGCTCGCCAACCATCAGCTCGACCGGATCGCCGGCGAGCCGGAAGATCAGAAAGGCGAGCAAGGCGACGGACAGCATCACCAGGACTGCATTTCCGAGGCGCTTGATGATGAAGACTAACATGATGGCCTCTCCGCTTCGCTCCGGCCCACGGCAGACCTTGCCGGGACGGTTCGATCAATGACGTTCAGAGGCAGGGATGACCGTTTGTCGGCAAATACGAAGGCGCCTTTGAGTGACCTGTCCTTTACAGACAGCACACGATCTCAGCACCACCACGAGACGTACGCTCCTCACGCACAACCTCCCCTGTTCTCGTCGTACCCCATTAAGACAAGGTTTCGAAAGTTGTCAACGTAATTGTAGACAATTTACCCTAATTATGACGCCGTTTCCTCAACATTCTTATCGCTCCCTTCTGCCAACAACGGATAGCTTGGGGAAAACAATGCCTGCAGCGGCGGATGCTCCCAGCTGCGATCGGGATATTTGGCCATGAGGCCTTCGAACTGGATCTGAGCTTGCTTGCGGGCATCGTGCATATCGAAACCGGCCAGCTTTCCGTCGAGCATGGAGAGCCTACCGTCAACAAAGACTGCCTGGGTCACCTTGCCGGAACCGCCGAGCACCAGCGTCGTAATCGGATCGATGCTGGGCGTCATATGCGGGTCGTCGAGCCGGAAGACGGCAATATCGGCGCGCGCGCCGGCAGAAAGCCTGCCGATATCCGTTCGGCCGAGTGCCTTGGCGCCGCCGACCGTCGCTGCATCGAACAGATCGGCGGACAGCACGGCATCGGACCTCTTTTCACTGATGCGGCACGCGACGAGGCCCATGAGAAGGTTCATCAGCATGTCGGGCGGCGCGGTATCCGTCGCCATGCCGATGGTGATGCCGAGCTCACGGCAGGCAGCAAAGGAATGGAGCATGCTGCCCATCCGTGCCGACACCAGTGGCGAATGGGCGATGGACACGCCGTTGGCCGCGTACAGCTCTAGATCCCGCCTGCTCGCGTAGGTGGCGTGTGGCGCGATCAACCGCTCGCTCAAAAGCCCGTGGTTCGCCATCCATTGCGGGCCTGTTGCACCGTGCAGCCGTTGCATGGTCTCGAGTTCGAGAGGTCCCTGCGCCATATGCAGCCGTGCCCGGCAATCCAGATCGCTGGCGGCCGCCATGGTCTGCTTCAGCAGTTCCAGCGTGCATGTCTCCACCCGGTCCGGTGTCAACAAGCCATTGACGAGGCCGCCGTGACGCCCTTGCTGATGTTTGATGAAGGAAACGGCGTCGCGCAGACCCTGCAGTCCCTTCTCCTCATCGAAGACAGGCACCATCTTGCCCGGCGCCTCCAGTATCATGCCGCCGGAGCGATAGGCCGGACTGAGAAAAACCCGAAGCCCAAGGTCGCCAGCGGCATCCGCCGCCGCCTCAAATTCAGCGATCGTCTCACCCCATTCCCGGTAATAGAGCGAGGCGACCGGTGCGGCGGTGGTGATGCCGTTCAGAAGCAGAAGGCCGAAGGCGAAGCGCTTCTGGAAGGCAAGCTCTTGCTGACTGTACATTTCATAAGGGCCGCGCTCGACATAGGACCGGGGCCAGATGCGCCCCCTCGCCCATCCAGGCTGGTTGTCATGAACCAGGGTATAGGTGTCGAGATCCGAGAGTGCATCGAGATCGACCAGGCCGGGGCTGATAAGGGCAGTACCGAAATCGATCCGGCGGGCCACCTCGCCAGGAAATGTGCGGCCAGCGAAAATGACGGCACCATCTTCCATGACGATCTCGCCACGCGGCACGAGATGATGGGTCCCGTTACGCCAGGCGAGAACCCAGTCTGCGGTCAAGAGGGTGCGGCCCGCCGGCCGTCGGCCAAGCGTCAGCGTGTGTAGGGGATCGGATGTCATGGCATGTCCTGAAGCGACTAAAGAGAGTGTGGTTCAAATAAAAAGAGCGCCTCATGGGGCCATGAAACGCTCTTTTCCTGTCAAACTGGTCTTTGGACGATTATTTGCCCATCATGGTATGCCAGTGGCGCGGCTTGTTGTCGGCGCGGAAATCGACACTCTTGACCGTGCTCAGCATAGCCCAGGCGATCGGCTGCTGATGCAGAGGAATGAGCATGGTCTCATCCTTGGCGATCTTCAGGGCCGCCTCTTCGAGGGCAAGACGCTTGGTGTTGTCTGGCTCGTGAGCTGCCTGCTCGACCAGCGTGTCGATGTCCGGATTTGACCAGCTGCCGTAGTTGGAAACGCCCATCGCGCCCTTGCGGGTCGAAAGGACCTGCGACAGCAGCGAGTAAGCGTCGAGCGTCGGCTCGTTTGCCCAGCTCAGGTTGAACACGTCGGCCTTGCCGTTGCTGCGCTTCGGTGTCTGGACGGCGCGCGGAGCGATATCCATGGTCGGCTGGAAGCCGCCACGCTTCAACATGTTGACGATACCGGAGCAGATATCCTCTTCGTTGATGCTTTCGTCGTTCATGCACATGTAGCTGAAGGCGAGATCCTTCATGCCGGCGTCAGCCAGCAATTGCTGGGCGCGGGCCGGATCAGCGGGGCTGTAGGTATCGAGCGACTTGGCATAACCGGAAATTTCCGGAGCGATCAGCGAGCCGGAAGGACGCGCCAAACCACGCATCACCTTCTTGTTGATCAGATCGCGGTCGATGGACGCTTCGAACGCCTGGCGCACCCGCAGGTCATTGAACGGGTTGACGCGGCCGTCCTCCAGCTTTTCCTTGCGGTTGAACGCAACGAACACGGTCCGCAGTTCGGTTCTTTTCTTCACCGTAATCCCCGGCGAGGATTCCAGGCGTGGCAGATCCTGGATCGGGGCGGAATCGATCACGTCGATTTCACCGGAGAGAACGGCTGCAACACGGGTCGCGGCCGATGAGATCGGCATGAACTCGATACGATCGAGATTGTGCTTCTTTTCGTCCCACCAGCCATCATTGACGACGAGTACGGTCTTGCTGTCCGGCACGCGGCTTTCGAGCTTGAACGGGCCAGTGCCGTTGGTGTGCTGCGTGGTGTAGCCTTCGACCTTGGATGCAAAATCGGTCGGCTTTTCGCTGTTGTTGGCCTTCAACCATGTCGCATCGAAGATGAAGATGTTGGTGATGTCGTTGAGAAACAACGATGTCGGTGCGCTCACTTCAATATCGACGGTATAATCATCAACTTTGCTGACGCCGGCGAACAACGGGATATTGCCACGCAGCGGCGACGTCTCGTCGGAGGCGCGCTTGAAGGAAGCGACCACGTCGTCTGCCGTAAATTCGGCGCCATCGTGGAATTTCACGCCCTTGCGCAGGGTAAAGCGCCAATGCTTGTCATCGACCAGCTTCCACTCGGTGGCAAGCGCCGGTTCGATCTTGAAGTCCGCGTCGTACCGTACCAGGCCCTCGTAGATATGATTGAGAAAGGCGAGGTTGGACGTGGACGGAACGGAATAGGGATCAAGCGAGAAGATATCGGCCCGACCGCCCCAGCGAAGCGTTTCTGCGCTGGCAGGCGCAGCGATGGCAGCCGCAGTCAATGCGGCAAGAATGAAGCTTTTCATACGGGACATGTTTCCCCCCTTATTGATTGTTTACGAGCCTGCATGGCCAGGCCCTCAGGCAGAAGGGAGTATTGTTTTACGCCTCTCTATTGTCAATGATATTGTTGACAATTATCGTAGCCAAAATTCACGCTGCTTCGACAGCCGCGCAGGACTGTGAAAAATGGGAGAAAACGGGATGGGAAATTATCTGCTGCTTCATGGCACGATTGTCACGGTCGATCAGGAGCGCCGCATCATCGAGGACGGCGGCCTTGCCATTGAAGCCGACAGGATCGTCGACATCGGCACAGCCGAAGAACTTGAGCCTCGTCACGCCGGTAAGACAATCATCGACTGCCGCGGCAAGCTGATCATCCCGGGCCTGATCGACGCCCATGGTCACGCGGGGCATGCCCTCATCCGCAGTGTCGCCGCCGACACCAATGCGATGTGGATGCGCGTCGTCACGCCGACCTATTACCATTATGTCACGCGCGACTACTGGTATGCAGACGGACTTGTCTCGGGTCTTGAAAGGCTTCGTGCCGGCGTGACGACCGGCGCCAGCATCATTACGTCGATGCCACGGGCCGATGATCCGATCTTCGCCATCAATCATGCCCGCGCCTATAGCGAGATCGGGCTGCGCGAAATCATTTGCGTCGGCCCCTCCGGGCTGCCCTGGCCGCATCCGGTGACGCGCTGGGAAAGCGGCAAGCCCGAGCGCCGGCACATTGACTTCGAAGAAATGATCGAGGGCAGCGAAGCCGTCATCGAGGCGCTGCACGGCAGTGCCGATGGCCGTATCAACGTCTTCCTGACCCCCTTCACCATCGTCCCATCGGTTGAGCCGTCGAACGCGTCGTCCCCGGATCAGGCGGTCAAACTGACCGAGAACGACCGGTATCAGGCGCGCCGTGTGCGCGAAACTGCCAGAAAATGGGGGGTGAGGCTGCATTCAGACGCCTTTGCCGGCCAGATTCGCATGGCCTTTCAGGACAAGGAAAATGCGCTTCTTGGACCAGATATCCACCTGCAGCACTGCTGGGGTATCTCGCATGAGGAAATCGATATCCTTGCTGAAACCGGCACGCACGTCACCCATGCGCCTCCGGGGCGCTCGACGCCGATCATGGAAATGATGGCCAGGGGTATAAAGGTCGCAATCACCACCGATGGCGCAGCTCCGAGCCGGCATTTCGACATGCTGCAGACCGCGCGTTTGGCCCAGTTCACGCAACACCTCATCCACAATCACGACCGCTACCTGCTGCCGCCGGGAAAAATCTTCGAGATGATCACAATCGACGCCGCCCGCGCCATCGGCATGCAACATGAGATCGGGTCCCTGGAAACCGGCAAGAAGGCTGACATCGCCATCATCGACATGCGCAAACCGCACCTCATGCCCATGTGGATGCCGGTTCACCGGCTTGTTCATCAGGTCTTGGGAAGCGATGTCGACACCGTCATCGTCGACGGCAAGATCCTGATGGAGGGGGGCAAGGTGCTGACAACCGATGTCGACGCTGCCATCGCCTTTGGACAGGAAGAAGCGTTGGCACTGGCAGCGCGTGCCGGACTGCAGGCTCACCTGCACGAGCCAGGCTGGGGAAAACTGCAGCGCACCTTCGACGAACCCGTGATCCCGCCCCAGCCACCGCACTGTTGATTGGGTGAGGTGGCGCGCCGGCAATCTGCAGTCCGGAGAATAGCCGACACGACGTTTTCTTAGGCCCGAAGCGACCACTAATGCGATCTGCAGCATGTATTGGCCGATACCGTTCTGCGTCGTGCCCAAGATGGGTCTCACACCGGGGATAGATAAGTGATACCCGAACGGTGACCGCATTGTGATGATGACGGCATCTGCCGATGATGGCCAGGCAGCGGTGACCATCGCGATTTGACCATTGATACACAGACTGCTGTCACATCAACGCTTCGGCCCTAATTGCGGACGTCAACCAGTCGGCGGCGTTCACCCAACCTGACTTTGATCAAGCCGGGATCATTGACGGCACAATTTTTGGATTCAGCGACGATAGCTCCGCGTATATCCCTCGGTGCCAACACCAACGAATTCACATTTTTCGCTGAAGATTTCGAGAGTGAGCGTTCTGCGCTGAAGCATTTGGACGTTCTGTGTCGAGCGCGGCGTCCACCAAATTTGATGGACCGTATTTGCGCGCTATCAATAGCCGGTCATTTCAAGATATCCCCGGCCAGCGGCACTTCCCTTGAACGCAATCGGACCTTCCCAATAGGGTGTCGTGGTGGCCATCCAGGCCTGGTCGTTCAACGGCGCCGTTGTCACATCGAACCTGCGTTGGGGAATACGCACGCGCCATGCGACGGGAATCTCGCGAGTTCCAACACGCGCCGTGCGGACAGGGGTTATTTCCAGCGATCCGGGCGGCAACGGGGTTGGCGTTCCATCCGCCGAAATCCAGTTTACCGACGTGTATCCGTTCTGGCTGTTGCGGAGGCGAAACGCCATGACCTTCTCACCCGAATCGAGATGGAGCGAAAACCACTCCCATCCGGTTTGGTCGCTGGCCAAGGGCTGCGAGGACCACTCCCGGTCGAGCCATGCCTTGCCAGTGACACGAACGGTCTTTCCATCAGCGTCAATCGAGCCTGAGACATCGTAGAAGGGCTGCGAGTAGTAGAAGCTCGCCTGTGCACTCGCCGATTTGATGGAGTAGCCTTGTTCGCCCTGGAGAACGAGTGGGCCGTTGGCGCTCAGCGCGAGCTCGTAACCGAAATCCCTTCCGGTTGCGCGCAGGCTAACAATATCCAGTTGATCGGCTCCCGGTTTGGCCATACCCTTCATTTCCCAGTCGTCAATCCACGCAGAGAAAGGTTGAGCAATGGCACCTGCCTGGCCAACGCCGTCGCGTGAGAGCTTTTCCGCGACGAACTGCCGGTCTTTCGTGGTGAGACCGGCGTGACCCATCCAGATTTGTGGATCAGACCAGCCGCTCCCGGTCCCTGGTGCCAGAGCCGAGCGAAAGAGCGTCCACTGAACGCCATACTTTGTTCCTGCCTCACTTTGAAGGTTTGCCGTCACGTACCACCATTCGATCCGAAAATCAGGATGCGCGCCGTGATCGAGGGGAAACCGGAGTTGCACGTCCCGAGAGGGGATCGCGAATCCATCTGCGGTGGAGCCCAGCCCAGCGAACCCTTGGGCGGTGGCCTCTACCGGATGAGCCCATGGCCAACTGATACTGAGGAGAAGGGCCAGCACATATCTAACGTTCATTTGCAAAGACCCCGAGAAGGTCCGCCGGACGAAGTGTCGCCAATCTTCGCAGCGGGATGAAGATAGATACGCCAGATGCAGCAAGAGCCACCAGGGCGAGAACAGCCAAGTCCATCGGAAAAATCCGCATCGGCAAGCGCCACCCGAAAGCCGCGACGTTGACGATCGATAACAGCACCCAGGCCAGCGCCAATCCGACAGGGACCGCAGTGACAAAGGTTGCCACCCACAACGCCAGCGTTCGCAGCACCTCCAGGACGACGAGATCACGGCGCCTCACGCCCATGGCCCATACGGGTGCGAGTTGCGGCAGCCGGACGGAAGACAGGGTCAACAGGCTTGCGAACATCGCAAAACCCGCAACACCGAGCGTGAAGATATTCAGCGCGCCCGTCACCGCAAACGTCTGGTCGAAGACCGCGCGTGATTGCCGTTTCAGCGAGGCCTGGTCAATGACGTTTCCAAGTGGCAGGCCAAATTCGGAGCTCAGGCGATCCTTGAGCCCCGGCGCATCGGCCGGTGAAATGCGCACGCCATATCGCAGTTTCGCAACGTCCGGATAATGGGATGTCAGCGCGTCGATGCCGACAATAACTTGTTTTTTGGGATTACCATAATCGGAATAGACACCGACGATCGGCAGGACCCAATTGCCGGGCAAAGCAAGATCGCTTCCAAGGCTCAGGCCTTTGCGGCGCCAAAGCTGTTCGTTGATAAGCACGCCCTGCCCGGCTGCAACGCGATCCCACACGTCAACTGTACCAGACAGGAGCGGCCAGTGTTCGCGATAGGTCGGATCCTTGGCAGAAGCGCCAAATATCTGCAGCCTGTCTCCGAGCACATCGCCCTCGACGCTCCAGATCGGTAGCACGGCGGTGGAATGGGCCGGCAGCCATGCCCGCAGCCTTGACGCTTCATTCTCGTCGCGCGCGGTGACATACAGTTCAGCGGCAAGCCTCTGATCGAGCCAGCCGATAAATGTCAGCCGGAAGCTTGAGACCATTGTACCAACACCGACATTGGCAGCCAGTGCAAGAAGCAGCGCCATCAGGGCCAGGCTGAGCCCGGGTAACTGCTGTCGCGTATCGGCCCAGAACCAGACGGCGAGCGCGCGCGATGAGCGCTTCTGCAGGAACGCCAGGCATGCCGACAGGACGCCCGGCAACAGCAGCGCCGACCCGAGCAGTAAGGAACCGAGAACAGCCAAGCCGGCCACCAGCCCATGTCCAAAACTGGCCAGCACGCCCGACAAGGTCAGCAACGCCAGTCCGGCCAGGAGCTGCAACCTGATGCCCGTCGCCGTCGCCCGCACCCAGGCGCGTGGCTGTGCTGCCATCAAAAGCGGCATATTCCGGACGCGCCATAGACTTTGAGCCGACGAACCCATCGTTCCGGCAATTGCGATACCAAGACCAGTTGCCCACCATTCTGGTCGCACGGTCAGCGTGCCCGGAACACTCGCCCCATAGAGGCCTTGCAGGGTCGCTGCCACACCTGGCAGCAACAGGGATGCGACGCCATATCCAATCACCACCCCGACAATCCCGGCGAGAAAGGACAAGACCAGCAATTCCGTCATCAAAAGCAGCGTCAGCGAGGACAGCGACAAGCCCAGCGAGCGCAATGTCCTGAATGTTGCCCTGCGCTGCTCGAAGGCAAGACCAATAGTGGCATAGACGATGAACAGGCCGACGGCAAAGGCGAGGAAGCCAAACGCGCTCAGGTTCAAGTGGAAGCTGTCAGTCAGTTGGGCGATGTCCGTCTGTTCGCCTGCCGGCTTGACGACGAGATCGGGCGCGAGCGTGACGAGCGAAGGGAGGTCCGGCCGCTGGACCTGCGCAACCACAAGCCGGCTCAGTCCACCATGCTTTTCCAGAACATGGTCTGCCATGCTGATATCGGTAAAGGCTGCTCCGTCCGGCATGTCGGGCAAAATCTTGATCTGCATCACGGTATGTCCCTCAAGCTTAAGGGCCGTGGCTGGGGAGACCATCAGGACGCCCGGCCGCGAGAGGAAAGCGGCAAGATCCTTCGGGCCAACGGAGCCAGCACCACTTCCCTTCGCCGGCATCGTCAGGGGATCAACACCGATCAGGCGCAACCGCGTATTGCCGAAACGATAATCGCCTTCGATGACAGGCGAGACATCCCAGCCTGCCCGTCTCAATCTGGCATAGCTGCTTTGCTCAATTGAACTGCCGTTGCGCGACACCAATTGCGTCAGCGCGCTCTGATCAAGCACCGAGGCGGCACGCGCGTAACTTGCGCGCGCCTCCGCATTGATTGCCTGGACACCCGAGAAAAGGGCCGTTGCCAGGGAGAGGCCGAGAATGAGGGTCGCGAGTTGCAGAGGACGCCGCCTCCAGTGCGATAGGAGAGCCAGTCCGGCGGTCCAGAGCATCAGGTGATCTTTCCCGCGTGTAAGTGCACAGTCCGGTCAAGCTTTCGCGCCAGGCGGGAGGAATGGGTTACCATCAAAAGTGCAGCGCCCGCTGTCTTGGTCAGCGACAGCATAATATCAAGCACGGCGTCCCCCGTTTCCTCATCGAGATTACCGGTTGGCTCGTCGGCAAGAAAGAGCTTTGGCCGCGCGGCCAGTGTTCTGCCGATTGCCACCCTCTGCTGCTGGCCCCCCGAAAGTTGCTCGGGATATCGGGCCAAGAGCATGTCGATCCCAAGCCGCTCCACCAGTTGCCGTTCCCATTCCCGGTCGTGGCGGCGGGCAAGTTTGGCGTGAAAAGAAATATTGGCCGCAACGTCGAGCGATGGGATCAGATTGAACTGCTGGAACACCAGTCCCACGGAAAGGCGGCGATATTCTGCCCTTCCCCGGTCATCAAGAGCAGCAATATCGTCCCCGGCACAAAGAATTTGACCCGCATCGGGATCATCAAGTCCGCCTGCGAGATGAAGCAGGGTACTCTTACCGCTGCCAGATTCTCCGGTCAGCGCGACACTTTCGCCAGCGTCGAGGTCAAAGTCGATGCTCTTCAATATCTCAAGCCGCCCCTCGGCGGTGATGTAGGATTTGCTGACGTTTCGAAGGGAGAGCATGATGGAGCTCGAATTGTTCGATGAGGGCATTGGACTATGTAGGCACAATGGTCTGTTTTGTAACCTGTGCGGGCTGCAATTTCCTGCAGCCAAATGGCGCCTGAGGAACACCGCTTTCGCCAAGACGCTTGGATAAATTGTAGGGTTGCGAAACGGACCGCGTCGCTGCAATTGGCAGCGCTATATCTCTATATTTGAGATAACATCCCCATTTGCGCGTCACCTATGACCTGTTCAAGACCACGTGTGATCTCCGTTTCCTCGTTGAGGAAGACAGGCTCGCCGTTGCGCGCAAGATTGCCAGTGACACCGCTGGACCGGAACGCTCAATGCCATTTGATATCCTGTTCGATGTTGGCCTGATCAGAATGCCGGCTTTCTCTGCGCCGATCTCGAAAAACCCGCCCGCCTCAAGGGGCATACTGATGGATCGCGCGTGACCGCCACTACATGATCGCAGTTTCAAGATGACGATGACAATCAGGCGCAGGATTGACGTCGAAGACCGGCGACAACCGCCCGCGACCCGCACCGACATAAGGGTCCAATGGCATGGTTCGTAGAGGTCAGACGCAGGAAGAGCTCCCTGAAATCTGCCTGCGGGTCGGCCGCATATGCTCGGACGAAATCGACGATCTCGGCATAGCAGTCAAGTTCAGTCCCGTTCTTTCCAAAAAACTTGTTTTGGCAGAGATATAGGAAACGCGCGCCGAACGCGCCGGGCTTTGTCGATGTGTCCAGTGACGTCAGGACGTTAACGACGTCTCCTGATGACAGGCTGTCCGCTTCGCTTGCTTCGGGGACAACGGGTGAAGCTATTCTTTCCCAAATGATGTCAGAGATTACGAGAACTTTCCCGCGCCGACTCGAACCCGCGCGAGATTTGATAGTCGAATATTTGCTCGAGAAGGCAATGACGAACCCGCCGGCCGGAGGGCGCGCCAGCTTGCGACAACGTCGTCAACTGTCGCCGTCCTCCGGTGAGCTGTGCGTTGGCTTGCAACCGATCCGTCTTTGCCGGCCTGCAGTGCTTAAAAACCGCAGTACACTCAACATCACCGCCACAGGCACAACCTGGCAAAAAGCCGTCACCGAGGGGTGACGGCTTTTTGTTGTTATCGAAGGAAGAGTTCAAAGACGGACGGAGCGTAGTAGTAGCCGTCGCTGTGGCGCCGGTACCCACGGCGATGCTCGCGGTAGCCACGATGACCATTCCAGTATCCGCGGCGGTCATCCCGACGGTAATCCCTCCTATCGCGATCGTAGCGATTACTATGACGCCCCGCGCGGTCCTGGCGGTCATATTGACGGTCCCGCCAACGAGGCTGATCGTCGTCGCGGTGACGATACTGAGCGAGTTGCACATCTGAGGTGACCTGTGCCCGCGCCACCGGCCCAGCGGACGCCGGATTAAATGATGTCAATCCAACAACCACCGCTATGGCGGCTCCGCTCAATGCTGAAACAATTCTATTCATGATCCATCCTTTTAACGTTTCGATGGACCCTGCACGTTCCACCATGAACGCCATATGAACCCCTCGTTCATGTAAAATTCCGAAAAGCCATGTCGATTGAGATACTTGCGGCTGGATCGTTCGCCTGATGACCCTACCGCACCGATATAAGGCGCCACAGTCCAACCCGGCCGACACCAACGGTGCTGGTCACCGAACTGCAAAGCTTCTCGCAGGAAATGTCCTCATCAGGGCGACGGCGCGGGAACAAATAATCTGGATTCGGGTTAGTTGAGTTCAACCCACCCGAGGAGTAGAAAATGGATCATACCAATCACGTTCGCCTTGAATCTTCCGAACTCACGCCTTCCGTCCTGGAAGGGGCGACGATTTATGGCGCAGATGACCACAAGGTAGGCAAGCTGGATCATATTCACGGTGCAGGTACTGGCAGCACAGCGGTGATCGATGTCGGCGGTTTTCTCGGAATCGGAGCAAAGCCGGTCGGCGTGCCGCTCACCGACCTCGAATTCATGCGGGACGAAGACGGCGACGTCCATGCCGTGACGACCTGGACGAAGGATCAACTGAAGGAGATGCCCGAGCATCACCACTAAAGTTAAAGCCCGGCCATTGTGCCGGGCTTTTTTTTACAGCTCGGCCGGGCGTAATCCGGCCGTCGAAAACAGCAAACGATTTGTCAAAGTGCACGACAAATTCCCAGTGGGAATGAGAGGCGCGAATAAAAGCGCGACGCAGCGTTTATCCCGTCTGCGTCTCTTGCAAGACGTCACCCGGCAAAACGTCACCCGGCCGCGGACTTCAACGTGACTGTTCAAGGAACCTAATACTCTCAGGATGATGTTCGGTCTCGTCGCCGTTCTTCTTTTGAACCAAAAAACGAGGAAATCATTCCAAGCGCTTCCTTTCACTCGCATTCTTGATAGAAGAATTCAGATTCTCATTTTCATAAATGTCTAAGAGTGCTTCGTTTTGACGGCCTTTTCAGGCCAATTACGGTTACGCCAGAATCCCACCGACGGTATTGCGGCATGTGCCGGGACTTTTGCGTCATCCATCGGCGGCACGTCCGGCTCGTGCTCCAGTATCGCAAATCGGGTCTGGAACCTTTGGCCGCTGAGAGGGTTATGTGTCCGCAACTGCGGCGGCGCCTTCCACCGCCGGATACAATTCAGGAGAATATTATGAAATTCAATCCAATCATTGCCGGTGTGGCACTGTCGCTCATGTCCGGTGCGGCCTTTGCGCAGACCGCCGCTGCAACTGGGGCAGATGCGGCTCTCTCCGGTCCGGGCATCACGATGGGTAAGGTCGCGACGATCCCACTCAAGTATGTCAACATCCAGGACAATGATCTGGTCACGTCGAAGCTTATTGGCATCGACATTTATAACAAGCAGGATGAAGACATCGGCGAGATTGCCGACGTTGTCATCGGCGACGGAAAATCGGTGATTGGCATCGTTGCGAGTGTCGGCGGCTTCCTTGGAATGGGCGACAGCTACGTCGTTCTTGATCCCGCATCGATTGCACTGGCAGAAGATGACGGAACCTGGAAGGCTTATGTCGACACGACAAAGGACGACCTGTCCAATGCCCCTAAGCTCGATTACTCCAAATTCAAAAAGTAACGTTTTGATCCATTGAACTCCAGGGCCAGCGTCAAAGCTGGCCCTTCGTCGTTGCCGATCCGGGGGTCCAGAGAGGCTTTTGGTATGGCGTGGTGCGATGGTCTTTAAGCTCGCAGTGAACCGCTTCTTTTCCTGCTAAACATGGATGCTTGCGATAATGGCGGGACATCAGGCTTGTCTCCGCGCCACGTTTTTCATGGCTCTTGGTCCACAGACCTCACGGTGATGAGATCAACGCCTCTACTGCGGCGATCAATTGGTCCGGGTTGAATGGCTTCATCAGGACCGCAACATTACCAGATGTCTCCGGCAAGCTGTCCTTCCCATAACCGCTGACGAACATGAACGGCACACCCTTTTGCTCAAGCAGTCCCGCAACCGCATCGACCGGTTCGCCGCGCAGGTTTCCGTCCAGTAAAACACAATCAAGCTGGTTGTTGGCTATCATGTGGATTGCTTCTTCCACGCTCGTTGCCGTACCAACCACTTCAAATTTTGCATTCTCAAGCACGTCGGCAATGTCGAGTGCGACCAGCGGTTCGTCTTCGATAATGAGCAACCGCTTGGTCACGCTGTTGCGGTACTGCAGCACCGGAGGCGCCCTAAGTGCCGAGCGTGGCAATGCATTGCGGGCTTTGGCCACATCGAACGCTATCACGGATCCCATTTCCATGGTGATCGTCCACGCCAGGCCATCCGAACCCGCGTGCATCGTGGCCTGCCCGCCCTCCGCTTTTGCGCTCTGCTCGATCATCCTCGTTCCGAAGCCCCTCGGCCGTTCCGGATCGATGGCAGGCCCGCCGAGCTCCTTCCAACAGAGCTGTAAAACAGTGCCGTGTACGGTCCACTCGACATCAACGAAGCCGCTCGGCGTCGAATGCGCACCATATTTGCCGGCATTGGTGGCAAGTTCGTGAACGATCATTGCAAGATGCAAGGCGGATTGTGGCTTCAGTTGGATAGCCGGGCCGGATGCGCGAAACCGGGAACAATCGAGCGTGCCGAGCTCAAGCTGATCGGAGATTATCTTTGCAACGCAGGCTCCGCTCCACGTTGCGTCGCTGAGCAGTGAATGGGCCTTTGCCAGGGACTGAATTCGTCCCCCGAAAGTCTTTGCGAATGTAGCCGCATCGGATGAATGCCGGAGTGTCTGGGTGGCTACCGCCTGGACGGTCGCCAATGTGTTCTTGACGCGATGGTTGAGTTCGCCGACCAGAAGCCGCTGCGTTTCCTCGGCGCGCTTGCGCTCGGTGATATCGAGTATCTGAGCGCTGAGGGAGGAGAGCTTTCCAAACCTGTCGAACAACGCGGACACATACCACTCTGCGAAGACACACGTGCCATCCTGCGCGTAGGATGTCAGTTCGCATATATCCCGGCCAGCGCCTTGTCCTTGAAGGAGCGGTGCAGCCGTCGCATCGAAGCGATCTGATTCCGTATCGCGCAGCCAGTCGATATCCTTGTAACTGCGCCCAAGAACCTCGTGGGGGTGCCATCCGAACAGCTTGCGGGCGCCGTCTGACCAGGATGTGATCCTAAAGGCGCTATCGAACTGCACCAAGGCAAGGGGAGAATTATCGGCGTGTGCTTGTGCCTGGTCCAATGCTTCCTGCAGCTTGGCGGCATTGTCACGCAACTCCTGGCGCTGGCGCGCCAACTCGAAAAATACACCCGCCTTGTTGGCCAGGACCTGAGGATCGATCGGCTTTTGCAGATAGTCGACCGCTCCGGTCTCGTAGCCGCGAAAGCGGCGGGTCTCGTCAGCTGATAGGGCAGTTACGAAAATGATCGGGACGCGGCGGGTTCGTTCAAGCCCGCGCATCAATTCTGCCAGCTCAAATCCGTCCATTCCCGGCATTTGCACGTCGAGCAGTGCCAGCGCGATGTCGTTGACGAGCAGCATCTCCAGTGCTTCAGCACCGGATTTCGCCTTGATCAGTTCCAGGCCATCGCGCCGAAGCAGCGCCTCGAGCGCCACCAGGTTCTCGTCGAGGTCATCGACAAGCAGAAACTTCACAGTGTCACGCGAGACCATTGGCGGCTCCTGTCCCGGCCGGGCGCGTAAGCTTGCGATAGACCCTCTCGCTTCTGACGAATGCATCGAAACCTTCTTTGTGAGCGGAAAAATCGATTGTTTCCTGAAGACCAAGTCCGAGAAAGCCGCCTCGAACAAGCGAATGCTCAAATAGGCCGATTGCCCGATTCTGCAACTCCCTGTCGAAATAAATCAGCACGTTTCTGCAGGAGATCAGGTGCATTTCGGCAAAAACTTGGTCCGTAACGAGACTATGCTGCGAAAAAACAGTTCTGGCGCGGAGCGATTTATCGAAGATCGCAGAACCATAGGCCGCCGTATAGTAATCGGACAGCGAGGAGCGTCCGCCCGACGCTTGGTGGTTTGCCGTGAATTGCGGCAGGCGCTCGACCGAATAGATTCCGGCTTCGGCTTTTTGCAAGGCAGCCGGGTTGATATCTGTTGCGTAGAATATCGTTCGTGCCTCAAGCCCTTCTTCGCGAAAAAGGATGGCAAGAGAATAGAGCTCCTCGCCGTCGCTGCATCCCGCGACCCAGACCTTGAGCGACGGATACGTCCTCAGATGTGGCACAACCTGTTCGCGCAGGGCCTTGTAGTAGGTTGGGTCGCGAAACAGCTCGCTGACCTGGATGGTCAGAAAATTGAGCAATTCCCGAAATATCGCCGGCTGGTGCAGAACCAGATGCTGCAACATCGAAAGACTGTCGCAGCCGAAATGCTGGCGTGCCTGCTCCATGCGCCGGGCAAGGGATGCTTGTGAATAGCCACGGAAGTCATAGTGGCTTTTTTGATAGACCGCTTCAAGCAGGAGGCTCAGTTCGATCTCGTCAACTGGCCGGTGCACTGGAGGAAGATCGCTCATCGCGACATCCAGACGCGCACCAGCGAAAGCAGCTTATCGACATCAAGTGGTTTGGCGAGATAATCGTTGGCCCCGGCGGCAAGGCAGTTTTCCTGATCCTGCGGCATGGCCTTGGCCGTTAGCATGATGATCGGCAAGCTGTTGAGCCTTGCGCGGTTGCGGATTTCGCGCGTCGCTGTCAATCCGTCCATCTCCGGCATCATCACATCCATCAGGACGAGGTCGAAGGGCAGTGAGGGACCATCGGCCATTCTCTGGTCGATGATCTTCAGCGCCTCAAGGCCGTTTCGGGCGATCGTGACAAGCGCGCCATGGGTCTCGAATATGCTGGTCAACGCGTAGACGTTGCGGACATCGTCTTCGACGATCAGGATCCGCCTGCCCTGAACAGCTTCATCCCGGTTGAGTGATTTGACGAGCATTTCCTGCTGTTGATCAGGCAGCGTCGAAACCACCTGATGCAGGAACAAGGTCACCTCGTCCAGCAGTCTTTCGGGCGATTTGGCACCCTTGATGATGATCGACTTGGCATATTTTCGCAGGCGCAATTCGTCGTCGGCCGACAGATCCCGTCCAGTGTAGACGATCACCGGAGGGACGGCCACGGAACTGTCCAGGCTCAGATGGTCCAACACGTCCAGGCCGGAGGCGTCGGGCAGCGTGAGGTCGAGCACCATGCAATCAAAAGCCTCCTGTCTTAGCCGATCAACACATTCGGCAGCCGTGGCTGCACCCACTGTGCTGACATTGCGTGACCCGAGCAACAACCGGACACTTTCCAGCTGGGTGGCATCGTCTTCCACCACGAGGACGCGCCGGACGGGCTCGGACAGGTTGTTTTCCAAGCCCTCAAGTGCATGGGCAAGCTCCTCGCGCTTGACGGGTTTCAGCGTAAAGCCGGCGGCACCCAGTGCGCGTGCCTTGCGCACATAGTCACCGGCAGAGACAACATGGATCGGGATATGGCGCGTGCGCAAATCGTGTTTCAGCCGGTCGAGGACGAAGAGCCCGGTGTGATCCGGAAGACCTATATCGAGAACGATTGCATTCGGCAGATATTGCCTGGCCATGCTGACGCCATCGTCCGCCGTGCCAGCGATAATACATTGCAAGCCAAGCTCATGCGCCAGATCGAGAAGAATTTGCGCGAAATGCACGTCATCCTCGACGGCAAGCAGAAGCCTGCTGCCAGCGGTGAGCATAGTGCGATCATCAGGGATAATCGGGGTCGGCACGGGCGCTGATAGCGCTGTACCTGACTTTTCGAGAGCCCTTGCGGCCGTTGCCCGATTGAGGCTCACCGTTGCCTGTCTGTCAAAAGTCCGCACAGGGGCAACGGTTGCAGGATCGTGTGCGAGTGGGAGGATGACCGAGAACGCGCTCCCCTCTCCTTCCTTGCTGCTAACCTTGATCTCGCCGCCGAGCAGTCCGCTCAGCTCGCGGGAAATCGAAAGCCCAAGCCCAGTGCCGCCATATTTGCGGCTGATCGTTCCATCGGCCTGCCGGAACGGTTCGAAGATAGCCTGCAGTTGACTTGTCGAAATGCCGATACCGCTGTCACGAACCGTAAAGACGATCTGGGTCTGGCCTGCTCGCTCCACCATAAGGCCGATTTCGCCGGCATGGGTAAACTTGACAGCATTCGACAGGAAGTTTTTGAGGACCTGCTCCAGCCGAAGACTATCGGTGACGATCGAAGCGGGAAGATCTCCAGCAGTCTCGATCCGAAACGTGAGCCCTTTCTGTTCGATCGCAGGTTCGAACGTGTTCTTCAGCTTGCCGATCACGTCCATGATGCCGGTTGTCTGAAACTGCACTTCGACCTGTCCAGCCTCGATTTTGGAGATGTCCAGGATGTCGTTGATGAGGGTCAGCAGATCATTGCCGGAAGAGCCGATGGTTTTTGCAAACTTCACCTGCTCCGCGCTCAGGTTGCCGCCCTTGTTCTCAGCCAGAAGCTGCGACAGGATCAGCAATGAATTGAGCGGCGTCCTCAATTCATGCGACATGTTGGACAGAAATTCCGACTTGTAGCGGCTCGCCTGCTCCAGGTCCCGGGCCTGTTGCTGCAGCGTCAATTGCGTGCGGGTCAGATCGTCGCGTTGCGCTTCAAGCTCCTGGGTCTGCGCCTCGAGCTGGGCATTGTTCTGCTCAAGCTCTGCCTGTTGCAGCTCAAGCCTTTCCTGCGAAAGCTGCAGTGATTGGCTCTGCGCTGCAAGCTCGTCATTGGAGGCATGCAGCTCATCGCTCTGCGCCTGCAGCTCCGCCGCCTGTTGTTGTGTCTCATCAAGCAACCGCCGCAACGTTTGCCGGTAATCGGCAGAGCGCAAGGCGACCGCCATGGCGGCGGATACCCTATCGAGCAACTCGGAATGGTCGGCATGAGCCGGTGCCAGATAGCCGAGTTCGAGAACGCCCTGGACGACGCCGTCATTGACGGCTGCCGCCATGACCAGGTGCCGCGGCAGTGCCTTGCCAAGCGATGAGCCGACATAGATGTAGTCGTCCGGTACCTCGCTTAGCGAGATCAGTTTGCCATCTTTCGCAACCTGGCCCAAAAGGCCGTCGCCGATGGTGAATTGCATAGGCACTGGCGCATCATTCGGAATGCCGTAGGACGCGGCACGCTCGAATTTTCCGTCGCGACTGACAAAAAATGCACCACTGGCCGCGCCGAGATACCGCGTCAGGAAGATGAGAATCTTGTCTGTCACCTGCTCGACCGATTGGTCGCCTGCAACTTCCCCGGCGAGGCCCATCTCACCGAGTTGCAACCATTCCTGCCGGCGGATCGCCAGCTTGTTCTGAATGAACAGATACCCTGTTGTCGCAATGATCCATGCGGTGATCACACACAAGGTCCGGTTGATCCGCGCCAGCTCTTCGCTGACACCCGCCGGAGCGAAGAAATAGCCGATGACGATCAGCACAGTTGCGACGGCTGCAATCGCAAGCGGCACAGCGGGCCGCGCGGCGAGATAGGAACATGCGATGGCGAGGAGATAAACGACCCATACGGCCGTTCCAAGTGGTAAAAGCAGATCAGCTACAAAAGGAGCGGCTACCAGGATCGCCAGCAGGGCGTAAAGCCATGGCGCGAGCTTTTCTTCGAATGCAACAGTCATGATGGTGATGGGACCCCGATCGGCGGTATTGCGGACGGTCACCAGATAGGTCAGCAGTTCGGTATCGTCCAGTGATCAGCAAGAAGTTGTTGCTGCTACGAAATGCAAAGGGTCAACGCAATCGCTTTCCAACGACTGGGGCGGGGACACCGCGCCACCTTGAGATGTTGAGGGGCAACAAAGGGTGGGGTCCGTTTCGGCCAGCCGAACCAATGCCGGACCGGCCCCTGCCTGCGGTTTCTGTCTTCAAGTGAGTTACTTGATGCCGATCGTGTCCGCGATTATGCTTTGGACTTCGTTCGCGAACGCTTGCGGAGTTTGCATCAACCGTCACATTTGGGAAGGTGGATGAATGTCGTTCGGTCCTCACTAGTCTTTCAACAGTCATGAGTCCCTGACCGCGACACATTGCGACCCTTAGCGCCCGGCGGTTGGATTTGTGTTCCCAAAATAAAGAGCAACGCGCCGAAGGCCGCAGAGCCTGCAAACATGAGAAACATGGCGGGGCCACCAAAAATGCCGAGTGTGACGCCGCCAACGGTCGGCCCAAGGAAACCGCCGACTGTCGAGAGCGAATGCGCACCAAAATAGCTGCCCCGGTTCTGCACATTCGAGATGCGATCAACCAGGGTGTATTCTGAAGGCACGACGAGGATCTCGCCCGCTGTGAAGACGACCATCGAGAGGGCGAACTCTGGCAATCCCGTGGACACCATGAAACCCACTTGGCCAAAACCGAGAAGAACGCAGCCGACCCAAAGCGCGCGCAATGGGCCGGCGCTTTCAATAAACCGCCGCGCGATCGGGTTTCCGGTCAGGACAACAACTCCGTTTATCGACACGAGGTAGGCGAAAATTTCCGCGCCCCCCGCTATAGATTGCGTTAGGTAGGGAGCTAGCGTAGAGGTCCATTGACCATACACGGCAATCAGCAACGTGCTGGCACCAACGAAATAGATCAATTGTGGGTCACTCATCGCGGCGACGAGGCTTTTGATCAGAGACGCTTGCTCTGATGCTCGACAATCGGCGTGTTGGCGCGGCGGTAGCTTCAAAAACTGCAACGCGATTGCAAGCGCCGCGTAAACCGTTCCAGCAGTTATGAAGAGGCCGGTCGAGGCAATGCCAGCCAAAACACCGATCAACGGACCAATGGCCCATCCGACATTCGAGGCTGTATAACGCCAGGAGAAGTATTTAAGTCGCTCGGGTTTGGCGCAAATGTCGCTCATCAGCGCCCGCGAGATCGGTCCGTAAATCGAGATCGCGACAGAGGCTGCGCTTTGCGCGAGGCAAAACGCGAACACCGTTTCGGCCAGCCCCATGCCAATCATGGCAAACGCCATCCAAACTAAGGTTAGCGAAAGCACAACCCTGCGCCCAACTCTGTCCGAAATCGATCCTGCCAGTGGCGCTGTCACAGCTCCAATCAAAGGGCCAAGGCCCAACAGAAAGCCGATCATTGCCGGGCCAAGGCCGAAGGTCTCTTGCAGTTTTATTGCGAGAAAAGATAACGTCATCGCACGGGCAATCGTGACGAGGCCCGCCCCGATAACGAGAAACACGGCAGCATGGGGGTTGGTTTTTTTGTCGCCCATCTCGCCACTTACCTTCCTTGCAGAACGTCGCGGAACAACTTCAGTAAGTATTAGGGCGGCGCCAACGAAGACATTTCACATGCCTTTTCGTTGCAATTAACAGTGTCGGTCAGATTGCGGCATCATCGGTCCTGCGGAACAGAAAAGCCGACTGAGCGGCTGCATCTCTGGCTGGCAAGACGAGGGCTCAGTGCCTCTGCCAGTCAACACACAAACCTCCTCGAGTTGATCGATATCTGGAGTGGCGGTCGCATTCTGGCCGCGCTTATTCCTATCTCGTACGTCGTTCAGCGGGTGGGTCAAGCTGCCAAAATCGCTAGATTGTCGGAACAATCGGCTGCGTCCATAGATGTTGACCCGGAGCCTAGGAACGGCAGGACCGGCGAAATCTGAAAAAAACATGTCGATGAATCGTCAGACAAACTGCGCCACCAGCCGACTTTGGAGGATGCTATTATGGTTGACCCGCAAATAATCGAACGCTGGCGTAACGCCCCGCGCCTAACAACTTTCTCCACGTTCTTCGAAAGAACTGCGAGCGGACAGGGAGGCGCCCCGGACCTTGGGCGACCTGAACCGGATCTTAGTCTACTCGATTTCGATCTCGACTGTGCTGCCTATGGTGACACGCACACCCGCCTTTTTGGGAACTTTGACAACCACTATCACGCCAGCATACCCTATCGGCTTGAAGAGACGTGCCGTCTCGGCGCTGCCATTTTCACTTTCTCGCTCCAAGTCTGGGCCCGAACCGGCGTCCCGGCAACGGTTTATACCTTGGGCGCCGGCACGGGCTGCCTCGCACGCTCGGTGGCGGCTCTTGGCGACGGACGTATCGAGACGCTCGCCTGCAGCCCGACGCCCGCCAATCGGCACGCTTTTTTTGCCAAACGGGGAAGCGAACATGCCCATTTCTTTCTTGGTCCGTTTTTCGAGCTGGACAGCAATCGCTACGCAACCGATCCGGATCTTCTGCAATTCCGCAGTGGGTTCGACGTCTTGCTCGAGGACACGACCTTTCAGATGTACGATCGAGATAGAGCGCAGCAACTGGCATTCATCGCACCCCGCATTCGGCACGGCGGCATCCTCGTGCAGGTTCAAAAACTCGCAAATGAAGACCAGGACGTCTATGAGGAGCGCGAGCGCCAGAAGGATGACCTGTTCAAAAGCCGGTACTTTACGACCGGTCAGATCTCCGAAAAGAAGGCTGAGATCCTCAGCACCATGACGGGTTGCCAAGTCGATCTGAAGACCACAGTGTCCGCTCTGCGATTGTTTTTCCGCTATTCCGCGCTGACCTGGAACAGCGGCAATTTCTACACGATCGTCTCTTCGAATTCTCGGGCGTCTATGCTGCAGTTCGTATCTTTGATGGTGAAGCCGGCGATCCCTCCCGCCTATTGCTACGAAAGGCTCCCAGCTACGCTTATCGATACGGATTCGGACCCCCTCGCCGCTGATCTCTCGTGGCGCAAGGCCAATACGATGACATCACTCGCTCCGAAACCATCTGCGGCATCTTGAGATGAGCACGGGCCAGCCGGCTGAACCAGGCGAACATTGTGGCGTCGCCGATATACGGCGCTCATTATCCTACCTCATGCCGCATCTTACCCCCTACTGGGTTCGGCCGCTGCGCTCCTACGCTTCGGCCGTCTATGAGATTGAACATCATCAATCCGATAGTGCTGCGCGAAACCATGCGATGGATCTCCTTCGCAATTGTATCGAGAGAGCGGCGCGCAGGTCGGGCTATAACGATGAGGAGGCTCGAAGCGCCAGTCTTGAGCTACTTGCATCACCCGTATTGCAGACTGGCCCTCATTGCCTGCTGGTTCTTGAACCCGACGCGTTTTACACACATTTGTTCAGTCTGCTCGGTTTGATGGCCCATGGCCGTCAATGGCACATCACCTACTTTGTCTCGACATCGGCGTTCAAGGAGAGGGCAAAAAAGGGGCCAGGCTGGCTGCAGCTTGAAGGTGAGCCGCTCAACCTGTTCGGCCTTCCGCGAAGCCGAATGGACGGCAGCAGCATTGCGTGCTCGAATGGCTCCTACCGTTTCGCACTTTCGAACTCCACAGGCGAAGCCGCACCCAACGCCTCTGCTGTTCGCCTGCTTGAAGAATTGCCGTCCGCTGCATTTCCGTCGGCAGCCGAAGCGATCAGGACGGCCAATCAAACTCTCTGGCGCCACAAGTTCCCCGCGTCGGTAAAACTGCTTCAACTCGATGACCTCGACATTGCCGACCTGATTGCCGACCATCTTAGCGATGAGGGATCATGGATATCGGCGCATATGATAGGCGACGGCGCCATCGCTGAATCAATATCGAGTGAGATCGACCGACTGAACGCTGGCGCCTGGGGAGGCTGGATCCGCCGAACAACCGACTTCTTCTGGCGCATGGAAAAAAACAGAGTTGTCCCGTTGCGCCTGCAAGCCGGTATGCTGCGAACTGATCGGTCCTCAACAAGCTTCGAAGTTGGATTCAACCCGGGTAGCCTTGCGACGGCTCTTCGGCAGCGCACGATCCTGCCCAGCTTGTTCACGGCGTTTTTGGTAACCTCGATCCTACCGGGCGTGAGGGTACTCGGGGGATGCCGCCAAACGGTCTATTTTCCACTCATGCGGTATCTGGCGTCGATAGGCATTGAACGATCAGGCGATCTCAGTCTCGTGAAAGCACTCACGGAAGACGATCGACCCGGACTATGGGGTCATCGCGTCCTGAGGCCATCCGGAGGCTATCCCTTTCACGAGATCGAGCGCGCTCATAGCGTGTTGCCCCTTTTAGCAACTTACGCGGAGATGCCGTTGCTACATGCCAGTGGCGACCTTGCCAGCTTTACGACGGATCCGATCTGGAGGAAGTTGTCAGGACATATCGCCGCCGGCGCGATCACTCGTGCGTCCGATGAGTGGCGTTGGTCCGGCGCCTGAGCAGGGAGGGACGAGTGCAACGCCTCTCGTTGCTCTGTTCATTAAGGTAGGCCGTCGTCGGTCCGGGTAAGAGTCGGCAATGAAGCTCCGGCGGCCAGATTTCGAGAAGAGCTAGCGGTGAGACGCTCACTTAAGACTGGCTCGAGGCATTGCCCGAAACGAAAGTCATCTATCCGCTATTTCGATTCCCTGAAGCGAACGCCCGCGCCGCCGCCGTTTTCCGGAATGATATCAATCCCGGCCTTCACAAACGCTGCGATTATACTTGCCAGATTATTGCCAATGGGTTTGTGCGCTCCGCGTTCAAAGTCAGCAATTGTCTGGCGAGACACATTTGCTGCTTCCGCAAGCTGGGCCTGGCTCCAGCCCAACATAGCCCGTGCCCCGCGGCACTGCTCAACGGTAAGATGATCTTTACTCAAGGCAAACTTTCTGATTGACTTCTATCATTCTGTAGGAAACATTGATGCTGCGGCCGAGTAGGTGATGGAAACACCCGCTCGACCTAACCACAATCAAGCTGTTGGGAGCTCGGATCATGGCTGATTCTGAGAATAGCAGAACTTTGCCTGCAATCATCCATAGAAACTCTTCCCAACTTCCGAGTAGGGCAGACCTCACCGTCTGAGCGATAGATCCATCTCTTCGCGGGCACGAAATCGTGCGAGGTGAAGAGTTTATCCCCGCGCCGTGCTCACAAAAACAAGAAGGGAACATCATAATGCAATCACTGCATCGACTCCGCACGTCCATACTCGTAGCGAGCCTCGCTACGGCAGTGTCCGCGGGGTTTCTCGGGACCTCGGCCATGGCGGAGGATCTGCGCATCGGGACCCAGCTCAAGCTGATGACGCTCGATCCGCACTACGCGGATCTCAATGAGAACAACTCGCTGCTATCCCATATCTACGAGCGTCTCGTTATCCAGGACGCGCAGTTAACTCCCCGACCCGGTCTTGCAGTCTCCTGGAAACGGCTGTCAACGACGCAATGGGAATTCAAGCTGCGCGATGGCGTCCGATTTCACGATGGCTCGCCCTTCACTGCCCAGGACGTCATCTACTCTATCAAGCGCATCCGGGACTTTCTGAAACCACCAAGCGGGGGTTTCCAGACATATACGCAGGCGATCAAATCCGTAACGGCTCCTGATCCAATGACTGTGGTCATCGAGACGATCAGCGATGTCCCGACGCTCCCGCTTTCGCTGACCTCCATATTTATCATGGCGCACAAAGCGGGAGACTTTGCGACCACGCAGGATATCAACTCCGGAAAACAGTCTTTCGGGACCGGACCTTACACATTTCAGAGCTGGCAATCGGGTGAAGTTCTCAATCTGGTGCGCAACGATGCCTATTGGGGCAGCGCACCTGCCTGGTCGGGGGTTGCTTTCCAGGTCATAGAAAACCCTGCGGCGCGTGTTGCCGCGCTGACCACGGGTGATGTCGATCTTGCTGATTATATTCCGGCGCGTGACGTCGAAGGACTTGAGCAGCGCGGCTTGGCAGTTGAAAATACAAGCGCTGCCCGTTCCAATTTCCTGCAGTTTGATATCGGCCGCGAGATGCCGCCGGGTGTAACCGACAAATCGGGAAATGCTATCCATAACCCCTTCCGGGACAAGCGCGTGCGTCAGGCTTTGACGATGGCGACAGACCGCGCCTTCCTCGCCGACAAGATCCTCCTCGGGTACGGAACGCCCGCAGCGCAGCTCTTTCCTCCCGGTTTGTCAGGCACGTCGGCGAATCTCAAGGTAACGCCGCCGGACTATGACGGTGCAAAAGCCCTTCTCGCAGAGGCGGGTTTTCCAGACGGCTTCAATGTCGTGCTCGCCGGGCCAGCCGGCCGATACCCCGGCGATAGTGAATCGTTGCAGGCGATCGCGCAGAACTGGGCGAGAATTGGTGTTCGCGCCCAGCCTGTCGTCGCACCTTTTTCGGTCTTCGCCACGCAGAGATCGAATGGCGCCTTCCCGGTGTGGTACGGCGGCTGCTCAGGCGAGGCTGTGACCTTCTGCCTCAGAGCGGTTCTCGGCTCTCCGAATGCGGAATCCGGGGCCGGTTCGCTCAACTATGGAAAATACGAGAACCAGTCCTTCGACGCGATGCTGGAGACGGCAATGTCAATGGAAGACGGTCCCGATCGGAACGAGGCGGTCGCACGAACAACGGAACTGGCTATGGCCGACTATCCGATGCTTCCGCTTTATCATTTTCATCTGATCGTCGGGCACGGGCAAAAGGTGGGTTCCTACGCGGTTCACCCGCGCGGATGGACGACGGCCATGCAGGCCGTTCCCTCGGAAGAGTGAGGGCGCTGCGATGATGACCACAATCGTTGGAAGGCTTTCACAAGCGCTTCTCCTCCTCCTCGTCATGTCGTTGATTGGGTTTGCCGGCATCCACAGCGTCGGCAACCCTGTCTATAATATCGTCAATATCGAAACAGCCACCGTTGAGGATATTCGCAACGCAACGATCGCCCTCGGCTTGGATCAACCGCTCTGGCGACAGTATCTCCTCTTCCTGGGCAATGTCGTCACCGGAAATTTCGGAACGTCGTACATCTACCATCTGCCAGCCTTTGGTCTGGTGATGAGCAAGCTTCCTGCTACGCTGGAGCTGGCTTCGATTGCCATGTTAATAGCAGCTCCGTGCGGCATCTTGCTCGGGCTGCTGGCAGGCCGAAAACAGGGTGGTTCCATCGACCGCGTCATTCTCAAGATGAGCGTATTTGCTCTCAGCATTCCATCATTCTGGCTGAGCATGATGCTGATCCTGGCCGGCGCAATCACTTTAGGCTGGTTTCCGTCAGGCGGTCGCGGACCAACCTTATCACTCGGCGGACAGGGATGGAGTTTTCTTACGGCGGAGGGCCTGCGGCGGCTAACACTGCCGGCATTGGCGCTTGCCATTCCCAACATCGCGCTTATCGCACGGCTTGCACGTGCGGGAACGATCGAGGTGGAAAGCCAGGATTTCGTCCGGTTCTGCCGGGCAAAAGGCCTCTCACCGAGGCGCATCCTGTTCAGGCATACACTTCCGAACATCAGTATTCCCATCGTAACGATCGTCGGGATGCAGTTTGGCGGAATGCTTGCGTTCGCCGTCGTGGTGGAATCCATCTTCGCATGGCCGGGAATAGGCAAGCTGTTGATCGACTCCATCCAACTGCTCGACCGGCCAGTCGTGATGGCAACCTTGACCTTCGTTTCCCTCACCTTCGTCGGGCTCAATGCGCTCGTCGATCTGTTCTACGCCATGCTCGATCCGCGCGTGCGCCTTTCCACATGAAAGGAAATTCCATGAACGCCAAAACTATCCGTACGCTTTGGAAGCGCCACAGAGGAAACAGTATTAACCTGCCAGGGCTGCTCCTTGCAGCCTATGTTCTGCTGGCGTTGGTCGCACCATTCATCGCGACCCAGAATCCGTACGATCCATTACAGATCTACGGATGGGAGGCGTCGTCGCCTCCTTCGACCATGGGAGGTGCCGGATACTTTTATCTGCTCGGGACCGACGGTCTGGGGCGCGATATATTGAGCACCATTCTCTACGGCCTGCGCATCAGCCTCTTCGTCGCCATGACCAGCACCGTCTTTGCGGCGTTGATCGGACTTACAGCAGGGGTCAGTGCAGCGTATTTCGGCGGGTGGGTCGATGTCATCATTATGCGCATCGTCGACCTCCAGCTCAGCCTTCCAACCATACTGGTGGCCCTGATCGCCATTGTCACACTCGGACCGGGGATCGATCGCATCATACTGGCGATCATCATCGTGCAGTGGGCAACCTACGCCAGGGTCATTCGAAGCGTTGCGCTGAGCGAAATCGGCAAACCCTATCTGGATGCAGCGCGCCTCCTGCGGCTACCCGCGAGAAGGGTTATCTTTCGGCATCTTCTTCCCAACAGCGTTGCGCCGGCCATTACTTTGATCCCGATAGAATTGGGACATGCCGTGGCGCTCGAGGCAACCCTGTCATTTCTAGGGCTCGGCGTGCCAGTCGACAAACCTTCGCTTGGCTCAACTGTCGCAAACGGCTTCCAGTACCTGATGACCGGTCAATATTGGATCAGCTTGTTCCCCGGCCTCGCCCTGTTTGGCCTCATCGCAAGCATCAATTTCGTCGGTGAAGGCGTCCGACGCAGCCTTGATCCAAGGAGCCGATCCCATGAAGCATGATAGCCCAAACACCCCCTTGCTGGCGGTGAGAAATCTCACCTTGATGCATCGCGCAACGACCGGCTGCACCCCAATCCTGCGCGATGTTAGTCTGAACCTGCAGCGCGGTGAAGTCCTTGGACTGATCGGCGAATCCGGAGCTGGAAAGTCGACCCTCGGCAATGCCATTCTCGGCCTGCTCGCACCCGACTTCGAAAGGACCGCCGGCACTATCGTCTTCGATGGCAAACCGCTCGATGCTAGCAACACGCGGCAATGGGACGCGATCCGAGGGCGCCGCATATCCGCGATCTTTCAAGATCACACCGCATCGCTTGACCCGCTGATGGCGATAGGTCCGCAAATCGAAGAGGCAATCCTCGCCACGAACGACAGCGTCTCACGCCAGCAAGCACGCGACCGTACCATCCAATTGCTGACCCGCGTCGGTATTTCGGGCGCTCGCGAACGATATCACAGTTACCCTCACCAGTTTTCCGGAGGGCAGCGCCAACGCGCCGTCATTGCTATCGCGCTTGCCGGGACACCCGATATCATCATCGCGGATGAGCCGACCTCTGCGCTTGACGCAACCGTTCAAAAGCAAATCCTCGCCCTCCTGCGCGAACTCGTGGATCAAACCAATGTATCGATCATCCTCGTGACACATGACATGGGCGTCGTCTCGGAAATCACGGACAGGGTGGTTGTGATGAGACATGGCGAGGTCGTGGAACAGGGCGACACATCATCGCTCCTGGACGCGCCTCAACGGAAATATACCCGAAGCCTTCTCGCCGCCGTCCCGAGACTTCGCGTGTCCGGCGCTGAACAGGAAAAGGCCTCTGTTGAAAACCCGCGCTTGCAGCCTTGTTCTGCTGAATCCGGCAGCTGGCCAATCCTCGTCGCCCAAGGAATAACGAAGTGCTTCTTCGGAAGCGGCTTCGCGATCTTGCGCAAGAATTCCCAGACACCTGCCTTGCAAGATGTTTGCGTTCAATTGAACCGTGGGACGATTACCGGAATTGTTGGCGAAAGTGGCAGCGGCAAGAGCACGATCGGAAGAATTATCGCGGGTTTGGAAACCGCAGGCGGGGGCAAGCTCGACATCGATGGCATTTGTTTCGACCCTACCCGGTCCGGCGCGCGCAGCGGCCTGCTCGGAAGAGTCCAGATGATCTTCCAGGATCCGGCGATGTCGTTGAACCCGCGAATGTCGGTCGGCGAAACATTGCGAGAAAGTGTACGGTTCGGCGGAGCCATCAAGGATGACGAATTATCGGTTGTGGCGACAATGATGGATCGGCTGGGGTTGGCGCAAAGCCTCCTCCCCCGGTATCCCCACCAACTCTCTGGCGGACAGAAGCAGAGAATATGCATCGCGCGTGCGCTTCTCGCAGGCCCGAGAATCATCGTTGCCGACGAACCCACCTCAGCCCTTGACGTGTCGGTACAGGCAGAGATCGTCCAGCTTTTGAAGGAGAACGTGACGGAGCAGGGGATTTCCATGCTCTTCATCTCGCACGATCTCGCCCTCGTGCAGGACCTCTGCAGTTCGATCTACATTTTCAAGGACGGCAGGGTCGAAGACGCGGGCCCGTCGGAGTTCATCTTCAAACAGTCGCAGAACCCATACACACGAAGCCTGATTGACGCTCGCCCCAGGCGATTTACCCACTGACGACGGCAAATACCATGGGTCGCCGAACCGACCGCCTGTCGAAATCCACGCACTCATCCAAATTGGCGCGGCGGCTGTCCGCTGCGAAGGAAAGGTCTGTCATGACGAACACATTCACGATCGCAGTAACCGGACAATCTCTTATCAAACACGACATTCGCGGTGTTGAGACACCAGGGTTCAGAGGAGCGCGAGACGTCCTTGGTCGAGCGGATCTCTCGTTCACCAACTTCGAAAGCACCATCCTTGGAAGCCATGGGGGATGGCCGATGAAAGGATCGTTCTTCGGATGCAGCCAACCGGTTGTCCTTGACACCCTTCAAGCTCTGGGATTTCAGGCACTTTCGCTGTCGAACAATCACGCTTTCGACCTGGGACCTTCAGGGATCCTCTCAACCTGTGAGGAAGTAGAGAGGCGCGGCTTCCTGCACGCTGGTATCGGACGCAACCACACAGCAGCAGCCCGTGCTGGCAAAGGCGCGTTTGGCGGCAGAAAGGTGGCGCTCGTGGCCATGGATGGAGGACCAGGACCGGATTTCATGTATGCTGGAGATGCCGCCTCAGGTCGTCCCGAGCGTCCGGGTGTCAATCGGCTGAGGGTGACCAAGGTTATCGACGTCGACGACAACGCTTTTGAAGAGTTGCGAAAGGTCCGTGACAAGGTCGGCTACACGAGGATGGATCTCGGCAACGATAGCCAACCAGACGACGCTCCCCACGTCGAGCTCGAAGCCGAGATCAGTCTCTCCCGCGCCATTTTCCGGCGCTCTGATAGCGTCCGCCGAAACGTCACTGTCGACGAGGTTGATATAGCACGAAACCTCGCCGCAATAACGTCTGCAGGCGAAGATGGGTACCTGGTCATCGCCTACCTGCATCACCACCATTGGTCCTCGGACTGGTATCAGGTTCCTGATTGGGTAGGCGCAGTTGCCAAAAAGTGCATTGATGCAGGCGCGGCCATGTTCGTCAGCCACGGCGCTCCCGTTCTGCAGCCGGTCGAAATATACCGTCAACGGCCAATCTTCTATAGCCTTGGAAATTTCATCTTCCACGTAAAATCCGAGAAATCGCCTTGGATGGCTCGGGAGGTCTGGGAGAGCGTGATCGGCCTATGCTCGTTCGGCGAGGATGGCAAGCTTGTTGGGATGTCCTTCCATCCGATCGTTATTGGCGGCACCGAACCGTCAAAGTCTGACGCGTTAGAACAACGCCTCGCGCCGGAACTTGCCCGTGATGGCGATGCCGAGAGGATATTGCAGCGTTTTCAAGAGCAATCGGCGAAACTTGGTACGGAAATCCAGATATCCGACAGCACAGGCTTTCTGAAGATGTAGGCGGGCTGCACTGCGCGGAAATCGACGGCTTAAAACTTCATGGCATGCCCTGTGTGACGGCCTGAAGCCGGGCGGCGGCTCTCACGCTTGGGACGACTGCCAGGTTGTCTACGAGCGCAATTGCCGCACTCTACTGAGAAGGAGCTTGAGAGTGCGGCAGTGAACGCCGAAACCATGCGGCGCAACGATCGGCCACTCTGCACCGTTGGCCCAACAACCCTTCGCTGAGGAACGCAAATTGTTATCATATGCAAGAACTGACCTGAAATCCTGACACCACAGCCCTGACGTTCAACGATGAAATGGTCGCGTTGGATCAATAAATTCGTGCTTGAAAAACTGAGAAGAGGGCAAAAACGGACGTTTTTAAGCGTCGTGGGCGTCAATCCGAAATCCCGTAGTCAATCTATCAAAGTTGTCAGATTGCCGATTGTGACAGACATCGGCATCCTTGCCGCTCTCCGCTGAAGGTGAGGGGCACGATGTTAAAAATATTGACTAAGCGTGATCGGCACGATCCGGCCTACGAAGAAATGCTGCGCGGGAGAGCCACGGTTTTCCGTGACAGGCTGAACTGGAATGTTGAGGTTGTTGACGGTAAGGAATTCGATTTTTACGATCGAAACGAAAATCCTATCTATCTGATATCCCTCGACCATACTGGAAAAGTGGTTGGGTCATTGAGAGTGCTTCCGACTACCGGCCCGACGATGCTCAAGAGCGACTTTGGGTTCATGTTTCAGGAACCGGTGAACAGAGAGAGCCCCACCGTGTGGGAATGCACACGATTTTGCGTTCACATCGGTTCCGATAACAAAATACTGAAATCGAGGAATGTCGCCGTCCAACTTTTATGTGGTTTGTGTGACTTAGCGCTAGAGTTTAACATCGGGGCTATTATTGGCGTCTATGACCTGCCAATGCAGGCTGTCTATAGGCGGCTCGGTTGGTCGCCCAGCTTGCTCTCCGTTTCTTGGCCGCAATTTGGTAAAATCTGCTACGGCGTGTGGGACGTAACTCCGACGATCCGCGATCGCTTGCGCAATCAGGTGAGACAATTCGGCCTCGAAACTCTCGAGTTTCAGTCTCTGCACAACAACAAATCAGTTCGCATCTACCCGAAAGCAAATTGTGCTCGATAAGGCATGATCGCGAGCTTTTGTAATCACTCCACTTATGGTAGCATCTACGGAGGCGTTCGGAGCACGGAGGAGATCGTGGAATGGCCAAGCGTTCTTTACTGACCCACGCGAAGAGCGTCCTTGATGAGGCGTCAAGCATGGTCGAGTTGGAGGAAGCTGTTTCTCACATCAGGGATTGTTATCGCCTGTCACATCTTGTCTTTCATGTGGTCGGCTTAGGGGCTGGTAAGGCCAAGCACCCAATGATCCTATTGACATATTCTCAGGAGTGGGTGGCTTTCTATAACCACGAGAATTTCTTCGATCTTGACCCGGTTGTGAAGTTGAGCCGAACCGGGTTCTTGCCTGTGGACTGGTCGCTTTTCGATCACGCCTCCCGGGAGACCAGCCGTTTCTTCCGGCAGGCCCATTCGTTCGGAGTTGGCAGATTTGGCCTGACGATTCCCGTCCGCGGTCCGCAAGGAGAGCGCTCGTTGTTTTCGGCAACTTCCAACTTGCGTGAAACCGAGTGGCGCCACCTGTGTGCGGATTGCATGGTTGATCTGCAAATCCTCTCCCACCACCTGCATGAGAAAGCGCTTGCGACCTCAGGGTTGCGCGATGATCGAGCTGGGAAGAGATTGTCAAGGCGCGAACTCCAGTGCATCAACATGATCGCGAACGGGCGACTGCCAAAACAAATCGCCGCGGAACTCCAACTTTCTGAAAGCGCCGTTCGGCTCTACATGCGAACAGCGAAGCGAAAGCTTGGCGTGTCCACGACACCCCAAGCAATCGGACGAGCCGTAGCCGGTGAACTCATCCACGTTTGATTGAAACGTAGATACGAGCACCCCGACGTTAAACGGCCTCATTTCCCGGGGGCGCTAATATTGCTCAAGCTTGGGGCGCCGGATCCCGGTATCCCCGAGCGTAAAACGTAGTGAAAACAGGCGATGGATAAATACTCTCTTACTCATTTCTTGCATCTGGCTGAGTCCCACGCAAAGGCCGTCTCCACTGTCAGAAGCGTACGCCAGATGGTTGACGGCGGCGACCAAGAGGTCTGCGCGGCAATCGATCAGGCGGAAGCCGAAGAAGGCATCGCGCGCTCCGCGGTCATATGCTGGAGACCAAATTCGGCGATCGAAGCGCAAACCAAGTTTCTCTACATGGCGCACTTCATCGCCAATGCGCAGATTTCATTAGACGGACAAGAGATGGCTACGATGATGACTTCAATTGAGCATCTTCGGTAAAGCCGGACTTATCTCCAGTGCATTGAGCGAATGGATCACTCGACTGGCGGTGTTGAATTGCCAGCACCGACTTGGAGGACGGAGATCGCCTGAAGCAGGGCGGCAATAGATGCCATCGTCGGGGCCGGCATTTCGTCTAACATTTTAATCATGCGGAATCTGGCTTCCGACTCCTCTTGAGTCTTGCCCCATAGGTGTGGAGCGGCGGCGAAGAGCATTCCGATTGGCGAGACCCCGAGAATCTCACTCAGGTGAATCAACCTGCTCACCTGCATTTTGGAGGAACTCCGCTCATAGCGGCCATATACCTGCTCGCTCAGCCCCACAAGCGTTGCGACGTCCGCCCTGCTCAGACCTTTTGCCTGGCGACACTTGCGCAGCTCGTCGCCCAACTTAGCGTCAAGCTCCTCAAAATTTGATGTCCCGCTGAGCCCTTCGCGTCGAAAGACGGGCTTTTCATTCTCTGGGTCTGTGGTTTTCACCAGCCCGAGTTCGTCAATATGGTTCTCTAAATTCTTACTCATATTCCATTCGATTCAAACATGGCGCAAGAAACATACATCATGTCCACGGCCAAAGGCTACGCCCTTCGTGTGCGTATCATGGATTGTTCCTACGGCGCACGTTTCAGGCCGTATTCCTATTATTTTTTCATAGCGATCAACGTTCCAGGTTAAACCAAAAGCGGTTGGTTTGCCCGTCCGTCTCGTCTTTTATGTCGAAGTAGTAGGGCGCGCTACGCAGCGGGCGGGCTTTATACTCGGTGAATGAGCAGGAATTCGCCCCAGAAAAGATGCGTGTCACGCCATCTTCTTTCGTACGGCTTTGCCCCCCATTCGACGAGCCGAACAAGCGCCGTCCACCCTTGCACTGGTTCACAGCCCGCATGCAGCGGGACTTTCCGCGGCTGAAAGTCGAGCCCAGATCCCCGTCGGTGGGCGCCCATCCCGCTGGGCAGTCTCCGTATTGCTCATAGCCCGGTTTACCAGCCCCGCCCTCAGGGCAAGTTGGCCAGGAGAACCCGGGCTTTTTCATCGCCGATATGACCTTTTCCATCGGCGGGTGACAGCTTTCCACACCTCGCCAAGAAGGACCAGACGAGGCCGCGCAAAGCAGAACCTCGCAACCCCATTCGCTCGCGTCCGCAGGTGCCGAGGTAAAGCCGGTGAAAGCGAGCCACGTGATCAATGCAAAGCGATTCTTCATGGGAAGCTCCATTACTCAATAGACTATCGGTCCCGACGCGCAGGCTGGCGCCGAGCGTCCAGGAACGGTGGCGATATCTCGCTGTTTCGCTCGGAGAGGAGATTGATGTCGGCCTGCGGTATGCGTCCCAAGGTTTTATCGATCGCTCTGTCACGCCACTCCTGCATGTCGAGCACATAGGTGCTCCACATTCCGTAGCGCGCTGCAATCGCAGACCGTTGCGCCTCAACATAACGCCTGTCGCGCGCAACCGCGGTGTCCACCTTCGCCCATCCGACCCGGAGCATTTCAAGCGCGATGTCTTGATCACCGACTTTACAAACGCCACGTGATTCGAAAGTGCGACCATCCGCCACGGTGTTACAACGGACAGCGCGGTGTCCAATTGTCCTCTTCAGCCACGCCTTTGCCAGCGCACCGCATGGTACCGGCGCAAGCGATTGAGCGGTCGCTGCAGCGGCCTTGGGATCAAATGACCATTGCACCAATTCGCAACTGTCGATGCCGGCCAGTCGGAGGAGTATACGGTCAGCAGGAAACCAAAGCGTTCGCCCATCGACAACCGCAACCCGGCCGTTCACCATCAAGCGCGGAGAAGATTCGATGGAACTCGGAAACTCTCCGGCCACCAGATCGGCTCCGACCGATCCGTGAGGGAGTGTGATCAGAATTGTGAGTGACAGGACAAAGCTGCGGATCATGGCCCTCTATCCTGGTTTCTGGCCGCACGGCTCAGCAATATGGCGGGATGGTGAACGTCATCGAACTGCCAGAGGCCGCGTCGCGTCTCTCGAGCCCTCTGCTCTGCAACAGCATAGGTGGAGGAGATCGGCATCCCCGCTTCGTTGAGGCTCGCAAAACCGTAGCCTGCTCCAATCATCATCATTGCGAGATCAAGTCTCTGGCCGCCGACCAGCGCATAACAGACCACGAAGGTGAGATCCTTGCGTCCAGCGACCGGAGCGCAAGCCGGTCTGGTATCCTTCACAAACGCTGCGAGCACGGCAATGGAAGCCTCTCCACAATCGCGCCTGTTTCCGATAGCGTCCGTGTACCCCGTCCCGCGCAGGCAAGACTGCAGGCCGTAAAGCCGGTATCGCCGACCGGCTGATACCCAAGTGTCACCCGTCTCGAGCACAGTCCCTGTGGTAAAGTCGAAATAGCCCGTTGGCGCAGCGATTGCGGCGTGGCTCGTCGCGAATGCCAGGGCTATAGCGCCAAACAACCGCGTCTTCATTGTTTTTGAACGCGCGGATCGGCCCACATGCCGAAGCCAGCCCTGCCTATTTTTTCCGCCTCCGAAAGGTCCGGTCGCATCGGCGTGCCATCAGGCTTCTTCGAAAGCCGAAGCGCGCCAAGAGAGACCAACTGTTCTTCAAGATTTTCGACTGAATCCGAGGACCCTGGATAATGATAATATCCGAAGCATGTGGCGTCCTGCAGCGGCACATCGCGCTCGGTTATGAACGCCCGGCAAAAAATGACCTTCGCCGCCTTGACCATAACCTCCAACTCCTGGCGCGCATAGTCGGCGCAGGTCCCCGCGAACCCCTCTTTCTGGTTGACCATATCGCCGCCGCAGGGTTCCAGCCCGTAAAGATGCAAACCCGTGTCCGGATCGATAGCAATGTCGACGGGGGTCTTGACGGCAAAGCCGTTCGTGGAGGCAAAGCCCCTTCGATCGATGACCTTTCCGTCGGGGTCATAGTACTCCACGACCAGAACGGTTTTCCCTGGAGCCGCCAGCGATTTCACATAGGCCGGGTCGACCGTTCCAGACGCCCAGCATGTCGGCGCGACGAGGATGGCACATACTGAAACCATAGCTGCACCGATGCTGTTCGTTACGTTTTCTGTTCTCACCATTTCAACCCCTAAATGAATATTTTCACTTTTCGACTCGAGTTTTTCGATGTAAGTATGAACACCAACGGTAATTTAATCAAACGAAAAAACAGCACACCTGATTGAGATCGAGCTTCATATCGCGTCGATAACTTGGCGGCGCAAACCAAGAAGGGCCATCCCGTTGAAGATATTATCAGCCTCTTTCGGCGTAGGCCTCCTCGCCTTTGGACCCTATCCTGCATATTCGTTTGATTACAATCGGTTTTACGCAAACGAATTGGAGCGAATAGAAACCGGCGCTTCGGTATTTCATCAGAGAGACCAGTTTGCGGTAGAGCCATCGGGTGGGATCGACAAAATCCCGGGCGAGGCAGACGTGAACACAATCGGTCCAACCGGTATGCAAACTCGAGATTCGAAGCGCGTCATCAAGAAGCGCGTACCGGGTGCGAGATCAGACCTAAATATGAACACGCGATATTCAGATCCTGCTGGAAGGCTGCAGTCGGATGGCGAATGCGGGCCATCTCCGATGACTGCAGCGGAGATTGAGCAGCTCGTCGTCCAGACCGCCCAGACTTATGGCGTCGATACCGGGCTGGCCAAGGCAATCGCATGGACAGAAAGCAGGTTCGATCAAACCCGCAACAGCGACCAGGGCGCCCGCGGAGCAATGCAGCTCTTGCCCAGCACAGCGCGCGGACTAGGTGTCCGGGATATTTGCGATCCGGTGTCCAATATTGACGGTGGCGTTCGTCATCTCAAGCTGATGCTTGACGAATTCCAGAACCCGATCCTTGCCGCTGCCGCATACAATGCGGGTGCGCAAGCCGTCTACGACAATGGTGGCGTTCCACCGTTCCCCGAGACCGTCCGCTACGTCGCCGCTGTCATCAATCATCAAATGGGCTTGCAAATACCCCGGACGTCTTTTGCGCGTGGGGTGGCCGCCTCTTCCGACGAATTGGCCAGCGATGTGCTCGGCGCCCGAGGCAGCCGGTTCGTCCAGGGCGTCATGAAGTTCTGAATCCAAAGGAGACGTAGAATGAATACCAGCCTATCTCCCAACTATAAAACGGTGGTGAAGGCCGCCGCGATCATGTCTGCGCTCGCCGCATCGCAGCTTGTCACCGCCGACGTGGCAATAGCGCAGGCAACCAACCAGGCATTCGCCCCCCTTCAGACTGTGGTGCAGGCCGTTGTCGACTTCATTACAGGTCCCTTTGGCCGTCTGGTCGCAATTATCGCAGTCATTGGACTGGGCTTTCTGGCGTTTGCCGGCCGCTTGAGCTGGTTCACCGCCGGCGCAGTCGTTCTCGGTATCGGCCTGGTCTTTGGCGCGCCCGCCATTGTCGACGAGCTTATGTCAACGGTGGGGAACTGACAGATGACGGAGTTCGAAGACGACAGACCGGTCCTTACCCCACTGATCATCGGCCTAACCCGATCGCCGACGCTGTGGGGCGTTCCGTACATGGCAGTGGTCATGGTCATCGGCCTGACGATCATCGCTTGGCTCGCCACCAATACTGTCTGGGCGCTGCTGACAGCACCGCTCGCTTATCTGATCCTGTTTACGCTGTGCACCAGGGACAGCCGGATCCTCGACGTGTTGCAAATCGCATCGCGCATGACACCAAAGACGCCCAACACATCCTTTTGGGGCGCCAACTCTTACGGACCGTGATCCTCATGCTGAAGCTTATCCGGGAAGAACTGGGGTTTGGCGACAAACTCGGACGAGAAAAGCCAATGGCCAAGCATATACCGTACCTGCGGCATGTGTCTGACTCTGTCGTGAAACTTGAGAGTGGTGCGCTGCTTTCGGTTGTCCGCCTCAATGGTCTGTTTTTTCAGACGGAGGATCAAGCCGAACTCAACATGCGTTCCGTCGTGCAAAACACCATGATCAGGGCGCTCGGATCAAGCCGCTTTTCTCTTTGGTCGACGGTTATCAGACGGCAGGTGGAAAGCGATCTGGACGGTCATTTCGACGATCCGTTTTGTGACCTGCTCAATCGGCGCTACATGGCGCAGTTGAGCGAAAAGCGCATGTTCGCTAACGAACTCTATCTGACTGTCGTCCGGTCTGGTATGCGCGGTGCGCTGGCTGTTGGAGACACGGTGCGCCGGCTCGTCGGCAAAGTGGGGTCGCGGGACGCGGCGGACGACCAGCTGCGTGAATCGGTGAGCGAACTCGAAGAACTTGTTGGCAACATCTGCAAGGATCTTCAGAAATACGGCGCCCAGCCGCTCAGCATTGTTCATCGCAGGCAAGAACCCTATTCCGAGCCGTGCGAGTTCTTCCACACCATCCTCAGTTGCGGTATTCCCCGTCGAATGCGCCTGCCCCGCATGAGCATTTGCAACTATGTCGGAAGCGCGCGTCTGCACTTTTCCAGACGCACGATGCAAGCCCAGGGACCGACAAAGTACGACGACCGCTTTGGCGCGATGCTGTCGATCAAGGAATATCCTCCGTTCACCGGCCCGGGCATGCTGGATGGATTGCTGCAGGTCAACCACGAGTTCATCCTGACGCAATCGTTCACCATTGCCGACAAGCCGATCGCACAGGAGCGCATTTCGCGTCTGAAACGGCAGATTGCGGCCTCGGACGAGGCCGGTAGCGATGTCGAAGCCGATATCGACTTTGCATTGAACAGCCTGATGAACCAGGAGGCAGTCTTCGGCCTCCATCACATGACTTTGTTATGCCTCTCGCGCGATCTGGACGGCATCAACAAATCTGTTTCAGACCTTGGCGCCTGCCTGACCGACATGAACGTGAACTGGCTCCGAGAGGACCTCAATCTTGAGGCCGGCTTCTGGGCGCAGCTTCCCGGAAACCATAGTTACATCGCCCGCAAGGCCCTCCTGTCGAGCGCCAACTACGCCGGTCTGTCGTCGATGCACAATTTTGCCAGCGGCCAGACAGAAGGCATCCATTGGAACACACCGATCACCATTCTGGAAACGACCAGCCAGACACCCTACTGGTTCAACTTCCACCGAAGGGACATCGGCCATTTTCTCGTGACCGGGCCAACGGGTTCGGGAAAGACCGTCGTCATGACCTTCCTGCTCGCCCAGGCATTCCGCGTCCAACCCGGTCCCAAAGCTGTTTTCTTCGACAAGGACCGGGGTGGCGAGATCTTCGTGCGAGCCATGAACGGTGCGTACGAAGTTCTTACGCCGGGCGCATCGGCCGGCCTCAATCCGCTCCAGCTTGAGAACAACGGGTCCAACCGCGATTTCCTCCTTCGCTTGCTCAAGGCAATGCTCGGCCGCGACGATGGCAAAGTCCTTGATCAGGAAGAGGAGGACACTCTTGAAAGGGCGCTGCTCCGGCTGATGCAGGAGCCGGCTGCCCAGAGAAATCTCTCAAACCTCGCCGGTCTCCTAATCGGTCGCGCGCGCGCTGGTCCAAACGACTTGAGCGCGCGGTTAAGACCTTGGATCGACGGCGAGAAAGCCTGGCTATTCAATGCTCAGCATGATGTCCTCTCCTTCTCCGGGCGCCGGGTCTTTGGCTTCGACATGACCAGCATCCTTGATAATGAGGAGCTGAGAACGCCTGCCCTCATGTATATTTTCCATCGCCTCGACGAGTTGCTAGACGGACAGCCGGTTATGATCTTCATGGACGAAGGCTGGCGCCTTTTGCGGGATCCGGTATTCAGCGACTTCATCGTCGACAAGATGAAGACGATCCGCAAGCTGAATGGCATCGTCGGGTTCGGCACGCAGTCGGCGGCCGATATCGTGCGGGCGCCGGCGTCACACACATTGATCGAGCAATCCGCAACCAACATCCACTTCCCCAATCCGCGTGCGGACGAGGAAAGTTACATCCGGCGCTTCGGTTTGACGGTGAAGGAATTCAATTTCATTCGCACGACTCCTCCGGAGAAACGGACGTTCCTGATCAAGCACGGTAATGACAGCGTCATTGCCAGGCTCGATCTGAACGCCATGCCAGATATCGTCAAAGTCTTGTCCGGCCGCAAGGAAAGCATCGAGGAATGCGCGCAGCTACGCAACGAGCTCGGTGATGACCCACTTGCATGGCTTCCCCGGTTTTGTGGATGGGGGGCATGGCCATGAGACGTTTCACCCTCCCCCTGCTGGTTGCCGCGGCGGTCGAAACTCCCAGTTTCGTCTGGGCTGATGTCCTAGTCATCGACAACACGGTTCTGCAGGAAGACAGCGCGCGCGACGAGACGACGCGCAAGATCGAAACGACAGACAAGGATCGTCACACGATCAACACGTCGGTCACCTGCTCGATGTACCGGCCTTCCCGCCGCAACGATCCGGTTGGCGCTGCAGAGCAAAATGCAGAAATCTCCGGCCTGGTGCGGCGTGTCGCCCGCGAAGAGGGTGTCAATGAAAACGAGTTTTTAGCGCTCGTGTACCAGGAGAGCCGGTTCAACCCTTGCGCCAAATCCGGCGTCGGTGCGACCGGGCTGGCGCAACTGATGCCCGGCACGGCAGCAGAGCTCGGCGTGAACGAAAACAATATCGAGGACAACCTGCGCGGCGGTGCCCGTTACTACTATCAGCAACGCCGGCGTTTCAACGGCAACGTGGCCCTGGCGCTTGCCGCCTACAATTCGGGTGCTGGCAACGTCAACAAATATGGCGGCATTCCTCCGTTCAAGGAAACGCAAGGCTATGTCCGCAGCATCATGCAGGACTGGTTGCCAGCGTTTGGTGGATCCGACAAATCTGGCATGCCGCTCAACTTTGGTGGTGGCGAAACAGCCTATACCGGCCTGCGAAATTCAACATTAAACACCATGGGCACGACCACGGCCACCTCACAAAGCCTGTCGAACGTCGCGATTTGGTACCAGCAACTGGCGGGGCTGCACACCGGGACGGTTCAGGATAGCTGGGACCACAATTCCACAGCGCGCAACGCAAATCTTGAAATGATGAACAACGTCATCAAGCTTGGCGCCGCCATGGCCGACCTCATCAATGCGCGCAACGCCGTTACGACCTCCGAACTGTCCGGCGCGTTGCAGTCAGGATCGACCAACACGGACAGGGACCCGCCTCGTAGCACAACGGGTCTGTGCGACCCGAGGCAGAAACTCATTTGGGATATCAGGGAACGGGCCTGCGTCGAACAACGCGAAGACGCCGCGAACGTCCAGCTGATGCTGCAACCGCAATAGGAGCCAATCATGAAGCTGATAAAAATGACTGCCGCACTCGCCATTTTGCCGCTTGGCGCCGCCTATGCCGATGTGCCGGTGATCGACAAGAAGAACTATGAGATCGCGAAGGAGACGGCGGACACAACCACCAAAATCCTCGACACCAACAAGAACATTCTAAAAACTGTCGAGGACACGCTCAAAGCCGTGACCGGTGACAGGGGAAGCACATCCCAATCTATGCAGAACCTTGCCATCGGCCAGGGATTCAGCGTCGCCTCCATGCCGTCACTCGACAGCCTCATCAAGGGCGGTGTTCCAGACTTCGGAAATATGGGTGGAGACGTCTCGAAAGCCGCAACGGCATTCATCAATGGCCTGCAATTGGTGAAGTCCCTCTCCGGCAAGGAAAACAGCACCTTCTCTGGCGATAAATCCTACGAGCAACTGGTCAACACGGTCCTTGGCGTTTCCGCCCTGATCAACGGATCACAAAAGGCGACGGAAACGCGCCGGAGCGCCTTCGAGGCTGCCGGCCAAAAGATCGGCACGGCCGAGGATATAAAAGGCTCCATCGACCAGAACACCCAGTTGCAGGTGCAATCCGGGCTAACGCTCAACGAAATGATCGGCGTGATGAACGCGGCGGTTTCGTCCCTGCAAGCGGACAATCAACGGCGCCTGACCGATATTTCCAACAGCAAAAAGGCGCTCGCCTATGGCGAGTGACGACCTGTCGAGGCGCCCCGTATTCGGATTCTTGCTCGCATTGGCTCTGCTCACGGGCTGCGGGACGTCCAGGGAAAAGACTGCCCCATGCAAGCGGCCGGCGGAACTCATGCCCTATGCGCACGATCCCCGGCAAAGCTGTGGGCCGATGCAAAACGTGAACGACCCGGCCAGCGCCTTTGCCGCGATCGGTTTGAAGTAAGGGACAACGATGGAAGACTTTCTGGGAGATCTGCTTCAGCGCATCGAGGATTCGGGCACGTCATTTTCCGAGCAAGCCTACACCGTTGTTGGGCAGGAGATCATGCCGCTCCTGCAGGTTATGCTCGTCGCCTACGTTGCCTATTATGGCCTGCAGCTTTTTCTTGGTACGGCGCGTATCGGCGTGTCGGACATCGTTGGCCGCATCGTTCGAATGATGATTATCCTCGCCCTGGTCAGTTCATGGGCGAACTTCAACACCCTTCTCTATCAATGGATCAACGACACGCCCGAGGATGTCGGGCGTGCGATCCTGGCCGCCTCCGGTACTGGAATTACTGAGCCCACCAATGGCCTGTCTCAGATCTGGCGAACCGCCAATCAGGCAGCGTCGGTATTCGCCGAGCAATCGGGCTACTTCTCAATCCTACCAAGCATGATCGGCGTGTTGATGATAGTCGGCGCCGGGATCTTCATCGCCGTAGCGCTGGCAATCCTGATCCTTGCAAAGGTAATGTTGTGGGTCCTGATCGGTACGGCGCCTATTTTCATCGCTTGCATGCTGTTTGAGAGGACCCGCGGTTACGGGGTTGGCTGGTTCAATCAGGTCCTGACCTATGCACTGATTCCTCTGTTCTTCTATGTCGTCGCCTCGTTTCTGATTACCGCGATGAACCCGGAACTGACCAAGATCGATGTGGCCAGCGGATCCAGAACGCTCACACTCGCAAATATCGCCGGTTTCGTTCTGCTGTGCGCGGCCGGCGCCTTTGTCATGCTGTACGTCCAGTCGATCGGCCAAGGCATCGCTGGCGGCATATCGTCCGGCGTTGGCTCCTTTGGCACCGGGATAGCCAGGAGGTTCGGCATAACAGCCCCAATGGCTACCGGTCGAGGTGTTGGTTCAGCAGCCCGCGCCGCTTACCGCGCGGGCCATTCACTTCGAGATCGTTACCGCAGGGACGGTGATACGGATCAATCCGGGACCAAAGCTGCAATGCAGACCAAGATTACCCAGAACAGTACACCTGCCTAACGCGGGCACATATATTCGGAGGGCATAAGCGGCAATGGCAGAGACAAATGACGAACGCTTGCGAACCTACTACCAGAGCGGCGACATCTGGGAACAGGAGGTCATCAAGAAAGCCAAACGATCGAGAGCACTTGCGTGGTTTGTCACCACTCTCTTCGGTGCCATAACAATTGTCAGCCTTGCGACGCTCGCCATGCTCGTGCCGCTGAAGAGCTTCGAGCCCTATATCGTCGAGGTCGACAAGAATACGGGCTATATCGAGGTCAAGACTGGCCTCACAAGACCGACGAACCTGACCGAGCAGCAGGCCATTACCCAAGCCAACATCGTCCGATACATCCGCTCGCGCGAGGGTTACGACCCATTTGCGATCGAGCATAATTTCGGACTTGCGGCCCTTCTATCGACAGGCACTGCGGCGCGCCAGCTGCAGGATCTCTATAGCGCCGCCAATCTCCACAACCCTGCAAGAGTGTACGGGCGCAACAAGCGCGTAACGACGGAGATCGCCTCGGTTACCTTTCCCAATACCAGCACCGGGATCGTCCGCTTCACGACGGTCGAGCAATCTGAAACGGAATCCATTCCGCGCCACTGGATCTCTGTCGTACGCTATCGCTACACCGACACGCCGGCAACCAACGAATGGCGTTTTGAAAACCCGCTTGGATTCCAGGTTTACGACTATCGCCGCGATCAAGAGACGGTGACTGAGGGAAGCCGCTGATGATCCCTCGCATTCTTCTTGGTGTCACTCTGACGGTCATTGGATCATTGTCCCCTGCCTTTGCAGCGCAGACGCCAGCGTCTGGCCGGCTGGATCCGCGCGTGACAAGCGTCGTGTATCAACCGAACAACGTCGTGCGCGTCTTTGCTACCTACGGCATTTCGACGATGATCATTTTCGACGAAGATGAAAAGTTCGAGACCGTCGCGCTCGGCGACACCGAGAGTTGGGATGTGGTACCCACCGACAAGGGCAACATCCTCTTCGTGAAGCCGACAGCGAGGCAAGTCACCACCAATATGAACGTGGTGACCACGAAGCGGATCTATTATCTCGAGCTCAACGACTACGCACCGGAGGACAACAAGAAGGTCTTCGGCATCCGTTTCGTTTATCCTGAAAAGGATTTGAACGCCTCGCTGCGCAAAGAGGCGGAGGCGCGCGCAGCTTATCCGAACATGGCCGGTATCGACAAAGCCAACGTCAATATCGACTATTCCTTCTCAGGCGATGGCACGCTGAAGCCGTCGATGGTGTTTGACGACGGGAAGAAAACGTTCTTCAAATTCGGCGCGACGGTACCGGCGATCTTTGCTGTCAACGCCGACTTTACAGAGACCCTGCGGAACTTTCGGCGCGAGGGCGAATACATCGTCGTCGATGGGACCACGACCCAGTACACGCTGCGCAGTGGCAACCAGTGGACCTGCATTTTCAATCTCAGAAAACCGGACTTTGGCGCGGCTGACCCCGACATCATGGGGCCAATCCTGGACAATAGAGCAAAAATGCGCCGAAGGAGTGGAAACTGATGCAACGGTCTCCGGAACTGGAAGCGATGCTGGCCGGCGACGAGGCGGCAGTTGGTGACAGGCGTGCCCGACGCAAACAAATGTTGGGCGGCGCTGCCCTCGTTTTCGGCGGAGCAGCGCTGGCCTATGTCGTCGCGTTTGCGCCCGAACAGCGCAGGCCCGAGAGCGTCAGCGGAGACGAAGAATTCATCACGACGACATTCCGTCCGCCGTCGTTCCTTCGCGAGGGAGAAAAACAACCGCAAAAGGAACCTGAACCGATCATCAAACTGCCTGATCCCCCGGTTGAAGAGAAAAAAGAGGAACCGTCTGATACCACGACGTTCGACGTACCCGCGCCCCCCGGCGTCGTCGACACGAGTGATGAAACAGCTGTCCAGCCTATCCAGGGTGAGGCGTTTCCAAAACGCTTTTTGTCGAAACAGGTGGTCATCGACGCGACCAAGGCGGACAATGACCGCAACACCCTGGGCACTGGTAGCACCGAGGGCGGACCAACAGTTGCAGGCGAGGATCGAAACAGCAAGTTTCTGGCTTCCACGTCTGCAATCGGCGATCGCGCCGCCAAAGCCCGGCAGATCGATCGCATCGATGCAATGATCTCCGAGGGAACTTTGATCCCCGGCATTCTCGAGACAGCGATCAACAGCGACCTGCCCGGTCAAATCCGCGCGATCACCTCACAGGATGTCTTTTCCTTCGATGGCCGTCGCATCCTGATCCCGGCTGGCACAAGGCTGATCGGTGAGTACCAGTCTGAGGTCACCCGGGGACAGAAGCGCATATTTGTCATCTGGACCCGCTTATTGCGAGATGATGGCGTGACCGTTCGTCTCAACAGCATCGGTACCGACAGCCTGGGGCGATCCGGGCTTACGGGCATAATCGACAACAAATGGCGAGAGCGTTTCGGATCGGCCGTTCTGTTGTCGATCGTGGGCGCCGGCTCTTCGTATCTGACAGGGTATGGAAGCGGATCTTACGCAGCGAGCGGAGACGGCGATTCCGAATCTGACCGTGCCTCCGAGCTCGCCCGAGAAACCATCGCTCAGACATTCTCCGACATGGCCAACCAGGCACTGGCAGAGAACCTCAAAATACCGCCAACGATCAGCGTTCACCAAGGCGAGCGCATCTTTGTCTATGTCCGCCAGGACCTCGACTTCTCCGCGATGTATCCGGACCCAGTCGAGGAAGCGCTGAAGGAAATCAAGCATGAGCGAGGCATCCGTCAAAATCGAGGCCGCTAATCACGGTCCCTACTATTTCCTCAGACGATCGCTTGACCCTCTTTCCCACTTTTTGTCCGATCCGACCGTGGTGGAAATTTCGGTCAATCGACCAGGGCACGTCTATATTGAACGCCTCGGCGCCGATGTGATGGAGCATCATGAAATTCCCTGCCTGACCATGGCAGAGATCGAAAACATCGGCGAACGCGTCGCTGGCGCCACGCATCAGTTCATCAGCCGTGCAAACCCGATCCTGAGCGCAGCCTTGCCGACCGGGGAACGGATTCAGATCGTGCTTCCGCCGGCAGCGGCTGACGGCGGCGCCATTTCCATCCGTAAGCAAGTGACCAGCGACTTCACCCTCGAACAATATCGAAACAATGGCTCTCTGGACAAGGTGTCGGTCGCCGTTGGCGGTCTGACTGAAGTAGAACAGGCGCTCATCGATCATCTTAGATCCGAGCGCATCTATGACTTCATTAAAACCGCGATCCAGCAGCGCATCTCGATCCTGATCAGTGGTGGCACGTCGACCGGAAAAACAACCTTTCTCAATGCGTGTCTCAAGACCATCGACCCGTTCGAGCGCATCCTTACACTGGAGGATACCCGGGAGCTTTTCCCACCGCAAAAGAACGCGGTCCATCTCCTGGCCTCGCGCGGCGATCAGGGCACGGCACACGTAACAATTCAATCACTCCTGGAGGCGTCACTCCGCATGCGACCCGACCGCCTGTTTGTCGGTGAGATCAGGGGATCCGAGGCCTTTGCCTTCCTGCGTGCCATTAATACCGGTCACCCCGGCAGCATGTCGACAGTTCATGCCGATACCCCTCTTGGCGCTTACGAACAGTTGGCAATGATGGTGCAGCAAGGCGGGATGTCATCGGGATACACCAGACAGGATCTGATGTCATACATCCAGATGGTCATTCCGGTCGTCATCCAACTGCGCCGCGAAGGTGGCCGTCGAGGCGTTTCCGAGATCTATTACGCCAGGCACGGCGCATGAGCAGGACGTATCTCGCCGCCTATCTGGTGTTTTGCGGATTGATCGCCGTTGCAGTGTGGACCATCGGTTATGCCTTGATCTTGCAATTCGTGTTCAAGGACAGCCGTATTCTCCAATTGACGGTCACGGCCAATCCTTTTGCGCCGCTACAACAGCTGTGGCTCTATCCAGACAATCACACACTGCAGATCGCTGCAGCAGGTGCCTTCCTTCCCGCAATTGCCGTTGCTGTGGCAGCCGGAACATTCGGATTGAGGCAGCCGTCCAACCCGCTGGGATACGCGGCGTTTCAGGACCTTGCTTCTATCCGGCGCGGAAAATGGTTTCGCAAGGACGGTCACATCTTCGGCAAGGTGGGCGCCAAGATACTGCGGCGTCTGGATGACCGGCACCATCTCGTCATTGGTCCGACCCGATCAGGAAAAGGGGTGGGATATGTCATTCCGAACGCTTTGATGTTTCCCGGATCAATGATTGTCACCGATCTCAAAGGTGAGATTTTTCAGCAGACTGCGGGTTATCGCAGGGCGAACGGGCACAAGGTCTTTCTGTTTTCGCCAGGCGCACCAAACACCCATCGATGGAACCCGATGGATTTTATCCGGCAGGACCGTGGAAGCCGCACGATCGACATCCAGAATATGGCCAGCATTCTCATTCCAGAAACGATCGGGTCCGAGAATGCCGTCTGGCAGGGAACAGCCCAGCAAGTCATTGCCGGCGTGATCAGCTATGTGTTGGAAAGCAGCCACTATAAAAATCGCCGCAACCTTGGTGAAGTCAACGGCATTTTCAATGCGGGCGTTGACCTGCAGGTCTTGATGAAGTTGATCAAGGAAAAGGAGCCGGATCTTTCGAGATTCACCACCGATAGCTTCAATGCCTACATTTCCCTCAACGAGCGGGCCGCCCGGTCGGCGCTGCTCGATATCCAGAAAGCGATGCAGCCATTCCGTAACGAGCGGGTCATCGCAGCGACGAATGTGACGGATATCGACCTTGCTTCGATGCGCCGGCGACCGGTGTCGATCTATCTTGCGCCGAACATCAGCGACGTCACTATCCTTCGCCCTTTGCTGACACTGTTTGTCCAACAGAGCATGGACCTGCTCACCCGTGATTTCGATCCCGGCGCCCAGCCCGCGTACTTCCTGCTCGACGAATTCAGGCAGTTGAAGCGGATGGACGAGATCATGAACAAGCTGCCTTACGTGGCTGGCTACAACATCAAGATGGCCTTCATCATTCAGGACCTGAAAAGTCTGGACGAAATTTATGGAGAAACATCCCGTCATTCCCTGCTTGGCAATTGCGGGCTGCAGCTCATTCTCGGCGCCAACGACCAGGCAACGGCAGAGTATGCCTCACGCGCGCTCGGCAAGAAAACCATCCGGTACCAGTCAGAGACTCGAACACTGGAACGGATGGGCTTACCGCGCCGAACGAAGGTCGAGCAGATTCGCGAACGCGACCTGATGATGCCACAGGAGGTTCGGCAATTGCCGGAGGATCAAATCATCCTGCTCGTCGAAGGGCAAAGACCTATATGTGGACGCAAGGTTCGTTTCCATGAGATAGCTACGCTCAAGACCGCAGCGCAATTTTCTGTTGAGAACCAGCCTTCCGTACCGGAAGCTGAGTTCGTTACAGTGTTGCGGGTTCCGGCAGTGAGTGCCGCATATGGCGCTATTTCAACGCCGATAAAAGCGGAGGAAGGTCCAATCAAAGACGTGGTTTTGCCTGAATACGTGCCGACCGCTGTCGCCAAGACATTGCGCATGGCCCCTGCAGCCAAGGACAGCAACGACGTGAGTTTCGACGTCACGGGTGGTCTCGAGGAAGCATTCGGTAGTCAGGTGACAAAAATTGAGGCCAGATTGGAGCCTACAGCAGAACGCCTGCGCCACACGATCGATGCAAAGTTGTCGCTAGCCGTGTCGGCACGAAACAGGGCCAGCATCAGTGAAATCTTGAAACAGACGATTCCTGACCCTGCCGAGGTGGGGCTCTCATAAATCCGCAAAGGCTGCCTGACTTCTTCCAATTGTGAGGGACTTGGGTCACGAAGAAGGTTAATGGAACCATGCCGAAACCGTTGTCCACGCCAATGTGAGCCCGCGATCGACCATTGCAACAACCATGACAACGAAGATGACGATCGCGGACACGTGCGCCAACCCCTCATTTTTCTTGCTGTCTTCCTCAACCACGATGATCCGTCTCTCGTCACGCATAATAGCCTCTCCTATTGTTGGCGATCACCTTTGTCGCGCTGGTTCCGTTCGTCCGCCTCGCGTTGAAGTTCTTCCAATCGAGAGACCTTCTGTTTCACAGGATCCTTCTTGGTCGTATCGCCCCCTTCTATCTCTGAAGCGGTCTCCATCACGCCGTGTTGTCGTGGGTCTTCGCCGTTGTCAGGCGTGGCCTGCACCTGCTCACCGTGGGGCGTGCCGCGGCCAGTGGTCGCCGCCTCGGTCGAATGAGCCCTTGGCGTCGTTTTCTCCTGCAGGATCTTTTGACGATCGCGTTCAAGTGCCTGAAGCACAGCTTTCAAATCCTGATCGATTTCTGCAACCTCACGAACAATGGCGTTTCCAGAAATGGCAAGCTCCGCTGCCTTGGAGATATGGGCGCCCAGTTCTTTTCGCAAAGCAGAAACATCGTCTGGCCGCTCCGCGGTGACCCGCTCGATCGCTTCTCGGGTTCGCTCGATGTCGAGGAGAACTGTGTTGGCTTCATCGGTGGCAGCGAGACCATGTCGCGCCACGACGGCGTCCCACCGCTGTTTGTCATCATGCGGGGTGTTGCTGCCCGGTCCGTGAGACAGTTGATCCGGATCCTTGGCCGTCGATCGCTCCTCAATCAGCTCGACGATCTCACGGCGAACATTGACGTGTTCACGCGCGGCCTGGGCGATCTCCTCGAAATCCTTGCGCTCCTGCGGCGGCATGATTTTCTCCGCTTGAAACAGCGCCGTCTCAACGCGCTTCTCATAGGCCTCGAATTCAGGTCGCGTCATGTGGCGCATATCGTCCCCCTCAAAAACGAGCTCTGCCAACTTTACCAAATATGTTCGAGATTGCGAGCTGGAATCTGTCGTTTCGCCGCTCGCCATGGTCCGTCGTTCGGCTGCGACGCTGGGTTCTTCCAGCCGGACCATTTGCGAACGGATGAAGTCGTGTTGCGCTCCACGATCCATATCGCTCTTTGTTCCTCGCCACTCCTCATGGGCCCGATGCTCGTAGGCCTGACTTCGCGCTGTTGCCGCACGACTGGGAAAATCGGCACGCTTGGCCTCGTAACGCCGATCCGCCGCAGCGCTTGTGCCCTCATGTCTGGTGCGACCGATCATGTTCACCGGACGCACTTGGTTCTTCGAGTAAGCGGGGGCGCTGGCGCGGTCACGGCGGTCGGTCATCTCCATAGTGATACCATGCGCCCGCGCCTTTTCGGCCATGACAAGACGCCACTGACGAAACGCTGGAATGCTCGTCTCGACGCGGCCACCGGCATCCGATCGCATCGCGATAATGGCGTGCACGTGAACGTGCGGACGCTTGCCTCCTGTCGCCTCCGCTTTTGGATCGCTGCCTGCATCGTGCATCGAGAACACGTACCGGTGGCCTGTGAACTGTTCGCCCAGAAAATCCCGCGCGGCATTTTGAAACGCGGCCGTGTCCGTTCCTGCGCGGGCCGAGAGGATCAGGTGCATGACGTCGCGCGGCTTGCGGCTGTGAAGCTGATCCCGCCATTCGAGTTGGACGAGATCGCCCGCCTGCTTGGCATCCGTCATTGCGCGCCCTTTCTCGTCCTGGACACTGCCCCTATGCATCGCCACCAGCGCGCGCACCTGGGTGGTGCCATAGTCCGTGCCGTTGCCGTGGCCGGCAAACCGAAACGCTGCGCTTTCGATGCTTTCCGTGGCATCCATCCGTCCCTGCACAATCGCTGCGGCTTTGTCGTCGGCCGTAAGACGCTCACCGCCCGAGTTTCTCAAAACCGCTACACCGTCAATGTCGAACCCGCTTCCATCCGCCCGCGCGGTCACCGCAAACGCAAATGAGCGGTCGCCCAGTCCGTGCTTCACAATCTCCCGGGCGCGATCAAAGAGGGTGTCGTCCGCGCGTCCACTCGCGCCTCCACTCTCAGTGACAGAGATCTTGAACAGGCCGATGTCCCGGCTCTCAGCCCGGTTTTTCAACAGGTGATCCCATTCGCCGCCGATAGACGAAAGCGTCTCACGACCGGCAAGCTGATCGCCGCGCTCGTTCTCGACCACGACGGCGCCATTGCGGGAGACATAGTTGATCATAGCGCCCACCCTCGACCCGCCGCCAAACGACACCACTTTGACAACGGCCGGCTGGCTGCCCGAGGCAAGCCCTGCAAAGCGGGCGCGCATCGGCCGGTCGGCACGCCGGTGGACGGTGTCCAGCCCGCGCCTCCCTCCCGCCCGAGACTGAAAACCTGATATCTTCGCGTTATCCGCCGGGCGCGCAGGCGGGACGGCCCCACCCCGACGGCGACGCTCTTCCTCCGGCTGGGAGCGTCGCCCGAGTGTCAGATCATGGAGAAACGCCGCCTTGCGTTGCTCCCATTCAGCCGTGAACGCGCCGAGAAAGATTTCCATCAAACGCTCCCCACATGCCGGCGAGCGCCGCGCTTGGAAAAGGACCGCAGTTCAAACAGGACGATGGCAACGACGCGGTGAACACCATCGATCACCGCCTTCTCCTCCTGCGACCGGCCGTTGTCACCCCTGTTTCGCGCCCGCGCCAACTGATTGAGGTTCACGCCGACAGCCTTGACGTCAAACAGAAGCAGCGAAAGCACCGCCCGATCCGTGTCCGTGAAGAACGGACGCACGCCGGCGCCTTCCAGGCTCAGAGACCGCAGGAAACCCGAGACCGTCATCCCGGCATCTTTTGCAGCATACCTGATGCGCTCGATCTCAGCCTTGCTGAACCGCGCATGCAGGACTTCGCGCCTGCGTTCTTTTGTCGGGTCGTTGAGTGCAGGCAGCTTCATCGGACCTTCCCTTCGGCCGGCTGCAGGCCTCATCGACGGCTGGTCCGTCGATCGTCAGCAAATTTGTATCACAAATTTGCGTATCCTGCCAAAAGGACAATACCGTTTCGGTAACACTCTTTCAAGCCACTTGATAATCAGAAAACACCGGAGATCGAGTCCAGATACCCGTTTCGGCGCCAGAACGTTCGTCACGGACGCGCCGAGTGCGAGCACCAATTCTCACTGTAAACATCCATGTGAACCAACTGCTTTATAACGGTACTCATTGGCTCTCTACATATAACAACTACATCGCTACACCATCGAAATGGCGAGCATTTGGGGCGTGTGGAATATATTCCACACTGCGCAACCGAACCGTAGGCATTTGAAATACCTTCGCGTGATATGAACATGAACCATTCATTTTTTGCTTGCATGCCTCGTGGGTTCGAAGCACAATCTCCACCCAACAGAGGGAGCGGAAACGATCACATGACCCGAACCTATGCGGCCGTGAGCAACAAGGGCGGCGCTGGAAAGACCACGCTCGTCACTTTACTCGGTGGCGAATATGCACTGCGTGGGGAGCGTGTGCTGTTGATCGATGCGGACAATCGGCAGAATCTTGCCGGCTGGTGGCGGCTCTGTGCGGAAAAAATCAACGTGCCGGATAATATTGAAGTCACCGTTGCCTCGACGCAGAGGTCGGTCGAGCAGGCGATTGACACTATCGGCCGTGCATTCGATCTTGTCATCATCGACGCGCCTGGGGTGGACAGCTCGTTACAGACGACCATCATTCGCTCGGCCGAACTGGTGATCTCGCCGATCCAACCCGCAATCAAGGAATTGGAAGCCGCAGGACAGGCTGTTGCCGCGGTAACCGAGATCAATGACCGGTTCGGCCTCTCCGTTGACCATCTCAACGTCCGCACGCGCATTTCTGTCCCAGGGCGCAATCTGGAAGCCTATCGTTACATCAGGCCCTTCGTTGCAGGTCTGATCGCGGCAGATTATCGAACGCTATTGCTCGACACCGAGCTGTTTGAACGCAACATCTACCGCGAGATCCAAAACGGTCTTGGCAGTTTGCAGATGCAGGCGCTGACAGATCCAGTGCGCAAGGCGAGACTGGAGGTACAGGCTCTGGTCGATGAGATTGAACACCACAGGAACCGGGAGCGAATTGAGGACGTAGCGTGAGCAAGGCAGGGCTTGGTCTGGACGATTTCTCGATCGCTCCTCGTAAAATGGACAGAAACCGGGACGTGGTTTCCGCTGCAACGACTGCCGCGCCATTGCCTACGGAAAAGCCAACCGCGCCAATGTTGCCCAGGCTCAATGAGAACCACCGGCGCGCGGCGGCCGAAACACGGGCTGTCGCACAGGAAGATGTGCGCACCAGCCTGAAGAACTTGAAGCGCTCAAAACAGCGCACCGTCAAATTTTTCGTCAACGTCGCCCTGGACTACGATCTGAAAACCCGTTTGCAGCGTGCAGCCCAGGAAAACGATGTCAAGATGACGGCTGTGGTGAAGGCGGCACTGGATTACTATCTATCGGAGAACGGCTATTGAGCGCGGTTGGCGACAATGGCGCCGGTCGATCCGGCGCAAGTGTCGGACCTGACCGACGGACATGCCCCCTAATGAGGTGGCAGATCTGCCACCAGGGCATCACGCTCTTCGTTCGCAGCTCTCAGGTCCACTTCGATCTGGCGACGCTCTTCGAGGCTTGGTGCATTGCGCAGTTCGGCGCGCAGTTCTTCGATGTGCTGTTCGATCGTCATCGTCGTCTCCTTGACGTTTGTGAAAGATGACAGTTGCGCGGGCCAAGGAAGATGACGGGTCAAGGTTCGCGCCAGCGACCGGCGGAGCCGGCGTGCGGAGGAACCGATTTTGTCGGCGCAGCGCGCCGGCAAAATTGGAGGGGCCGCGCGGCCTTGAGGCGGCATTTTCCTTGGGTCACAATCGCCCATCTCAGCAGACAGGGGTTTGTCTCGTATGCCCCCCACACGCTCGGCAATACGGCCGGAATTTGATTGGCGGAGGTGATCGGTGACCAGGCGCTACCGGATCGGACACGTGATCGTCGATGATGAGGACCCGGAGTTCGGCAGCGTCCTGGACGAAGTTTACCGCGCGCGACAGCGTCCGGTTTGCCTATGCTGTGACCACGGTGTGTCTATGTATGTGGCGCGCATAGGCGAGATACTTGTCATCAAGCGCATGCCGCTGTCCGGGGGAGACCACGATCCACAATGCCCATCCTATGAACCGCCCTACGAGCTGTCCGGCCTTGGGCCATTGATTGGTGGCGCCATTCAACTCGACCCGGTCAACGGATTGGCGGCGCTCAAACTCGATTTCTCGTTGTCAAAGCACCGTGCGCAGACGGCTACAGCCGGACCGGCCCAAAATGAGGGAGCGGTCAAAAATGCGTTCAGGAAGCTGTCACTGCGCGCGCTCCTGCATTATCTCTGGCATCAGGGTGGCTTGACCGAATGGACGGCGCATTGGGTCGGCAAGCGGCATTGGTTTCAGGTGCGAAGCCACCTTCTGGACGCGGCCACGACCATGACCGTCAAGGGCGACGCGCTTGTCGGCCGCCTGTTCGTGCCGGAGACCTTCAGACTTGATGAAAAAGCGGGGATCGAGCAAAGACGGGCTCTTGCACTTGCGGATATCCGGGCGCCTGCATCCGGGTCACGCAAGCTGATGCTTCTGGTCGGCGAGGTGAAGGAGTTTGCACCGGCGCGCAGCGGGCAGAAGATCGTCATCAAGCATATGCCAGGTTTTCCGCTTATGATCGAGGATGGCACTTGGCGCCGGCTCCAGTCGCGATATGCGGCGGAACTAGAACTCTGGCAGGCAAATGAGGCGTTCCATCTCATCGTCATCGCGACCTTTGGCATGACGCAGTCCGGTATTGCCGGCATCGACGAGATTGCTTTGATGACAGTGACGCAACAATGGCTTCCGATCGAGAATGCCGACGAGCAACAGTTGGTCGAGAGATTGGCAAGGGTCAGCCTCAAAAGCGTCAAGGGTTTGCGCTTCAATCTTTCGTCGGGGCAGCCACTGGCCGCTGTCACTTTTCCGCAGCGGCGGCCGTCGCCGGCAGCGCTTTATATCGTACCTGCGGATGCGGACGAGGATTTCGAGGCAGCGCTTGCGGACATGATTGCAGCAAGGCCGGATGTCGAGCCTTGGATCTGGCGCGTCGCAGACGGTGAGATGCCGGCTTTGCCCCTGTCCTGAGCAGCCGCGCTTCGTATGTCATCACAATCGTCAATCGATCACGGCCCACTGATTCAGAATTGTTATTGGACGGATATCCGGAGACACACGATCCCGCCAGCAGGATTGCACATCCCAATCATCTCCAGGTCGATGGATCGATGCCGCCAGGACCATGGCGCGGTATTATACGCGGTGGATCCAGCCGGCATTGTTCGGTGAGGAATCGCTTTTGCACCGCTTCGGCGCACCGGCACCAGCGGTCTTATGAAGGTCATCCGTTTGAAGACGAGCGGCAGGCTGTCAGTCTATTTCGTCATCTTGCGATGCAAAAGCAAAAAAGAGGCTACCGACCGCGCGCAATCTGTGGACATCCAAGCAGATGGCAGTCGTTTTCCGCACCGCGTCAATGACAGCGCCCCGATTGACTGTCACGGTTTTCGACATCAACCACGATGCGGAGCAAAAACATGACGACGACGAATGAAATCGCCGACAAGGTTGCCACTGAGCATGGCCTGACCAAGGCTCAAGGCAAAGCTGTTGTCGAGGCAGTGATCGCCTCGATCACCGATGCCGCCCTTGCCGGCACCGAAACGTCCCTGCCAGGATTTGGCAAATTCAAAATCAAGGATACGCCGGAGCGCGATGCGCGCAACCCGGCAACCGGCGCGATCATCAAGGTCGCCGCCGCAAAGAAGTTGACCTTCACGCCTGCCAAGGCCTTGAAGGATTCGTTGAACAAGTGACACGAGAGGGCCCCGCCCGGACCGGGCGGGGCCTTTGTGTTCCGCCGCTAGCGGCGGGTGTTGCGCGACCAGATCAGTTGCAGTCCTTCCTGGCCCTGGACTTCGGTGAGCGTTGCGTAGATCGGAGTTGCGAAGCTCGGGTCATCCAGCTTGACGGAGATGTAGTCGCGCTCGGTTTCGCGAGACTGCTTCTGCCACCCGGCCCCGAATTCGACAGTCCCTGCCAGCACCCGGAAGTCTGGGGCGTCGTCCGACGAGCGTTCGACGCGGACGATCTTGGCCTTGACGTTCAGGTTGAGGGTCTTGATCGTGCCGGAAAAGCCGTTTTCGGAAGTGGTGAAAGAGCCTATGGTTGCCATTGCTGTCGTCCTTCTGTTTCTCGGGCCGCGCCATTGCGGCCTCATATGAGGAGCCACTCGTCAAGCTGCTGTTTCGAGCGGCGGGTTGCGGTTTTCGTGACGCCCCACGTGTGGGGCGTCACAATGAGAGCGGTCAGTCGCCAGAGCGGCGGTTCGGCCGCGACCAGATAAGGCTGAAGGCCTTGCCATCTTCGTCTTCGACCAGATTTGCGTAGAGCGGAGCCGTGAAGCTCGGGTCGTCGAGTTTGAGACCGAGGTAGTTGCGGCCCTCGTTGGACTGCTTGGACCAGGCAGCTCCGATTTCGATCCGGCCGACGAAGACGCGGTGGCTGGGGGCGTTTTCGCCGCTGGAGCGCGTATCGGAAACGATGCGCACGTTTCTGGTCTGGAGGGAAAGGGTGACGATCTCGCCGCTGAAGTCGTTGCCGGATTGTTGGAAGGTTCCGATGGTAGCCATTGTCGTTCTCCTGACTGGGGTGCCGAAGCCGCCCCTTGCGGCCTCGATAGCGGTCGTGAGGCGCCAATCAGGCCGACTGCATCCCAAGGGACCGCAGCGCTAAGCGTAGGACGGCGAAAGCCGAACTTGTTGTCTCGCGAGGAATGCGGCGACGCCGCAGGGGAAGAAGTTCGGAGAAGCCGTTGCAGGATCAGGACAGATTGGCGTCAGACCAGCCTGAAGAGAGGTCGCATGGGGCTGCTCCCGGACACCGGTCTCTCACGAGAACGATGCTGGACAACGATCTTCCAACCATGAACCGGCACCGGTTGCGCATCGAATTCGCCTTTAGAACCTGCGGTCTGAGCCCATTTCTTGATCCGCGCCCTGCACGTATCAACCTCATATCCGGTCGCCGTTTCAACGGCCGCACTACAATCCCGCCTGCGGCGGCTAGGGCTCAGGAGGACGAGACCATTCTCGATGACGGCATTTGAAGCCAAGCCGCGATGCGGTCGTCCAGCTGGTTCCGGCGAGGCTGATCAGACCTGTGCCGAACTGGTATGCGCTTAAACGGTCACGGTCTGACCACCGCGCCCTCGATCACGACGCCCGCGCTGGCATATTTCCACAACGCCACAACCAGCTTGCGCGCCAGTGCGGTGATCATCACCTTCTTGAAGCGGCCGCCATTTTGCGCGACTCGTTCATTGAACCACCGGGCGAGCGTTGATGCTGGCTGATGCCTCAACCAGAGCCAGCCCATCTCCAACAGGGTCGATCGAAGCCGAGGGTTCCCGGACTTGCCAATCCCTTGCTCCCGGTCAATCGATCCGCTCTGCCAAGGCGTTGGCGCCAGCCCCGCGTACGCGGCGACTTGCCGCCGATTTTCGAACCGTCGAAACAAGCCCTCAGCCCAAAGGACTGCAGCAAACTCTGGCCCGATACCGACGACCTTCGACAGCAATACCACTTCGCGAGCCGACTGCCGTTCCTCCGCAAGCATTTCATCGCGTTCTGCCTCAACCTCCTTGATCTGGTTGATCAGCAGTTCCATGCGGGCCAGCTCACGCAAGACCTGCTGCTTCATGTGTAGCGGCAAAGCCCGCCCATCGCCCGTACGAAGCGTCTCCCACTGTTCGCGGCGATCACGTCGCAGGGGATCGTAGCCAGTGATACCCTGCGAGAAGAGTAGACCTTTGATACGGTTGCTGTGTCGAATACGCTCTTCCATCAGAACTTTTCGCTCCCGGAGGATGCGACGGCGATCTTCTTCATCCGGGGTCGGCACGCGCAACATCGAGCAGACCCGCGGCTCTCCCCGCTTGAAGGCGAGCAACGCTCGGATGAGAGATTCACCATCCGGTCTATCGGTTTTCACCCGCCGCCTGCGGCGTGGTGTAGCAATTTAGGCCGCGTCAACGACATGGCTCTCGTAGCCCTCTGCCGTTAGCGCGCGGTGGACCCAGAATCCATCGAGGCCGGCCTCCTGTATAATGACGAACGGATAATCGGAGCCGATTCGGTCGAGCACCCTTCGCCGCAACATAGCGAGTTGGGCAAAAAGGCCGGTAATATCGCCACCGGCAATTATGTGGCGAGACATCTTCTCACCGACCCCCGGGTGACATCGAAGTTAGTAGCCACGTTTTTTTTTGCTTAGCTCGATCGAGGCGAAAATCGCGCCGAGCTCTCTTTGCGTAGTCCCCTGCTGCATGAACACCATCCTGCGACATCGTCCTGCTCCTTTCTGCAACGGCATTGACGTCAACCAGATCAGAACAGATCGCCGCCATTACTCATGATCTCGATGGCAGTCGATAGGACCGGAGACGATCGGCCCGCATCCGAAGGGCCGGAACACAGTGGAGGACGGCCAAAAGGTGAGGCTTTCTTGGTCATCGCGAGGAATGGGCGCTTCCGCGCACAGGGGAAGAAAACGATCCGGCCGTTGCGCCAGCCGGACGAGCCGAGCGTGCGAGGCGGTCTTCGGTCAGACAAGCCCCGTCGAGACCGCGTTGGCTCGATCCGTCGAAGGGTGAACAGCACTGGCAATCGTCGGCGTGCAGCCTTTAGACGTGATCCGACACGATGGACCCGGCTTGGTGTCCGTGCGAATTGCGCCGCTAGACCTCGCTCGTTTCCAACGCCGGCATGTGCGTGGCCGCCTGTCGAGACGGCCGCGCGGTAACAGTAGTTCCGTGGATCAGGCGGCGACCCGTCCAGCCCGTGGTTGCAGATCATGCAGGTAGGAGACGGCGCGCTGTGCCTGGGCCGCGGCCTGGAAAATGAAGCGTTTGTCGTTGTGCAATACCGACAACCAGGATGCAAGATAGCTCGCGTGATCAGGACGGGGCTCGAGTTCGGGCACGATACCGAGGTCGGCTGCCAAAAAAACCGCGCCAAGTTCGGCGATCAGTTCCTCGCGCGCCCTCTCGGTCCGGTCCTTCGAATAGCGTGACAAATCACGATCAAGCCTGTGCTTGGCACCCGTGAAATGGACACTCTCATGCGCCAGCGTGGCATAATAGCTCTCGACATCCCGGAATGCCTCGATCGGCGGCATCTGGATGTGATCTGTGCCGGGCGCGTAGAATGCCTTGTTGCCGCCATGGCGGATCATGGCGCCGGTGGATGCAAAGAAGGCATCGGCTTCAGCGATGCGCGCGACAGTGCTTTCAGGACTATCGAAAACAACCGGCCTATAATCGCCGGGCAGATCGTCAACCTGCTCGACGTTGAAGACTGTGTAAGCTTTCAGAAACGGGATCTCCCGCTCCACCGCGTCGCCAGCCGCAGTGGTCTCGGTCTTGCGGATCCGGTTGGCGTAGACGACGGTCGAGCCATTCTCGCCCCTGCGAACATGGCCACCCAGTTCGGCCGCCTGCCTGAACGTCATCCAGGTTGACGATTGGAAACCGCGCGACACACACTCGCTCCAGAGCAGCAGAACATTGATGCCGGAATACGGCTCTCCAGTGTGACGCAGTGGCCGCGTGACGCGGCCCTCGAGATGTCCAGTGCTCCAGGGCTGGACCCAGGGCCGCACGCCGTCCTCCAATGCCGCAATAATCCGGCCCGTGATCTTTGTATATATATCGACGCGATTGCCTGAACCGTTGATCTTATTTTCGTGTCTCATGCTCTTCTCCTCGGTCTTGAGAACCGCGCCCATCGCGATCCGTCACGGCGGTTGAAGAGCGCAAGGCCGGAGGCGGCGCACCCGGATGGCGTCATGGGTGATATCGGGATGTGCGATCCGGGCCGAAACGGAGTGGAGGACGGCTTGCCGTTGCACCGGCCCCGATTCGGCCTAAGCTAGACCGCGATCCGGGACGGACCGCATGGGCGCGGGTCAGCACCGACACAACAAAAGCCGGCGCCCAGCAGCGCCGGCCATCTCATGTGGAACAAGAAAAAGCGGGGCCAAGGCCCCGCGATTGCGATCTATTCGAACGCTGCCATCTGTGCGGTCGCAGCCTTCTGGTCGACGGAAGTGACGGATTGTTCAACCGTGCGGGCGTATGGCTTCCAGGCCTCGCCGATGATGTCTTCGTAGGCAGCCACTGTTCCTTCGGCTGCCATGCGCAGCACGTGGGCCTGCAGGCCCATGTCGGCGGCAAACTCGCGCTTGCGCTGCGCCCGACTGTCGAAGCCGACAGGACCGTCGCGGTCCTCGTCCCGGAAATCGTTGGAGAGCTTCGTGGTGAGGTCCCGGGCCTCGGTGACAGAGCGGGAATAGAATTGGCCTGCGCCATAGGCGGAGCCGACGAAGGATCCGACGATGCGCTGCATATGGATCTGCATGGCCTTTTCGCCAAGGCCGTCCGTCAGCGCTTCAGCGCTGTCGATCAGTTGCTGGCGATGGAGCGCGCGGATGCCGTCGCTATCGACGAGGGCCAAGCCAAAGCTCTCGGAGATGCGCAGTGCCTGGGTGGTGTCCGGGCAGGCGTGCCTGACCATTTCGAGTGTAGTGGCGCGCTGGGGCTTTGTTGGCTGGTTTTTAGGAGTGGAACGGTTGAGCGGTGCCATGATGTGATCCTCTTGAAGCGATGTTTCAGCAAAGCCCGGGGGGCCGATTGTTCATCCGGCTCATCCCCTCGGGTGCGGTCAAAAGGACATGGGCGGTAGCGGTTCGAGCCAAGGTCAGGTCACCGCAAAGACCAGCGAGGCCGGGTTGCGGATGGCGCGGGCCACGAGCGTGGTTTGCGACACACGCGGCCCTGCCTTGGCGCCGGCGCGATGATCCTGCCGCACCGCGGCGCACAGCGGCCTTGGCGCGGGACGCGACCATGTCAGACCGGAGCAAAACCGAGGGGATTTGCCGGCGGAACATCAGGATTTCATCGCCTCCGGCAATCGCCAGAAGGATTACATCATGGCGCCGCTGGCGTCTGCCTCAACAGCCTGACCAATGCCGCTTCGTACCAACCGTTGCTGTTGCGATAGGGCGCGGGCAGGACAGCATTGGCCGCGGCGTCGGGATGGAAACCGCCATGGATGGCCGTTGAAGCAAAAGTGACGTCGCGTCAAACCGGGTCGATGCCTGAGCCCACCCCACGTCGTCGAGATATCTGATGGAACGGGTGGGCGATTGAGAGCGAACAATTCGCGTTCATGCTCCGCTTGCGTGGCACCATCGGTCTCTTGGATCTCGGTCATGACGACGTCCTTTCTCACAAGGGACATGGAAACGCCGCCGGCAGATGGCCGACGACGGATTCTCGAAGGGTCTGATTGTGGTGCACCTCCGCGGCGTTACGGAAATTCTCATCGACAATTTCGTAATCGGCCCGGTTTGCCTGGCGGATATTGGCTTCCTCAGGAGCGGCCGGAATGCCGTTGACGATTGCCTGGGTGTCACTAGCAACGTCTCCATCGGATGATAGCGCGGCATATTCCGCCCACCACTCGCCGATCTGGTCAGCGGATGGGCCACGTTCGCTGGAGGATGGATCAGCCTGCCCTCGGCAAAATGCTCGACCAGTGCAACGCGCTTGTCCTTCACCTTGCTCCGGCCAGGCACCCACGCCGCTTTTGCGGCGGTCTCCAGCGCGTTGGCCGAATGATGCTATTATGAAGCCTTTTCAGCCCTGACCGGTATTTCGAGTGTATCTTTGGCCTCACAGTCCTCTCAGGACCGTCGATCACGCACTTTCGCGGCGGAACCGGTAGTCACCTTTTGATTTGCGCATGGCCGTGGCGATTGCTTTGTTGATTTGATCGAGATCGCAGGTTTCCGGTTGGAACTTGCGGCCGACCCATCGCCGCATGTCTTTGTGTTCCTCCTGCTCGGGATCGAGCCAGGCGTCGAGGAAGTCGGCATAACCTGAAGTGCCCCCAACATCTTCGGGAGGTGCTGACCGTTTGCCGGCGATACAGCGGGGATATTTCACACCATCCTCGCCGGCGACACGCTCCAAACGCAGGAGATGACGCCAATTATCGCCGAAATCGTATTCGTAGAGGATTGTCAGATCGCTTTCGTCACGGGTGTACGGAAAGTGGAGGTCGATCATTCTGACCTGGGTTGCCTCGAAGATCTTGCTGTCGAACATACCATCCTCATCGAACTCCGACGCACCGTAAATCAAACCGCCGATGTTGAACTGGTGCAGATGACTGTCAGTCCAGCCGAAGGCAGCCTGCAGAACTTCGTGAAGTTCAGCGAGGTTAAGGGAGATTGGCAGCTCGAGAATACGGCTGATCTCAGGTTCGATGTCGAGGATACGAACCTCGGCTCGCACAATGATGTTGTCTGGGTCAAACATAAGCCGATCATGCCGGGCGCAGTGGCTGCAGGCAATGGATCAGTCACCAATTTTTAGTATCTCGGTCCGAAGAGGTGCCGTCGACGAGATCAGGATTTTGGTTTTTTGCGGAAGCGAAACGGGCTTTGCGCCGCGATCGCTTTCGGCAATCAGGCGCGTGTTAAAACGCTTCTGGCACTCGACCTCTGTCTCGACTTCGAGGATGCGCTTCAGCAGGACGGCGTTTTCCGTCACCATGCGTCGTTCCTTGATCTGCAAGTCCTGAATCAGCGCGCGCTGCTGGGCGGTTTGTCTTCCCAGGCTGCCAGCTTTTCGGGGATGATCTTACGCTCGCTGGTGCGGCGTAGTTCCTCGATCATCGGGCGATGGTTGGTGCAGATGGCGTTGCGGCAAAACGTGCTTCGCGGGAGAGCGTAGCAATGGTCATACGTTAGGCCCCTTTTTGCAGGTCCGGGTGTGTGGGCAACACGACAAGTGAACTGCTCTTTCCCCCCTTCGGGTCACAAGGTCTTCCTCTGGCCCTCCCGAAACGCGCCCCCGACTAGGGAAGGTCGACGCGGCTGAAATGGTCGTCCACTGACTTGACAGGCCGAAAATGAGTGAACCCTAAGCCAACCCGGAACGCCGCGGGAACGATTACGGTACCGTTCCCGAACTGCTGCACTGCACTACGTCTTCTGACGTAGCCTGATCGCTGTGGAAAACATGGTCCTTTGCCCAAGGGCGTCTCAATCGTGCCATGGGAACTGGAGAGTGCCCGACGTCGTTTCGTATCTGTAAGGAGAACAGATATGTCCAACCCCAAAGTCAGACCCGCACTCGAAAAGAAGCCTTTATCGCCGCGTGGAAGCTACGATGTCGCGTACTTTGCACAAAAACATGGGCTTTCCTTGAAGGATGCAATGCGTCTCATCAAAGCCCACGGCTCAGACCGCGACGCGGCCGATCGGGCGGCCCAAAGGTTCCATCACTAGAAGGTTCAGGATCGGCAGGTTTAAAACGTGAGACCCAGCGCCAACCCAGCGTGTGTCAGCCCATCGTTGGGGCCATCGCAAAGATTGGCGTTCGAGGAATGATCGACAGTTGCCAAGACATTGACGGTGTCGGTGACCTTCACGCCGAGTGCGGCGTGCTCCCTGAACAACAGGCGACACCCGAGGCGAGGACCTGACCCGCTGTCTAGGTTACCATTGTGCACCGTGCCACCCGCTCCAAACTCAGCGAATACGGTTTCAGTAAGGGGCACATGCCAGTTCAGGCCAGTGTAGACTTGATCCGTCGCGCCAGATCCACCAGAGACACCAACTTGTATCCGGGGCTCCAATAGGATTTTGGCCACGCCTGTTCGAGATGAGGAGAAAGGTGCGAGGTAGATTTCAGCTGATCCAATTGGCCCGTGATCGCTTGATCTTGCGCTTTCTATTGAAGAGTTCGCACCAAAGCGAACCTCATCAAAGATCTCCCCTGCAGACGCTGGCAGTAGCCACGAAAAGTAGCCGAAGGCAGCCACAGTCGACATTACTTGGCGAAGCATCGAACCTCCTCGAATCAATCTTGAAAGAATTACATCCCGTCTTCAACCTGTCCATCAGTTCTCGCGGGCTGAGAAAGCTATTCGCGCGGAGATCCGCTTGTTCCAGGCCACCTGATGAGATCCTGGTAAGATGGAACTTTCGTCAAGCCATCATCGAACAGGTTCCAGACTTTGCCCTGGGGCGGCCGGGACGACGAGAACGATCTGGCGCTTGCGTAGCTGGACGTCTCCAAGTCGTTGTACTTGCGGAAATCCGCTCTCGTGACGCTCCAGATGTGGTCGCGCTTGTCCAGACGGGCCATGACCCGCACCGGTCGCGGTTGACGAGCGATGATCCCGGCGCATGCGATCGGGGGATTTCTTGTCGCCGAGATCGCGATAGCCGTGCACCAGCGGGTGCGGTCATCGATCTTGAGATTGAAGAGGACACGGGTGAGGCTGGCCGCCAGAAAGGCGCGCATGGCGAACATGTCACCGCGGTAAACAACGGGGCTAGGATCTCGAACATATGGTCGTGGTCAGCGTCCAGAATCTCGAACCTTTCGCCGAGGTATCGGGTGCCGTTCATGCGATCATCATCGAACGGCGACTGGCTTTGGCGATTGAACAGGGCGTAAATCTTGTGGCGCCTGGTGCCACCTTCGAACACCTTTCGGATGGGGGGAGGATTGAACATCTGCGGCTCCTATGTGGGTTGCGACTGAGGCCGAAGCCGTTTTGCCCTCTCCTTCAGTCCACCGAATACCCCTCCTCGGCCGGCGCGTCGCGGGCAGCTGGTCAAGCCGCCATCTGGCGGCCGGCACCTTCACCGTTGATGCGCTGTCCGCGTATGCAGCAGCGCTCCTTTCTCCCTCATCGCCTTCAATGCCTCATTCCAGTCCTCGCATCGCGGCCTCAGCCGCGAGAAGTCGCAACCCGCGAGCGCGGCCATCTGCCGGATTCGATCGGCAAACACCTCTCCTTGGACATCGTTGTCGGTGGCTGCGACAAGATGTGCGTTCTCTCGTGCTGCCAGGATCGCCAGTGCCTGCGCGGTCAGCGGCGACCAGCCGCCTCCGGTGCTGACATAGAGCGTGTCAAGCCTTATCGCCTCGATCGCCGCCAGACTGAGGGCATCGATAGCGGCCTCCGTCACGCAGATCCGGCGAGCGTTGACCTTGCCGAAGCGGAACAGCGATTTCGCGCCACCGGTCGAAAACCCGCGCCATTCCGGCCCTCGTTCCTCCCAGCCGATAACGCTACCAGTTTCATCGACATGCTTTGCCCACATCGAGCCGAACGGCCCTTCCCGCAAAATGCCGGCTTCGATTGCCGCAGAGACGACCTGCCATGGCAGCCCCCTGCACTGCCGGAGATAGGTCCAGGTCGCAGATGTCCGCCATGGGGATCTTCGATAGGCCCAACGGTCACTGACAGAGCCCGTTTCCCTTGGCCGGCCGGCCGGTCCCTTCCAGGAGGGTGTCTTGGGCTGGAACGCCACCAGATCACCAACCGCTGCTAGCGCGTCGGTGAAGCCGACGCCAAGCAGGTAGCTTGCGAGCGCGAAGACATCGCCCTTGGCATCGGAGCGCGCGTCAAACCAGCCCTTGTCGGCATGGATCACGATGACAATCTCATCGGCGCGCCGGAATTTGACGGCGCGCCTGGTGCTTTCTTTCAGGTCTATGGCGAAACCCTCGTGCTCCAGCACTGCGGCGCAGCCGACGCGTGCGCGCAAGTCCTCGATGTCGCTCTTCTCCATCACGCTTCCTCTGTTGTCCTGATTATTCCAGCTTCCGGCGCCCAGGCGCGAAGATGGAAGCGCGCAAGGGCGCGGTTCGCAACCTGCAGATCTGCGGGACAAGAGCGCGGCAAAGCCTCCCTTGCGCGTGCATCAGCGCAAGCGGCACGCCATCCCCGAAGGGGTGGTCGGCTCAATGAGCCGACCCGTAAGCAAAGGGATCATAAATGGTGATGATGGCGTCTTCATCGCCATCATACTCGGCGGAAAGCATGACGCCGATCTCGCCATCGATTTCAAAGAGCGTGACCGGGACCATCAGGGTCCGGGCAAGATCGAATGCGTGGTTTTGTGCAAGGCTGAGATCCGACATGTAAGGCTCCATCCATTGGCGGGGCCAATCCCCGCTCGATGGCGCCCGAGTGAGCCGGTCACGACCGCGGTCACCTCTGAGGCGCAGCCGCAGAGGTCGCAGGCGCTGCGAACCCCTTGCGGGTTGACCGTCGAAGGGCGGGACTGGATTAGGGATGCCAGACAAGAGAGCGGGATTGGCAAGACCCATGGATGGAGCGTGCTCGGGCTCGGTGGAAATTACTGTCCACCCATCCGATCAGCCGATCAGCCGATTAGCTGGTGCGCTAAAATCTCCGGATAGCAATCGGGCTCTGTACTGCCTTGCCTATGACAGCCGGATTGCCAAAATCGCATCTGGATCGCTGCTGCGCCGAGACGTGCTTGCGTGATGAAAGCCCGCGGGATGATACTTGCTGAGCCCGCGAACGGCGTTCCCTCGCTTCAAAGACGAGGAGCGATCTCAGCTCCCTATCCGTCACACAGCTTCAACGGGCCGCCGCAGACTCACGCGATTGAGGCCCTCGCCACGATTTTCATGAAATCCGTCCACTCATGGCCATTTTTAAGTGTTTCATAGCATTCGAGTATTATATGGGAATGAAGGCTTGATGGTTCTTGGCCAAATAGGGGTGCCGGAGGAACATGATAAGGTGACGCAGTCTTTTAAAATCGACGCAGACGACCTTGCCGGTCGTCTAAAGTTGGCGCTTGCCGGTACGCATGGGCGGGACGTGTTGCTTGGTTCCGTGAGATCGCTCGTGGCAATCGAAGTTGCAGAGTGGAACAGCGAACGCCGCCAGCCGGCTACGAATGATATTCCCTTGATTGGCCATCCCATACGCCTTACCTCGACCTGACTGACCTTCTCTTGATTCAGCGGATGGTACGCGTCTCGCAGTCAATATGGCGATTGCCATAGATGCGAGTGACATCTCCTCCGAGCTTGGAATTCAACAGCGGCCGGATTTCCAACAGCGCGGCGTTTACATCTTTCTCGCCCGTTAGACTGGCATACGGCTCGAGCCAAGCCAGAGATTCCGTGTTCGCTTTCAAACCTGGCTCTACCGTTTGGGCTTCTCCGGCAATAGCCTCCACAATCTTTGGATTTCTCACGCCATTAAGTGAAAAGCCTGCGATGATCTTCAGCCGTTCGAGATCCGCCTGTCCATTGCCATAGCCTGCATCGCATATCATGGCGATTGAAGTGACGAGCGGCGTCAACGCGTGCAATTGATAGTGCAGGGCATATTTTTTACGCCTCATCTCAAGTGGGATGCTACCATCTGCGGCTGAGCCCGTGACCATGGTGCGGTTACTATCAATCGACCAATCGACGAGCTCGGTTTGTTTCGAGAGAATGCCAATCTGCCCGACACCGAGGCTGGCCCAAGCACGTAAGTTATTGCGGCTTGCCCCCTTCGTTGCGTCGTTGTCGAAAAAGTCCATAGTTGCCTTGGCTCGGGCCAGAAGCCACGTTTCGATCGCCTGTTTTTCTGCCTCCATACCCGGGACCATGCTCCTTGTCTCCGCATACGCGATGGCAATGCCGCCAATTCGTGAGGGGACCGCAAGCTTGGCGTTGGCCGTGCGCATATCGCTCAGTGCATCCGCTTTGGCCCAGGCATGGATGGCATTTAACACGCAAGACGACATGATAAGTTGTTTCTTCTGATCGTCTTCGGCTTGCGCCTTGCCGATCTGCCGCGTCAACCCTTGTATGAAGCGGTCAATGCTTTTCAGGACGCTGGTCACTTCGGCATCGGATTCGGCGTCGATGTCGGATCGGGTCTTTGAATCAGCTTTGTAGCGACTGCCGAATTCGAGACTGACGACCGGATCGGGAACGTCAGGGCACTTCGCTTTTGCCGAAGCAATGTTGGTCATTCCGACAAAAAGCACGAGCGCACCAGTTGTTACTGCCCATCCGGCAGTCCCTTTTCCTTTAAGAAAATCGGACAAATTCACCCCCCCGTTCCGGCTTCTGTAAGCACAAGCATATGGGCTGCATCGGGATTACCTGCCTCGGCAGCCTTGCGCATCCATAGCTGCGCCTCCTGCAGTGATGGCCTGGTACCTGACCCAATGGCATAGGACTGCGAAAGCAGATACATTGCTTCCGCATCTCCGGCCTGGGCAGCCTGTTTCATCCAGACAAAAGCCTTGCCCGCAGCACGGCTGTCCTTGGAATCCAACAGCATCAATTTGGCCAGTTCTCGCATCGCAACAGGCTGTCCGGTGTTGGCCGAGCGCTCGTACAGTGCTTTGATATCGACCCTCAAACTGACTTGGCGTCGAATCTCGGGTTTCACACTGTTCAGCATCAGCAGCTTTTCGGGCATTGCCGCGGTATCGGACCGCTGTAAAAGCTCAACGAAAATGTCGCCTGCAGCGCGCGGATTGTAGGCTTCGCTTTTGCTGTCGGAATAGTATCGGACCAGACGATAGTATGCCGCGGCTTCGCCCTTGGAGCGCGCCTCGTCAAACATATGCAACGCTGTTTTAACTGACTCTTGCGTGTTAAGCGAAAGATACAGTTCACCAATCTTGACCTTGCGCCATTGGTCATCTGCAGCGATGTGCGTGGCAATCGTCAGCCAGCGTGATGCATCTTGAGGATATTTGCGTATGGCAAATTCCGCTAGCGACATGGAATCGTCGTAATCACAGCGTTGCGAGCCAATCGCCCGCCGGTAGTATTTGTCGCGGTTTGCCACGTCAGACGCGGCTTCAGCCAAGAGCAACTGGGCCGCCATGTCGCCTCGCCGTTCCATTGCCTCGCTGTAGGCATCACGTGTCAAAGATGGGGAATGAGACTGCGCGGCCTCGATCTCCTCGATAAGGCTGACGGCCCGTCCAAAACCTTGGTCAGCAAGAGGTTGAAGAATGTGCTCTGCAAGCTCAAGGCTCTGCTTGTCAGAGGCATAGTTCTCGATAAGGAAACGCGCAAAGCTTAGGCCGGCATCGGGACTGATGGGCTCGTCGCCCAACGGAATGCTTTGTTTCGCCTGCGCCAGCTGACCTCTACCGAGGTTCAGCTTAAACTGAAGCAACGCTGCTTCAGCCGTTGCGCCAGGCTGCCCTTCCGCGCGTGCTTGCCAGAACTTCAAAACCGCTTCCGAGTGGCCGGTGCTTTCGAGATATCTTTGGTAGAGCGCCATTGCGCTAGCCCGGCCATAGAGCGCCTGGGTCTGAAGTGTGGCTATCACGAGGGGATCCGGCACTGCGGAAAGCTGTTCGGCCTGGGTGGCGTTAAGGACGAGGGTTTCGTTGCCTGCGGTATCTTCCGTATGGGACCAATAGGATGCAGACGCCAACTCCGGTCCTTTCGGCGTGAGGCACAAGTAGATGCGTTCGAGCTTCGCTATCGCATTGATTTCGCCATGATTGACGATCGAGTCTGTGAGGAGATCGATTGCCTTGATCAAGGCAGCGTCATCAGGGCTTTCTCGCAGAAGCAAATCGACGAAATCCTTCCTGCTTTCGACGTCGCCATTTTCCACCGCCTTTTCCAGAAGCATCCGGGCCTCTGGCATCGATTGCCATACGCCGTCACGAATTTGAATAAGCCGCGCCAACCGCGCGAACGCCCATGGCGGCGGGGATTTTCGCTCGATCACTTTTCGCAGACCCGCTTCATAGGCGGCAGCATCTTCCGGTGAAGCGTCCTTCATCTTTTCATGCAGCCGAATCTGCCTCACCAGCCCGACCTGGTTGCCCGCCTTTTCCGCTATGCGATAATAATAGAAAGCCTTCTTTAGGTCCTGGTCCACTATCGAACCTTCTGCATAGGTTCTTCCCAGTTCCAGTATCGCAGTCATATTGCCACCATCGGCAGCCATGGTCAGGTATTTAAGAAGGACCTTGTTGTCCTTGACGATCTTTTCGCTCAGCAGGTTATATTCTGCCACCTTCCAGGCAGCGTAGCTGTCACCAAGGTCGGCAGCAAGACGATACCAAGCCAAGCTGGTGACAGGATTGGCCTTCACAATGTCGCCGCCACCGTCATATTCGCGCGCAATGCGTCCAACGCGGTCGCAGATGCCTTCGTCGAGCGCCCCGACGAGCGAGCCGAAGGCCATGTTAACGGCCAGTTCCGGCTCGATATCCCATTGATCAATCTTTTCACCGCGTATCGTCAAGCCTGCCAGATCAAGGATCGCATCGGTGTTGCCCCCAAACGCTGCGTGAATTTTCAGATTGAGACCATTTTCTCGATCGGGATCAACGCCTTTGCCTTGGATCAGGTAGTCCGCCAAGGTATTTGCTATGCCCGTCGAAAGATCTTTCTTTGCAAGCAGCTTTTGGATAAGCCCTTGTTTCCTCACCTCATCGCTCTGGCCCAAGGCTAACATGAGTTTGACTTTGTCGAAGAGCGCGTCCTCGTCGGTGTAGTTGGCCTTGATCGTTGGCAGCAACTCCTGCATCCGGCCTATAATCTTCTCAAACCGTTTAGCGCCAATGTCACGCAGCCGGTTCATGTCGCGTATCGTCTCATAAGTGCTGCGCTTGGGCAGCGCCTTGCGATCCCAGTTGTTCCAATAGGTGATGACATCTTCGTCACTGATCCGGGGAGCACATACGGCTGTCTTTGGGATCTCGATCTCCGGTGGCATGAACCCTACCTCGATCGGTTCGCTTCGTCCCGGTGTTGCTGTAGCGGCAAGCATTCCTCCCAAAAGCAACAATCTGGCCAGTGTCTTTGCGATCATAACGAACCTCCGGGATCCCGTAAAATGCGGTTAGCGTGCAATGGTGCTCGGTACGGCTATGGCGTTAATCGTATCGCCGGTTTCCGTCACAACAACAGCGATGCCAGCCAGCCTCTTAAATTCAACCTTGCCAATCCTGGCGAGTTCCGTTTCGCCATCGCGCACGACAAGATCAAGATCCAGCGGCGCTCGCAACGCGACTGATTTCGATGCCCCCCTTGTCACATCTGACACAGCATCGGCGCCTGCCTGTGGCACGAACAGGTCAAGTTGCGCCCTTTCTGTAAGATTATAGAGCGTAAGTGTCGCCTTTGCCGGGTTCTTCGTCATATCGTCTTCGACGGTGGTCTCGCCTGTGGCTGTCAGGACTGCGGAATAGAACTTGCCGGCCTTTGCCGAGACATTGGCTTGCCCAAAACTCGATGAAACAGACACCTCACCCGGCGTCACGGCAACATAGGGCGAAACGCCGCCGGTCAGTTGGTTGAAGGAACTGCTCTTGACTGACGCGATGGAGGAGCCCGGTGCTATCACGCGCACAAAGGCCGCTTTGGGGTCGATCGGCTTGGCGTAAAGCGCACCGTCATCGGCGACAGCCGGATGTCCGACTGCGAGCAACGCAGCAACGCCTATCCATGTCATAGGGAAGCGAGGGGTCATGAATCTTCTCCAGATTTTGTCTTGCATATGGACAGGGTTGTTCGCTCGCCAACAGGTGAATCAAATGAGACCGCGACCTTGTTGAAGGCTTTGTTTTGAAAATCGGCCAGCGAGAAGTAGAAGCGCCCCGTGGATCTCAGGCGATCGCCGCGCTCTATTGAGCGTCGGTGGACCTGGCCATCGCCATCCGTGAGGGTGAAAACGGCCTTGCGCCCGAGATCTTCGCCCAAATCCGCTTGCAGGACGTCGTTCGCGCTCAACGTGATGCCGGAAAGGTCCGTGCCGACCGTGTTCCCGTCGACCGGTGAGGCGGCGAGCGGTGCACTGCACTCGTTCAAGGACGCGGCCATAATTTCCATCCAGGGCGCCGCCCCGAACTGGCCGAGATTATTGTAGATTGGATTTTCCCAGACGAGAAATCGTGGGCGCTGTTGCTGAAACTCTCGCGACGTCACGAAAGACAGGATGGAACCGAACTGATTGCCACCTGAAATAGAATAGTTTTCAACCGGCATCTCGGCTGAATGTTCAAGAAACCCCGCAAAGTTGCTGATCGGCTTGTCCGAATAGCTTGTACCGATAAGCGCAATTGAGGAATTGTCACTCCCACCAAAAATGTCGAGGGATTTGGTTTCTCCGGTTTTCGCCTCCTCGCGGCGAACTGCACCATAACTATGCGCGGCCACTGCGGGCAGGTTGGAGACACAGTGCTTTTGCAGCAGCTCGCGCATGCTGGATGATTCAGGCTCTGGCGCCACCTCCAGCATATCGAAGCGAACGGGGTTTACATCGGAATAGGCCGGGAGCGACCTTATAACGTCGGCAACGGCTTGCGCTGCGATGCCTGCGCCATGAGCTGTCCAATGGAAATCAGACTTGAAAAATGCGTATTCGCCGAACGCATTTGTCTCGTTCTTCCGCATCGGTGTGGCGACATCAACAGCGGCAACGCCCTTTTCGCTGAGCCGTCGTACCACATCATTATATACATTGGCTGCGATGTCCGCATCGAATCCATAAAGCGCTGCCTTTGCGGGAACCAGTTTGGGCATAGCCTGGGATTTGGTTGGCAGCGGCATGTAGATCAGCGTGGTACCCTTTGTTTCAAGGGCCTTTGCCATCGCTGCAATATGATCAATGGTCTGATCAGTGAAGGCATGCTGGAGCCTGATATCCGCCAGGATACGAAAGAACATTCCGCCCCTGCCCTCAATCATCTGCAATTCGGATATTTGTTCGATATTGGTGCAGCCGTAACCGGAAGGAGAATCTTCCGCCGCTTGTGCTACCGCCGCCCGCGCGTTCCCCGTGATGCACAGGGCGACCGCCACAGCGACCCCATATCGTTTCCCGTTGTTCATGGTCCTACCCCTGGTTCGCTCTTAGCTTCGGTATTGCCGATGGTGGCCAGCAAGCTGCTCGCAGAGGCCCGGATGCCGATGCTTCCGTTCTCATTTGCGATTTTCAGATAACGTTCTGCCTGTTGCTCCTTGTCCGGTGTTCTATCGGACCCAGACAGAAGCATCACGGCCATCCGAAACGCTGCTTCCGCATTCTTGCCGCCGCCGCCGGCGTTTAACAGAGTTTCCAGCTGGTCCCGTTTCGTGCCGAAAGGCCGGCCTTCTATGTAAAAGCGGATCAGCGCCTCGATTGCTTTTTCGTTTCCGCGCCGGACTTGTGTTTCAAGTGCGAGTTCGGCCTGCGTGAGGTGGGCCGGTGCAATTTTCACGTCGGTTCTGGACAAAATCTCCACCATTTGACCCACGGCATAGGCGCGATCCTGAAAGACGGCGATGGAAAAATAATGCAGCGCATCTGTCGCCAGTCCCGGATCGTTCATGGCGTTCAACCTTTCACCCATCCGGAAAGCGCCGATACTGTCGCCGTGGTCCGCCAAAGCCTGCAACTGACGATACGACACAGACTTGCCGGCAAGCACGCGTTTGCGCACCATTTGCAATTCCGTCGGCAACTCGGATTGCGCGGATTTGGCCGCCACACTGGCCTGGATGGGGACCGGCTTGACCGATGGCTTGCCCGATGACAAAGGCGCCGCCGACATCGATGCGGGTTGAAGCGCCAAGATCGCCGCGACAGTGGCTGTTATCAGGGTGGGGAGCGTTCTCTCAAACATTGCTCTCTCCGGCGCCGGTGTGATGCCCGCCCGTTTCCCCGCTATCCTTGCGCCTCCACAGCGCACCCTTGCCGAGATAGCGGACCGGGAACTCCCAGACCATGATGCTCGGCGGCGCCTGGTCCAGGACATCGCTGTCGATGAGCTCGAGCATGGGGACGCCGGGCCCGAGGCCTTCCTTGGCAACATTAACAACGTCCACAGAAAGCGACTGGCGCAGATAATCGGCAAAGCACCAGTTTTCGTTGGCACTGTAGCTTGTGCCGACAAGCATCACCGGAACGGTACTATCCCCGCCGAAAATGTCGGTGCTGTCAGCGGCAGTCGTGGCGACGGTGCGAAAGATCGCTACGTTTTCGGGCTTCAGTCCGATCTCAGGAGCATAGTCCGGCGAGGTGATAAACTTGGTGAGATCGCCCCAGACATTAACGGATGCCTCTTGCTCGCCGGAAATCTGCGTCGCCGAAAGTGCAAGACCGGCGCGCTCAACTGTCATCTGCACGGCCTGCGCTGTTACCTTCGCACCCGCAGGCGTCCAATGGGTATCGGAGGGCAAGAACAGATCCCCCCCGGTCTTGGCGTCGATCAACGCCGAGCGGGTGTCAACCACGGTCATGCCGGATTTTTCCAGCCCGGCGAAAAAGTCCCGGTAGGCCTGCGCCATATACTCGGTTTTCATCATGGACGGCAGATGCTCGGCATAGACGTCGGACTTTGCCGGCAGGGGAACAACCACAAGCTCGATGCCCCGTTCTTGTAGCTCTTCGCGAACCTTGCCAATCCTGGCGACAGCATCCTCGATGTCGGACGCCTTGATGCGCTTGAATTCCTCGTCGGTGAAGAGCCAGCCATCGTCGCCGATCACAACGCCTTTTCGGCCGGCACCAAGCAAGGCATAGCGGGCATTGCCAACGATCCCGACCGACGAGGCACGATGGGGCAGTTCATTCTTGTAGAGGGCATCGAGATCGCGGGTGGTCGCGCCATCGATGACATTCAACAAGGAGAAGTCCCCGGCTGGTAGCATGTCGGCCCTGGGGTCGGCAGAAAGCAGCAATGCGGAGTTGGCGTAGATGGCGTAACCGAAGAACACCGTCGGCAGAAGCAAGGTTGCGATATTGGTACGGGTATTGGCCATATCTTAGCTCCTGTCAGAACTGAAAGTAGAGGAAGGGGGAGACCGACTGCTCTGACAGACGGGCGACCGTCACGGCCAATAGAAGGCTCATGGCGATGGGATAGGCAAGCGACGGGCTGGCTGTTGCCGTGCCATCCGAAGATATGGACAGGCTATGCGAACCGGCGACGATTTCTGCATCGGTCAGCTTTTTGAAATAGGGCTCCGCGAAAACCGCGAAGATTGCTAGAGCCATGAAAAGGAGGTTTTCGCGGGTGACGTTTGCCAGGAACTCGATACCCGGAGCCACGCCATTGAGGCCGACCATGCCGCCATAGACGGTGATCGCCTCGCTGACGTTTGTCGCCCGAAACATCACCCAGCCGATAAGAACGACAAGCAGCGTTGCAGGCAAGGCAAGGGCACGGGTTTGTGCGCGCTTGCCAACGCCGCTATAGCGCTCGATGGCAAGCCAAGTGCCATGCCATGCCCCCCACAGAACATACGTCCAGTTGGCGCCGTGCCAGAGCCCGCCGAGCAGCATGACCAGGAAGAGGTTGACATAGACGCGGGCGGGGCCTTTGCGATTGCCGCCAAGCGGAATGTAGAGATAGTCGCGCAACCAGGTTGATAGGCTGATGTGCCATCGCTGCCAGAACTCGGTGATCGACAGACTGAGATAGGGGGTGTTGAAATTCGGCTTGAAGCGGAATCCCATCATCAGGGCGAGGCCGATCGCCATGTCTGAATAGCCCGAGAAATCGAAATAGAGCTGCAGCATGTAGGCAATGGCACCCAGCCATGCCTCGACCATGGTCGGATTTGCCATTGAAAACACCTGGTCGGCAATCGGCGCTACCGTGTCGGCGATCAGTACCTTCTTCGCCAACCCGATCGTAAAGATGTAAAAGCCGGACGTGACGATCGGCAGGCTGTGCACGCGCGAGATGAACTGATCAGTGAGATCGCGAAACCGCAGTACGGGACCGGCAATCATGTGCGGGAAAAGCGCCATAAAGGCCGCGAAGTCGATGAAGTTTCGCGTCGCCGGTGTATCCTTGCGATAAACATCGACGATGTAGCCGATGGCGTGAAACACATAAAAGGACACGCCGATCGGTAGGATCATCCGCCAGTGCACACCCAGTTCGTCGGGTGTTGTTCCGATCAGGGCTGCAAAGCTGTCGACAAAGAAATTCAGGTATTTGAAGATGCCGAGAACGATCAGGCAGCCAATGATGCCAATGATCATCGTGTTCCTGGATCGCGGCTGGCCATCCCACCGCGACACCAGCAGGCCGCATCCATATGCCCAGGCTGTGACGGCGATGAAAAGCAGAAGGAAGTCCGCGCGCCACCACGCGTAGAAGATGTAGGACCCGATCATGATTGTCCAGGAACGTAGGCGATCCGGCGTCAGGTAATAGGCCGCCAGAAACAGCGGTAGAAACAGGAATAGAAATGTCTCGGAGGAAAAAACCATTGGCGTCAGCTCCCTGATTGGCAGTCGTTCCGAACGGAAGACTGGTCGGTCGCGTGGAAAATGAGGGGAGTGCGTGCTGCCGTGTCGGTCTGACCGGCGGCGGTCCGCAGCAATCTTGGTACATCGGCAGCAAATTCGCCGTCGAGCAGGATCGGAGATTGTCCGGAGAAGTCGTTGCGATAAAGCGCGACAGCGCTCGCCGCCCCCCCATAGACGCCGGATCTGTTGGTGATGAACGCGTTGCCATCGATTGTCAGACGGGCGGTCGCTGCCTGTTCGACGACCGAAACCCCGGCACCGGCATTGCCGATCAGCTGATTGGTGGACACCATGACCGCGTCGCTGTTGCGAACCTTGATGCCGGCCTGTTTGTTTTCAACCACCACATTACCGGTGATATCGACGCACGTGCCGCCGACGAGCGAAATGCCACCGCGGCCATTGCCTGCCACCAGGTTCTTTGAAACCTGAATGGAGCGGACGCCGTTGGCGAGGAATATGCCGATGCCGCGATTGCCGAGCACGACATTGTTGGCGATTTCGACGTTCGACGTGCCGCTCTCAAGGCTGATGCCCTGCGTTTCGCGGGCTCCGGTGACAATGTTCGAGACGATACGCGCATGCGAAACCCCCTTCAAGCCGACGGCCGGCCCTATCGGTTCGGCGAAGCGGTTGCCGGAGACAAGGACATCACGCGTATTAAGCAGGTTGAGGCTGCCGACATTGCTGAAATCGCTGTCGATGAAGTAGGTGTGCAACTTTGCCGGAAACAGCGCCGCGCCAATGATCGCTATGCCGCTGGTGGCGTCGGCTCCGGGGAACCCGAGATCGCTGAAGCGTGCCTTCGTCGCCTGCATTGCGCCGATCATCGCAGTCACGATAAACGGCCTGAAATCCGCCCTGCCGGAATTGCGCGCGCCATGACTGGCAATCGTCGCGCCGCTGACGCTCAACAGCCCGTTGTTGAGCATGAACACGCCTTCCTCTGTCGACAGGTTCAGCCGGTCGCCAGCGTCCAGTGTCAGCGCTGCGTCGGACCACACAATGATCGGCCAGTGCGCGGTGTAAGTGCTGCCGTTCATCTCCAATGCGCCCGGAAAGTCTGCCCTTGCCTTTTCTGCCAGCTGCCTGAGGCTGATCGGACCACCGCGAATGAACAGGGCAACGGCATTCGGCGGCAGCGCTTCATCGAGATGGGCATTGAATTCCGCCCGTTGCGGCGTCAGCTGCGTGGTCATAAAGTCGACGCGGATCTTGTTGAGGGTGGCGCTGGTTGTCGTTTTGCCAACCTCAGCCCGTCCCTTTGCGATGGGTTCAGATGGCCTGATCCCGGCGAGCCGTTCGGTCAGGAACGGTGAAAGACTCTCCATGCGCGCTAGCGGCATTGCGGCACGGCTGGCGATCCCGCTGAGCTGCCGCGACAGTCCCGCCCGCTCGGCATAATCGATTGCATCGGCCCGCGCGCTCGTCGCTGCGAATGCGAGCAGACCAGATAACAGGAGGAAGGTGCCCTTTACCATTATCGGGCCTCAGCTGTTGACGAGATGGCGGCTATCGCCGCGCAGGGGTGTCGTCTCGAGTTGCGTGCAGATCACTTCAACGAGCTGCATTTCGCTCCCCGGTCCGCAATACACAACGCCGGCCTCGCCCGCTGGAATTTCAAAACTCTCCCCGACATGCAGTGGTCGCGCCGTGGTCGCCGTCTTCAAAAGGCCCGTGCCGCCGGCGACGGTTAGCATTCGATGGAGTTTTGCGTCTTCGAGTATCGGCAAGGTCGTGCCTGCCCTTAGCGTTATCATCCGCAATTCGTAGCCGGGACCGCTGTGGACGCGGCGCACTTCCCCCCAGGTCATCTGGTTTCGGACATGTTCGGCCAATTCTCTGCGCTGGATCGATTCGAGCTTCTTGACGATCTGTTTGACCTGTTGCGCCCGAGCGCGCGTGGTGATCAAAAGGGCGTCATCGGTATCGACCACGACGACGTCGTCCATGCCGACGACGGCGACCAGTTTACTCGTCGAGCGGATATAGGAGTTACGGTTGTCGATGCTGATCACGTCGCCGGACAGGACATTGCCGTCGATGTCTTTCTCGGCAATGTGATGCAGCGCGTTCCAGGCTCCAACGTCGCTCCAGGCGACGAGCAGTGGGGCGACAACGGTGCGGGGCGAATGTTCAAAGACGATCGATTCGGTCGGCAGGTTGGTTGCCGGATAAAGTGCGTCGGCATTCAAGTAGAGGGCATGTTCGGTCTGCAAACCGAGTTTGATCGCCATGCTCACGGCTTCGAACGTCAGTGGGTCCAGCCGCTGGAATTCGGAAATGAGAACGTCTGCTCGGAACAAGCTGATGCCCGATGCCCAATAGGCGCCGCCGGCCGCGATGAGGGCGGCCGCGATCTCGACCGGCGGTTTTTCGATGAAGCTGGCGACCTTGCGTGCACAGCCAAGCGTGTCGAGCGCGCCACCGTCGACGATATAGCCGTATCCCGTTTCCGGATATTCCGGCGGAACCCCGAAGAGCACGATATAGCCTTGCTCGGCAGCTTCGCGGGCGGCAAGGACGTTGGCGGCGAGGTCACCCTTGACGATATGGTCGGAAGGAATGACGCAGATGAGCGCGCCGGGATCCGTTGCGGCCAGGACAAGCGCCGTGGCGAGCACGGCCGGACCGGTGTTGCGCGATATCGGTTCGGCAATGATGCGGGCCGGGCAACCGATATCGGTCAACTGGCGAAGCACCGTTGCGACATGGGCGCTGTTCACGGCGACGATCGGATCAGCAAAACCAACCGCCCGGTGACGCTCGACGGTCGCGTGGAAGAAGGTGACCTCGGAATGTCCATCGATCCGCTGGAACTGCTTCGGATGCTCGGTGCGCGAAAGCGGCCAAAGGCGGGTGCCGATACCGCCACATAAGATGAGGGGATGAACGTTCTGCATGCCTGCTCCTTTAAATCTATGTCTGTGACCGCGCGGCGATTGTCCCCCGCCGCCGATCGTCAGCTATTCGTGACTTCTGAAAACATCTGGCCGAGCTTCTGGCGAAGCGCGAAAATACGAGCGTTGATAATGCGGACTGAAACGGGAGTGCCGATCGCTTCCTGGTTGACCGGCGAGGTCGGGGCGAGAACCGTTTGCACCTCGCCATTGCCGGAAGGAACCAATGATTGTGAGCCGGTTGCGAGGTTGGCATAGGCCAGGCTGCCGTCCTGAAAGCGAAGTTCGGCGACATCGCCACCAACCAAAAGCTTGGACTGTTCGGCGCTGACCGCGGCAAGGACGACAGGCGTGGCGTTTAGCGCGACGGCCTCGGCGACGGTATCGCCAGCCAGCACGGTTGCGCCTTCGGTGATGGCGCCGAGCAGGATCTTGCAGTCGCAGGGCATGTTGATGCTGAGCGTATCGCCCGAGACCGCCTGGATCGTGTAGACCACGTCTCCCTTGGCTGCTTTGGTGTTGAGATAGGAAATCTGGCCGTTGGCGATGGCGCGCAACGGCTGCCCGCCGGCCGACAGCACAGCCAGTTGCTGGACTTCCTTGGAGAAGATTCGCTCGTAAACGAGGTCGAGTGCCAACGCGGCAAGCCCGATACTGAGTATGGCCGTGGCGGTCAGCCGCACCGCATTGGCGAAATAGCTGCCCAGCGTTTTTTCACCGCTCTGCTTCCTAGCGTTCGCGACACCTGCCTTGTCCCTCAGGCTGATAATCCCGTCCAGCGAGGTGATATCACCCGCGATGTAGGCGTTCAGAAGGTAGCGCAGGGTCGGAAGATGTTCGCCGGTCGGCTCGATGAAATCGAGAACAAGCTGTCCGGTCTCGGCATCCGTGCGGCTGATGCCGACATTCACCTGCAATGAGATAGTGTAGCCGTCGAAATCGAACCGCAGCACGGCGATGCGTTGCTTGCCCTGCAGGTCGGGACCGGAAAGGCCGGAGACGACGGCGGACACGAGCGAAAGGCTGAGCCCGCTGAAATGCCGGCCGTCGATGATGGCCGCGAAGGGAATGTTGGTTTTTGGATGCTCCGTGCCGGTGTCCAGCAGCGCTGTCCAGACTTCCGGCTGGCCGTCAAAGGCTTGAGCGGCATTGTCCCGGGAGGCTTTTTTCTCGATGTCCATGGTACAATCCTTCAAAGGTTAAATGATGCTGCCGACATAGGCGACGCTCAGGATCAGCCACCCCAGGGCCAAGCAATGCATGTAGCTGGAGCTGAGGGTCCGAAAGCGCTGGGTGAAGCCGACGCGGCTCCTGCTAGACTTTTCGGTTGTCTGACGGGTCCATTTTTGCCGGTCGAGGCGGAACAGGATGAAGCTTTTGACAAACGCGCCGACGACCTGGCTGAAATAGAGCAGGAAAGGGAACGAGACCGGGAAGCTGCGGCCGCGAAAGGCCATGATAATCGTGCACATGACGTAGCGGGTGAGCATGACCCAAGCGAAATAGAGCGGCAGGATCCAGGGACTGATGAAGATCGCCGAAAGCAGGATGCTGGCCGGTCCGGCGAGCGTGGTCCAGATCGAAATGCCCTGATCCAGGATCGACCACCAGGTGAAATAGCCTATCTGCGATGCAGGAAGTGCAAGCGCACGCCCATTGGTGCGTAGCATGTTGCCGAACCAGCGGGTCATCAGCACCGTGGCGGAGTCCATAAAACCAGGTTTCGGCTGGGTCTCGATCGAGACGGTGCAGAGGTCCGGCAGATAGAGCATCTTGTAACCCCTCTGCAGTAGCCAGAACCATGTCGACTTGTCGTCGCCCGTCAGGAAATGCACACGCCCGAGACGCCAGTGATCGATGAAATCGCTGCGGACCATATCGACAAACCCGGAATCCATGGCAAGGCTTGCGCGAAAGATCGACATGCGCCCTGTGAGGGTCAAAACCCGTTCGCCAAGCGACATCGACGACATCATCACGTGACGCTGGCAGAAGCGCAGGTCGAACCAGTCACGGAACAGGCGCCCGCCCTGGGTGTCGCTGTATTCGTCTGTGGTGACGGCGCCGACGGCCGGATCGGTGAACATGGGGAGACTACGGTCAATCACGTCGATTGGTACGCAGCTGTCGCCATCCACGAAGATGACGATGTCGTTCCGGCCTGGGTTGAGGCGGGCGATGGAGCGAAGCGATGTTGCCAGCGCGTCGCGTTTGCCGGTTCCGGCGATCTTGTCAATCTTTAGCGCGACTTTGCCGCGCACAGAAGGGTGCAGGGCAGCGACCGAGGCCAGCACCTGGCGAATGAGCCGGGCATCCGCCTCGTCAACGATCGAAGCGACGATCGAGGCACCACCCTTGGCTTGGTAGGCTGCCTCGAAGATCGAACGATAGACCCGGGTCGAGATTTCCGGCGCGATCTTGTAGGTGGTGACCAGGAAGAAGGTGTGATCGGTGAGGCCGCGGGCAGCGTAGGCCTCGGCGGCTCTCGCCCGTCGCCGAGGATAGGCAATGTTGAGATAGTAGGCCGCCCTGGCAAGGTTTGCTCCGGCCCAAGAGTACCGCCACAGGCCGATTAATCCGACGGTAATCAGCGTACCCGAGACGTTTTCCATCGTCGGGTGAGGCACGCCCAGCATTATGATTACCATCGACAGCAGATAAATGATGTGGGCGAGCATCGTTGCGATCCTTACCAGCAAATGCCCTGGTAGGTGCCGGCCGACCGTATGCCCGGTCGGATCCGCAGCAGATCGACCATCGGTACCGTGTCGCTGCAGGTGGCAAGCGCTGACATGACCTCGTCGTAGTGGTTACCCACCAAGATGATGTCAGAACTGTCGATCAGGTCATCGACATCGCCAACCAACCGGTTTTCGAGATCAATGGCGGTATCGTTGCCGCGCCCGGCGCCGCTCATGCCCTCTGCATAGGCCTGCTTGACGAAGGGGTCGTAGATCTTCAGGTCGTAACCCTTACCGATCAGCCGGGACGCAAGGCTGGCCAGTGGGCTTTCTCTCAGATCATCCGTGCCGGTCTTGAAACTGATACCGACCATGCCGACGGTCTGGCCGCCCATGCGCGAGACCATCGTCTCGGCGCGATCGATCTGTGCCTCGTTGGCCTCCAGAACGGCGTCGAGCAAATGGGATTCGACATGCTTTTGCGCAGCGAGATGGCGAAGCGCCCGCACGTCCTTGGGCAAGCAGGATCCGCCGAATGCGAAACCGGGGCGCATGAAGTACGGCGATATGCTAACCTTCAGGTCCGAGCACAGGATCTTCATGACCAGTTGGCCATCGACACCGCAGGCCTTCGCGACATTGCCGATCTCGTTTGCAAATGTGACCTTCACCGCGCGCCACGAATTGCTTGTGTACTTGATCATTTCGGCCGTCGCCAAAGTGACGGAATGGCAGAGGCATGGCAGGTTGCTGTTGATCTCGTGCAGGAGCTGGTCCGTCTGCTCATCGATGGCGCCAAAGACGATCAAGCCCGGATCGTAATAGTCCTCGATCGCTGTGCTTTCTCGCAGGAATTCGGGGTAGTAGCCGACCCCGAAGTCGGTTCCAGCCTTCAGGCCGGAGCTGCTTTCGAGCGCTGGAATGCAGACAGCCTCCATGCTGCCTGGAACGATCGTTGAGCGGACGACGACAGAGTGGAATGAACCCTTGGCCGCGATGGCAGCGCCGATTGCCTCACAGGCATTCTTGACGTAGGCCAGACCGACCGCGCCATCGGCAGCGCTGGGGGTGCCCACACAGATGAACGACATTTCCGTCGACGCGATCGCCTCTTTGATGTCGAGCGTGGCGCGCAGCTTGCCGCTGGCGACCATTTCCTCGATCAACGGATCGAGGCCCTTTTCGACGATCGGTGCCCGGCCCTGATTGATCGTATCGACCTTTGCCGGGTCGATATCGACCGCTATGAGGTCGTGCCCATCCTTGGCCAGGCAGGCCGCTGCGACCACGCCGACGTAGCCAATTCCGAATACGCTAATCCTAGCCATGTTTTGCCCTTGTCTTTGGTGGCCGGTCTTGGCGGCCCTCGCCTCGGTTAATGAATTATTAACGTCTAACGTAGACTAGGCATTGAAAATCCCGATCCGACAGTCAGGAAAAACAGCAATTTGTCGGGAAAATCCCTATTATTAAAATTTTATATATTATAATTAAGTATTTACCTGCGTTATACGCATAGAAAAAGCGCCGAAAATTTAAGTTTTCGGCGCCTATATTTTAATCATTCCGATTAATGTTGAAGCCAACCCACACTTATAGCATATGTTACTATATCCGACCGCGTCCGAAGATCGAGTTTTTTGATCGCTCGATACTTGTATGTTTCCACTGTCTTCGCGCTAAGCTGGATATCGGCAGCGATTTCCTTCATTGCCTTGCCGAGCGCCACATGACGCAGAACCAGTTCTTCCTTGCTGGAGAGCCTGTTTGGCTCGAACCCCATTTTCAACACCGGTGTTTCGTATTGGGGCGGTAGCGCGGCGTCGATGATCACGTCGCCGGCGTTGACGCTCTTGATGGCACCAAGCAGCCGGGCACTCGCAACCGTCTTCGTCAAGATGGCGCAGTAACCTTTTGCAATATAGATTTCGCTCGGTTGGGCGTCGCGCGTATCGCAATAGGCGATGATACGAGCCTTCGATTGCAAGTGAAGCAAAGTCATGTCGCTGTTTCGCAAAAGACGTTCAAGGAAACGCGGCTCTGCAACGATGACGTCCGGCGCCAGCCGTTTGACGGCGTCGTTCAAGTTTTGGTCGCGCTGGGTCATGACCAACGCCGTGAGTTGGCGTGTCGAATTTATAACGAAGCTTAGGCCGTCCACTAAGACCGGGTTATCGTCAAGGACGAGCACCCTTATCTTGCGCGCATTTTCCATCGCAGCTCCAGTCAATCGGCACCTCTGCTCGCCCGATCGGTTGAAAATCCCCCCTTTCGTCGGGCGGGAAGGCAATTCTCAAGCTTCGGCTCTGTATATTCAGAGGAAGTTTGAGAGTGTCAAGATGCTGCAATGCAACAGACGTATAAAACACTTGCTGCGCCGCACAATTATTCATTTCATTTGTCTTATTATCTTCAGAAAGCCATTGCGGCCCCCATCCGGGCCAACGCTCGATAAGCCTAACTGGCCGAGGCGGCATTATAGTGCGCTCAGGTACCCCTTTGCGAAAGAGGGATACTTTCCCGTCAGCGCGGTCTCTGGGCTTGGGTTCCTATTTTGTCTCTCCAGGCGGGTCTGGACCGGTATGTTTTTCCTGGCGCGATAGAACTTTGAGATTTCGAAGGGGATTTATAGTTTTACAAAAGTAATTCAGTAAAAACTATTCTCTATCGCTGACCATCTAGATTTTAACTCTTATCCCGCATGTCATATTATTTTTGTGACGATCGTATCAACGCTCGATTATTACGGTTTTCCACGTTAACTATTTTATGCCAGAGCAACCTTAAAGCGTAAAACATGACATTCGGGCAAACACACGGGAGTAGCCCGCCCTGCTGGCGGCGAAATGTCCTTGGCGGCACGATGGATAACAAGCGATCGCAATGAGGCCAGGATCGTTTCCCGACCCGTAACCGTTGTGTTTACGATGCCGGCGTGACTTGTCTTGACCTGCCGCCCCGAATACCAGCGCGTGATCAGGGTGACTCACGCGATTCCATTTTCGTTCATGATTCAACATGGCGAAAGGAGATTTCGCCATGGGAACAGCACTGTCCGTTCGTGGAGACTATACGGGAGACGATCTGCGTCGGCTGGCAAGGCAAAGTCGGGATGCGGATTTGTCGCGCCGGTTGTTAGCCCTGTCGATTATCCACGAAGGCGGTTCTCGCAGTCAGGCAGCATCGCTGGGCGGTGTTGGATTGCAGATCGTCCGTGACTGGGTTGAGCGTTTCAATCTGCTCGGTCCTGATGGTGTGAACACGGGAAAGGCGAAAGGACGTGAACCTCTTTTGAATGATCAACAGCGGGAGGCGCTGATCGATGCCGTTGAGAGGGGTCCGGTTCCCTATCTCGATGGCGTTGTGCGCTGGCGACTTGTCGATCTGGCCCAATGGCTTTGGCAGGAACATCGCATCTCCATCAGTCGTCAGACGCTTGGGCGCGAATTGAATGCCTTGGGCTATCGAAAACCGAGCGCCCGCCCAAAGCATCATACGCAAGAGACTGATGCGATTGAGGAATTTAAAAAAATCTCCGCTGCAGTGGCAGAAATTGCTGGCGGGGCCGCCAAAGGCAAGCAAATAGAGATTTGGTTCCAAGACGAGGCCCGCATCGGTCAGAAGAACAAGATCACCAGGCGGTGGGCCAAACGGGGGACACGGCCATCTGCTCCCCACGATCAGCGGACAAGGTCCGCCTATATCTTCGGTGCGATATGTCCGACGTTTGGCAAGGCCGCAGCCCTCGTCATGCCGTGGTGCGATACGCATGCCATGAGCGGGGTCGGACCTACGACCCCGCTGTTGTTCCGCGTCGATCTCAGCCGAACTTTTAAAGGCGTCAGACACTTAGAATTCCGGCCCTCGCACATCCTCTCTCGTTTCGCAGCAAAAGTCTGGGGCCGCTCGAGTGAAGAATGGCCGGTCATTTAGCTCACGATCAACTCAAAGATCTGACAAACTCTCTCGTGGAAAATGGATGGATAAATAGTGCATCACAACATCGCAGGAATTGGATGGGAACGGATGAGCAAATGGAATTTCTAAACACGGTGACCGTCCGGATCTCGCCTGAAATCCTGTCGCTGGTCGCCGAAATCGATGAATTCAAAGGTGCTTGGTGTGCGATCGGCCGGATCGCACCTGAGCGGCTGTCCAGTCTCCGGCGTGTTGCCACGTCGAAAGTGTCGGATCCTCCACACGTATCGAAGGTGCACGCCTCACGGACCGAGAGGTCGAAAAACTGCTGGCAAACATTCGCTCGGGATCGTTTACGACACGCGACGAACAAGAAGTGGCCGGCTGTGCGGAGGTGATGGAGACCATCTTCAGTGCTTACGAAGCTATTTCGTTGAGCGCGAACCATATCCGTCAGTTCCACCGAGACCTTCTTGCGCATTCCACAAAGGAGGAGCGGCATCGCGGCGCCTACAAAACCCTCTCCAACAACGTGGAAGCGTTTAACGAACAGGAAGAAAGCCTCGGCATGGTTTTCGAAATGGCATCGCCGTTCGATACGCCGCGTCGAATGAAGGAACTGATCGCCTGGCTGGATGAGCAAGGGCGAGAAAAGCGGCTCCATCCACTTTTGGTCGTCGCGATCTTCGTTGTCGTTTTCCTCGAAATACATCCATTCCAGGATGGCAATGGTCGCCTATCGCGTATTCTGACCACACTGTTGCTGCTGCGTGGCGGCTACGCTTACGTCCCCTACAGCTCGCTCGAAAGCATCATCGAGCAAAGCAAGGAGAGCTATTACATCTCGCTTCGGCGCACGCAGGGAACGATCCGCAGCGCCGAGCCAGACTGGAATCCTTGGATCGAGTTCTTTTTGAGAGCCCTGCATCGGCAGAATACGCGGCTTGAGAAGAAAATGGAGCGCGAGCGTATCATCCTCGCCGACATGCCGGCATTATCCGTCACATTGCTCGAGTTGGCACGCGAGCACGGGCGGATCACCGTCGGGGAGGCTGCACGGAGCACCGATGCAAGCCGTCACACCATCAAGGATCATCTCAAGGCGCTCGTGGATCAAGGGTACCTCGTCTTGCAAGGTGCCGGTCGCGGCGCCTGGTACGGTCTTTCCTGATGAATGGGATCCTGAATGGGTCGCCTTGATGGGAACTGAACCGCATTTTTCACTGAAAACGGGCTTTCTCCAGTACCTTACCTGAACTTGCGGGGTCACCTTCACAAGAGTTGAATCGCCGCCCAATTCGCGGTCTCGCTTACCCTGTGACGGTACGTTTTCATGCGGCGCACAAATTGCTGCACTGCTTACTTTGTGACCCCTTGGCACATTCTCATCGTTATTTCTCATCAAGTCAGGAGCATGCGTTCATTGACATAAGCGCAAGCCCACTCCATGACAGTTGTCAGACATCTTACAAAATGTCGCTGAACATGCTGGGAGGCACCATGAATTTTCTCACGAAGCTTATTGCCAGTACTGCGCTGCTGGCTGCCGCAAACTCTGCTCTTGCGGGCGAAACACTTGACCGTGTGATGGAAAACAAAGCGATGGTCGTCGCGACCAATAGCAGTTGGCCGCCGCAGAGTTTTCTCGATGACAACAATGAAATGGTTGGTTTCGATATCGATGTTTCCCGGGAAATCGCCAAACGTCTTGGTGTCGAGGTGAGCTTCCAGACACCTGACTGGGCGACGTTGACCGGCGGACGTTGGCAGGGGCGTTACGATATTGGCGTCGGCTCTGTCACCCCGACCAAAGCGCGTGCGCAAGTCATCGATTTTGCAGGTATCTATTACTACAGCCCGTACGTCTATGTGGTTCACAAAGACAGCGCCGCGAAGGCAGTGGGTGATCTGAAGGGTAAGGTCATCGGCGTTGAGACGGCGACGACATCTGAAGATTTCATCCGCCGTCAGCTGGAAATCGATGCGCCTGGCTTGCCGCCCATCGATTACAAACTGGAACAGGGCGAAATTCGCACATTCGCCGATTCGATGCTGCCTTTCGACGATCTGCGTCTGGGTGACGGTGTCCGCCTTGATGCGGTCATTGCGCCTGAGCAGACCGCCAAGAATGCGATCAAGAATGGCTATCCTTTGCGCATTCTCGAGGACGGCTATGCATTCCGTGAGCCGCTGGTTGTCATCGGCGAAAAGACGGATCCGGAATGGACTGCCAAGATCGGCGGGTTCATTGCCGACATGAAAAAGGACGGCACGCTCTCCGCCCTTACGACCAAATGGTATGGCAAGGATTACAGTGCCGACTGACAATTCCAACAATGCCGGGCTAACGCCCGGCATCTCCTCGCCAGATGAGCCTCACATGACCTATCCAGACACCTATTATCGTCGCACATTGGCGAACGTATTCGAGCGCCCAACGCTTTCGAGCTCCGTCGATTGCGACACGGTCATCATCGGTGGTGGCCTCGCTGGCTTGACGACCGCCCTCCAGCTTGCCCGCGCTGGCCGCGCTGTCGTCGTTCTCGAGGCCAATAGCGTCGGCTTTGGAGCCTCGGGCCGGAATGGGGGCTTCGTCAGCCCCGGTTTTGCGACAGGCAACGACGCCATCGCTCGTGCTGCAGGACCTGATGGAGCCCGCAAGCTTCACTACCTTTCGATAGAAGGGGTTGATTTCATCCGTGACACGATCCGGGAGCTCGGTATCACTGATGCCAAAACCCAGGCCGGCATCATGAGCGTGACACGGTACGATGACAGCGCGAATTTGAAAGCCCACGCCGAAAACATGCGCCGCGACTATGGCTATGATCTTGAGTTTTTAGGTGTTGATGCCGTACGCAACCGATTGAAGTCGAACCGCTATTTTCAGGGTCTCCGCGATCCGAAAGCGTTTCATATGCACCCGCTGAACTATCTGCGTGCGCTGGCGGCGGAGATCGAAAGGCTGGGTGGCCACATCTACGAGAAATCACAGGTTTTGCGCTGCATTCTCACTGGCGCTCAAAAACGCGTCTCATGCCGCGACGGACAGGTCAGCGCCCGTGAGGTGGTCTTCACCACAGGCGGCTATACGTCTTCACTCGTCGGCAGGCTTGATCGCGCTTACCTTCCCATTGCCACATACGTCATGCTGACGGAAGAAGCCCCGGACCTCATCCGTGAGGCGATCGTGACCCGTGACGCAATCGGCGATAACCGCCGCGCGGGCGATTATTACCGTCTCGTTGAGGATGGAAAACGTATTCTTTGGGGTGGCCGCATCACCACCCGGGCAGCCTCCCCTGCGGCACTTGCGGGCGAACTTCGTCGCGAAATGACGACGACCTATCCGCAACTTAAAGACCTGAAAACCGAACTGGCCTGGTCCGGCCTCATGTCTTACGCCCGTCACCTCATGCCCCAGATCGGGGAAATGCAACCTGGTGTGTGGCATTGCACGGCTTTCGGCGGTCACGGCCTTAACACCACAGCCATTGGCGGGAAGGTCGTTGCCGAGGGCATTCTCGGTCAATCGGAGCGTTACAAGCTCTTCAAACCGTTCGGCCTTGTCTGGGCGGGCGGTATTGCGGGCCTTGCGACGGCACAACTCACCTATTGGAAATTGCAGGCGCAGGACTGGTGGCGCGAGCGCGCGGCCTGATCAAACACGGCGGGGAAACCGATGCTTGGAAGACTGATACTCGACTATCCCACCGCGGCCCGCCGCATCGGCGTCCTGCTGATTTTTGCGCTGGTTGCAGCAGCACTTTTTGCGCTTGGAATAAGCTCCGCCTGGATCGGCAAGCTCTTTCCGCCGGCCATCGACTGGCTCAAGGACAACAAGCAGCTCGGGCGCGCCCTCTCTGCAATCGCCATTGCCCTGATCATCGCATTCAACTGGAAGCTGCTTCAGCTTTTGCCGCGCCGGCAACAGATCGTGACCGTCTGGATCGAGCTGTTCGTCCTGCTGATGCTGTTCTTCTATTCGTTCGACCTCTCCCTCTCCTTCATCGCCCGCAAGATCGGCTTCATGATCTCGCAAGGGGTGGTCACGACGCTCTACATTTCCGCCATCTCGATTGCGATTGCCACCGTCATCGCTCTGGCGGGCGCCATGGCAAAACTCTCGAAGAACGGTGTTGTCTACGGTCTAGCCACGTTCTACACGTCTTTGTTCCGCGGCCTTCCCCTTCTGATGCAGATCTACATCATCTATCTCGGTCTGCCGCAGGTCGGCTATGTGATCAGCGCAGTCCCCGCAGGTATTCTGGCGTTGTCGCTATGCTACGGTGCCTATATGACGGAGATTTTCCGCGCCGGTATCGAGAGCATCTCGCGAGGCCAGACAGAAGGCGCGACCGCGCTCGGCCTCAGCCCCAATCAGACGATGTTTCTCGTCATCCTGCCGCAGGCAATGCGGGTGATTGTCCCGCCGACCGGCAATCAGTTCATCGCGATGCTGAAGGACTCATCGCTGGTATCCGTCGTTGGCGTCTGGGAAATCATGTATCTCGCCCGCACCCAAGGTCAGACGGAGTTCCGGCATATCGAAATGCTGATCACGGCCTCTATGATCTACTGGGTGCTGTCGATGGGTCTTGAATTCCTGCAGTCGCGCATTGAGGCTCATTTCGGCCGATTCAATGCCCGCTGATCCGACTGTTCTGACTTCGGGTGCAAGCCCGACGCGGGCGAACATGCAGGCGGCGGCAATCGTCTTATGTGCGTTCGCCTTATTTTCCGGAACAGATGTTATTGTGAAGCTCCTGACCGAGCGGTTTGTGGTGCCGCAGGTGACATTCATGGTCACTGCTGCAGCCTTCGTCTTTGTCGCGGGAACCGCCATGGCCGCGCGGCCTGGGCAGGCGCTTTGGCCACGTTATCCCCCTCTGGCCTTCGTGCGTGCAGCACTGCTTGCCGCCGACACGCTGCTCATCCACTATGCCTTCGCCGCCCTTCCCTTGGCGGAGGCCTATGTGCTGGCTTTCCTGTCACCAGTGCTCGTCGCTGTGCTGTCCTTTGCCTTGCTGGGCGAGCGGCTCTCGCGGGTGGCCTGGATCGGCGTGTTCCTTGGCTTTTCCGGTGTGGTCGTCGCATTGAAACCCGGCATTGCACCGATGAACATCGGACATGCAGCCGCAATCGGTTCGGCTCTGCTGTTTGCGTTTTCGCTGGTGCTTTTGCGCCGAACGCAAACGAATGAGTCCGACACGGCGCTGGTGGCGACCCTGCTGGTGGTTCTAGGCCTGCTCTCGTTCGGGGTTACTCTTGCCGACGGTGGCTTCGCAGCTGTTGCAATGGGCGATATCATGCTCGTTCTTGCGGCCGGTCTGATGCTTTTCGGTGGTCACGCGCTTTTGGTGCGCGCTTTCCGCATCGGTGAAGCGTCGGTCGTTGCACCCTTTCAATATAGCCAAATCATTTGGGGATGCCTTGCCGGGGCGCTCGTATTTGGCGGGCCGGTTGAAATCCATACGCTCGCCGGCGCTGCGATTATTATCGCCTCAGGCTGGCTGGTCTTGAAATAACCGGAGGAATTTTGATGCTGCAATTATCCAAACCAGAGATCGAGATCGCGTTGAATGGAGTGAATAAATGGTACGGATCGTACCATGCACTCGCAGATATCAACCTGGAGATCGCCAAGAAGGAACGGATCGTGATCTGCGGCCCCTCCGGTTCGGGAAAATCCACACTGATCCGCTGTATCAATCGGCTTGAGGTGCACCAAAAGGGGACCATCACCGTCGGTGGCGTTGTTTTGAACGAAGACGAGGAGAACATCAAAGACGTGCGCCGCGAAGTTGGCATGGTGTTTCAGCACTTCAATCTCTTTCCGCATCTGACCGTACTGCAAAACTGCATTCTTGCTCCCATGTGGGTGCGCAAGGTGAGCAAACCCAAGGCAACCGAGATCGCCATGCACTTCCTTGAGCGGGTTCGCATCCCTGAACAGGCCGATAAATTTCCCGGACAGTTGTCCGGTGGGCAACAGCAACGTGTCGCAATCGCCCGCGCGCTCTGCATGAGCCCCAGGGTCATGCTGTTTGACGAGCCGACCTCGGCACTCGATCCAGAGATGGTCAAGGAGGTATTGGATACGATGGTGTCGCTTGCGCAGGAAGGTATGACGATGATCTGCGTTACCCATGAGATGGGCTTTGCCCGCCAGGTCGCCGACCGGGTGATCTTCATGGACCAGGGCCGCGTGGTGGAGGAGGCTCCACCCACCGAGTTTTTCGACAACCCGCAAAATGAACGCAGCCGGCTTTTCTTGAGCCAGATCCTGCACTGACCAACTGATGCGATGAAGGGACCGGCGATGCTCCGCCGGCCTCCTCTTTGACGGGCATCACGCCATGTTTTAGAGCGGTTGAGGGTCCTGCGGAAACCCGCCGAAATGGCCGCATGTCCACGCGGCGGACTGGCGGCCTGATACAAGGCTGGCTGCTAGGTTGCCGCCAGACACGTACGCATGCAGGAAACCGGCAATAAAGCTGTCGCCTGCTCCCGTGGTATCGATGACGTCGACGCCAGTAATACCGGTCTCGGCGTGTTCCCTGCCTTCCAATGCCGCCGATCCTTCGCCTCCGCGCGTGACAACCGCGAGCCTGGCACCGTTTGCAAGATACCCCTGCATCATCGCTTCAGCCTTCTGGCGGTCCTCACCGGCTGAACCGAAGGCGATGCGGAGCCCTTCGACGTCAAGATGGGCGGGGTCGTTGTTGACAGAGACGTCCTGCGAGACGCTGGTGCCGGCACCGGCAACCCTGCGACGGACAAGGCCATTATCGGCTATCCACCCAATGTGCACATGATCCATGCCGATGAGGGCGATCAAATCCGCTTCACTCGGTACGTAGTCTGCGCACACTCCGAACTCCTCGAAAGCAAAGATACGGTCGCCGGTTTCTGTAATGTCGATATTCGTATAGGCGGTTTCACCCGGCAGAATCTGCAGGTAATCGACGCGTACCCCCTTCGAGACAAGCAGGTCGCGTGTCCGCTCGCCATCCTGATCGCAGCCGACTGCGCCGAAATAATAGGTTTCATGGCCGAGCAGCGCGAGCTGGACGGCGACATTGATGGCATTGCCACCGATAAGCGATTGTCCGACGGGTGGCTGGAAACGGTCGACGCAATTATCGCCGACGGCGGCGAAACGGAGACGGGACATGAGACCTCGAGTGCTCTTTCACAACGGCTGTGCCGCGACTGTCGTGGCGACTGTCGCGGCCTGGATGTTAGCACCCGGCAATCTAATGACGTCCAGGGCTACCGATTTGTTATCATGCTGATGGCCGCTCAGTAGGCAACCCGCTTATAATAGCGGCGCGTTGTCAGCGGGTGATTGCGAATGACTTCGAGATGGGCACTGATGCGCTCAAGCACCGTTGCGAGCAGGATTGGCGAGATCAGGCCGCGAACGTTTGGTGAAATGCCGGGCAGTTCGAAACTTGCCGTATCGAGTACAGTGAGCTTGTCAGTGTAGTTCGGCGCAAAATTTTCCACACGGTCGGCAACCGGACGGCATTCATCCTCACCCTTGAACAGGATAACGCTAACCCCCTTCTCGACCAACTCAAGCGTGCCGTGGAAAAAATCGGAGGCGTGAACCGGACGGGTACGGATCCACTGCATCTCTTCAAGAATGCACATGCCGTAATAGAAGGCTTCGGGCCAGACGTTTCCGGCGCCGGTAACGATATGATAGTTGGAGGCGGCGAGGACCTTGGCAAACCCTTCCGCCTTGTCCTCATAGGCACGCTTCACTTCAAGCAGTAGCTCTGGGAGACTCTGCAACTCTGCGATGATCTGCTCGTGATTAGCGATCTCGCCGCGGTGTTTCATAATCGACAGCGCAATGAACAGCGACTGAAGATAGAAGGACTCGCACGACGTATCGTCTGCCGCAAAATTCACGAACACATGGTCGCCGCCCTTGCCGAGAGGCGTTTCCTCATGGCCAACAAGCGTTAGCACAGTAGCGCCGGTTTTCTTGATTTTAGCCAGCAGCGCAACACTCTCAGTGGTCGTCCCGGACAATGATGGCATGACGACAATGGATGTTGTCGTGAGATTGGCCGATCCGCTGATCAGGAGTTCGGCGGTCAGGTCGATGAAGGACGGGAAGCGGGACTTGCGTTGCAACAGCTGGTACGCTGGCTGCATGAGGATGGCAGCCCCCCCGGTTCCGAGGAAGAAGACATTTTCGGCACCAGCAGCCAGGCAGCCCTCAATGACCTTGTCGAACCGCTTTGCGAGGCCGGCGGCGCCGGACTGGATGCGCAGGAATCGTTCTTCGTCAAAATTCAGCATAGAAAACTCTCTGTTGTCATGACCATGGCTACCCGTGATCGCCTCAGCACCTTGTCGAGTCCGACAATGTTGTAAGACAACTGACATCTTGATTTTCGGCTGTCAAGCGCCCTAGCAGTTTCTTTGTCCGGCGACGCATTGACCGCCGTTCTACCGGCGGCTTGCGCTCTCCAAGACCCTTGCTTGACCTTTGCTTATTTGTCAGACAAGGAGATGGAAATTTTTGAAACTCGTGAGGACTGCCTTGGACGAGCCCATTCGCGATACGCGCACCCTGGTCATTCAGCTACGCGACCGCATTGCCGACCTGATCCGGGACGAAGATCTCAAGCCGGGTGACAAACTGCCGACGGAAGCCCAGCTGACTGCACGGTTCAAGATCTCACGCCCGGCCCTGCGCGAAGCTTTAAAGCTGCTCGAGCAGGACGATGTTATCTATGTCGAGCATGGGCGTGGTCGCTTCATATCGGCGATTTCCGCGGTCCAGGTCGTCCGCCCTATCACTGTGTTCGAGAGCGTCACCGATATGGCGCGCCATTATGGGTACAAGCCTCACAACAAGGTTCTGTCGATCTCCGAAGAGACGCCTGACGAGACCATTGCCCAGCAACTTCGCCTTGATGTCGGCGAGCGCGTCATCCGCATTGAGCGTCTTCGGCTGGAGAACGATACGCCGATCATGTACTGTCTTGATTACGTGCCCCGCAGTATCGTGCCCGCGCGCCTTTACGATATAGACTGGAGCGGTTCGCTTTTGTCACTGCTTGAACAGCACAAGCAGCGGCCGCGCATGTCTTCCGCAGCCGTGACGGCCGTGATGCTTCCGAGCGATGTGGTGGAACGCAACGACCTTAGGGACTTCGGCCCTGCCCTGCTGATCACCGAAACCTGTTTCAACACTGTAGGAATACCCGTCATCTACGCAATCGACTATCACCGCGGCAGCCATTTTTCCTTTAGTCTCGTGCGTAAATAGTCACCATAGCGGCAGACGAAAACTTGAGGCTCATCGCCTGGCGGCAAGGACACTCCAACCAAGTTCGCTATGTTGTACCCTCCTCTCATGGGCGACAGTCGCCACGAACAGGCGAACGCAAGATGGCCAAGCGAAGTGATGCCCGGTGTGGGCGAGCACGGCCCGAGGTGACGAAATCAGATTTCTCAGGTACCTGTAGATGGCTGAGATTGGGGCAAGCGTGGTCATGCGAGAAATTTCCCTGGACGACTACGACAAGCTCTTGCACGCTATTTACCGGGCCGCAACTCAGCCTACGCTGTGGTCTGACGTCATCGAAATGCTCTCCAGTTTACTGGGCGGAACGGTGATCAGTTTACAAGCTCACAGTCTCCAGGCGAACGCCAGTCTCGGAACCGTAACATCTGAAACAGATCAGAGTGTTCAAAGTAATTATGAGCAATACTACGCCGCAAGAAACGTCTGGATGCCGGGTTTGACCGATATTCAGATTGGACGCACCGTTCACGCGGACGAGATTTTCGACAGGAGAGATTTGGTAAGAACGGAGTTTTATAACGATTTCTTACGTCCGAGAGGCTTCATCGGAGCCAGTGCGCTGATACTGGAGCGATCAGAAGACGCCGTGCTCGTACTATCGGGTACGTTGACCGATAAGGAGATGGAGCATGTCCCACCAGTTCTGCGGAAGATATTTGATCTGGTTGGACCGCATATTTCGCGCTCCTTTGAGCTTATGAGACAGATGCCGGCCCTGCAGTTGGAAGCACAGAACTTCCACTCTTCAGAAGCCGGTCAGCAATCTGCTTTCTTCCTCGATAAACGGGGGCGTGTCGTGCATTTGACCAATGCCGGGACGGGCCTGCCTTTCAACGGTGAGAATTTTTGGCTTGATCGCCACGGCTGCCTTAAACTATTCGATCCCAAAGCTGACCGTAGTTTGAAAGCAGCATTGCATCAAATCGCCAATGCCGACTTCCTCCATTTGAAAGGAGGCTTCGCAGTGCGGCGAAACGGGAAAACACCGTTGGCGGCAAGCGTGGTTCCTCTTGAGCGTCGGACAATAAAGACGATGTTTGACCGGGTTTTCGAAGATGTTCCAATTGCACTGTTAACCTTGCGCGATCCAAGAACGCCGGATCGGTCGGAAACGCTGAGAGAATTCAGGCTGACTCCTGCTGAGCTGGCGCTGACATTGGCGATTGCCCAGGGTATGTCTCTTCGCGAATATGCCGAGAGCCGTACCCTCAGCGTTCAAACGGTTAGAACTCAACTGAAGACGGTCTTTGCAAAAACTGACACCAATCGGCAAAGCCAGTTGGTCGCACTAGCCATGTCGGGATAATCGTTAAAACTGCAGCCCTGTGTTTGGCACGGTACGTCTCTCACCTTATGGCGTCGATTGTCCGCGAATGAAGCCCTTAAGGGTTGACCGTGCAAGGGCGGGATTGGATGAGGAATGCCAGGCAAAAGTGCGGGATTGCGACACCGATGGATGGAGCGTTGGCTTGAACGTAAAGGCTCCTCTCGGATCCATCGTTTTCGATAGTATGGCGAGGTCTCCATCTTACAACCTTTGCCGATTGAAAAGGCGCCGGACCACAGCCCTCATTAGGTACGGCCTGAAAGGAAGGTTTCTACGATTGCTCATAGTCGAACACTGGTCCGATCAGTCCGCGATCCGCTCATCTTGGTCCTGTCGGCACCGAAATGCTCGTCAGCCGACGGCAGGGGCGCATTCCAGACGATGTCCGAAAATACGACGCTTCGAATGAACGCAACTATTGCAAGATGATCTGCGCGCCGGGTTGTTTGCAATGAAAAAGCAGCGGACCAAGCTCACTGAGCATTCCGCGCTTTCACCTTCGGAATATCGATACGCAAATCCGGAAACAGGATATAGCAGGCCATGCGCCGATGCTCGCAGCAGGCTCCACGCCACCGAAAGTCAGCGCATGCAGGAGGCAGGCGCAAACATTCGATGGCAGCAGCCTTTTGACTGAATTGTCATTCCGTGTAGGAAAGCGTGTCTACCAGCCTTTGCAATGCGGGCGGCAGTGAACCAACGTCGGTAATATGCGCCTTGAGCCCGCTTTTGTCCGACTGGCCGTCTTGATACCAGTGGATCAACCCGGCTGCCACGTCCTGGGCCGCCTTATCATTGACGTCTACCAAGTTCTCAATGCACCATGCTTCCAGAAAGGTCTGTAAGAGAGCCAAATCTTCAGGAGCGAGGAATTGGCTCGACGACATTGTGGAGTGCATGGGTGAACCCTTTCCATCTTAAACAAGAAATCGCTTTTGATCGACAGCGCGGCAGGGTCCGGCAGCGCATGGTCCACCTCATACCATTTGAGGCTTGCGCTGAGCTGGAACTGAAACTGAAACTGAAATCAATATAGGTGAAGAGCCACTGCTCGAAATGATACTGCCGGGTGAGCAAGGTTGTCTTCGCGGTCGACACAGCGTCGCCGCGTAATTGGTCTTCGCAGGGTGAAGCCTCATATGTGTTCGGCGCAATTTATTCGAGCTTGAGCCTCGTTGGACGGCATGATCCAACCCACTTCCGCAGAACTGAACCCAAGGTCCCCAAATTAGATTTGATGCGCTGAGGTGAGAAGGCTGGCACCTTCGCTGATGCGGTAGCGTCAGTTAATGCGTTCAAAACTTTTCCTGCTTTGAGCAGGCTGTGCATGATAATAGCGAGTTTCGGGCGACTGTCACTGCTGCGCGCTTAGATGCCAACCATTTACGCAGTTTAAGTCCCCGGTTCCTGAAGCAGCTTTCGTTCCTGGCACTGGTTCTTGTGAAGAGTATCGTCGCGGCTTCGTAATGGAGCGCCTGCCGATGGTTGTCGCCTCTGCGTGATATTTGGCCGGGATCACTCCTCTTGGAAAGCAATTTTGCGGCTCCGGCGGATGGTAGGCAAGAGCACCAACGCCAAAAGCACTCCGGCCACCAAGAGCAACCCCGCGCTGATGGGCCGGGCCAAGAGCACTACCGGGTCGCCCTTGGAAAACAGCAGGGCGCGGCGAAGAAACTCTTCCATCATCGGACCGAGGATGAACGCCAGCAACATGGGAGCAGGCTCCGCGTCCAGTCTTCGGAAAATGTAACCGGCGACACCGAATACAGCCATTCCGTAGACGTCGAAGATATTGTTGTTGACGCTGAATACGCCGATTGCACAGAACACAATGATGATGGGAAAGAGAAAGTGGTACGGAATTGCGATCATCCGTACCCAAAGCCCGATCAGCGGCAGATTGAGCACGAGAAGCATGAGATTGCCGATCCACATGGAGGCAATGAGCCCCCAGAATAGTTCAGGCTGATCAGTCATCACCGAGGGACCTGGCTGGATGCCCTGGATGATCATCGCCCCAATCATCAGTGCCATCACGGCGTTCGTCGGCAGACCAAGCGTCAGCATCGGGATGAAGGATGTTTGTGCCCCAGCATTGTTGGCGGACTCGGGCCCGGCGACGCCTTCGATTGCGCCTTTTCCGAATTCTTCGGGATGCTTAGACATCTTTTTTTCAAGAGCGTAGGAGCCGAACGAAGCGAGCGCCGCCCCTCCTCCCGGCAAGATGCCAAGGAGAGAGCCTAGCGCCGTCCCGCGAAGAATGGGTGCAATAATGCGCTTCCAGTCTTCCTTGGTTGGCATGAGCCCCGTAATTTTCTTCGTCATCACCGAACGGTCGGCTTCGTCTTCCAAATTGGCGATGATTTCACCGAGGCCGAAGACACCCATGGCTATAACCACGAAGTTCAAACCCTCTGCCAGTGAGGTCATGCCAAACGTGTATCGAGGCACGGCGGAGTTGACGTCGGTACCGACCAATCCGAGAAGCAACCCGACGAGGATCATCCCAAGAGCGTGCAAGAGCTGCCCAGATGCCATTACGATAGAGGCGATCAGACCAAGGACCATCAGGGAAAAGTATTCAGCCGGGCCAAACTGTAGGGCAACGGCTGCGAGCGCGGGAGCGAAAACGGCAATCAAGATCGTGGAGATCGTGCCTGCGATAAAGGACCCGATGGCCGCCGTCGACAACGCACGGCCAGCGTGGCCTTGTCGGGCCATCTGGTAGCCGTCCAAAGCCGTCACCACGGAAGACGGCTCACCGGGCAGGTTTACCAGAATTGCTGTAGTCGAGCCGCCGTATTGAGCGCCATAGTAAATGCCGGCGAGCATGATGAGGGAGGATTCCGGAGGCAGACCGAACGTAATCGGGAGCAGCATAGCGATCGTAGCAACCGGACCTAAACCGGGCAGCACGCCGATTGCGGTTCCCAGGAACACGCCAATGAGGCAGTAGAAGAGATTGTAGAAGGTGCCGGCGATTGAGAGACCGAGCCAGAGGTTTGCAAAGATTTCCATTTTATCCGACCCTAGTTGAACCATTCACCGAGGATCGGCATAGGCACACCCAGACCCTCAACGAAGACAACAACACAAAAGATGACAAGCGCCACGAGACCGATAGCCGCGCGAAATTCAAACCTGAAGCGCTCACTGGCAACTGCGGAAACCAATATAAGAACCACCAGGGCAATGAACAGGCCTGCTCTTTCAAGCAGAAACCCGAAGGCACAGACCGACAGGGTAACGAGCGCCAGACCCTTCCAGTTGATCGTACCAATAGGATCCCCATCGCGAAGCATCCCTTTCCCGACCGTTACGACGCCGAAAACGACGAGAAGTGATGAGATAATGGTTGGAAAATATCCGGGACCCATCCGTCCCGCGGTTCCGAAACTGTAGTTGCGGGCGATAATAAAACCCACCAGGCCGAGAGCGAGATAAATCGCTCCTATTCCAATGTCCTTTTCTCCACGGATGCGGATCATTTTTAGGTCCTCCCTTGGGGCAAGCTATTTCTGAGGCCGGTGGTCCCCGACTGATAATCCGGGCCGCTCTTTCATGGGCAGCAACCGCAGGCCGAACGGCGCTTTGCTCTTCAGCCATCGTTCGGTGAGGCGGTTGAATATGCCGTCTACCTGGTCGGCGGCCGTGTAACCAATCATGTGAAAGAACCCTCCGGCCTCCGGATCCAGATCGGTACGCCCCAGGAGGATCACCGAGATATCGGAAGGAATAGCCAGCCTCTCGTGCTCCAGAATCCTTTTGAAGCGGGCTCCGTCCTCGATACCCCAGATCACGATGGCCGGGGCTTTAGCCTCAGGCCCTGCGGCAATTGCTGCAAGAAGTGCAGCAACTGCCGCTTCCTCGTAGTCTCCAGCAGGGAGCTTTGCGATCTTGATTTCGGGCTGCAGCACTGCCGCTAAATCAGCGTTATCTCGAAGATTGCGCCAACGATGTAGGCCCATTTCGTTTGCGAGGAAAAAGCTGGCAGTGGTGATGTAGTGGATGCGGTCATGGCCCAATGACACCAAACGGCGGACGGCGGTTTCAACCGACTGGCCCCACTCAAACCCCACGGCATCGATGTCCGTGCCCACCAGCCATGCTCCATCGACAAGGATCGTATCGGTCTTGCGGCGGATGGCCGTGATCATATCGACGGGCATGATGTCGAAGGAATTTTGAACAATGCAGGCATCGAATCTAGGAAGCGTATGAAGCACCTGTTTGGCATGCTCTGCATCGGAATAGCCCACTTCAAGCGTGACATGCCCAGCGTCGTTCAGGCGACGCTGTAGCGATTCAAGCACTACCCTGCCCCGAAGATTACTTGAGGACCGGCGAAGCATGATCACGCTGCGTTGCCCGCCGTTGAGGTCATTACCAGGTGCGGCTGGCTGCGCTAACGCAACATCATGGGCCTTGCTTTTGGTGAAGAAGGTGCCGCGGCCGACATGGGCATCAATCAGACCTTCTGCTTTCAGATCGTTCACCGCGCGCTGGACAACCTGCTGACTCAGCGAAAAGTCGCGCATCAACTGCCTGACGGTCGGCAAGCGATCGCCCTCCTCCGCCGACATGGCGACGGATCTCAAATATGACTGAAGCTTGGTCGTCTCTCCCATAGGAAAACTCCTAATACAATATAATACAATATGGCAAGAAATATTTTAGTCTTGCCGCTTGAGGCGCAACTTTGCATCATCTATATACCATTCAGAGGAATTGGAGGCAATACAAATTGTATTGCCAATCGCCAGGGAGGCAGTACATGTTCCGTCGTCGCTTCATCACCGCCATGACAACAGTGGCCGCGCTCGTCGCAATGCCACTCATTGCATCGGCTCAAAGCTCTGGTCCAATGACCCTTTTGGTCGGTTATTCCGCAGGCGGCAGCGCCGACTACGCTGCCCGTGTGGTCGCTTCGGAGCTGTCGAAACAGCTTGGTCGATCCGTAATCGTTGAGAATGCCACGGGTGGGAGTGGCATGATCGCCCTGCAGAAGCTCGTCAACGGCAAGGCTGATGGCTCGACGCTATACTACGGCGGACATGATACCGTTGCAGTCCCGATGCTCAACAAGGCGGTCGGTATCGACTGGAAGGAAGCCACGTTGCCTGTCGGCCGTACGGCTTTGACCTCCATGTCGATCGCTGTGCCAGCCGAATCCCCTTACAAAACCTTGACGGATCTCGTTGCGGCCGCCAAAGAAAACCCGGAGTCCATCACCTACGGAACGCCAGGGATTGGCACCGCGCAACACTTTGTCGGTGAGATGATCAGCCACCGTGCAGGTGTGAAGCTGCTCCACGCGCCGTACCGGGGTGGCGCTCAGGTTTCCAACGATATCCTCGCTGGGCTTTTGAATTCCGCTGTGTTCACAACGTCGACAGCGCTTCCATTCGTAAAAGAGGGGAAAGTCCGGGTTCTCGCTGTTACCAGTTCCGAACGCTCCGCCGCCCTGCCCGATGTCCCGGCCCTGACAGAAATCGAGGGGTTCAAAGGCTTGGCTCTGCCACTCTGGCAAGGCATTTTCGTCAAGGCCGGTACGGACGCGACTGTGGCCAAAGAGATCAGTGAGGCAATCGTCGCCTCGCTCGGCAACGAAGACGTCAAGAAGCGGCTGGCCGACGGAGGTTTCGTCGCTGCCCCATTGCCGATGGGCGAGTTCACCGGGTTCATCGAAAAAGAAGCCGATATTTACCAACAGATCGTCAAGGACTCGGCCATCTCGATAGAGTGACGACATCGGCGCTCCGACGTGTTTGGAGCGCCACCCACGCACTGCAACAAAACGGATATGTCATGACTGTAGGAATGTTTGACTCCTTCATCACTCGCTATTGGTTCAGTCCCGAAGCAAAGGAGATCTGGAGCGATGTTCAGACCTTACAGGCCTGGCTGGATGTAGAGGCAGCATTAGCTGAGGCACAGGCGCGGCTGGGCGTCATTCCCGCGGAGGTCGCGCCTGTCATCAAGGCGGCGTGCCGCCATGAGCGTTTCGATACCGAGCGCCTCAGCCGTGAGATTTCCCACGCCCAGCATCCGTTTGTTCCGGTGTTGCGTCAACTCGAAGAATTCAGCGGCGAGCCAGCAGCCGGATATATTCACTGGGGCGCGACCACACAGAACATATTTGATACCGGCGCATCCTTGCAGATGAAGCGAACGCAGGCGCTGATCGACGCCAGCCTCGAAGGAGTTGAGCGAGCTCTATCATTGCTGGCAACGAATCATCGCGACACCTTGCAGGCGGGCCGCACCCATGGCCAGCACGCCTTGCCAATGACATTCGGCTTCAAAGTGACCGGCTGGCTGGAGGAGATCCGCCGTGATCGCCGACGTCTGCATGATCGACTTAGGCCGTCATTCGTTGCTTGCTTGGGCGGGGCTATTGGTACATTCGCGGCCATGGGTCACAAAGGACCGGCCGTCGAGGCGGAAATGGCGGCAATCCTCGACCTCGAACCAGCGATCCTGCCGATGCGGTCTTCTTATGACCGCGTCAGCGATTATGTTTGTGCCCTCACCTTGCTCGCAGGGACTGCGGAAAAAATTGCGCACGACGTAGTCTTCATGCAACGGACCGAGATCGGCGAGATCGAGGAAGCTTTTCACATGGGAAAAGTTGGTAGCTCGACAATGGCCCAAAAACGAAACCCCTCGACCGCACTCATGCTCATTAGCCTCTGCCGCATGATGTCTGTCCGTCTTCCCCTTGTGATCGGGTCGATGGTGCGGATGGACGAAGGCGATTCCTCAGCATCGAACGTCAGCGATGTCGCGATCCCCGAAGTCGGCATCCTCGGCGCTTCGATTGCCGCTACTCTTGATAGGCTGGTTACCGGACTTGATGTCCACGTCGACGCGATGCGCAAGAATGCCGAAATCACTAACGGTCTTATCGTCTCCGAAGCTGCTATGATGCAGCTTTCAGACAGCATCGGACGTCATCATGCGCACCACCTACTCTATGAAGCCGCCCAGCGTTCCGTGATGGAGAACGTGCCATTCACCCACGCAATCGCCAATCACCCCGAAATGCAGGGACGCGACATGGTGACTTTGGACGTCGACGGATACACGGGCCAGTCGGGCACGCTTGTTGATCGCCTGGCTAAACATAGCTGATCATCGTAGGATGGTTCGATGTGAGGGTATCAGCGCCAACCATGCTCCAACGGGAAATCCGTTGTCGAAAAATTCGAGTGTCGCCACACCTGTCCCGAAAGGCTACTCAACGCAGTGGCTGGCACTGAGTGGTAATCACTAAGAACAAGTCTGCTGCCGGGTGGATTGCATAAGAGCCTAACTCTGGGCAACCGCGAGCCCGTTGACGATTATATCCAGATGAGCCTCGATATAGCCCGGCAGGTCGAGATCTCTGCGGTTGCTGAAGATCAGCGTCTCGACGGCCATCGACAAAACGGGAGCTACGATAATGCTGGCACGAGCGGCTGGCGCCCGCCTGAACTCGCCTAAACGCATGCCCTCATCTAGCAGCGCCTGTGTTCGCTCAAATATCGGTGCGATAAGTTCTCGGTAGTGTGTGTCGATAACCTCGGGGAAGCGCGATCCTTCAGACACGACGAAACGAAGCATTTCTCGGGTTTTACGATCCTTTAGCACTCGTTCGTAGAACAAGTGCACGAGGGCTTTGAGACGCTGGGTGCACGAGCCTGACAGGTCGTTTGCTTCCGCAAGCACAGCTTCGAATGGAACCGAAATGTGCCTGATCATCGCGGAGAAAAGCTCTTCTTTGGTCGGAAAATAGACGTAAATCGTACCTTTCGTTACCCCAATCCGGTCAGCGATGTCCTCCACCCGCGTGGCCGTGAAGCCGCGCTCGACGAACTCTTCGAAAGCGGCGTCGAGGATCTGGATGGGCCTCAGGGCCTTTTGTTCAGCCCGCGTAAGTTTCTTTAAATTTTGCATCGCCCTCACCGGATCCAACTTTCAATCAACAAACGCAATTCAAATTTCATTGACTATCGAGTCAGTCAATAGTATCACGCCCCTCATCCGGTTCAAGAGGCGAATTATGGGACGAGCATTTACCGACATAGTTATTCTGGGTTTTTCAGTGATCGTCTTGGCAGGCTGCACCCCCCAAGACGAACCAAAAGATAAGCGCGCCAGGTACGTAGAGACGGTCGTCGTAAAAGTTACCTCGGCCTCCGACACCATCTCCACGACAGGCGAGATCAGCGCGCGGGTCAAGACTGATCTGTCGTTCAGGGTCAGCGGACGGATCAAAGAACGAAGTGTAGACGTGGGCGACCATGTCAAGCCTGGGCAAGTGCTCGCACGAATTGATCCGGAAGAACAGAACGCCGACCTCGAGGTCGCACTGGCCAGCTTCCAGTCCGCGCGGGCCCAGCAAACCCAAGCACCGCAGACTTTGAGGCGACAGAAGAGCCTTTTCACGACAGGTGTCACCACTCAGGCGGCGCTCGACGATGCGCAGGAGGGAGTGGTTACCGCGCAGGCAACCGTTCAGTCGGCACAGTCACAGATCGACACCGCGCGCGACGCACTCGATCAAACGAACCTCCAGGCGGATGCTGGCGGGGTCATCACCGCCCGCAGCGCGGAAGTCGGTCAGTTCGCTCAAGCGGCGGAGGTTGTCTTCACGCTTGCCCACGACGGGCCGCGCGACGCAGTGATCAACGCTGACGAGTCCGCGCTTCTTGGACGCCCGATCCAGAGCGACGTGGACGTCAGACTACTATCGGGTGACAAAACGTTTAAGGCAACGGTCAGAGAAGTATCGCCGACCATAGACACCTCGACGGGAACAGTTAGGCTTAAGCTGAGCCTCGACGATGCTGGCGACGCTCATCTCGGCAGCCCGGTTTTTGCCACGGCGCGCTATGTGCCCACCGAGACAATAGAATTGCCCTGGTCCTCCATGGGGTCCGATGCTGGCCGCCCCGCAGTTTGGATCGTGGACCCCAAGACACATTCCGTATCGCTCCGCCCCGTGGACGTTTTGTACTACCGTACCGAACGTTTTTCTGTCCGCTCAGGCGTCGCTCAGGGCGACATCGTCGTTTCCAACGGCACCAAGTTCCTAAGCGATGGCCAAGTCGTGGAATTCGAGGGAGCCGATAAATGAAATGCCCAGAACGTCTTTCCATATTACTACTATCGGCGGCCACACTCCTTGCCTCGTGTCAGAAAGAAGAAGTACCGAAAGCACAGCCGCGCCCTGTTATGTCGGTGGTCATCAAGCGTCTCCCCGCAGCAACGATCGTTCTGGCCGGAACGGTAGAGGCACGGGTTGAAACGGAGTTTGGCTTCCGAATCCTCGGGCGCCTTGTCGCGCGCAATGTCGAGGTCGGTGATCTGGTGAACAAAGGCGATGTTCTCGCCGCCATCGATCCGCTCGCGCTCGAATTCTCCGTCAAGAGCGCACAGTCTGACCTTGCTAACAGCCTGGCGCAGCTTAAGAACGCTCGGACGACAGAGAAACGGCAACAAACGCTTTTCGAAAAACAATCGGGAGCGCAGGCCACCTACGAGACCGCTGAGCTGGAACGCAGGACGGCCGAGGCAGCTGTTGCCAAAGCCAATGCAAATCTCGACAAAGCCGAAGAGCAACTTGGTTATTCTCGTTTGATGGCTGAATTCGACGGCGTCGTGACGGCAACCTCAGCGGAAGTTGGCCAAGTGGTCTCTGCAGGACAGAGCGTTGCCAAAGTCGCCCGACCGGAACAGCGAGATGCCGTGATCGACATGCCGGAAGCCGGCAGCTTGCTGCTGGCGAAGGGCACGGCCTTCGATGTCGCATTGCAGCTTGATCCCTTGATCCACGCAAAAGGCATCGTTCGCGAGGTAGCCCCCGAAGCGGATGACGCGACGCGAACCCGTCGCGCCAAGCTCACGCTGGTCGATCCTCCAGAAGCGCTCAGGCTCGGAGCGGTTATTACTGCCAGCGCAGCCGCAACCTCGCCGCCCGCCATTCGGCTCCCATCGTCTGCGATTCGCATCGCGGAGGGAAAGCCTTTTGTATGGGTCGTCAATGACCAGACAGGGGAAGTTTCCTCCCGCCCCGTCATCATTAATGGCGATCCGATTACGCAAACAGCCGTCACGGTGACAGAGGGGGTCGCGCTTGGTGACCGTGTCGTCACCGCAGGTGTCAACAAGCTTGAAGACGGTCAGACCGTTCGCATCGAGCGGGAGATCAACCAGTGAAATCGTTCAATCTTTCCGACTGGGCACTCGAGCACCGTTCGCTCGTCTGGTACTTCATGATCGTTTTTATCCTTGCAGGTACACTTTCGTATTTCAATCTTGGCCGAGAGGAAGACCCTGCATTTACCATCAAGACGATGACCATCAGCGCCCAGTGGCCGGGTGCGTCCGCTCAAGAGGTGATGCAACAGGTCACCGACCGGATTGAAAAAAAGCTCGAGGAACTGGACGCGCTCGATTTCACCCGCAGCGAGACAACGGCCGGAAGGACGACTGTTTTTCTTGAACTGAAGGCAACGACCAAGGCAAAGGACGTCACCGGGAACTGGCTTCGCGTTCGAAACATGATCAACGACATCAAGGGAGAGTTTCCGAGAGGCGTCGTGGGCCCGTTTTTCAACGACACCTTCGGCGACGTCTTCGGTAACATTTACGCCTTCACGGCGGACGGCCTGACACAGCGTCAGCTCCGCGATCTTGTCGAAGACTCGCGCGCCAAGCTGCTGACTGTCCCCAATGTCGGCGAGATTGCCGTCGTTGGGGCTCAAGACGAGGCAATCTACCTCGAATTCTCCACACGCAAGATCGCTGCCCTCGGTATCGATCGTCAGTCCGTCATCGACACGCTGCAGGCACAGAACGCGGTAACGCAGTCCGGCTTCATGGATGCAGGCCCCGAACGGATCGCAATTCGGGTCGGCGGACAGTTCACTTCGGAAGATAGCCTCAGGGCGATCAATCTCAGGGTCAACGATCGATATTTTCCGCTGACCGACATCGCCACGATAAAGCGCGGCTACGTCGATCCGCCGACTTCGCTGTTCCGTTTCAAGGGGGAGCCGGCGATCGGCCTTGCTATCGGCATGACGGCCGGGTCGAACCTTCTAAATTTCGGAGAGGAGCTCGACGCCCGAATGAAACGGGTTGTGTCTGACTTGCCGATCGGGGTGGACGTCGAGCGTGTTTCGGACCAGCCCGCAGTTGTGGAAGAAGCTGTGTCCGGGTTTACGACCGCTCTGTTCGAGGCAATTGCAATCGTGCTTGCTATCAGTTTCATCAGTCTGGGCGCGCGAGCCGGGCTTGTAGTGGCGATCTCCATCCCCCTCGTCCTGGCGATTACGTTTGTTTTCATGGAATATATCGGTATCTCGCTCCAGCGTATCTCGCTCGGCGCGCTCATCATCGCTCTGGGCCTTCTCGTCGATGATGCCATGATTGCGGTTGAGATGATGGTTGCGCGGTTGGAAGTCGGTGACGATCTGCGAAAAGCAGCGACCTACGTCTATACCTCGACCGCTTTCCCTATGTTGACGGGAACACTCGTGACTGTCGCGGGGTTCATTCCGATCGGGCTCAATAACAGTGCCGCTGGCGAATTCACCTTCACACTCTTCGTTGTCATCGCGGTTTCTCTCGTCGTGTCCTGGATTGTGGCGGTCCTGTTCACACCCCTGCTCGGCGTTACCATCCTTCCTAAAACTATGAAGTCAAACCACGGGCGCAAGGGACGCATAGCGACCGCCTTCTCGTGGATGCTCGGCCTCGCGATGCGCTGGCGGTGGGTGACCATTATCACGACATGCGCCGCGTTCGCCTTATCCATTGCCGGACTAGGGCTAGTACAGCAACAGTTCTTCCCGGCGTCCGACCGCGCCGAACTCATCGTCGACTGGAGCATGCCGCAGAACACCACAATCGCCGAAACCAGCCGCCAGATGAAGCAGTTCGAGGACGAAGTGCTTGAAGGCAACGCTGACATCGACCATTGGTCGACTTACGTCGGCCAAGGAGCGCCTCGCTTCATCTTGTCCTACGACGTCCAGACACCTGCTGTATGGTTCGGTCAGGTCGTAATCGTCGCAAACGATCTCGAAGCGAGGAAAAGACTTCGCGGGAACCTTCAGGAGTATGTTACCAGGACGTTCCCGGGAACCGATGCGTTCGTGAAGCTTCTCGACATCGGCCCTCCTGTCGGCAAGCCGGTACAATATCGGGTGAGCGGGCCCGACATCCAGAAAGTTCGCCAAATCGCCCAGTCCTTCGGAGCGATCGTCAACGCCAATCCACGTATCATCAACATGGCATATGACTGGAACGAGCCGACACGGGTCGTCAAAGTCGATGTCCTCCAGGACAAGGCGCGTCAACTCGGCGTCACCTCAGAAGAAATCGCGACAACTCTGAACGGGATCGTAGAAGGGTCCTCAGTGACGCAGGTAAGGGACGGCATCTATCTGATTAATGTCATCGGGAGGGCTCAAGACAGCGAACGGGGCTCCATTGAGACGCTTCGCAACCTACAGCTACCCGGAGTGAATGGAAAATCTGTACCCCTCTCGGCCGTAGCAAAATTCCGCTACGAACTCGAACAACCCATGATCGGGCGGCGCGACAGGATACCCACCATAACGATCAAGGCGGCGGTCCAAGGTCCGACGCAGCCAGCGACGATCGTTGAACAGCTAAAGCCGCAGGTCGAGAAGTTCAAGGCATCCCTCCCCGTAGGGTACGAGGTGGAAGTGGGCGGTTCTGTCGAAGCGAGCGGTGACGCGCAGGGACCGATTGCCGCCGTTGCACCGTTGATGCTGTTCGCCATGGCCACCATCCTGATGATCCAGCTCCAGGGTTTCAGCCGCCTCTTTCTTGTGTTCGCCGTGGCGCCACTCGCAATGATCGGCGTCGTCGCGGCGCTACTCCTGAGCAACGCGCCGATGGGTTTTGTTGCGATCCTCGGCATACTTGCTCTGATCGGCATTCTGATCAGAAACTCGGTGATTCTTGTTGTCCAGATCGAGCTTCTCAGGAGCGATGGCATACCGCCATGGCGTGCCGTCGTCGAAGCGACCGAGCATCGGATGAGGCCAATTATGCTGACCGCCGCAGCGGCGACACTCGCCCTCATTCCCATATCGAGGGAGATCTTCTGGGGACCTATGGCATATGCCATGATGGGCGGCATTGTCGTGGGAACGGTCGTCACGCTTTTGTTCCTGCCGGCACTCTACGTGGCCTGGTTCCGCATAAAGCGTGAAGACGATGCGTCGGCGACGCCCGAAGTCGCGGCCCACTAGATTCGAAGACTTTCCGCATCGTTTCCCATCTCTCTATCCAGCAAGGCGTGTTGTCGATGATTGTCAAATATACCAAGCCTGGCCGTAATCTGATTATGGTTCCAATGTTGATACTTCTGACCGGCGTCTCGTCGTGCGCTTCGCGGCCGCCATCATCTGTTCTCCAGCCTGTCAGGCTCGTACAAAACGAAAGCGAGAAGATTACGCTGCTCGCCATCACAAACCGCGACCGGGAAAGTGACGGAAAGGGGTTTGGAAGCCGTTGGGCGGCGAAACTCACATACGAGAAATATAGGTTCTCAATACCTTCGGAGCGCAAGTCCACCGCCATTGTTTACCCATCAAAAAATCCGGACCCGCGCCGCCAATTTGTGGTCACGGCACGCAAGCAACTATTGGATAGCGAACTTATAGACGACGCAACGAGCGCGGCTAATTTCGACGGCACTGTCGCGGTCTTTGTCCATGGCTACAACTATAGTTACCAGGAGGCGCTCTTTAGAACGGCGCAGATGGCCGCTGATGCCAGCACGCTGAGCCCCCCGATCCTTTTTTCCTGGCCTTCGGCGGCCAGCGTCACCGGTTATGTGACGGACAGGGACGCGGCTCTTTATTCACGTGGGGAGCTGGAACGCCTTCTTGGCGCACTCGCGAAGGATTCCAGGGTCAAACGCATCGTCCTGTTCGGCCACAGCATGGGCGGCTTTTTGTCGATGGAAGCCGCAGCCCAGCTTAAACTTCAGGGTAGACGCGATGTAATGGCAAAGCTGCAGATAGTGCTCGCCGCACCTGATATAGACGTTGACGTGTTCAGGTCTCAACTGCGCGATCTTGGACACATGCAGACACCCATTACCCTTCTTGTGTCAAAGACCGACCGGGCGTTGACAATTTCCAGCGTCATTGGTGGTGAGCGACCGCGCATAGGTCGACTAGATATCGACGATCCGATGATCCGATGATCCGATGATCCGACAGGCGGCGATGGCTCACCATGTCAACATAATAGACGTAACTTCAGCCGCGTCATCCGACGGTCTCGGACACGATCGCTATGCCGCGCTGGCACGGGTTAGTGGTGAGCTGCGAAAGGCAGAAGCGCAAAGCCGTCGTGGAGGCAATGTTGGGGCGCTGGTGTTTCAAGCTGCGGGAGCGGTCGTGGCCAGCCCATTTAAGGTGGCAGAACAGATTGCTCGTTAGTGACGGCTTGGTTGCGGTTATCCACACGACGACGCGGAGGCCCAGGTTGGACGCTCGGGAGCGAAGTGAAAAAATAGCGGCGGCCTATTTTTCGGGAGCGACGCTTCGCGAGATCGCCAACACCTTTAATCTCTGCATTGGTCACGTCCGGCAAATACTGAAATCGTCGAACGTGCAACGCCGAAAGTCAGTAGACGATATCTCTACGAAATGAGTACCGGAGATTTGTCTTCCCTCCAGTTTTTGGAAGAGCCTTAGGTTTTCTGCTCTGAGGTTTTGTGGCACCGCAACGACCTCAGAGCGCGGAACTTCTAACACGTCGATGGCGGTCGGACGCATGAAGGGGACGCTGGAAGATTTCGGCTTGGGCTCGCGTGAATGAGTTCGGCTTGCAAGAAGACAGTCCTGAAACTCGTATTGGCTAAAGCAGTGGACCGCATCTCGGGCAATATTGGCGCAATTGTTTTCTTACAACTCTATGAAATTGAAAAAGGGCAACATGGCAAACAATCAGGATAATGCAGAGGCTAGCCTCTACCCACACCGAAACATAACAATAGACAGGTTCAGGTTCGCTTGGCTTGCCCTTGCTATCGCAATGGTCCCTGCCGCCTGCACGTCGGTTCCCCTCAAAGAAGGAGGAACACTGACCTCCTACACCCAGCTGAGTCCGGTAAAGGGCAAATTCACAAAATCCCGCACCTTTGTCGATTCCAAGGGGCTGGCGACCGTCATAACGGTCTCGATCGTGCCCACTATGTTTACATTGGAAGCGGCTTCCCGAATAAAGGCTCCACAAGACCGGGCGCTCGTTACGAATGCTCTAGACCGTGCCGTTTGCGTCTCTCTGAGCGACAAGTACCAGATCGTCCATGCCGGCCAACCAGCAGACCTCACGGTTCGGACCGTCGTGACCGATATAGTTGCAACCAACAAAACCATGGCCGGGGTCTCCACAGCAGTTTCGCTCGGGAGCAATATCGCTCTCCCAGTTGGTATCCCACGCCTGCCCGTCGGTCTAGGAGGCCTGGCAGTCGAAGCAGAGGCAACTGATTTTACTGGCATCCAGCGTGTTGCGGTTGTCTGGTCGAAAGGTGCCAACTCCATCACCAACAGTGCAAGAGCGTCCGAAGTCGGTGATGCGTATAGTCTGGCGTCGAATTTCGGAAAATATTTGTCCCGCATGCTTGTCAGCGGGGAGGAGCCGAAGGGCCTTGACCTCTCGTTGCCATCGGCGCACAGAGTGAACTCCGTACTCGGCGGTAAACCAAAATTCGCTGCCTGTGATGTTTTTGGCCGATCTCCGGGTCTGGCCGGGATAGTCGCCGACAAGGTTGGGGCACCACCGCAATGGACTGACAAACAGCCGAAGAGCGCAGGTCAATGGGCCCCCGATTCTTGAGAGTTCACCTCGGTGAGGCGAATTTCCTTTTCGTGTAACCTCGCGATCGCGGAATGCTGACGGCGTGTATGCCAATCATTGCCACCCGCTACGCTGACCTCCCAAATGCAACAAACCTTCCAAGATTGGACATAAGACCAGTTGGCGCCAAATCGTGAAAATCGTCATTGGGTGAAATGTGATTTCGTAAACCAAAAAGTCGTTCAAATAACAATGATCAGCGGCCTCAGTGAAAGCGGATCGCGAGTTTTCTAAACAATTTGTTTAATTTACGGTGCCATTTCGATTGCTCGGCGGCGTGCAACGCGTCGTTTCAGTCTTTTAGGCGGCACGAAATCTTTTCTTTGCTCCACACCAAAAAAGCTCAGCCCTTGCCACCCCCATTCACCGTATCCGCGATGTCGCGCAGTCGAAAGACGTGACAACACCCGGGGTCTAAATACACAGCTACATATCTCAATCTTAAGTAGTTTAAGCAACTAGACAGCAGATTTCAGGTGCGGGCTACCAGTTGGTGACCGATCCATCGCGGCGCTTCAGATGTGGCGCTTCCCAGAATTCGAAACTCTGCTTGGCGATCAGCTCTTCGTTGACCTCGATGCCAAGACCTGGAGCATCGGACACCCTATAATGGGCTCCGTCAAGCAATGGCTGGACCGGGAAGAAATCGGAATTGTCAAACCCCAGATGGACCTCCGCAGGACTTGAACGCGTTTCGAGCCAGGAAAAATTGGGCACGGCGGCGGAAAAATGTATCGTCGCCGCGGTGCAAATCGGTCCAAGCGGATTGTGTGGCATCATGTCAACGTAGTGGGTCTCGCTCCAGGCCGCGACCTTCATGGACTCAGTCAACCCGCCAACATTGCAAACGTCCAGACGGTTATATTGATGGATACCGCGCTCGATATAGGGCTGGAACTGCCACTTGGAGGCAAATTCCTCGCCGATCGCAAAGGGCACATCAGTCAGTCGGCGCAAGGCCTCATAGGAACTGGGCGACTCGTCGCGGATCGGCTCCTCAAGGAAATCCAGCGTACCGGATGGCATCTTCTGGCAGAAGCTTGCGGCTTCTGCGACGCTCAGGCGATGGTGGTAGTCGATACCGAGAACGATATCGCCGCCCAGCTCCTCACGCGCCTTGACGCACCATTTCGCAGTGGTGGCGATATGCTCACGGGGTTCGTAGATAGGTTGGTCTTCATGGCCGGACGGAGATAGCCGCATGGCTGTCCAGCCGTGCTCAATCAGCATCTTCGCCTGTTCGATCATCTCCGGTCCCGGCGCCGCAAACGTCGTTGCAAAGGTCGGAATACGATCCCGCTGCTTGCCCCCGAGCAGGTCGTAGACCGGAACACCGAGTGCTTTCCCCTTGATATCGTGCAGCGCGATGTCGATCGCCGAGATCGCCGCCTGCAGCACGCGGCCGCCTTCGAAATACTGGCTCCGGTACATTTCCTGCCAGAGTGCGCCGATCCGGAAGGGATCGCGTCCACGCAGAAATTCAGCGTAGTGCTCAAGCGCCCCGACGACCGCCTTTTCGCGGCCGGACAGACCGCTTTCCCCCCAGCCGAATATGCCGTCGTCGGTCTCGACCTTGACGAGAAGCTGATTGCGGATGCCGACCTTGACGGCGTAGCTCTTGATCGCTGTGATCTTCATGGTCTTCTCCCGCCTACCAGTGCCACAACGTGCCGTCTTCAAGACGGTTCACCGGGAGATAGGCGCGCTGGTAAGGATATTTTTCCGCAAGCGTTTCATCGATATCGACGCCATGGCCAATCGCGTCGCCCGGATGAAGATAGCCATCGGTCAGGCTCCATGCGCTGGGAAAGACTTCTAAGATTTCCGGCAAGTAGCCGGAGTATTCCTGGATGCCGAAATTGGGCACCCAGAGGTCGAGATGCAGGTTGGCGCCCAGGCAGATCGGCGACATATCCATTGCGCCGTGGCAGGCGGTGCGGACATTGTAGACGCTGGCAAAATCCATGATGCGGCGAAGTGCGGTGATGCCGCCCGCATGTACCGTGGTCATGCGGATATAGTCGATCAACTGCTCTTCCATCAGGAGGCGCGCGTCCCAGATCGTGTTGAATACCTCGCCCACCGCAAGCGGTGTCGTGGTGTGCTTGCGGATCAGACGGAACCCTTCCTGATGTTCGGCAGCGACCGTATCCTCAAGCCAAAACAGACGGGCAAACTCCAGATCCTTTCCGAGGCGTGCTGCCTCGATCGGGGTCAAGCGGTGATGGCTATCGTGTAGCAACTCTATGTCCCACCCATGCGCCTCACGTACCGCCTTGAAGAGCTCAGGAACATAGCGGAGGTATTTCGACGTCGACCAGGTCTCCTCGTGTGGAACAGCGTCATCCTCGGCATTGTTGGTAACCGACTTCTTGCCCGTACCGTAGACATCCGGAAGGCCGGGAATACCGACCTGAACCCGGACTGCCCTGTAACCCTCGTCAATGCGCCTGCCTACGGCTTCCACCGCTTCGGCGATATCGGTGCCTTGGGCGTGGGTATAGCACAACACCTTCTCACGGCTGGCACCCCCGAGAAGCTGGTAGAGCGGCATGTTCGCCGCCTTGGCCTTGATATCCCAAAGTGCCGTGTCGATACCGGCGATCGCCGCCATCGTCACCGGGCCGCGGCGCCAATAGGCGCCCTTATAGAAATACTGCCAGGTATCCTCGATGCAAGACGGATCGCGTCCGATCAGGAGCGGCGCCAGGTGATCTTCGAGATAGGCGACGACGGCCTTTTCGCGGCCATTCAATGTCGCATCGCCGACACCCGTCAGGCCCTCGTCGGTGAAGATCTTGACGGTGACGAAGTTGCGGCCCGGCGAGCACACTATGATTTTAACATCGGTAATTTTCATCGGTCTATCCGTTGGCTGAATCAGTGCGCGCGGCAGCCGCTTCGTCGTAACGGAAGCGGTTGTGAATGCGGCGGTCGCGCGGGTCTGGATTGGGAATGGCGGAGAGCAGGGCGCGCGTGTAATCGTGCGCCGGATTGTTGACGACCTGGTCGGTGTCACCTGCCTCGACGATCTTGCCGCGATACATCACGGCGACGCGGTCGCACATGTAGCGGATCACCGACATGTCATGCGAAATGAACACATAGGACAGGCCCATCTCGTCCTGCAGCTTCATCATCAGGTCAAGCATCTGTGAGCGCAGGGACACGTCGAGCGCCGACGTCGCTTCGTCGGCAATGATCAACCGCGGCTTGACGGCAATCGCACGGGCAATACCGATGCGCTGGCGCTGACCGCCGGAAAAGGCATGCGGGTAACGCTCGCGCCAGGCGGGTTCTAGCCCGACCTGCTGCATGAGTTCGGCAACACGATCATCCAGCGCCTTCCCCTTTTCGCCAGCAAGCTTCAGCGGCTCGGCGATGATCTGGGCCACGGTCTTGCGCGGGCTGAGCGAGCCCACCGGATCCTGGAAAATCATCCGCATCTCACGGCGGATATCCTTGAGGTCTGACCGGTCTGCGGTGCGAATATCAACATTCGCACCGTCAGCCCGCCGAAAGTCCATCACCCCGCTCTGGGGTTGATAGATGCGCAGAAGGCAGCGGCCCATCGTCGTCTTACCGGAACCGGATTCGCCGACGATACCAAGCGTTTCGCCTGGCCGCACAATCAACGAGACATCGTCCACCGCCTTGAGGCCTGTGGGGAACGTCATGGACAGGTTTTTCACGTCAAGCAGCGGCGGCGTGTCGGCGGGAATTTCCGGCCGTTTCAGGCGGATTTCCGCCTTTCGCTCGAGCTTGACGACCGAGCCGATCAGGCCACGGGTGTACTCGTCCTGCGGCGCATGAAAAATCTGCTCCACAGGTCCGCGTTCCATCACCTTACCGCGATACATGACCAGTACTTCGTCGGCGATCTCGGCGACGACGCCCATGTCATGGGTGATGAACAGCACCGCCATGCCGTGGCTCTTCTGCAGCCGCTTGATGAGATCGAGGATTTCCGCCTGGGTGGTGACATCGAGCGCCGTCGTCGGTTCGTCGGCGATCAGTACCTGCGGATTGCAGGCCAGCGCCATCGCGATCATCACGCGTTGGCGCATGCCGCCGGAAAACTCGAACGTGTAACGATCGATCGCAGTTTCCGGCCGGGGAATCTCAACCTGCCGCAACAATTCCAGCACGCGCTCGCGCTGGTCCTTTTTCGATACACCGAAATGGATGCGTAGGCCCTCGCCGATCTGAGCGCCGATCCGATGGACCGGCGAGAGCGAGCTCATCGGTTCCTGGAAGATCATCGCGATCTCCTTGCCACGGACGCCGCGGATCTCTTTGCCCCGAGGGTCAAGCTTGGCAAGATCGGTCGTGGAACCATCAGCGCGCGTCAAGATGACGGAACCGCCTTCGATGCGACCGGGCCGATCGACGATTTGCAGGATCGAACGGGCCGTCACCGATTTGCCGGAGCCGGACTCTCCCACGACGCAGAGCGTTTTACCGCGCTGCAGCTCGAACGACACCCCGTCGACTGCCTTGAACAGGCCCGTGCGCGTTGGAAAATAGGTCTTCAGATCGTCAACCTTGAGGATAGTGTCGTTGGTCATGTCAGTGCCTCGTAAGGATCTGCGGCATCGCGGAGACCGTCGCCGAGGAAGTTGAGAGACAGCACCGAAATCACGATCGCGGCGGCCGGCGTGAACAGAAGCCAGGGCGCCTGGCTGACGGCTCGGATGTTTTGCGCCTCCTGCAGGAGAACGCCCCAGGAAATGATCGGCGGCTGCAGGCCGATGCCGAGGAAGGACAATGCTGTCTCGGCCAGGATCATCGAGGGGATCGCCAGCGTCAGCGTCGCGATGATGTGGCTCATGAACGACGGTACAAGATGATGAAAGATGATGCCGATCTCGCTCATTCCATCCAGGCGGGCGGCGGTCACGAAATCCTCGCTGCGCAGGGATAGGAACTTGCCGCGCACTTCCCGTGCAAGGCTCGTCCAGCCGATCAACGACACGATCAGCGTGATGACGAAATAGGTGCGCAGCGGCGGCCAACCAACGGGGATAGCAGCAGCAAGTCCCATCCAGAGCGGTATGGTGGGGATCGAACGCAAGAGTTCAATGAACCGCTGGATGGCGAGGTCCGTCCAGCCGCCAAAGAACCCGGAGATGCCACCGATGGTCACGCCGAGGATCAGGCTGAGAAACACCCCGACAAGCCCGATCGACAGCGAGATCTGCGCGCCGTGCACAACACGGGAGAAGATGTCACGGCCGAGCCGGTCTGCGCCGAACAGATAGAGGCTATCGCCAACCTGTGGATCGGTGAGACCGAACAGTTTGGTCTGCAAGGGGATGAAGCCCAAGAGTGTATAGGGCTCGGAGGAAACGAAGAACCCGATGGAAACGGGCTTTGTCGGATCAGCCACGAATTCCCGGCGCATCGACTCTGTGTTCAGCGTCATTGACAACTGATCGACATGCGGCCGGAACGAACCATCGAGCATCAGCGAAATGCCCTGCGGCGGCGCATAGGTAAAGCGCGCATTGGTGGCATTTGGATCGAACGGTGCGATGAAGTCGGCGAAGATCGCGATCAGGTACATGCAGCAGATCACCACCAGGCTGACGAGTGCGATCTTGTGCTTCTTGAATTTCAACCAGAACAGTTTCCACTGGCCGGCAACGGCGATATCCTTGCCGCGCAGGTCAAGTGATGGCCCGGTTTCGGGTGGGAGATGGGTGATATCTGTCATTGGAACCTGATCCGCGGGTCAGTGAGGGCAAGCAGGATGTCCGAGATCAGCGTGCCGATGATGGTCAGCACGGAAATCAGGAGAATGAGCGAGCCGGCGAGATACATGTCCTGGGCAAGCAGCGCGCGCAGCAGAAGCGGGCCGGTGGTTGGCAGGCTCATGACGACGGAGACGATGATCTCGCCGGATATGACGGCGGGAAGTATCCAGCCGAGCGTTGAGATCAGCGGGTTCAGCGCGAGCCGCACCGGGTAGCGAATAAGCAATTCGAACTCCGACATGCCCTTGGCGCGCGCCGTGGTGACGTACGGCTTGGACAGTTCATCAAGCAGGTTGGCGCGCATGATCCGCACAAGTGCCGCCAGCGATCCGAGCCCGATGACGATCACCGGAAGCCAGACATGCCCGGCAAAATCGACGAGACGCCCGAAGCTCCATTGCGCATCAACGTAGGCCGGTGAGAACAATCCGCCGACGCTCTGGCCGAAATAGGCAGACATTACGTACATTGCCGAAAGCGCCATCAGGAAGTCCGGCACGGCGAGGAAGAAGAAGGCAAGGAATGTCGCGGAATAATCCGAGATTGAATACTGGCGCACTGCCGAGAGGATGCCGATCGGGATTGCTACGGCCCAGACGAAGCAGAGCGTCAGGAAGGACAGAAGCAGCGAGAAACCGAGGCGGCTCCAGATCAGCTCGGTCACCGGCTTTCCGAGCTCAAAGGAAATGCCGAAGTCGCCATGCAGGATGATGCCGGCGATCCACTTGTAGTACTGGAAATAGATTGGCTGATCGAGACCGTAGCGTTCGCGCATGGCGGCCACGGTTCCCGCTTCGACGGCACCACCCTGGCTTGCCCAGTCGGCCATCAGCGTCGTGAGATAGTCGCCCGGCGGCAGCTGGATGATGATGAAGGCAATAATGGAGACGGCAAAGAGTGTCGGGATCGCGAACACCAGCCGCTTGGCGAGATAACGGAGCATGGGACCTAACCGTTCGATTTGATCGAAGGGGCGACCGGTGGGAAAAAAGGACATCCCCCACCGGCACCGGGAGGAGCCTTAATTGGCCTTGTCGAAATACCACTGGGTCAGCGTCGGCGCCGGATGCCAGAGGTTGCCGGTGATCGGAATACCGTCGACGACATTCTTCAGGTTCTTCGACACCATCATGTATTTTGGCATGGGGCGCGAAATCCCGATGTTCAGGAAGTTGTCGGCCGAAAGATTGAGGAATTCCTTCATCTTCTCGCGGCGCTCGTCGTCGGTGACGGCGGCGTTCACCTTGTCGTAGGATGCCATCAAAGCCTTGATCTCGGCCGGCGGCTCTTCGCCCGTCGCATGGTTTGAATACCATTCGCTCCACTTCATGGCGAAGAAGATATCGGCCTTCTGGAACGGCATGTAGCACCGTGGATCGGTGTAAACTTCGGACAGGCCACCGACGCAGTTCCAGATATAGGCGTCCTGTTCGTTCGCAGCCCACATCGTGTTAAGACGTGCGCGGTCGGTCGTGCGGATCTGGATGTCAATGCCGACAGCCTTGGCGTCTTTCTGCACCATCTGCATCACATCGGGATAGGAAAGCCCGAACACATCGGCGACCATGAAGTTGATGGTGAAGCGCTTGCCCGTGTCATCGAGACGGAACCCTTCCGCATCCTTTTTCGGCATGATCTTGTCGAGCATGCCGTTGGAGGTCTTTGGATCGAATTCGGTGTATTGCGTTGCCTCGCGCTCGTTGAACAGCTCATGTTCCGGCTGGGTTGCAACCTGTGCCGGGGCGCCCTGCCCGACATAAACGAGATCAATGATCTCCTGCCGGTTGATGGCGTGGCTCAGTGCTATGCGGAAATCCTTGTTCTGGAAAATCTTCCGCTTCGTCTCGTCTGTAGAGTTGAGGTTCAAGAGAATGACAGCATCGTTGGCCGGCAGGTCCTTGACATCGACGAAACGATAGTTGCCGGTTTCCTGGCCGTCAAAAAGTACGGATTTGAACGTCGCATTGTTGATATGACGGAAGGCGAAATCGAACTCGCCGGACGTCATCTTCAGCGCCATTAGCTGCGGGTCGTCAAGTTTTGCCCAGGTGATGCCGTCGATATAAGGCAGCTGGTTACCGTCCGGATCGACCTTCCAGTAATAGGGATTGCGGGTGGCGACGACACGTTCGCTGTCCGCGTAGGGAACGGTGAGCACCCAAGGATTGAGCGTGGGCAGATCGAGGTTTTGCCAGAACGGCGGCTGGAAGGTCATCGAAATTTTCGAGTTGAACAGCGCAACCCAATCGCCCGCCGCCGGATTGGCTTTCAGAAGCTCCGGAATGCCTGCTTTGTTGTACTTCTCATGGAATTGCTGGAGATAATGCTTGGGGTAAATGACCGGCAAATGGCCCTGGCCGTAGGCAAGCTGCTGCAGGAAGAGCCCGTAAGGCGAATCGAACTTGAACTCGACGGTGACGTCATCGATCTTCGTCACCTTTGCCGGTTTGCCCGCAACGACGAAGGTCGGGTTCTTGGCCGGCGACAGCGCGTCATTCATGAAGACATCTTCGTACCAGAACATGATGTCGTCGACGGTGAAGGGCTGACCATCGCTCCACTTCAGGCCCTTGCGTAGCTTGAAGGTATAGGTGGTGGCGTCGGCGGATGCCTTGACGTCCTCGGCAAGCGACGGGACGATCGTTTTCCACTGCGGATCCCAGCGAACGAGAAGCTCATTGGCGATGGTGCGCGTCAGGTTATACTGGTCGCCATTGGCAAGGATTGTCGTGCGCAGGGTGCCGCCGTATTTGCCGATACCATCGACCATCGTCTCGACGAAAGGATGTTCCGGAAGCCGGTCGCTTACCGCAGGAAGAGCGTTGCTCATTACCTTTTCCTCAAGCATCGGCGCTTGCTTGTAGTCCTGCGCCACGCCTGGATTGGCGAAACCCATTAGTGAAACGCCCAGCAACCCCGTCGATACGACGAGGCCACGCAGCTTTTGCTGGTAACCCATGTCTTCTCCTCCTGATCACCGGCCTCAACCGGCCTCCTCCATCACGTTCGCCTGGTACCCTCCCGGCTTCGTGCTGCACGAAAACTTCCAGATCGTACATTATTTGTCAAGATAGATGTATTAATTTATTCATTTGACACGTGCTGGCACTTGGCAAAACCAACGCGATTGCATTAAAACGTTGTCTTATGAGCACGATGACACCCCTGCCGCGATCGGCGACTGACGAAGACACAACAGACGAAGCCGGCGGCTCGATCTATGAGCGCCTTCGCGACGACATCATCCATGGGCGGCTACGTGCTAACGAGCGGCTGAAGGTATCCGAACTCGCCAGTCGTATGGGGACGTCCACCAATCCCGTGCGGGAAGCGCTGCAACAGCTGCGCGGCGAAGGCTTCGTGATCATGGAGCCGAATCGCGGCGCCCGGGTTCGCCCGATCGATGAGGAGTTCGTTCGCGATATCTGTGAAATCGAAGTCCTGATTGAACCTGCCCTGACGCGCTGGTTCGTTGGCATCGTGACAAAAGCCGATGTCGAGGACCTGGAGCGCATCCAGGCAGATATCGAACGGCTCAATTTCACCGACGAACTGGCGCACTCGCAACTCGACATGAGCTTTCATCGCCTGATGTATGACAAACACTACAATCGCCATGCTGTCGATCTCTGGGTCCGCCACCGTGAAATTCTCTGGGCGATCAGCCGCGGCTTTCCGACCTCTCTCGGCCGCCAGGCGAACGTGCTTTCGGAGCACCGGGAATTGCTCGACTGCATCAAGAAGCAGGACGCCGAGGGCGCGGCACAGGCCATCGGCAAACATGTCGAAGGATCGGGCCGGCATATCATCGAGCGCATGCGGCTATCAAGACGCGGACATTGAGCGCCTTGCGCGGACTCGAACTCTCGACACCCTGTTTGTTTTCGCGACTTCGAATCAAGTCAGCTACTTGGCTTTCGAAGCGGGGCAGGCCATCCTCAAAATGGAAGCTCAATGTCTTCGCGGTTTTTCTTTGCCCCCTCGATCAGGACCGTCTTGAACCGCTCAGCTTCTTGTGCCAGCAGCATTCCCGCCCCGGTTCGAATACCTTCCTGCCAAGCAGGGCCGCGCCCCCACGCCTCGTTGTAGACGAGTGCCAAGTCGGCAGATCGCCTCGTCTGCTGCAGGGCTTCAAAGAGTAGCGCCGCTTGACGAACGTCCTTGTCTCGCTTCGCTGGTCCCTGCCCGTCAGCGTGACGACGGCTGGCGACTATGAGCTTGTGGATCGCATATCGGGACGGATCAGGGACGACGACTGGGACACCGCTTCGGTGGAGTAGCATTGTCCGCAGGGGATCCCTGATGAGAAAATCGAGAAAGCGTAGGGGATCCGCGCTGGCGCCGCCGAGGGCGGGCATCTTCGCCGGCTGGTCGATGTAGTCGTCCGAACCACGGTTCGACGTCAGGAATTCAACCCTGTAGCCGTCGGCATTCTGAAACGCCGACGAGGCTGCGGAGCCGGATCGATGTAGAACTGGCCGGAAGCTGGCGTCAACGCTCTGTAGCAGTTCAACGATCGGAGGCAGGCTGTCTTCAACCTCCCGACTGATGGCATAGTCCTGGGCGATGTCCGCATCGCCGGTCAGGATTGCAGCCATGGGAAGGCGGACGCCCAGCAGTCCTGAATAGCACTGAAAGGCCAGCGTGCCGATTAGGACACCCCGGAGCCGGAAGAGACCGCCGTCGGCAAGAGCCTCAACGATGTCGCCCGACATGGCGTCGGAAGCGACCATCCCGCCTTCGCGGGTCAGCGTGTTAACCATGCGCCTGCGAGCGCGTAGATCGTCCTTGTCCCGCTTATGATCAGCTACGCGCTGCGCGATGTCCGGATCGTCAGCAGGCCCGACGTAACGACGTCTCGTACCACCATGTCCATCCGGAATGTCGAAGTACCAGTACTTGCTCCCCTTGATGTTGGCCGGAGTGAACCGACCCTCCGAGGGGAAATGAGCCGTCCAAGCGGCGTCGAGCGAGCGCTGGCCTAGCTCGGCAAGCATCGTCTGATACATGAGGTCGATTAACTTCATGCGCTCGAATCCGCCGTTATACTGTTTTTCAAAAACAGTATAACGGCTGAGTGGATATGTAGCAAGTTGGGATGCTCATATCGGATCGATCGCGTGGCTCGAACGTTTCCAAACTCTGCCTCTACGATAGAGGACCGAAAAGAACCTGCATCGAGGATGTGGACGTTTGGTCCGCGCCTCCCCAGCCCCGCTGATATAAGAGACCAAACGGCAAGCCCGATTCAATATCGATGGCGGACGCGGTGTTGCCGCTAAGGCTGGTATCGAGATCGGAACGGGACATCCTATTATCAATACATCCAGAGATGAGGAAGCGCAGATCGGTTGCAACTGTGTTCGAACGCAATGCACCGACGCTGTTAACGCATCGCTGGTGCATTGGGGCTTACCACGAGTTAAGTCGATGCGCTTTGGGTCTCAGCGCTTGAGATCTAAGCCGCTTTGTCGATTGCCGCACTCGGTGCGTCTTGCTTCGACCTCTGCGCTTCATGGATGATAGCCATATCGATCAAGTAGGCGAGCATTGTATCATGCGCCGCAATTGCGCTAAGTTTGGCAACTGTCAGGTGATCATGAATGTGAGAATTTCGCATATGATGCTGGGCCTCTCTAAAATCAGATATTCTTCGAACCGTCGCGGGTAGTTATTTTCCGCTTGCCACTCATGATTGTCACCGGAATGCTTAATAAGGATTTAATGTTACAGCATTTGCGACTTAATCCGTCGCTTTTATTTTAGTGTAAGCAGATTTCGCTAGCGGCTCTCGGGTAGCCCAGTTCATCCTCCAGCGCCAAAGTATTGGATCAAAACAATACATCGCCTTGATGGGGATCGAACCCAACACGCTAACCTCACGGGCGTGTAAGTGATCGTTAGCGATCAAAAAGCGGATGGTAAGTTTGCAGGGGCGCAAACAGATCCGTTCCTCGATAATGCAGCACAGCCCACCGGTTTGGTCTTGGTAAGATACGTCTTGCATGCTTCTATTGGCTTCAAAACTCTTTGAAAAATAATGACTTAGACATAAAGCAATCCGGATTTGAAGCAAGACGCCCTGTGTTGTCAGACGCCGTTCGCCTAGCCCCGCCTTGGCGCCGAAAGTGATTGGACTGGCAAATCTACTGGCCTTGATTCCGATTTGCCTGCCGGACGCTTAGCATCTACAATACGCGAATGCTTGACCGTTCGTCCCAATCGTCTTCCCCGCATATTCCAGTAGATGCACTGAGCGAAGTCCTGCAGGACTTCCGCTTGAGCGGGGTTAACTATAGCCGTTGCGAACTCCGTCACCCATGGAGCATCGAATTTCCGCAGCAACAGCTGCTTCGTTTTCACTTTGTCAGCCAAGGTCCTTGCTGGATCCATACGGCAACGCTAGGCTGGCAGGAATTGCGCGATGGCGATCTGGTGCTGCTGCCGCAGGGCGTCGCCCATAGACTTGCCAGTGCGCCGGATGTTGCCGACGGCTCCCTCAACGGATGTCAGGTGACCAGGTTGGGAAGCAACGTTTGCGACGTGGTGCGAGAAGGGACAGGGGCTACCAGCACCCTTTTCTGCGGCTCGATGGCCTTGGGCGTTTGTGCTCTCGATCCCTTGATCACCTTGATGCCACCAATCATCAAGGGCTGTGACGTGGCCGGCAACGACCCGATCGTTGGCCCGCTGCTGGCCGCAATGACGGTGGAGGCAACCCATCCACAGATGGGCAGCGCCACGATCTTGTCACGAATGGCGGACCTGCTCACGGCGCGGCTCATTCGCTGCTGGGTCAATTGCAGCGGCGCCCCAACAATTGGATGGCTCGCCGCCATCCGTGACCCCAATATCGGCCGCGCGCTAGCAGCCATGCACCGGGACCCCGGCCAGAACTGGACCCTGGAAAGACTCGCTGCCGTGGCAGGTCAATCGCGCTCGATTTTCGCCGAGCGCTTCAGCGCTGTGTTGGGGGAAGGCGCGGTACATTATCTTGCCCGCATGCGCATGAAGCTTGCCCGCGAGTTGTTAGTCCAAAGCGGCATGTCGGTTGCCGATGTCGCTACCCGGTTGGGCTATGAGTCTGAGGCATCCTTCGCGCGCGCATTCAAGCGCATTACCAGCGTCTCGCCGGGCGTTGTGCGTCGCACAATTTCCGGACGAACGGACATGGATTTCGGATTTTAAGACACATCACATCCGAGAAAACTCGTCTATGAAGATCTCCAACTCTTGGAGATACCTCAATGGCGGACACGACATTCCAGCTTGAAGACGCAGTAAAAGATCCCGATATCGCTCCGCCAGCCGCGTGGAGCTCGGCCACCTGGTTCGCGGTCGTTTCAATGGCGGCAACCAGCTTTGCCCTGGTGTCGGCGGAGTTCATGCCGGCAGGCATGTTGACCCCAATGGCGCGCGATCTCGGCGTTACCGAGGGGATGGCCGGACAGGTCGTTACTGCCACCGCGTCTGTCGGCGCCGTTACGGCTATATTGAGCAATGTCCTAATTGGCCGACTGAACCGCAAGACGGTGCTGGTTGGTCTGAGCGCATTGGCTGTCGGCTCCAACATTCTTGCGGCGACTGCGACCGAGTTTTGGCTATTGTTGTTAGGTCGAGCCGGTCTGGGCATCGCCCTCAGCGCTTTCTGGGCGCTTTCAGTTGCCGTCGTGGCAAGACTGGTTGGCGCCAATGCAACGGGGCGGGGCATGGCGATCGTCACTCTTGGCGTCTCGCTCGCCACCATCGCCGCTCCGTCAATGGGCGCGTTAATCAGCGACTGGTTGGGTTGGCGCACCGCCATGGCCATGACAGCCGGTCTGGCCGCACTTGCGATGTTGCTACAGTGGCTCAGTCTGCCGACCTTGCCTGCAACCACAAGCAACAGCCTTGGCGACGTCTTCCGGCTGACACGGCGGCGTGGCATTCAGGTTGGCATGCTAGCGATCCTCTTGCTGATGACGGGCCACTTCGCCGGTTCGGTATATGTGCGCCCCTTCCTCGAGCAGGTTACGCTCCTGACAACCGGTCCGATTGCCCTGGCGCTGCTCGGATTTGGCATCGCCGCTGTGATCGGGAACATCGCCGGTGGTCGCATGGCCGACGCCAATATCCGCATCGCCCTCGCAGTCACTGCCGCTTTGATGGCGTTTGCGGCGCTTGCTTTGGTACTTTGGGGTGTGCATATCGGTGTTGCCTTCGGCTTTGTGGCGCTGTGGGGCTTCGCCTTCGGCATGGCGCCGGTCGTTCTGCCAACCAATCTGTCTCGCGCCGCGCCCGACGCGCTGGAGGCTGCTGGTAGCCTGATGGTGACCTCATTCCAGGTGGCAATCACAATTGGCGCGGTTGTTGGAGGCTATATCGTTGATACTTATGGCGCTACGGGACCGTTAACTCTTACCGCCATCCTAGCCGCATCGACAGTCGGGCTGGCCCTGATGCAGCCCCGGAGCTGATCTTTGCTGCTGTTGCGCGGGTAGGTCGGGCAACCATTTTTATGGATGGGATGCCGATGGGCACATCTGCATGGCGGTAGGCGATGTACGGCTCCGCAATGACCGCCGTGCACAAAGGTATCGATCCGCGCGTGACACCTCAAACCGTTGAACGGAATCTGTTCCTGTCCCGGTTTGTGGCGCTGCTCCACTCCCGGCTCCAATTTTTCGCGCGGAGGACGCCTTGAACGGACCTGAACTTTCAACCTGCGCTGCGTCGATCATTGACGCTCGTAGTGGATGTCAATCAGTTGGTTAGAAAAACTATGTAGCTGCCTCCAAAAGCACGTTGTGCAAGGAAGTGCTAGACTGAGCCTCGCCACTGGTCTGTAAATTCCAATCAGCTTGCATTAGACGATTGCCCTTTCACCTTTTGACGGCCTTGCGGAGATAACATTCATTATTCTCCGCATTTTTGCGGATAATAAACTTGCTATTCTCCGCATCAGCGGACTATTCTAAAACATGACCTATATTTGGCAGTCTCCCAATTGGCCAGTTTTTGAATGGCGGTCAGACGAGTTTGCGGCCAGTCTCGCGACAGTTCGCCTTGATCAGGGCCGCCTAATCGGTCGTGTAGAGCTCCTTGGTTTTCGCACCCATGAAGCAACACTTCTGCGGGCTCTGACTGATGACGTTGTAAAATCTTCAGCGATCGAGGGAGAATGGCTGGACGAGCAACAGGTAAGGTCCTCTTTGGCCAGACGACTTGGCATAAGCATTGACGGCTTCGTGACACCCAACCGCTCAGTCGAGGGCATCGTTGACATAACCCTAGATGCTACGATCGACTGTTTCAAACCATTGACAGCCGAACGTCTCTTTCAATGGCATGCGGCCCTATTTCCGACCGGCCGCAACGAATGGGGACACAGGCTTCGCGTCGGCGATTGGCGGGACGATTCCGGTGGCCGCATGGAAATCGTGTCCGGCGCATTCGGACGCGAGAAGGTACACTATGTTGCACCACCCGCCGACCGTCTGGAGGCGGAGATGACGGCCTTCCTCAATTGGTTTAACGGATCGCAGGAAATGGATCCTCTCGTCAAGGCAGCTGTCGCTCATTTATGGTTTGTGGCGATCCATCCCTTCGGCGACGGTAATGGCCGCATAACCCGCGCCATTGCCGACATGACGCTTGCGCGCGGTGGCGGGGGATTTCAGCGGCTTTATTCCATGTCCGCAGCTATCGAGAAATCCCGTACCGGTTACTACGAAGCACTACAATCGATAACGGCTCAAGAGGAACTCGATATTACGAACTGGGTTCAATGGTTTCTGGATCGTCTGGGCAATGCAGTGGGCGCCGCATTGCTGACCCTCGACAACGTCATGCTTAAAAACGAATTCTGGCAGGCCCACGCCGCGTGTGATCTCAACCCCCGACAGACCAAGGTTCTGAACCGGTTACTGGAAGGGAATTTCGACGGGAAGCTCACATCAACGAAATGGGCAAAATTGACGAATGCATCCCAAGACACGGCCTCGCGTGACATCGCTTATCTCTTGACCAAAGGTATTTTGCGCAGAGGGGAAGCCGGCGGCCGCAGTACGTCTTACGAACTGGTACTGGATGTCTCGAAGGACGGCCACTCCCGATCCGAATAAGCTCGGCAGCGTGTGCTTTGCGTCATTCGGCTCGTTCGTTGAGGACAGCTAGCACCTTGCGCATTGCCTGATCGCTCGGCCGCATGGGTCTGACATTTGTTCGGGTTCGTCCCGGTGAGTCTGTTTCCATTCAAGCGCCCTTTGGCGGAACTGCATCTTTCGTCTGAAGGATGCCAAGGCCCCTGGTTTTGAGGAGTATCGTCGCGGCTTCGTAATGGAGCGCCCGCAGATGGTTCGGGCACGCCGCCTGCTTTTTTTTGAACAGGACTTACGGCATGTTGATCCACTACTTCGTCATCACTATTCCCGGGCCTTGTGAGCGTTATCGGCCACTTTACCATTGGGAAGCCGCCCAACAAGCAGTTATAGCACCGTTGGAAAGGCCTCGACTGCACACTGCGTGTGGAACCATCGCTGGGGCTCTCCGACTGTCCGATAAGAGAAACCGGGATGACCGACACGGTCTGTTGTGACGAGGTGCTCTGCATTAGCGTCGGGAATCACCAGTTCTTATCAATCTGACATCGCCGACTATACGTATCCGGCTTAAAACCGGAGATACAAGTAATGTTTGACAGTTCACGTCCTTTGCTTCCCGACGCTGATGGATTTTTCGGGAAGTTCGGCGGGCGCTTCGTCCCTGAAACGCTGATGCCGTTGCTGCTCGCGGTGAACGAGGAATGGCAGCGTGGCAAGACCGACCCTTTGTATTGGGACGAGATTGACGACTATTCACGGCACTACGTGGGACGGCCGAGCCCGCTTTATTTCGCGGAAAGGCTGACCGGTCGGCTGGGAGGGGCGCGCATCTACCTGAAACGTGACGAGCTGAACCATACTGGCTCACACAAGATCAACAACTGCATGGGTCAGATCCTGGTCGCCCGGCGGATGGGAAAGCGCCGTATCATCGCCGAAACGGGTGCCGGCCAGCACGGCGTGGCGACAGCAACCGTCGCAGCAAGATTTGGTCTGCAATGCGTCATCTATATGGGGGCAAAAGATATAGAGCGTCAGGCCCCCAACGTCTTCCGGATGAAATTGCTTGGAGCGGAGGTACGGGCGGTCACGTCCGGGAATGGAACCTTGAAAGATGCAATGAACGAGGCGCTTCGTGATTGGGTTTCCAACGTTGATGACACCTACTATTTGATCGGGACAGTTGCCGGACCGCATCCCTACCCCGAGATGGTGAGGACCCTGCAAACGGTTATCGGGCGGGAAGCTCGCAAGCAGATCGTCGAACATGAGGGACGCCTGCCGGACATGCTTGTGGCTGCTGTCGGCGGCGGTTCCAACGCGATCGGTCTTTTTCACCCCTTCCTGAATGACCGAAGCGTTGCGATGGTCGGAGTGGAGCCGGCGGGAAAAGGGCTCGACACCCAAGAACATTGTGCGTCTTTGACGAAAGGCAGTTCAGGGGTGCTACATGGCAATCGAACATACCTTCTTCAGGATGCGGATGGTCAAATCACCGAGGGCCATTCGATCTCAGCTGGGCTAGACTATCCCGGCGTCGGTCCTGAACACGCCTGGCTGAAGGAGAGCGGGCGTGTGACCTATGCGTCGGCGACTGACCTGGAAGCACTCGATGCATTCCAGCTTCTTTCCACCGAAGAAGGCATCATACCTGCACTTGAACCCTCTCACGCTATCGCGGAGGTTATCAAACGCGCGCCGCGTATGCCGGGGAAGATCATCATCGTCAATCTCTGCGGGCGTGGCGACAAGGATATTTTCGCCGTCTCAAACCTGCTGCAACTCAACGGCTGACATCTTAAAAAAGGTGTCAATCTGCGCGATGAACACGTTAGGAGAATGAGCGTGCACGCAAGTCTGTTGGATGCGTAGTCTGGAATTGCTTCGCCTCTGACGACAAGCGGCATAACGCGCTAAAGGGCCTGTTTCCAACTCCACTTCGAATGGGCGTTGTTGGTAAGGGGCGTGCTCGTCGCGCCACAGCGGCGAGCGTCCGGCCTTCGTGCGAAGAGAGAGACAACGCCCATTACTGATGAGCGAGCCCATAGATCTAGGCCCTCCTATGAAATCGAATGGACTCGCCGTTCTGCAAAACCTTTTTCATCGTGCCACTACCCACACCCGAACACATTGGTCTCGACGTACCACCACAGAATGATGGTTAAATTCCAAGAAGCGGTTGTAGCAGCCGCACGATCCGGCTCGTGAACCTGAGCGGGGCCTCGGTTATGGCAAGACAGATGCAATCCTCTCCCGGCGCTGCCTTTGGCTGGTGCGTGAGTTCATCATCGGCGAGCTCGACATCGCCGCGATTAAATACCGAGACCGAGTCACCGAAACTTCCGGCAAGCACGAGCGTCAGTTCGCAGCCTCTGTGACTGTGTTCAGGAACAGGTTTTCCTGCGGGGATCTTAAGAAGCCGGACAACGGTGCCGGGGTCCGATGTCGGTATTTTCATCTGACTTGCACCTCTGCCAAGAGAGCGCCAGCGCAGACCGCCTGCGGCTTCAACATACGACAGCAGGGGATTTGGCAAAAGCGGATCTCGACGAATAACGTGAGTGTTGCCGCTTTCGTCCGGCCGCTCGATGCGGTTTTTCATGTCCTCCCATCCGGAAACAGCATTGTTATCGGCATCCTGGCATTCCAGAAAAAAGCCGCCGATATTCTCGAACTCGGCCAGACGTCTACGGCAGTCTGGGCAAAACGGCAGATGTGTTGCGACGCCGATGCTCCATCCTTCCGACAGTGTTCCGGCTGCATAGGACATCAGCATGTCATCGCTGACGTGATGCCGGACGATCACGCGTCCTTGAGTAGTGCGCGCAGCTTGAGACATGCGTTTCTAATCCTTGATTTCACAGTTCCTATCGGAATGCCTAGCGTTGCGGCGATATCCGGGTGGGTCATGTCCTCGAAGAAAGACAGTTTGAGTGCCTTCACCTCATCGGGTCGCAGCGACGCCATTGCCGCCCGCAGGCGCTCCGCCTCCTGAAATCGATCGAGTGCCGTGTCTGCCGCTGGCGTATCATCCGGCACGAAGGCCGGATCGTTCGGATCGAAGTCCGGCCGTGGACCGCGGCGCAGGGCGTCGATCCGCACATTCCGTGCGATGGTAAATATCCAGGTTGAAGCCTGGCCGCGTTCTGGATCGAACAGCTTGGCCTTTTTCCAGACCTTGAGCATGGCTTCCTGCGCCATTTCTTCGGCCGAAATACCTTTCCCGCCGATCTTCGACATGTAGGCGCGTATCTTTGGCATGAAGTGATTGTAGAGCATTTCGAACGCATCGACGTCGCCGCGCTCCGCAACCGCAGTCAGCAGCCGGGTGATCTCCACCTCATCCACACCCTGCCTTGGCTTGTCCAAATGCCTAATTCTCCTATTGAACGTTGCAGGCAACCAAATGACGTTCCCACGCTTCAGTTGTTCAACGGGATCTGAATGAGCTGGCACGGTTGTTTTCATCGCCCTATTACGGCTGTTTGTGCATATGGATCAAACAAACGCACAATTCTCATTCGAACACAACGATGCGCGGCATTTGCCTAAGGAACTTCACAGTTCAAGGCTGGATCATATCCCGGATGTCGACAACAAGGTCTTTTTTGACGCGATCGTGACAAGAGTGGCAAGGCAGGCGACCGGTCGAAAGTCTTTACAGCGAGCGACCCGCGCTTGAAAGCCATACAAGAACCACCTTGTTCTTGACCGTATCCGACAGTCCCTATTCCGGCGTTCCTAACGCTGCTGATAATCTGGTTTCAGATATCGCCATCAGCCACTCACAGACAGAGCGCGGTCAATCAGCACGACGCCGTAGGCAACGGCTACGATCAAGGTCACCCGCAGCCGAAGTTGCAAATACCAGCCTTGATCTTCCCGCCCGGCACGGGTTTTGTGGTCGGCCAAAAGCAGAATTCCGAATAGCACCATCTGAACGATCAGTGTGGTCAAAGACAGACCGAGCACGAGGGTTGCAAAGGCGGCCAGTGCGAACACATTGCTCGCCATGATAATCAACAAGTCGCCTCGGCCAGTGCGCGCGGTTCCCCAAAGCGTCCCAGCCATGAAAGAACTGATGATTGCGCCATACGACAAGAAGACCGATGCTGTGTTCACATCCAAGAAGGTCTCCGGAGAAAGCATAAGCAGCCAGAATGGCAATGCGCCCAGGTAAGTCAGAGCGGTCGCTACATTGCGTGCGGTGGCGTTCATTCCGATGCCTCGATGATTTCACACAGCGCGTCTCCAAGGCCAGCCCCGCTTAGATAGGCTGCCTCCACTCGCCCGCCGATGCACCAGTCACCGCAGGCGGCCAGTTGCGATGCCCGATCCAGCAAATAGGACTGTCCCGCAGGCTTTTGAACATTGGCATATCGCCAGCGATGGATCACTGCGGTATCAGCTTCGATCGGCGCAAGCGGGATGTTACGTTGCACCGCCGCAAGCATGTGATGACGGATAATTTCGAGCGGCTTGTCGATGTTGGCGTCGGCCCAAACGGCATTTGAGTTCACGACGAGGCAGGGTGCCTGATGCCTACCCGGTTTGGTATTGTTGCGGGAAATCCAATCGATGATAGGGTCGTCGATTCGAGCAGCGGCGTAAGGCAATCTGCCGTCGCACGTCAGCCTGATCATTAACGTGAAGCATGCATTCATCTCGACGACGCCGATAGCGTCGTGGTGTGCAAATCGGAATGGAAGCACGGCTGCAGATTGTGGTGCTGGCGCAGCGGCAACAACCCAGTCGAACGGGCCCTCCAGCCGATCCGCTAGGTGAAGAAACCATCGACAGGGATCCCCGGTGATCGCGGCAACCTGCGAGTCGAGTCGGACATCAAGACCGATGGAAATTAACTTCGGCAGAGCGCTCATCGACGGCATGCCGACATATCTCTCCGTGTGAGGATTAACGCGCCGTACCGTTCCATCGTCGCCCAGCGACGCGAACTCGATTTTCCATGACTGAACCACGTCGTTGGCCTGCGCGGACTTCAGTGAATCGCGGAAACGGTGGTCCCTTATGGTGAAGTACTGCGCGCCATGGTCGAGCGAGACGTCCGCAATCCGTCGGGTTGCCATCCGGCCTCCGACACCCCTCCTCTTCTCGAAAATTCGGATATCGGCAATGGCCGACAGCGCTCGTGCGACCGTCAATCCCGCTATCCCGGCGCCAATGATTGCGATTTTAGGTGACATTGTCAAAGTCCCTGTGAGAGTCGTGCGGTTACGAACCCATCACCGCATCAGATCAAAGCGCGGATTTGCGATAGCGATGTGCCCGTTTTTATCTGATTTGATCTGAAACCCCGACGCAACCGTATCCGCATCACCTATCCATATTTGGAGTATCTCTCATGGATGCGATCATCACGGACAGCGCGCTTTTTCCTGCCTCAGAACAGCCGACCCAGCAAGACGCAGAGGCCGCGGTGCGCACGCTTATACGGTGGGCTGGCGAAGATCCATCACGCGAAGGCCTGCTCGATACGCCGAGGCGTGTTGCGCAAGCCTATCGCGAACTGTTCTCCGGCTACGACATGGCTCCGGAAGATGTGCTGTCGAAGACGTTCTCGGAAGTCGCCGGGTACAAAGACATGGTAATCGTCAGGAACATCCCGTTTCATTCCCACTGCGAGCACCACATGGTCCCGTTTCATGGGATTGCGCACATCGCATACATTCCAGACCGCGGCGTGCTTGGGCTGTCTAAGATGGCGCGGTTGGTCGATCTGTACGCCCGCCGTTTGCAAACCCAGGAGACCATGACCGCCCAGATCGCCCATGCGCTCGATGGAAGCTTGAGACCGAAAGGCGTTGCGGTGATGATCGAGGCCGAGCATATGTGTATGGCGATGCGTGGCATCGGCAAGCAAGGGGCAAAGACGCTGACGACAAGCTTTACCGGGCTGTTCGAGACCTCCGCTACGGATCAGTCGCGGTTTATCATGCTCGCTCGCGGATAGTGGCGGCACTAGGAGGCAACCCAGTGCAAACAAGGAGGTCTCAATGACCGACCAACTGATGACGTCACTGGCGGCCGGGTATTCTGCGTTGGTGATCGGAGCCAGCGGCGGCATTGGAAGCGCTGTGGCACGGCAGTTGGAGATGGACGGCAACTGCCGCAAGGTCGTCCGTCTATCAAGGCGCAAAGATGGTTTCGACGTCACGGATGAGAATTCGGTACATCGGACTGCAGAAGCGCTCAAGACGGAGGAGTTTGATCTCATCTTCTGCGCGACAGGTGCATTGACGATTGACGGCTTGGGGCCCGAGAAGTCGATACGGCAGATAACGTACGCGTCGATGACGGCCCAATTTGCCGTCAATGCCGTTGGACCAGCCCTGATTCTGAAACATTTTCTTCCGCTGATTGCGAAAAAAAAGCGGGTCATTTTTGCGCTATTGTCTGCACGGGTCGGATCCATCGGCGACAACGCGCTTGGCGGATGGATTTCGTACCGTTCTTCGAAGGCTGCACTCAACCAGATCGTCCACACCGCCGCGATTGAGATTTCCAGGATCAACCCCTCGTCATTGATCGTCGCAGTGCATCCAGGAACAGTATCCACTTCCCTGTCGGAGCCGTTTTCGTCCGGTCACGCAAGGTCGGAGCCCGATGAAGCAGCAAGCCGCATTTTGCGTATGCTTGACGAATTAAAGTCTGAAGACACTGGAAAGTTCTACGCCTATGACGGAACGCCTATTGTCTGGTAGCCGCCACGTCGCGTGGAACGCGTGTTAATAACTGCATCACAAAAGTATATGCCTCCTGCATCTTGCGCTTAGACCCCACGCAAACGGTGCTGACCCTTTCATAAAGAGACGGTCGTGAGCGATATTGCCCAAGGAACCAACGCAGCAGCGGAAACCAACATCCATCACGAAAATTCGATCCGTCCTGATTGCCGAGGAAGCCAAGCGGATGGACGGCGATATCATTGCCGGTGCCAATCCCGGACAGCTGATCTCGGTTACCAGTGGCGACCTGCTCGTTGCGATCTCGTTCCCGCGTTACTCGAGGGATGTTGTCGATATGGTGCGTTACGCCTGCGACAACGGCGCCCGCATCGTGGCACTCACGGATTCCATCGCTTCGCCGATAGCGCGATATGCGGATGATCTTCTGCTGGCGCCAGCGCAGCATCCGGTGATCTCCAGCAGCAATGTTCCGGCGACGGGTTTGATCGAAGCCTGGGTCTTTGAATATCTGCTAACCGATCCGGATAATCTCAAGCGCGCTGAAAAATTGGCGACGGCTATTGCCACCTATCTCACCGCTCATGGCTAGCTCAGAGCGTGCGCATGCAGGCGATCTCGAGATCGCCTGAAAGAAGGTCGCCGGGCCTCCACGCAGAAGGCGCGTTGCACATGAAGCGGTTTCCGCTTCAACCAATGGATGGAGTTCTTCAATACACTCTGATCGATGTAGACGTCGCACTCGAAGAACACATGCCTCACGCAAAATTGGCTGGCGGGGAATTTTGGGGGCCTCGAACCCTGCCAGCGTGCTATAAAGACCTGCCGATTACAGACACAATCATTCCGCCATTCCGCGACGAAACGGGGAGGAGCTTTTGAGCAATGCTATCGATGACGCCTTTTTGAACAGCCTTGTCGTGGTAACTGAATTTTCTGCAGTCGCCGATCCAGCCAACTACACCCCTGTGCCGGAGGATTGGGTCATTGCGCTCTCCGATGTGGTTGATTCATCGAGCGCAATTGACGCGGGCCGTTACAAAGCGGTCAATATGGCCGGAGTGAGTGTCATTTCGGCTCTTCTGAACGCGCTTGGACGCTCAGATTATCCATATGCGTTTGGAGGCGATGGTGCATCAGTGGCGCTGCCTGGCTCTGCAAAAACTCACGCGAGGGACGTTCTTGCTGCAGTGAAAGGATGGGCAAAAGAGGCGCTCGAACTCGAACTGCGCGTAGCATTGGTGCATGTGCACAGTATCCGGGCGGCAGGCCAAGACGTTCGTGTGCTGCGGCTGGGCGTCAGCCCCGACGTGAGTTATGCGATGTTCTCAGGCGGCGGTATAAGCTGGGCGGAGTCCGAAATGAAGGTGGGCCATTTCCACATCGAAGGGGCGTTGGATATCTCTGCGCCCGATCTTACGGGTCTGTCCTGCCGTTGGGATCCCATTCCTGCTTCGAAAGGCCAAATTGTTTCGCTTATTGTCGTCCCAGGAGATCAGGGTGCAGGCGATGCCTTTCGCCATCTGATTTTGACGATTGTCGGCTTGATGAGCGAGCAGCAGCGGCAAGGCCATCCCCTCCCCGCTGAAGGGCCACCACTTCGATTTACCACCAGCGGCCTGAAATATGAGGCCGCCGCGCTTGCACCTGGGGGAAGCCAGCTGTGGAAAAAGATCTTGGTGGTTTCAAAGACAGTTGCTGCTCTTCTCCTCGACCGCCTCAATCTCGAAATAGGCGGGTTCAATGCAAAGCGCTACAAGGCAGAGGTTTCCGCAAACTCTGATTTTCGCAAATTCGATGATGGATTGAAAATGACGGTCGATATTCGCGACGAGCAGTTCCAGGCGATCGAAAAAATCCTTCAAGAAGCCGCACAAAGGCGGTGCTGTAGATATGGCATTCACAGGCAAGACAACGCATTGATGACGTGCTTCGTCCCCAGCATTTCGGCACGAGACCACGTGCATTTTATTGATGGTGCAGGCGGTGGCTACGCGCTTGCTGCGCGCAACCTGAAGCAAAACTTTCCGTTGAGTGCGGCTTAATTCGGTTCGCTCATCACCGTAAATGCCCCTTTGGTGCCCACAGAAGCCGCTGCAACGCAATGTGCCGGCCGACAGGCTGCTTCGATGGGTAAGCCGGTCACGCGATCAGCAAGATATCCGCGGTTGAATGCGTCGCCCGCGCCGGTCGTAGCAAACCGTTTCTGCACGTATCGCGCGGCTACCGTTCCACGTGTGGTCACCTCATTTAGCCAGTATCCATCCGAGGTGGACCGCAGGATTTTTGCTTTCGCGCGTGGTAAATTGCGGAATGGAGATCGACGAAGGCAAAATCGATGATGCGGTTTTGGCGCTGCTATGGCTGACGCTTCACAACGGGCGTTGCGCCTGGAAGGGTTTTGACTGGGGAACGACGGATCGGTTGCATCAGAAAGGCTTGATTGGCGATCCGGTGAACAAGTCGAAGTCGCTTGTTCTGACGGATGAGGGACTACGCCGATCGGAAGAGCTTTTTCGGCAGTTATTTACGCAGCAACCGGTATCGCCGCCGCCCTGATCTTCTTCCATTCCCACGGCAACAGCTCGTGCAGGCGGGAGACGGGCAGATCCGCGATGCGGGCCAGCACGTCTGTAAGCCAAGCCTTCGGATCGATATCGTTGAGACGGGCGGTGGTGATAAGGGTCAGCATGATGGCAGCCCGGTCTGCGCCGCGATCGGACCCGGCGAAGCTCCAGTTTTTTCGACCGCAGGCCACGCCGCGCAGGGCTCTTTCCGCCGCGTTGTTCGTCATGCAAATCCTGCCGTCATCGGCGTATCTGGCAAAGTCTTGCCAGCGCGACAGCATGTCGTTGATCGGCTCAAGCACCGGCGAGGATCGCGACAAGCCTTCACGCTCCTGCCGCAACCAGGCCTCCAGCTCTTCGAGCAGCGGTTTGCTCTTTTCCTGGCGCACGGCAAGTCGTTCTTCGACGCTTTTGCCATTGATATCACGCTCAATGTCAAACAGCGCATCGATGCGTTTGACCGCTTCCAACGCTGTCGCCGAGACAGGCCTCAAGCCCTTGCCCCGCCGGGCACTGCGCGAGACATCGGCCAGTTCGAAGAACTTTCGGCGCGCATGGGCAAAGCAGAACGCCGGCGTCACCGGGATTTGTTTCTTGGTCCGATCAAAGAGCGGATTGAAACTACACTGACTTTATCCATGGTCGAACTGTCTGCCCTCCAAACATCACCTGGGTTGGCAGGTCGAAGATGAAATAAGGATTGAACGAAGGCGGCGCGCTGATCCGATCCAACCGTGCCAGTTGATCAGACGTCAGGGCGACATCAAGAGCCTCCACGTTCTGTAAAAGCTGTTCGGCCCTGCTGGCCCCGATCAAGATGGTGTCTATGCCGGGGCGCTGAATGGTCCACGCCAGCGCCACCGCCGCCATAGGTCGATCCAGTTCGATGGCGACCTGTCGCACGACATCCACGACATCAAAGTTGTGCTCAGTAAACAGCATGCCGCCGAACGGATTGTCGCCGTTGAGCCGCCCATTGCTCTCCTGTGCCTCATCACCCGAAGCCTGGTTCGGCATCCCGCCCCTTTCGCCCGCATGAGCGAGCATGTCGCGACCATACTTGCCGGTGAGCAGACCGGCTGCCAAAGGACTCCAAGGAACAAGCCCCATCCCGAATTCGACTGCTGCCGGGAGTATGTCAAGCTCGATGCCCCGATCAACGAGGGAGTAGGCGTATTGCATCCCGATCGGCACAGGAAGTCCGTGGGCAGCTGCCAGCGTCGCTATCTTTGCGGCATACCACGATGGCGTATTGGAGAACCCGTAGTGGAGGATCTTTCCGCTGCGAACCGCATCGCTCAATGTCTGGAGCACCTCTTCGGCGGGCGTGGTCCGGTCCCAGACGTGCATCCAGTACATGTCGAGATAGTCTGTCTGCAGCCGTTTCAGCGAGCCCTCGATCCCCAACCGGATGTTTTTGCTGCCGTTGCCGCCGTGCAGCGGCGTCCCTTGGCTGCGCGAAAAACCTGATTTCGTTGCAATGACAACGCGGTCGCGAAGACCTGTATCGGCGACGAAGGTTCCCAACATCTCTTCGCTGCGTCCGGCCGAATAGACATCGGCCGTGTCGAAAAAGTTCCCGCCAGCGTCGATATAGGTGTCGAAGAGTGCACGTGCTGACTTGGTGCCCGCGCCCCAGCGCTCGGCACCAAAAGTCATCGTGCCGAGGGCAAGAGGACTGACGGCAAGGCCAGATCGGCCAAGAGTGCGGTAGCTTGTCAGGTCCATGATCAATTTCCTTCTTTGTTTCGGCTGCATGCTTGGGCGGATCCTAGCGGGAAGCCCGTGGCCACATTAGCCATTGCTCGCCGCATGAACTTGTGAGCACACTGCATCAATGGAACGAGGCGAACTGAATGATCTCATGGCCTTTGCCTCTGTCGCGCGCGAGCGAAGTTTTACGCGGGCGGCGGCCTCACTTGGCATGTCGCCGTCTGCGCTTAGCCACGCGATGCGAAGTCTGGAGGAACGGCTCGGCGTCCGGCTGCTGGCCAGAACCACCCGCAGCGTCTCACCGACCGAAGCGGGCACTCGGTTGCTACAATCCATACGGCCTGCGCTGGCGACCATCGAGGAAGGGCTCGGTGCGATGGCGGAATGGCGCGACAGCCCTACAGGAAAGGTGCGCATAACCACCTTCTCCTATGCTGCAAAAACCGTACTGGTGGCCAAGCTTCCGGCTTTTCTGCTCGCGCATCCGGAAATCCAGGTCGAAGTGAGTATTGATGATCATTTGACAGACATCGTTGCAGAAGGTTTTGATGCCGGAATCAGGTTCGGTGAGACGGTTCCCAAGGATATGATCGCCGTGCGCGTTGGCCCCGACCTGAGGACGATCGTCGTCGCGACGCCGTCCTATTTCGAACATCATCCCAAGCCAGAAACACCATACGACCTGGAAGAGCACAATTGCATCGGCTATCGGCTTGCAAGCTCAGGCGGACTTCTTCCCTGGGAATTTGCGCGTGACGGACGCGAGATCAAGATGAGGACCTCCGGGTCCTTTATCGGCAACGATGGCGATCTGGCGGCCGCGACGGTTCGAGCTGGTTCGAGCCTAGGCTATCTGCTGGAAGATGACGTTGCCGAGGATCTCGCCTCGGGACGTCTGATACAGGTTCTTGACGAGTGGTGTCCGATGTTTCAGGGCTGCTTTCTATATCACCCTAGCCGCCGCCAGTCGCCGCCGGCGCTGCGTGCTCTCATCGCTGCGTTAAAAGTCGACAGTTGAAAGTCACGGTTCGAACAGGTGCCACATCCGATCCCGTCGCCTTGAAGGGAGTCGGACCGCAGACCCTTTGATTTCGGCATTGATGTCGAAGTCTAGCTGGCTGGCGTAGTGTTAGGCCATTCCTGCGCGCCATGGAGGACGCGAAGAATCCGAACCGATTATTCCGTTACCGCGTAGGCCGCGACGTACGGCGTGACGCTGATTACCAGTTCGCGCCGAGACGCTGCGCTCCTGTCAACTCTCCAACGATCGAGAACAATCGCTCGGTCTCCCGCGAGGTCAACGTTGCAGTCGGCTCATCGAGGATTAGCACCCGACTTTCGGTCATCAAAGCGCGAGCGACTTCCACCAACTGGCGATGCGCGATTCCGAGCCTCTCCACGGGCCAGCGCACGTCGATATCGGTAAGCCCGATGGCGTCAAGCCCTACGCGAGCGCGCTCGTTGTGGCTTCCCGCGTCGCAACACCCATGAAGTTTCGGGGACGGTGCTCAATAAAGATGTTTTCCGCCACTGAAAGATACGGAAGCAGATTGAATTCCTGGTGGACAACTTGCAACCCGCGAGCCTTTGCATCCCGTGGCGTCTGTGACGAATAGGCTTCACCGGCAAAAGTGATTACCCCAGAATCCGGCTTCACGATTGCGCACAGAGTTTTTAATCTGCGTCGACTTGCCCGCACCGTTCTCGCCGATGAGGCCGTGCACTTCCCCCCTGGTTGACAAACAAGTTCACGCCGTTCAGCGCGAGCGTCCCACCGAAGCTTTTTCTGATGTCATGCAGTGCGAGAATAGGCCCGGACCCGCTCGCCCCTTTGGCGGAAAGCTCTGACGGCCCCGAATTCAAAATTGTCATTGAAGCAATCCTGGACGGAATGCCGCACTTGCGTACCCCTGTTAAACGCTGGTCAGCTCACGTGGGCGCTTATCGCAACTGGATAAGTCCGATCCGAGTGTTTTCCAATCACGTCATATCGGTTGTTTTCCGGGACCCCGCTGGAACAATGCGCATGGTCGGCTTTAATTCAAGGGTATAAAGATCAGAAGCCCAGGACGCCAGGATGGCGCGTTTTTCGCCCACCGAAAGATCTGGAGCGCTGACAACCTTGCTTAGATGGGAGAAGTGACGTGCGGGATTAAGCAGTGCGGCCGCGGAGATTGCCGCAGCCGCCGAGCCATTCTGATCGAGATTGGCGATATCGTTTTTCAACGCTCTCTGCTTTCGAAGCTCTAATTGATATGCGGATCGCTTTTCGATCTGCCGCGTATTGCCACCAGGGTATCGAGATCCGGTGCGAGCACGTCCTGTCTTTCGGCAAAGGCGACAAACAAGCTACGGGCGGTCTCGGCCTCAACGATGCCGTTCAGCGCTGCATGACAAGCGTTCAGTGCGACGGTGTGTGCCCGGTCGCGGTGTCCTTCCGGCCAATCGCAAAGTACGCGATAGGCCTGCATGACCGACCTTACCGGTGTCGGAATACCAAGACCGGTCAGAATAGTTACAGGCTTCTCAAACCTATCGGGTTTCATCGTCGTGTCTCCTTTTCAAGCCCGATCGTTGAAAGGAAGGGGCGCCGATACCACGGCGCCCCGGATGTGACGCATCAAGCGGCCTTCGCAGCTTCTATCTGAGCTGGACGGCCCTTCTCGGCCATCTCGGTTTTACCGCTGATTTCGATCTTTCGAGGTTTCATAGCTTCCGGAATTTCACGCACCAGATCGATCGAAAGCAAACCGTTTTCGAGTGCCGCACCCGCTACGCGCACGTGGTCGGCAAGCTCAAACCGGTGTTCGAACGGGCGGCCCGCAATGCCGCGATGCAGATAGCCGTCTTGCTGCGCTTCGCCCTTATTTCCGGTGACTGTCAGAAGGTTCGACTGGAATGTCAGGGTGAGTTCGTCCTGCGAGAAACCAGCCACCGCCACAGCGATCCGATAAGTGTCATCGCCGGTCTTGACGATATCGTAGGGCGGCCAGTCGTTGCTCGAGCGGCCGCGCTGGGCGTTTTCGAGCAAGTTGAACACCCGGTCGAAGCCCACGCTGGAGCGAAAAAGCGGTGCATAATCATAAGCTGTTGCCATAACCATATCCTCCGTAAAGCAACATGGACTTGGAGGCGCAAAAGGGATCGCCTCCGGTGTATCCGGCCCTCAACGAGCGGCCGTGACTATGATTTTTGTTCGAAGATATTTCGTTTCAAGACCCCGTCAGAAAAAATTCTGCGCGTCGCGTCTGATTTTTTCAAACACGGGTTTGCGGGTGGCTGCTAAGTAATATCAGAGGTGTGTTTCGTCGCCGCGTTTAACCCCACACGGCGCGCTGAAGCTTCTCCCCGGTCGCGTGTAAAGACCCTGTTATCTTACCGCGTATTAGAATAGGCCCACCGGGGTCAACCTTCGGCGCCGAAAGGGGTCAAAGTTCCATGTTTAAACACAGGATCGCTCAACTGCGCCAGTCTGCAGCACCGTCAGCTTTCGGAACTTGCTGGAAAGCCTGCAAAGCTCAAGATTGGGGCACAAATCCGTCTTTGAGAACGGATCGCAGCCGGCGGTGAGCACAGTGTCGAAGTATGTTTCCAGGTCTTGAACCTATTCGAACCGCTGCCCCGCCAGTTCCGTGCTGACTGAACCACAAGCCCTTCAAGAAAGCACGGACACGGTTTCCCCGGGCAGGTTGATTTGCACTACTTAAAGTTTCAATGGTGCAACGTTGGGACGCAACCATCTCAACAGGAGCCGGATGCAGTTAAAGCTGTGCAGATCGCTTTGACGGGCGGCGACTGGCGCAGCTTGATTTGAATGCACCGATGGATGTCAAAGCTGAAACATTGTCGTTTTTTGGTGAGGTGCGCGGTCGCTTTCAGGAGGGAGTGGATGAAATTCTTGCCCACGGTGTGTTGTACTCAAGCAATAGACTTGCTTCGGTTGAAAATTCAGCAAAAGGCATCACATTCACGTTAATTGGCATCCATCGACCGCACTCTCAGAACTTGTCTTTTATAATATACATTATAGCCGATAATATCTACTAAGACAGATAAAACCACCGGAATCTTGCTATCGATCTCCTGACGTGATATCTCCTAAAATAGATATTAACATCATTTGTGTATGCCATGACAGACAATGCGAATTCCTTTTTGTCGCTTTCACTTGCCAGCCGATCAGCGTTGCAATTGCTTGCGGCCGAGATTCAGGCGGCTCGAAAGCTTCGCGGATGGACGGAGGTCGATCTCGCCAAACGAACCGGATGTTCGCGGCTGACGATCCGCGCGATCGAAGCCGGCAAACCAACAGTTGCAGTCGGATACATCTTAGAAGCAGCGACGATGGTTGGGTTGCCCTTGTTCGGAGGCACCTTTGAGACCAAAGCCCGACTTTCGGAAACCAGGACAAAACTCCAGCTTCTGCCTGCACGCGTCCGCCGTCAAAAGCCGGAGCTGAAAGATGATTTCTGATCCCACCGAACTTTACGTCTGGATATGGTTGCCGGGAGAAGTCGAGCCGGTTGTCGCGGGGCGCGTAGTCCGTGAGAGGGATCGCTATTTCTTCAACTATGGGCGCAGCTACCTCGAGAGAAAAAACGCAATCGCCGTTTTTGATCTCGACCTGCCGCTCGGCGCGGGCATCATCGAACCGCCGGCCGATCATTTTCTCGCACCATCCCTGCGCGACGCATTGCCTGACCGATGGGGCCGGCGCGTTATCGTCAATGAATTGTTGGGACTGAAGCGGGACGCGATCGACGAGGACACCTTCGGAGAAATGACTTTCATGCGTCATTCCGGCTCAGACAGGATCGGTGCGCTGGATTTTCAGGAGGGCGCGACTGAGCACATTGCGCGAGAGGGCGACTATGCGACGCTGAAGGAATTGCAGAGTTTCGCCGACAAAGTGGAAGCCGGGGAGCCGGTTCCCGAAGGCTTGGGCCGTGTCATCCTTCATGGCAGTTCGATCGGCGGTGCGCGGCCAAAGGCCCTCGTCGAAGACCACCAGGCGGGAAAACCGAGGAAGCTGATCGCGAAATTCTCGGCCACGAATGACACCTTCGCGATGGTCAAGGCGGAATTTGCAACCATGCGCCTGGCAGCACGTGCTGGTATGACCGTGGCGGCGGTAGAAATAGATCGGGTCTTGGATCGCGATGTCCTTCTCGTCGAACGCTTCGACCGCATTTCAGTCGGAGCGTCATGGCAGAGGCGTGCAATGGTCTCTGCCTTGACTTGGACACAGGAGAATGAACTCGCTGCCCACCATATCTCGTATCAGATGCTTGCGGAAATCATTCGAGCTCGGTTTTCCGATCCATTGGAAAACCTGACCGAACTTTTCTCGAGGCTTTGCTTCAACATTCTCGTTGGAAACACCGACGACCATGCAAGAAATCATGCCGCCTTCTGGGACGGGGATACACTCAACTTGACGCCCGCATATGATATAGCCCCGCAACGCCGTGGAACACCGGAAGCCAACCAAGCGATGATTGTCGCTGGAGGAAGTCGCGCTGCGCAGTTGGTGAACGTCTTGGCGGTCGCGCCGTCGTTTTTGCTATCACAGGCGCAAGCTCGCACGGTTATCGATGATCAGACCGCCGCAATCATCGCCAACTGGCACATAATCTGCGAGGAGGCTGGCATGACGGCGATTGAACGGCGTTTTTTTGAGGGGCGCCAGATCCTCAACAGCTATGCCTTCGACGGGTACGGCCCTGTCCCAAGGCTTGGCGAATGAGAAATGCGGCCCAGACTTCGTTTTCGGATATGCACTTTGTGGTGTGAGGTATCCAAAAACACGTAGCTTATGTCCGCGAGTTAAAAAACGACGCCACGCGAAAGCGGAAGGCCACTGTCGTTCGATCGGAATTTGGCCCTGCGCCAAACCCTGCTCGTCCGGCCGCTCCGGATCAGAGCATCGAGAACATAACGAGTGGCATCGACGGCCCGCCCTAGCCACGGTTTCCTGCATTTAATGGAAACCACCATTTCGTCGACCGGATCGTTTCATACGAGACTATGATTCTGCGTTCCAACAGCATTTCCTCGACCAACCGAAAGCCCAGCGGGAACCTGAAACAGAGCCAGACTGCTTAAGCGAGGCTAGCGGCCGGAAGCGATGGTTCTTATGGCTGATAATTATCGTGGTCATGGCGGCCAACCATTCCGCAACTGACAAGCCCAAGACGTCGTGAAAAATCCGTTCCTGCTGCAGGCAGACATGATGCGACGACGTTGATTTCCGTTGGACAAGGCTACAAAGGGTCTGACTTAGCGACACCCGCGCCGCAAAATGGTGGCCGGCGGTTGCAAGACGGGTCCGCCTCGCAGCGACGATCCCGTCGACCGGATGTTACCAGGCAGGAAACGGGTCTTTGAGAGTGGACCAGCCGCGCGGATCGGGGCTCGCCAGACAGTCGTTAAGCGCAGCACGAACGCCCGTCTCGTCCATGCCCACGCCGATGAACACGAGTTCCTGGCGACGGTCGCCCCAGGCGGCGTCCCACTGGCTTTGCAGGTGCTGGCGAAACTGCAGATGCTCCGGCCAGTCTTGCCGGGGAACCGCGGCCCACCAAAGGCCCATGGGTTCGCAGCGCCTTTGTACCCCTGCGGCCGACAGCAAACCGACGTGACGCGGGCGCGTGGCCAGCCAGAAATGACCTTTGGCGCGGATGACACCGCTCCACGGATCGTCCAGGAAGGCTCGAAAGCGCACCGGGTCGAAGGGACGCCTTGTGCGATAGACAAAACTCGAGACCCCATATTCTTCGGTCTCCGGAACATGGGCTCCGGGGCTGTACAACTCCTTGTGCCACAGGGGATGTGCAGCGGCTTTTTCCTCATCGAAGAGTCCGGTATTGAGGACCGCTGCAAGAGGGAGCGTTCCGAAATCCGTCTCCACCTGACGTGCATCCGGGTTGAGTGCGGCAACCACTTTGCGGACTTCCGCGCGGAGGGCCTCGGGCGCGTCCGAAATCTTGTTGATCACGACGACGTCGGCACATTCGATCTGGTCGACCAGGAGGTCGATGAGGGTCCGCGCGTCCTCGCCGTCGCGCTGCAGGCCACGGTCGGAAAGCAGATCGGCGCTGCTGTAGTCGGCAAGCAGGCTAGCAGCATCGACGACGGTTACCATCGTGTCGAGCGTTGCAAAATCGGAAAGGGAAACCCCGTTCTCGTCGCGGAAGGAAAAGGTCGCCGCGACGGGGCGCGGTTCGGCAATACCGGTCGCTTCGATCAGCAGATAGTCGTATCGCTTTTCTTCGGCCAGTCGCCGCACTTCCGTCAGAAGGTCGCCGCGGAGCGTGCAGCAGATGCAGCCGTTGCTGAGCTCGACCAATGTTTCGGTCGTGTGCGACAGGTTGCAGTCGATGTTTCGAATAAGACTGGCATCGATGTTGACTTCGCTCATGTCGTTGACGATGACGGCAACTTTAAGACCCTCGCGATTGTTCAAAACGTGGCTGAGAAGCGTCGTTTTGCCAGCGCCAAGAAAGCCGGCAAGTACAGTAACGGGTAGCCGATCGGTCCTGTTCATCGGCATCCCTTGTCCATCGGCATTCGAAGCGGCCATTGGCACGGCAGGCATTTGCTTCGTGTTCGCGTCATCCGGCACCCCTCCGATGGTTTATGCGGCAAGCTGCGGCCGGAACACCACATCGGCCCAATAATTTGCGGAGCCGAAGGTGGAATTGGGGAATATCCCGGTGGTTGCTGATCCCCCGTAGCGGTAGACGCCGTTGCCGCCGGCCAAAGCGCTTGACTGTGCCGTCAGCGGGCCGCTGGTGACGTTACTGGTGAAGAAATTGTTGGTCGCCACATATGCACCGGTCGTGTGATACGACGCGACATAGTTGGTGTTGGCGGCGATCGCGACTGCCGTGGCAAAGTTTACCGTCTGCCAGCCGCTCGCGGTGGTGTTGGTGAAGGTTGCGGTGCCGAGCTTGGTGCCGGCTGTGTTCCACAGATCAACGACGTTCTGGCCGGTGTCGCTGGCACTGCGGTAGAACTTGATGCCGGTAATGCTACCGGCAACATTCGACTGGAACTTGAGGCCGACCTCGAGTTGCTGGCCATCGTTGAGGCTGGTCTGGGCTGGTGTGTTGGCCGCGGTGAACAGGCTGAAGCTCGTGGGGGCCGCGGTTACGGCAATATTGTAGGTCTCGTTGGCACTCAGGCCGCCAAGGTCGGCCGCCGTCACCCGGATGCCATAAGTGCCGGCTGTTGTCGGCGTGCCGGTAAAGGTCCGCGTCGTGGCGTTGTAGCTCAGCCAGGCCGGAAGTGCGGAGCCGTCGGCGGCCGATGCCGTGAAGGTCAGCGTGTCGCCGCTGTCGGGG